>CAMAVZ010000116.1:0-3010 GCA_945861645.1 Opitutus sp. GAS368 | reverse complement strand
CGCCGCATCCGGCGCCGAGTTCCACAAGAGCAGGGCCAGCCGCGTGGCCAGCGCATGGTCGTCGAGCGGGCCGGATTTGCCTTCATCCAGGTATACGAATTCCTGCGACGCCAGAACCGCCGTGTAGGTGGTGAGCAACGCGTCGGCGAAACCGGCGCCGGTCTGCAATCGCCGGTGGAAAAGCGCGAGGAAACGGTTCACCTCGCTTTCCGGGACGGGCCGGCGGTAGGCCCGGGGGAGAAACGATCGCAGGAGCCGCTCGGCGTCTTCAAGCGGGGCTGCCGACACGACCTCGAGGCGGACGGGCACGGGCAGAAAGCCGGCCCGGATCGGAAAGCTCGACCGCGCCTGGGCATCGTGGGCGGCGAGCAGTTCAAGGTCTTCGCGCACCGCATGAATCCTGCCTGAACCGAGAGGTTCACCCCGAACCGTCGGGGGACTGCGAAGCGGATCCGGCAAAATTTCTATTTCTACCCCCTGGTTCTTTTCAGTCACCCGCCGCAGGGGCAGGTCACCGAACAGCAGGCGGTAGCCGGCAGTCGTGGATTCGTCATAAAGCGGCCCTTCGACCTCCATCCAACGGAAGGCAACGCCGGGCATCCCATCGCGCTGCGCAAGCTTGTTGGAGTTGTCCGCGTCGCCGTTGAGTCCCGACCGCGGACGAAAGAATCTCACCGCATCCGTAATGATGGTCTGATTTGCCACCAACCAGACGTTGTTAGCCTCGTAGACGGCCGGTACAGGAGTCAGATCAAACTGCATGATGCGAGCCGCCGCCGTCGTCCCGACCTTGGCGTATATGTGCACCGGCTCATTGCGCTGACCCACCGTGATATCGAACGGGTTGGCCCGATGCCATTCGGACGGTGGCTGGGTTGCTGCCGCTGCGTTCGCGCCGCTGGGTGCCAAGCCAGCGGACGGAGCATGCGCCTTAATCGAGCCATTTGGTCCGACCCAAATCGTATTGCCGCTAAAGCGAAGATTGTACTTTCCGGTGACAGGGGTTCTATACATCAACCAATTTGTATTGAAACCGGTTTGGAAATGGCTGGACGTCCAGGCCATCGCTTCCAGCTCCCGCCTAGCGGGATCGAAATTCCCGGCAGTCAGCGGCCGTTTTCTGGACAGAGTATCGACATCTGGGCCCGAACCCAGAACCGGAAACCGCCCACGGTCTGGGTTGCCCTCGTGATCGTAGAAGCCGAAATTGTCGCGGGCCCAATAGCGGGTTGTCCTGGTCTTGGGTTGCTGGAATTTCGCCGTGATGACCTGGCGGATCGCATAATCGGCGGCGCTCATATATCGCGCCATGTGCACATAGGACACATCAAGAGCTCGGCTAACTTTATTAAAATGCGCCGCCTCTCCGTCCTCCGGCAGGTGATCCTTAACCAACAGCCAGGGTGCCTGAAATAGATCCCGCACTGCGTACTCGTATTCGGTCCGATTCAGCCGCCGCCGTGTGGTACGTCCCGTTTGAGCAACCAAAGCCTCGTCCGAGGACGTCAAGGCTCCGGCCAGGCTCTTCATAAATGCGACCGTGTCTCCCGCCGGCGGTCGCTTCTTTTTTTTCGGGGGCATTTCGCCATCGTTAACGCGATCGTGAATCGTAGTCCACCGAGCAAGATTTTCGGGGTCACTGGGCGCATATTCCAGTTCCGTCAGATCAAGACCCGCCTCTCGGTCGACGTCATTGTGACAACTGAAGCAATAGTTATCCATGAAGGCCCGTACGTCGCCTCCGAGCGGCGCCGCACGGATCGGCAGGGCCGCCAAGGCGACCGCCGAACTTATGGCCCAAATCAATCCCTTAAGTGAGATCACGCGAATACGGATTTCAGATCGATAGTCTCAGACAAAGCTGGGGGCGGGTAAGGGTGCATGGGGGCCAAATTCCGCGAGCACGACGCAAACTATAGCATGCAAAATAACAGAAATAGTATAAAAAAATAATGAGATGCGAAGGACTGGTGCCGTCAAGAGTCAATTCATAGTCGAGCACGTTCTCCCATTGCTTCGGCTTGCCAAGGCAACATTTCCGACCCAGCTTGTGCGTTCATGAGCGCACAAATACGATTCGTTGCGTTACGATGAAGCTAGGATTAGTTCTTTTCTTGGTTGCCGTACTTCCCCCGGCTGGAGCGGAGGGCATTGCTGACTTACTGGCGAAACACGACCTGAATGACGCCTCAGTCCAACTCCGCCTTGGCTTGATGTACCGCACTGGCGAGGGAGGGGCGAAGAACAGCACCGAGGCCGTGAAGTGGTTGCGCAAAGCTGCGGAACAGGGTAAGGCCAATGCTCAAACGATACTCGGGCTGATGTTTCGCATCGGTGACGGCGAAGGTGTGCTGAAAGACAGCGCTGAGGCCGTGAAATGGTATCGCCGAGCTGCGGAACAGGACTTCGCTGAGGCGCAATTCAACCTCGGCTTCATTTATGACTACGGCGAGGGCTTGCCACGGGACAATCGCGAGGCCGCAAAGTGGTATCGCCGCGCCGCCGAAAACGGCGTGGCTGAGGCGCAGTTGAGTCTTGGCAAAATGTACGTCGAAGGAGATGGCGTGTTGAAGGACCGTGCCGAGGCGGCAAGATGGTACCGCGCCGCCGCGGAACAAGGTGTCGCCGAAGCCCAGTTCAATCTTGGGCTGATGTATGCCAATGGCCTTGGCGTGCCGCAAAATATGGCTGAAGCGCTCAAATGGCTCCGCGAGGCGGCGGAACAGGGCATGACGGAGGCACAGACCAGGCTCGGCTTGGCGTATCGGAGTGGCGCCGGTGCGCCGCAGGACAGTGTCGAGGCGACGAAGTGGTATCTCAAGGCAGCGGATTTGGGTGTCGTAGAGGCTCAATTTGCATTGGGCACGATGCATGCCGGCGGCGAAGTAGCGCCAAAGGATGGGGTCGAGGCGGCAAGATGGTTTCGCAAGGCGGCGGAGCAGGGTTTCGCCCCCGCCTACTATTCTCTTGGCGTTTTATATAGCTCAGGCGATAGCATACCAGTCGACGC
>CAMAVZ010000115.1:0-3355 GCA_945861645.1 Opitutus sp. GAS368 | reverse complement strand
GTCCCGCCGGCGCCACACGCATTTCGCATTTTTTTGGCGAGTTGCTCTTTTTCGGGCAAACCAATGCCCGTAAAATTTGTCACGACCGTTACCGTCTTGCCACCGCGTCCAGCCGTTTCACGAAGAATATCCACCCGCCCACGATTTTTCGTAACGCCACTCGCGACCGACGGGCGACTCACCCTACTAACCGGAGCAACCGGCAAACCCGCCCCACTGAGCGCGCCAAAAGGATTTTGTCCTAGCGTTTGGCCGCCCTGCACCGAAATTTTATGCCCATCATTCATCAATGTCCGCCACAGCCTCCCGGGGGCGAGGCAGGTCGCGCGGTCAGCGCTGCGCCGCCCCCTAAATAAGCCAAAGCCTTCGCGTAGCTGCGACCGGCTAAAAAATGAACTAGCTGCGGGTGTAAGCTCTCGCGGTGCGCGGCCAGTAAGGCTTCAAGCTCACCTAGTGTTTGTGCAATGATGGCGCCGTTGGCCTGTTTAATCCCCGCATGCAGCTGGATCAGGGCGATTTTTATTTGAGCTTCGGGCATAACGGCAAGCAGTCGTAAAAATGAGCGGTCATTTAAATGAATCTGATTTACTCGTCATTAAGCGGACGAGCAGATTTCTGCTCACTGAAGATGATGCTAATGGAGAGGCAAGCAGGATCACGGGCCAGATGAGCCACCATTAAACGAGTAGCTGGGCACTCACTTTATTTCTTGAGCTCCCTCGCCGGCCCCGCCTACGTCGCCTCTGCTATGAATCTCCTTCGCCACCGCTTGGCCCCATGAAAAAACTCATCCTCTGGGATATTGACGGCACCATTATTGTTTCCCACGGCGCCGGCGTCCGCGCGATGGAGAAGGCCCTAACCCAACGCTTCGGGAAAATAGGTGATCTCACCCAGATTGATTGGGCGGGCCGCACAGATACATGGATTACCGGCGAAGTTTTTCGCCACGTCGGCTTGCCCGATACGCCGCAGAATGCGCACGATTATCTGGAGACGTATTTACAAATCCTGCCGAAAGAATTGCGCGACGGCCCACCCGGCCAAGTCCTCCCCGGAGTGCGCGATCTGCTAGAAATTTTGCACCAACGGACTGACGTGGCCCAAGGGTTACTTACCGGCAACCTGAAGCGCGGGGCCGAAATCAAGCTCACCCACTTTCAGGTCTGGCACTATTTTGCATTTGGCGCCTTCGCCGATGATAGCCCGCGGCGCAATGACCTCGGCCCCCATGCCCTGCGCCGCGCCAAAGCACGCCACGCCATCGATTTTCGACCGGAGCAAACGGTCATCATCGGTGATACCCCCCACGATATCGAATGCGGCCGAGTGATCGGCGCCAAGACCATCGGGGTGGCCACTGGTCGCTACAGCGTGGCAGAATTAGCCGCGCATCAACCTACGGCCGTATTCCCCCATTTTGCCGATCCCGCGGCCTTTCTTCACCTGATCGATACGTGGTGAACGGAGCCCAGCCAACGGGCACCACGCATAGAAATTAGTTTGCGGCCATTCCTGCGCGTAGGAATAACGGCTGTCGCCACTTTCGCCAAAATCTATTCTTTGTTGTTATGAAAAAATTCACCATCGCTCTGGGCTCTGATCACGCGGGCTTTGCTTATAAGGAAAAGATCAAAGCCATGCTGCTCGCCGATGGTCACACCGTTCGCGATTGTGGCACGAGTTCTGACGCCCCCTGCGATTATCCCGATTTTATCCGCCCCGTGGCCTTGGCGGTAGCCTCGGGCGAAGTCGAACGCGGCATCATTTTGGGCGGCTCCGGCAACGGTGAAGCCATCGTGGCCAATCGTATCAAAGGCGTCCGCTGCGGCCTCTGCTGGAACGAACAAGTCGCGATCTGGAATCGCTCCCATAACGACGGCAACTGCCTCTCCCTCGGCCAACGCACCGCCACGGAAGAGGAAGCCTTGAAAATTGTTAAAGTGTGGCTTGATACCGCTTTTGAGGGCGGGCGTCACTTGGCTAGAGTTAATAAAATCGATCTGGCTTAATGAGTTAGGATTATCTTAAAAGCTGTTTTTATAAATGCTTTGACATGAAACTATTCGCTTAAAGCATTGTCTTAATGGGAACTCGACACCGCGGCACGAACGAGGAAATCAATGCCCTCAATGCCTTCATTAAATTAGCGCGCAGCGCTGAGTCGGTCGCCGTTCGAATTCAGACGGTCCTCCCAGCAACGCTGACGATTACTCAGTTTGGTGTTCTCGACGCACTTTACCACATCGGCCCGCTCTGCCAGAGTGAACTGGCCGAGAAATTATTAAAGAGCGGGGGAAACCTAACCCTCGTGGTCGATAATTTGGAAAAAGCCGGTTACGTGCTCCGGGAACGGGACCCGGCTGATCGCCGCTTCGTCGTCGTTAAATTGACGGAAAATGGCCAAGCGTTCATCGCTAACTTATGGCCCAAGGTGGTGGGTAAAGTAACCCGCGAGATGAACGCACTTTCCTTCACCGAACTTGCCGACCTCAGCCGGCTTTGCAAAAAAATCGGCCTCCAACGTTGAGCTAATATTTATTTTATTACAGCCGGCATGCACTCGACCACCACGCACGGACTGCATCACATCACGGCGATTTCTTCCGATATCAGCCGCAATCTGCACTTTTACACCAAGGTACTGGGGCTACGTTTCGTAAAACAATCGGTCAATCAGGATGACCCGGGCACCTATCACCTCTACTACGGCGATTATCTTGGTTCCCCCGGGACCTGCCTGACATTCTTTCCGTGGGCTGGACTCCCGCGAGGTCGTCCCGGCACCGGCCAAGCCTACGCCACAAGTTTCGCCGTGCCGGCGGGATCGCTGGATTTCTGGCAGCAACGCATCGCGCAAATGAACATCAAACACCTCCCGCGAGAAAGTCGCTTTAGCGATGAGGTGCTCCCGTTCTTCGATCCCGATGATCTCCGCCTTGAATTAATCGCCACCAGCGAAACCGATTTGCGGCCACCCGCACCGTCCGAGGAAGTGCCGATTAAAAATGCCCTGCGGGGATTCCACAGCACCACCCTAGCCCTCACCTCAACCGCCGCGACCGCCGCGGTGCTCACCGACTCGATGGGCTATCGCTTAATCGCCCAAGCTGGCTACCGCGCTCGCTACACGGTCGATCAAAGCGGCCCTGGCACCTATGTGGACTTATTGACCGACCCCACTCTGCCGCGCGGCGTAAACGGCAGCGGCACGATCCACCACGTCGCCTTTCGCGCCAATGACGAAGCGAATCAATCCGCGGCGCGCACCGTACTCGTGGCGAGCGGTTTGGCCGTCAGCCCCGTCATCGATCGCGCCTACTTCAAATCAATTTACTACCGTGAACCTGGTGGC
>CAMAVZ010000114.1:0-3383 GCA_945861645.1 Opitutus sp. GAS368 | reverse complement strand
ACGCTGCCGGCGGCCGCGATCACTTGGTGATAGAGCTGCACGTTATCCGTGGGATCCGCCTTGATGATATCGGCCCCGAGTTCAGCGGCTTGGCGCACGAGGGGAATGATTTTCTTCTCATCGCCATCCACCATGTAACCGCCGGCCTTTTCATTGGGCTGGAAGACGAGCGGCTCCACCATCATCGGCATACCGTAACGTTCGCAGGCGGGTTTGAGGCGGAGAATATTTTCTACGCATTGTTCGCCCACCTCAGGTTCGCTGGGGATTTGGAAAAGATTAACGCACATGCAAGCCGCGTCGAGGCGCAGGGCTTGCTCGACGGGATCCGCGATCATTTGACTGTACAGGCGGCGCGGTAATTTTTTGCCATAAACGTTAGCCACATCGAGTCGGAGAACCAAGGAAGGCTTCAGTCGCCCCGGGAGGGATTGCAGGTGGTGCGCTTGGCCAACGGTAAGTTGGATCGCATCAGGATTAGCTTGGACCACGGTGCGCACCGCGGCCCCGATATCTTCGATGCCAGTGAGAAATCCCAATTCATTGAAAAATCCATGATCGATCGCTACGTCGAAGCAGCGGCGCGACACGGGATGAAAGAGGCGGTTGAGACGGAAGGAATTCATGTGAAATATAATAAATGCTGGCCGGTTTTATTTATAACCAAGTTCTTGCGCGGTTTCGCCAATGGCTTCGTCGATCAGATCCATCCCCTTGAGGAGGGTGGCTTCATCCATGACGATCGGTGGGCTCATCCGTAGAATATGACCGGCGGGAATCCAAGCGAGACCCTTGCGGAAGGCTTTTTGGTAAACGAGCGTACCGGCTTGGTCGAAGGGCTCCTTGGTGGTGCGATCTTTTACGAGCTCGATGCCCATGAGGCAGCCTTTGGCACGCACATCACCGATGATTTTATGCTGCTGCTTCATCCGTTCCATGCGCTTAAGGCCAACTTGGCCGAGATGGGTGGCGTGTTCGAGCAGTTTTTCTTCCTCGATGACTTGGGTCGAGATGAGCGCCGCGGCGCACGCCATGGGATTACCGCCGTAGCTGCTCGAGGCCGAAATACTCTCGAAGCATTCCTTGTATTGTTCCCGCACCGCGACGCAAGTGACGGGGAAGCCGTTGCCAAAGCCTTTGCCCAACGTGACGATATCGGGTACGACACCCCAGTGCTCCATCGCCATCCACTTACCGGTGCGACCCCAACTGGTGAGAACCTCATCCGCCATCAGAAGAATTTTGCGCGCATCGCAGAATTTGCGAAGTTTAGGAAAGAAATCATCCGGCGGCATCACGGAGCCACCCCAACCTTGAATGGGCTCGAGGACAAATCCAGCGACGGCACCAATGGTGGCCTTGTCGAGATATTGGCCGTAAAATTCAATGTACTTGTCGGTGTCGATCGAACCATCGGCCTTCACCCAGACGGGACGATAAGTATCGGGTCGCGGAACCATGTGAGCGCCAGGAGCGCGGACGGCGCCGTACACGTGCGAGCGAATTTGGCCCAATGAAACAGCGCCGTACGTCTTGCCGTGGTAATCATTGAAGCAACTAATGGTCTCGTGCTTACCCGTGGCGGCCCGGAGCACACGAATACCCGCCTCGACCGCCGTGGTGCCGGAATCGTAGAGTTGAAAGCCATTAAGATCCCCCGGCAAAACGGAGGCCAACTTCTCCATCAGTTCGGTCTTAATTGGCGTCGTAAAATCATGCGCGTTCATGAGCTGCGAGGCAGCTTTGGCAATGCCTTCGCTGATTTTGGGGTGGCAGTGACCAAGGGTCGTCACGTAGATGCCCGAGGAGAAATCGATGTATTCGTTGCCATCGACATCACGCAGCACGCAGCCGGCGCCCGATTCAAAAGATACGGGAAATAATTTTACTTGGCTGCTCAGCCCCTTGAAGTGTTTCGTGCAGCGATCATGCCAGTGCTTGGAGAGCGGTCCCGGGGCGGGCACGGGCATATGCGGGACGCGCTTAAGATCAACGCGGCCCCAGTCGAGGGTGGAGAAAGATTCAGGCGTGGTGTTGTTTTTCATGATGATAAATTAAGGTTGAACGGTAATTATTTTTGGTCCGAGCCGAGCAAAGCGTTTCAAGGATGCCGCGGGGGCGGCTGTATTCGTGATAAAAAAATCGACATCGGCCAGCGTGCCGTTGCGGGCGAGGGCGGTTTGGCCGATCTTGCTGTGGTCGGCGAGGACGCACGAGCGGGTGGCGACGCGCCGCATAATTTTGTCGACCCGCGCTAAGCGGAGATCCGAATTGTAGATCGCGCCATTCAAGCCGATGCCGTCCGCGCCTTGAAAGGCGAGATCCGCGGCAAATAGTTCGAGACAATGCTCCGTCGCGGGGCCGGTTAAATCAGGGCTGCCGCGACGGATGACACCACCGAGAAGAATAACTTCCACCCCCGGCGCATGTTGCAACTCTGAGGCCACCGCGAGGCTGGGGGTGATGACGGTGAGGTTGAGGGCATCCTTGAGCAGCACGGCCAGTTCAAGGGTGGTCGTGCCAGTGTCTAAGATGATTCGTTGGCCTGATTGGACTAATTTGCGCGCTTCCCGGGCGATGGCTTTTTTAGCGGCCCCATTATTTTCGCGCCGTCCGCGATAATCAAATTCCAGCATCATCCGCTGCGTGAGCACGGCCCCGCCGTGGGTGCGCTGGATGTGAGCTTGATCTTCAAGCACGGCCAGATCGCGACGGATGGTCATAGCACTCACCTCGAATTCAAGGGCCAAACCAGAAACAGACACCCCCGGTCGCGCGGCGAAACGTTCGCGAATCTGAGTCTGACGAGCAGCGGAGGGCAGATTTTTCAACGAGGCGATTTGCCGGCGAATGTTCGTAAAAGTCAAATAAATAGCTAAACGAACATATTATAACATTTACACTTTGGGGGTATTTAGCAGGATTTAGTCTCACATTATGCCGACGCCCCCTTCTGCCGTGACCACAACTTTCTGGGCCGGCGCAGCCACCTCGGTGGTAACGCCCCCTTCCAGTGTCTTTTTATTTGGCTACCCGCATGTCGCCCGCGCGAGCACGGGCATTCACGATCAGCTCGAGACCTCCGCGCTTTTCCTCCGCCACCACGATGAGAAGGTGATTTTTATTTCGAACGATCTGATTTTCGTCGGCCGGCAGCTCGCCCAAGAGGTGCGTCGCCGAGTCAGTATCAAAACGGGCGTGCCGATGGGCGCCATCGCGATCACCGCAACGCACACCCACTCGGGCCCGGTCATGCTCGACTACTTAAGCAATAGCGCCGATCCCGTGGTGCCGAAGACTGATCTCAACTATGTTAAATCGGTCGCGGACAGTATGGTGGAAGCGGCTTGTGCGGCCGTCCGCTTGGCTGTGCCCGCCGAAGC
>CAMAVZ010000113.1:0-3384 GCA_945861645.1 Opitutus sp. GAS368 | reverse complement strand
AGGGAACTATGCAGTTGGACTGTAAACTCGCTTGCCACGCGCCCCACTTCATTCCGCAATCTGAATTCAGCAATCCCAAACCTCGCCCGGGTGGCGGAATGGTATACGCAACAGACTTAAAATCTGTGATCTGTAAAGATGTGTGGGTTCGAGTCCCACCCCGGGCACCATAACGGTGTGGCTTCCGTTGGTCATTATTTCAAAAAGCACCTATTTTAAGGTGCCTCCACCTGAGCTTTAAGGCAGGGAGCAACCCTAGAATAAGTTCCAGACAACAATTGCGATAGGGGCAATCTCACTGCAGCCTGGCTGGACCCGCACTCGCTTGAATATCTTGCGCAGAAAATCCATCGGGGCAGCCCGTAGCGTGCTCTTGAGCCTCTGCGCTGCACTGGGCGGGAGTCAGCTAATTAATCAGCCCTTTCCCGAAGAATTTCTTCTGAAAACTTTCCCGGCCCCTTGGCCTGACTATGCACTGACGGCGTTCGGCTACGTGACCGCGGGCAGCTTGCTAATCTTTGGCTTTATCCGCGGTCGGATTTACCACCTTGGTCAACGGGCCCAACAGCTAACCCAGCATGTCGCGCTCCGCACCGCCGAACTCATTCAGGTAATTGCCGCGAAGGATGAACTCTTCGCTAACCTCAGCCATGAGATCCGCAATCCGATGAACGGCATCCTTGGGATCGCCGAAAATTTATGCACGGATCAGCTCGATGCGGCCAGCCAGCATAAATTCAACCGACTGCAGCAGTGCGCCCGCCATCTCTCCGCTTTAGTGGATAACATGCTCGATTTCTCCCGCGTTCAGGCCGGCGATTACAAATTCGCCCAGCAACCTTTTGCGCTAGGAGATGTGCTTAAGGCTATTTTAGCGCTGACCCACACGAGGAGCGAAAAACTGGGTATGACCATTAAAATTACAATCGCCCCAAGCATGCCAAAAATACTATGGGGTGACGCGCCGCGCGTTCAGCAAATCTTGCTTAACTTGGTCGATAACGCCTTGAAGTTTTCCCGCCAGGGACCGGTCAGCATCGCCATTTGGGACCAGCCGGCGGAAACCGCTAACCCTAATATCATTTTCGCCGTGTCAGATGACGGCCCCGGCATTCCGTTGAACGAACAAAGTCGATTATTCACTCGCTTCGCCCGCGGGGCGAGCGCGCAGCAAAACCAAATCCCCGGAACTGGTCTAGGGTTGGCCCTCTCCAAATGCCTCGCCGAACAAATGCAGGGGCGACTCTGGCTCGAGCGCACCTCAGAGCAGGGCTCTGCTTTTCACTTCTGCGCCCCCCTACTCGTCGCGGGCGTTCTCCCTGCGCCCATAACAGCCCCAGCTCCACTCGATGCTTGCGGCCAATACGCCCTGATCATCGATGATGAGGCCTACAATCGCATCGTGCTCACTGATCTACTCCAATCCTTAGGTTTCACCGTGCACAACGCCGCGGAAGGCGCCACGGCGCTCAAGCTCGTGCGACAGCAAGATTATCAAGTGATCTTTCTCGACTATAACCTACCCGACATCAGTGGACTGGAAGTAAGTCGCGCCATCCGCCTCTTGCCGAATGCTTCAGCCGCTGCACTCGTGATCGCAACCACGGCTTATACGTCTCTAGAAAAACGCACTGCATGCACCACGGCGGGCATGAATGCTTTTCTTAGTAAACCTGTGTCGATGGAACGACTATGCCGCGAGCTAGCAACCGCTCAGCCCCACCCTATTTGCCCCAGCCCATCAGCCCCTACGCCGGAGCACGAACCCACGCGCTCACGAATTAAATTTGAGCGCATCGCCACGCTGAAGGGCACCACCCGCGAGGCCGAACTCGCCCTTTACCTCAGCGAGTTTGCGCAAGAGCTCACCCAGCTAGACATCGCCTTACAGCAGGCCAATATTAGGCAAGCGAGCCACTGCGCTCACCTTCTGTATGGCCGTTGCGCTTTTGTGGCCGCAGCAGAATTAGATAAAATTTTTCGAGAGATCGAAACTGCCAGCGGCACCGCGCAATGGAGCGAAGTGCAACGGCTGCGCGGCCAAGTAGCGCCCGCGCTCGCGGCTTGGCGTCTCAGTCTGGCCGGAGAGGAACCAACTGCTCCGCGCGGGTAAGACCATTGACCAGCGCGTAGTGGATCAGCTTCGGCGTCGAATGAATTTCGAGATTGCGCATGATATCACGACGACGCGATTGCACCGTCGTAGCACTGACCCCGAGTGCGGCGGCTATTTCCTGATCGGTTTGGGCCGCTCCGATCATGGTTAAAATCTGCGTTTGATAATCGGAAAGCACGCGAATGAATGCCTTGGGGTCGCGGCGGATCTTCGCGCTCGATTCATTCACAATCGGCGCGTAGTGGACCCGCCCGGCCAGGACCGCGAGGATCGCTTGGGAAAGCACGGCGGGATTTTGTTCATTTTTGTCGACGAAACCATGCAGCCCAATTCGCTGCACCTGCAACATCGTCCACGGGTCGCGATGGGAAGAGATCGCGAGTATCCTCACCCGCGGTAGTTCATCGAGCACCGCTTTAGCTAACGTCAACCCATCGCCATCGGGGAGAGAAATATCAAGCAGCACTAAATCGGGTTGGTGCGCCCGAATCGCGGCCAAGCCCTCGCGACAGGTCACGCATTGCTGCACGACGCGCAAACCAAGCGTGGCGCAATGCAGGGTTAAAAACTCGGCTACCAGCCGCTGGTCTTCGACGATCACAACTCGTCGTTGAGGAGCGGAGGAGCGCGAGGGGGCAGAGACGGATTGGGCCTTTTTCATGATTCGGAATCGGGTTGAGGATTTCTACTGCGCAGTAACTCGAATAACGTTTCGCTCAGCACCACTGGCCCCTGATACCGTAGGCTCCCTTTGAACCTGTGAATATTATTCTGTTTAACCCTCAAGAAGTCGAGCTTCCCCTCGCCCGCCATGACCCGCGCAGCCGGCACCTGCTCCAAGTGCTGCGCCGCCAATTGGGCGACTCCTTCGACTGCGGCCTCATCAACGGCGCGCGCGGCCGCGGCACCATCGTGGCCATTGGCGAGGAGTCGCTCCGCCTCGCTTTCCTTTGGCTGGAACCCCCGGCCCCACTGAGTCCGATTCATTTACTCATCGGCCTGCCTCGCCCGCCAACGGCCCGTAATATTCTCCGCGAAGCCACGAGCCTCGGGGTAACGGCCATGCACTTCATGCGCACGGAGCGCGGTGAAGCGAGCTATGCCAGTAGCACGCTCTGGCAAAACGAGGCCTGGCGCGAGTGCTTGCTCCACGGCGCCGCCCAAGCCTTCTGTACTCGCTTACCGGAGATCACCCACGGTCACTCCCTCGCCACCGCGCTAGCCGCCTTGCCCGCCGGCTTCACCCGACTCGCACTGGACAACTACGA
>CAMAVZ010000112.1:0-3476 GCA_945861645.1 Opitutus sp. GAS368 | reverse complement strand
TCCATCTGCAGCGCTTGTTGATTAGGCGGCGTAAATTTGAGTGGGCCGCGACTGGTTTCCACGACCATGCCGCGATAAGTAAAGGCATGTTCCTTAAAATGAATCCAGCCCCGCGCCCCGTCGGCCCGAAAGCGATCGGCCTTCTGTTGGTAACTCGTCATTAAATTTGCCTGCGCCCCGTCGGCAAATTCCATAGTCCAACGCAGCGCCTCCTCCGTATCGCGAGAAATATCGGGGCGCGTTTTCGGCAATTCCTGCGCGGTCACGGCCACCGGCTTCGCCTCGTTTTTGGCCATGCAGGCACCTTGTATGAGGTAGACGCCCAAATCCATGAGCGGGCCACCACCGGCTAACACCCGATCGGCCCGCCACCGCCAGGCGGACATTACAAAGCCCCGCTCACCTGACATCTGGGTGAAAGGGCCAAAATCTTCGTCCCGGGCCAACCGCCGTAACTCCGCATGGTGAGGATCAAAAAACAATCGATAGCCGATCGTCAGTTGCACGCCCGCGGCGCGACAGGCGGCGATAATCGCATCACATTCG
Source organism: Opitutus sp. GAS368 (assembly GCA_945861645.1). Classification (GTDB taxonomy): domain Bacteria; phylum Verrucomicrobiota; class Verrucomicrobiia; order Opitutales; family Opitutaceae; genus Lacunisphaera. Next base: position 2,930 of record CAMAVZ010000112.1, on the reverse strand, counting down.
GCGACCGTGTTCGCCATGGGTTTTTCGCAAATGACGTGCTTGCCCGCTTTAGCGGCGGCAATGCAATGCTCCGCATGCAGGCCGTTCGGCGTAACCACATAAACAATATCAATCGCGGGATTATTCGCGAGCTGAGCCATCGTGTTGTAATTATAAATATTAGTCGCTGGGAAACCGTAATCTTGGGCCCATTTTAACCCCTTGGCGTGGTCACCCGTAACGACGCCCGCGAGCTGGCAATATTTGGTTTCGCGTAGAGCCGGCCCCAGTTGTCCGCGGCTATAGCCACCTAAACCAACCAAGGCCACGCCGAGCTTGCGCCCGACCGGCGGGTGATCAGCGCCCCGACTCAGGCGCGGGGCCAACGTCAAGGCAGCGAGGGTTGAAACATTGCCAAGAAAATGGCGGCGGGTGAGATGAGCCATGAGTGGGAGGAGTGGGAGGTTGGACAGGTGGAGAGGTGGCTTAAAAATCAATAACTCTCGCGCTGAAGGCGAGCCCACAGAATCAGCGGGCGCGCAGCCGCCTCAGGATCAACTTGGTAACTGAAAATTTTCTAATTGGCTTTTAACTTCCTGCATGAAGGCAGCGGCCCCCGCGCCGTTAACCACGCGATGGTCGAATGTCAGCGATAGTGTAATGACCTCGGCGGGGTGAATCACCCCCTCATCGTTGATTAAGCGCTCGTGGGCCGCGCCGATAAAAACGGTGGCCATTGAGGGCGGGACGACGATCGGCGTCGCACTCTCGATCCCAAAAGCCCCGAGACTAGTAATATTCAGAGGCGCTTGCACCTCGATGAGTTTACCGCCGCGCGTTTCCTCGAGCGCCCGTTGATAGGCCACTTGGAAATCGGCCCAGGAAAGTAAATTGGCCCGGGCAATGGAAGCGGTCGCCAGCCGATCGCCGGGCAACGCCACCGCGACGCCAACATCGAAATCGCTGCGCTCATGAATCGCGCCTTCTTTATCGACTAGACAACGAAACGCCGCGTGCTTTTCCTGGGCGCGCGTCAGCCCCCAGGCCATCATCACCGAAGGCGAAGGTGCGGCCGCGCCCTCTTTTTGCTTAGCAATTTCCCGCGCGCGCCGCAGACCGGCCCAGCGGACATCCATCAACATATTGGTCGCGACCACCGATTGCAGACGCTTAGTGATGGCGGGATTAAGAGCCGGCGGGCGAAGATTTCCTGTCATGGATGGAGGGGGGGTAGAAATAACTGCAGCCACGGCAACATCACGCCGCCCGATGGGCGCAACGGCCGGGCCGTTGGTGACTAACGGAGAGATCGGCGCACGCAAGCTCACCACCGCGGGCGACTCGACGCCAGCTTCGACTGGCAAGGCGGCGACGCTGGCGGCGTCTCCGGTGACCAGCGCGATCGCTTGGCCAATCAGAACGGTATCATCGACCTTGATTTGCCAGCTCTTGAGCCGACCAGTAAAAGACGCCTCGATGGGGTACACGGCTTTATCCGTCTCAACTTCGCACAAGACCTCATCATGCTGCACGACATCCCCCGGCTGCTTAGCGAGGCTCACGACCCGAGCGGAGCGCAGCCCCTCACCCATAATGGGCACGCGGACAATAATATCATTAGTCCCAGCAATGACGGTATTTTGTGGGCCATGGGCTTGAGCGGCTGGGGTCGCCGCGAGCTGGTTCGCCTCGGTCGCTGGTGCGGGCAAGGCCTGACCGCGGGTGAGATCCAAGCCGACGGTGCGCTCGATCGCCTCGACAATCCGGGTGGCATCAGGCAGCGCGGCATATTCATAAATCGGATTATAGCCGATCATCACGTTAGGCTTCGCGACTAAGAGAGGCGGTGCTTTAAGCCCGGCCCAGAGATCAGCTTGGCCCAAGATGTGGGTGATAATCATTTGGCCGACCGAGCAAGCTTCGCCGTCCTCTTGGACTACGATCAATCGGCCCGTTTTCCGCACCGAGGCCTCGATCGTCGCGTGATCCCACGGCGCAATCGAGCGAAGATCGATGAGATCAACGCCGACGGCGCCTTTCAATGCCGCAATCGCCTCGTGCGCCTTCTCCATCGTATTACCCCACGCGACCAAGGTGAGGTCGTTACCCTCTAAACAACGGCGCGCCAAACCCAGCGGGATGGGCACCACCGGCTCCCCCGTTTCTTTTTCGGCCCAAAGCATATGCTTCGGAGCCAAGAATAGCGTGATGTCTTCGCCCTGCATCGCCGTCCACAACAGACCAGCGGCATCCTCAGGCGTGGAGGGAATGACGATATTGATTCCGGGAAAATGGGCGAACACCGCTTCGTTGGCCTGCGAATGCCACAGACCACCACCGGGCAAGTAAGCGCCATAAGGCGCGTACAACACGATCGGCGTTTTCCAGGCCGCATGGGAACGCCAACGCAGGTTAGCCAAATTCGATACCAGCTGATTAAAGCCCGGGTAAATAAAATCTATGAACTGCAACTCAAACACCGGCCGGCGGCCGTAAAGCGCCAACCCTCCGGCGACGCCAATAATGGTCGACTCAGCTAAAGGTGAATTAAAGACCTGCGCGGGGAAATCAGTGGATAGTTTTTGCGTCAGCCGAAACACTCCGCCCTTCGGATCCTCGACGTCCTGCCCAAAAATCATGCGCTTAGGCTCGGCCGTGAGTCCGGCGCGCAGGGTCCGATTAATCAAATCACCCATGCGATATTTGCCCGGCCGAAACAGTTCTTCCGTTAACTGGGGCGCGGGCCCCGTAATATCGGTCAGGAGTTCCGCCGCATGCGGATTTTCAGCCTGCTCGGCCGCCGCGTATTCGCGGCGCACCAACTCTTTCGCGGCCGCCTCCATTTGCGCAAATTCCGCGACGGTAATTTCTCCGGCAGCGAGCATGCGATCTTTCAACACCCGCACGGGATCGGCTGCTTCCATGGCCGCGATATCTTCCTTCGAGCGGTA
>CAMAVZ010000111.1:0-3539 GCA_945861645.1 Opitutus sp. GAS368 | reverse complement strand
GCCGGCAATTTACTCGCTCAAGAGCTGCCCAAAACAGCGTTATCCGTCGAAGCCGCGCGGGAGGGTTTGCGCTTTGCGCGGGAAGGCAATCAGCACCCCGCCCTCGTCCAAGCGTTAACTCAAATCGCCGGACTCACCGTCTCCACCGTTCCCCTGACGCCCGCTGAACTTCAAACTCTCGCCACCACGGCGCTCGCCCACGGCGACGCGGTCCGTGGCGAGCAGATCTACCGGCGCGCGGATCTCGCTTGCAGCGCCTGCCACGCCATCGGCGGCGTGGGCGGCAAGATCGGCCCCGATCTCACCAGTATTGGCGCCAGCGCCCCCACCGACTATTTATGGGAATCACTGCTCTATCCAAATTCTAAGATCAAAGAAGGCTATCACGCAGTCGCGATCACCACCCAGAACCAGCAAATCGTAAGTGGAATTATTATTAAAGAAAGCGACCGTGAACTCGTCGTTCGCAATATCGCGAACCAAGAAATCTCTATTCCGGCCCAAGATATTACTAGCCGAGTGGCGGTAGGCTCGCTGATGCCAGCGGGCTTACTCGACTCGTTACTTCCAGACGAACGACTCGACCTCATCAAATTTCTCGCCCAACTCGGGAAGCCAGGAAATTACGATGCTGCCAAACGCGATGTCGCCCGTTTCTGGCGCCTCTATCAAGCGACCTGGAAAAATAGTCATCTCGGGGTCGACCGCGTGGCGAAGGGCGACTTTACGCTGCCCGATTGGGTCCCCACTAACTCGCTGGTCAATGGCACCCTGCCGAGCGAGGTACTCGCAACCGTTTATCTTAAGCATGAGCAAGCCCGCGGCCTCTTCGCTGCCACGCGCTTCCAAACACTTAAAAAGGGCGCAACAACCTTCACCCTCGGCGGCGCGGTTGAAAGTATCTGGCTTAATGGTCAGACGATTAAGCCCGACGCTCAATTCACCATCGAAACGAACGTAGGGGTAAATACCTTGGTGTTCCGCTTTCCGGCTTCGGTGTATCCGGCTGCGATTAAACTCAGCTCACCCGACGTAATTTTCTTGGCCGAGTAAACGCGTAGCTACTGAGCTTCCGCTTGAGCGACAATATCCATCCCGACTAATTTGCTCCAAGCCCCGAGCAATTGACGGGTCACCGGCCCCACCGCACCATTGCCAATAGTCAGGCCATTGAAACGCGTGGCCGGCATGATACAGTATGGAGTACTCGTGAAAAAAACTTCATCGGCAGTCGCCAAATCATAAGGCTGCAAGCAACATTCCGAGATAGGAATCTGCAGGGAACGCGCCAGTCCTAGCACGGTTTGGCGACTTATCCCCGCCAAACAATTATCCGCCGTCGGCGTACGCAATTGACCATCGGTAACGGCAAAAATATTTCCGCCTTTATTTTCTGAAACGTGACCGTGGATATCGAGAATGACCACTTGCGCCTCCGGATCCACCAAGCGCGCCTCTTGATCAACCAGCGTATAGGAAAGCCGGCTGCGGTTTTTGATCCGGGCATCCAAAGATTGGGCCGGAATCGCTCGACTAAAGGAGGTCACCGCGTGACAGCCTTGGGTGTAATATTTTTTCCACCCGCGCAAATCCATCGGACTATTAAAAATCATGATCGTCGCCGGGTTTTTCTGCGCGGGATTAGGTCCGGGCTTGCTTAAGCCCCGCGAGATATTGTGGACAATCCAGTAATCATCGGCGGGCCCGAGCAGAGACTGATTGATCGCCAACAGTTTTAGGGTCACGGCTCGCATTTCGGCTTGGGTGACACCAAGATCAATGCGGCAGACCTTTAATGACTGATAGAGGCGCTTCAGGTGATCATCTAAACGAAATGGTTGCTGCCGAAAGGTGCGGGTAGATTCGGTGACACAATCACCCAGCATGATGGCGCTATCGAAAATTGAAATCTTGGCGTCCGCTTCGCGCACCCATTCACCGGAAAGATAAACCTGACGTTCGGCGGTCGCATTCATTTTTTAAAAAGCGTTAGACTACGGGGTAAGCTCGCATCAGGGCCGCACCGTCACGGCAACGCAATCGCGGAAACATGTCACACGTCATGACCAGCCGCCAAGTTCGCGGGCATAAAAAAACGCCGCGGACTAATCCGCGGCGTTGGGTAATTAATAACGATAATGTTCGGGCTTGTAAGGTCCCTCCAAGGGAACGCCGAGATACTCCGCTTGCTCCTTGGAGAGCTTGGTGAGTTTCGCCCCAATTTTATCGAGATGCAACCGGGCGACCTCCTCATCGAGGTACTTCGGCAGGCGGTACACGCCGGTCTTGTAAGTGTCTTTATTCTTCCAGAGATCGAGCTGCGCGAGCGTTTGGTTGGTGAAGCTCGCCGACATCACGAAGGACGGATGCCCGGTCGCGCAACCGAGATTCACTAAACGACCCTCGGCTAACATATAAATACTGTTACCGGTCGGGAAGGTATAGAGATCGTATTGCGGCTTAATGGTCGTGCGTTTCGCATCCGAAGTGTTCAGCCGATCAATTTGAATTTCGTTATCGAAATGACCAATGTTACATACGATCGCTTGATCCTTCATCTTCCGCATGTGCTCGAGCGTGATGATGTCCTTGTTACCCGTGGTCGTGACGTAAATATCCGCCGTGCCGAGGGTGGATTCCAAGGTGTTGACCTCGAAGCCTTCCATCGCGGCCTGCAGGGCATTGATGGGATCAATTTCAGTGACGATCACGCGGGCGCCGAAGCCCTTCAGGGAAAAGGCCGAGCCCTTGCCCACGTCGCCGTAACCGCAAACACAAGCGACCTTGCCGGCGATCATGACGTCCGTTGCGCGCTTGAGGCCGTCACCCAGCGACTCGCGGCAGCCGTAAAGATTATCAAATTTCGATTTGGTGACCGAGTCGTTCACGTTAATGGCCGGCACGCGAAGTTTACCCTTCTCCATCATCTGGTAGAGGCGGTGAACCCCCGTCGTGGTTTCCTCAGAAACGCCGCGCCACTCCTTAGCCATGGTGGTCCAACGGAGGGGGTCCTCTTGATGCACTCGCTTAAGCACATTTTTAATGACCTGCTCTTCGTGTGAACCGGAAGTGGTGTTGACCCAATCGCTCCCCTCTTCGAGTTCGCAGCCTTTGTGAATCAGCAAGGTAACGTCGCCACCATCATCCACCACGAGTTGGGGGCCTTTTCCACCGGGGAAGACAATGGCGCGGAGCGTCAGATCCCAGTACTCTTCGAGCGTTTCACCCTTCCAGGCAAAAACCGGCGTGCCCGTCTGCGCGATCGCGGCGGCCGCATGATCTTGGGTGGAAAAAATATTACACGAAGCCCAACGCACATCGGCGCCGAGCTCCTTGAGCGTCTCAATGAGGACGGCGGTCTGGATCGTCATGTGCAACGAACCAGTAATGCGGACGCCTTGGAGCGGTTTAGCCGGTCCGAATTTTTTGCGGCATGAAATCAAGCCGGGCATTTCATGCTCAGCCACTGAGATTTCTTTGCGCCCCCAATCGGCGAGCGTGATATCTTTGACGTGAAAATCGAGAGCGGGACGCGTGGT
>CAMAVZ010000110.1:0-3580 GCA_945861645.1 Opitutus sp. GAS368 | reverse complement strand
AAGGCCGGCGGTTACATGGTGGATGGCGATGAGAAGAAAATCATTCCCCTCGTGCGCCAAGCCGCTGAACTCGGGGCCGATATCATCAAGGCGGATCCCACGGATAACGTGCAGCTCTATCACCAAGTGATCGCGGCCGCCGGCAGCGTGCCGGTACTCGTCCGCGGTGGTGGTAAAGTCGGTGACCGCGAAATCCTGCAGCGCACGCACGATCTGCTGGCGCAAGGGGCTTCCGGCATTGTCTACGGTCGCAACATTATCCAACATGCCAATCCTGCCGCGATCACGCAGGCTCTGATGGGCATCGTCCATCAAGGTCTGAGCGTCGATCAGGCCTTCAAGATCGTCAGCCCTAATTGATTCAACGCTCTTTAACCGAGCTCCTCCCCTGAAAAAATCCCCATGAAAAAAAATTCCGGCCAGTTCACCTTCGCCCCGGCGAGCTTCATTCCTTTTCGTGATACCCGCGCCATTGCCCGCGCGCGGAAAATTAAACGCGAAGATATCACGAAGCACGCGAATCCTGATTTCCGCATTACGGTGTTCCCTGATGCTGAAATGGAATTTCTCTGGATCTCTGATATGTATTTCCGGATCAAAACGGCGATGGAGGCGGATCAGCAATTCGTTGCCATTATGCCCAACCCCTGGCCGGGGTACGCGAAACTCGCCGCCATGCTGAATCGCGGCCGCGTCAATTGCCGCAAGCTGCATACGTTCAACATGGACGAATATGCGGATGAACAAGGCCGCATCGCGCCCGAATCTTGGGAATTTGGCTTTGGCCATTGCTTCAAAAAATTCTTTTTGGCCAATCTCAACCCCAAGCTGCGCCCCGCGGAAAAACAGGTGCGCATCTTCACGGATAAAAACGTGAAGGACTACGGCCAGATGCTCGCTGATCTGGGCGGCGCTGATATTTGCTACAGCGGTCCCGGTTGGACCGGCCATCTCGCTTTCATTGAGCCCGACGCGCCAGAATTTGCCGGCTCACTCGAGGAATGGAAAAAAATGGGCCCGCGCGTCTGCACGCTCAGTCCTTTTACCATCGCTCAAAATTCCCTGCACGGCTGTTTCGGCATGAGCGGTGATCTCTGCGCCGTCCCACCTAAAGCCGCCACGATTGGACCGGCTGAGGTCATTGGTTCTAAGCACCGCATCGACATGCACGCCATCACGGTTGATGGTTCCTTCGCCTCATGGCAGCGCCTCACCACGCGGCTCGTCTTGCACGGACCCGTCACCCCGCGCGTCCCTGAGTCGATTCTGCAAACCCTCCGCACCGATGTGTGGGTTTCAGAAACGGCGGCCGCCAATATCGAGACCCGTTGGGATAAGGGCTACTAAGATTTAATTCGCCAGACGCCCGCCCCATTCCACCAAAAATACCCCCACTGGGGCGGGTCACCATTAGGATCGCTGCCGCCGAGGGTCGGTCTAATTTTTATCATGACCATTGCCACAAAATTACCCCCCCGCGCTTGGCTCATCGTCGGCCTCCTCTGGCTGATCGGCTGCCTGAATTACCTCGATCGTATTATGATCACGACCATGCGCGGCTCGATCGTTGAGGCTATCCCGATGACCGAGGCAAAGTTCGGGCTTCTCACGGCTGCTTTCCTGTGGACTTATGGTCTCCTCAGCCCGTTCGCAGGGTTTCTGGCCGATCGTTACAGCCGCTCTCGGGTAATTGTTATAAGCCTCTTTTGCTGGTCCGTGGTGACCTGGCTGACCGGAAAGGCCTCCACCTTTGAAGAGCTTTTGATGACGCGTATCCTTATGGGAATAACGGAGGCTTGCTATATCCCTGCGGCCTTGGCGCTCATCACGGATTATCATCGTGGTGACACCCGCTCTAAGGCGGAAGGATTACACATGAGCGGCATCATGGTTGGGGCCGGTCTTGGCGGTCTCGGCGGATTGATTGCAGACCGATATGGCTGGGAATATTCCTTTACCATCTTTGGCCTAGTTGGTATCGGATACACTCTGGTTGTAGCCCTGTTGCTGCGTGATGCGCCGCGGGAACGCTCTCGGGACGACATCCAAACAGCCGAGGGGGCCCTGCCCAAAATCAGTCTGTGGCCGGCGTTTGTCAGCCTCTTTAGGCACCGCTCGTTCATCCTCGCCCTCGGTTACTGGGGTCTGCTTGGCCTAGCCGGCTGGGCTGTAATTGGGTGGATGCCGACCTATCTAAACGAACATTTCAAGCTCTCTCAGGGTGTCGCTGGCCTCTCCTCCACCGGTTATCTGCAGGCCGCCGCACTGTGCGGAGTAATCGTCGGGGGTGCTTGGGCCGACCGCTGGTTTCGCACTAATTCTAACGGACGTATTTATGTTCCTTTGATCGGCCTCTGTTGCGCGGCACCTGGGGTTCTGCTCGCGAGCAACTCCAACCTCTTGCCCGTGGCGATCCTTGGACTGGTGATCTATGGCTTTACCCGCGCATTCACCGATTGTAACATGATGCCGATCCTCTGCCAGGTGACTGATCCACGCTACCGCGCCACTGGCTACGGGGTGCTCAATCTGTGCGGAACGATGGTCGGCGGGGTCACAATTTATTTCGGTGGGGCCCTCAGGGATGCACAGATAGATGTAAGCCTGATCTTCGGATTTGCCGCCGTGAGCCTGCTGGGCAGCGCCGTGCTACTTTGGGGAATAAAAAAGCAGTCGGCCTCCCATGATAGCCGCTCTCGCAAAAATATTGGCCCCGGCGGTCGTGCCGAGAACTGATCGCGGCGAATTCGATGAGCCAACATTTCGTCGACCGGTTCAGGCGATCGCTAATCCCAGGCTAACGCTCTGGCCCGAGCGCTTTACTCACTCTCAGCCTCCACCCTGTCGCGCATGAAAAGCGCGTAGATTCTCCGCCAAAAATAGCTAATTTTGTTTGTATACAGATGGATAATAATTAATCTCACACTGGTATTATCTGCCGAGCGCTTTAATCACTCTCATTCTCCACCCTGTTTTGCATGAAAAGCGCGCAGATTCTCCGTAAAAAAATCGCGTCGGGTCAGCCGACCCTTGGGGTCTTGATCATTCACCACCTCTGGCTCGATCTGATCGAGATTCTAATGAAGGCGGGGCTGGATTACGCGATCATTGATAACGAGCACCACCACCCCGGGGATAATCGCGTCTCAGAGGCACTTGCCCTGGGGCGATTATTAGATTTCCCGATTTTATTACGGCCCCCCGAGCCAACTTATAACGCGGTACGGCTCGCGATGGATCGCGGGCCCTGTGGTTTATTTTTGCCGACGGTGCGCAACACGCAGGCCCTGGATGAGGTGCGCGATGCCATTTATCTCCCACCGCGTGGTCGCCGCCGTCCCGGTGGTCCGGGGGTTCGTTGGGTCAGCAATTTTAACGCCTCTACCTGGAAAGAGGAAGTGGAGGATGATCTGATTGTGATTCCGCAGATCGAAGACCGCGAAGGGTTAGCTAACGCCGAGGCGATCGCTCGTCATGAAATTGTGACCACGATGGGCGTGGGCCCCTACGACTTATCCGCCTCACTCGGCGTGTGCTGGGAGCCCGACTCACCCATCCTCCTCGCCGCGATTGATCGGCT
>CAMAVZ010000109.1:0-3613 GCA_945861645.1 Opitutus sp. GAS368 | reverse complement strand
AGTGGCTCGATGAGTTGATCCGCGATGCGCAGGTAGGGATTAAGCGACGTCATCGGATCCTGAAAGATCATCGCGAGGCGTTGGCCGCGAATCGCGCGGGCCTGCGCGGGCGAGCAATGGAGCAGGTCGGTGCCGTCGAACATCGCGGTCCCACTTTCGATGCGGCCGGGCGGTTGCGGGACAAGGCCCATGAGTGAGTAGCAGGTCACCGATTTTCCTGAGCCAGACTCGCCCACGAGGCCAAGGGTTTCACCTTTGGCGAGAGTGAAGCTGACGCCGTCGACGGCTCGGTAGACGCCGTTGCGAGTGTGAAAAGAAGTGCGCAGATCAGTGACTTCGAGCAAAGGCATGGGCTAGCGCGAGGCTGAGAATGGCTCTGCGCGCAGCAATGATAAATTCAGGACCGCGGCCCACCCTATCCCGCCGGATTAATCGAGTAACTCAGCGAACAGCGATTCGTAACGACTCAGCATTTGCTCGAGCGAGAAACGAGCCGGCGCGTCCGTTTGGCCGCGCGCAACGATGGCTTCGACGGCGGGACCACCCGCGAGCACCTGGATCAGAATTTGCGCTAAAGCGGCATCGTCGCCCGGTGGAAACTTCCAGCCGTTGAGGCCCGACTCAATTATATCGGTCACCCCAGAAACTGCGCTGCCAATCGCGGCGCAACCGGCCGCCATGCCGTCGATGAGGACCAGTGGCAGGCCTTCGTAATGGGTGGAGAGTACCGCGGCACGGCAGCGGTGATATAGGGGCGCAGCATCGGTGACGCGGCCAAGAAATTGGACGCGGCTTGTGAGGCCTAATGATCGCGTTAATTTTTCACACCGGCGCCGATGAGTCGCGCGGCCATCGCCCCCGAGAAGCAACTGGCCGGTCCAGCCCTGTTGGACCAAGCGGTGGGTCGCGCGAATTAAGGTCGCTTGATCCTTTTGGCGAGCGAAGCGCGCGACCATAATAATATCTTGGCTGCGAGTGGCAAAAGGTGGTGCTCCGGCCGAGTAGCGAGCGGTCGCGACGCCGTTGTGGATGATCGTCAAGCGGGGGCCAGCGAGGCCGAGTTGCCGTACATGGTCAGCGACCCCCTGTGAAACGCAGACGGTGGCCGTCGTGCGGGCCGCCAATTGACGAGCGGACCAGCGCCGCCAGCAAGGGTAGCGTTCGCAGCTCTGTTCAATATGCAGAACGACCGGAACCCGCGCTGCGCACGCAGCCTGACGGCCCCACAAATGCTCGCTATTACCGTGTGCCGCGAAAATTTGCGGCTGAAAGTCTGCGATCAAGGCCGCGAGTTGGCGGCGCGTGGTCCATTTTGGCCAGTTGTCGACCCAGGCAGTACGGAGACCGGTGGCGGCAATTTGGGCCTGCATGGCCGCGGGCAGGGGAGCGCGTTTGCGCCGCAGCACGAGTAAGGGTGCATAATTTCCTGTGCGCAAGTGGCCACAGGCTAGCTCGAGCGCCACCTGGGTGGCCCCCGAGCCGCCGCCGGTGACAAAATGAATAACGCGCGGCTTCGGCTTCATGCTTTAGGGAGCGCGGCAAGGCGTTGGTCGACGGCTACTTTAACCTCCGCCACGCTCAAGCGTAGCAGTGGGCTTGGTCCGGACAGATCGGTCGGGCGTAAAATAGTGTGCGCGGTATCCCAGGGATGCCAGCGCCAGGGCTCGAGTGGGCCAAATAGCGCGACGATGGGAACATGAAATGAGGCGGCTAGGTGGAGCAGGCCCGTATCGATACCGATCGCTAGATCCATGCAGCGAAAAAGGGAGTTAGATTCGCGCAGCGAAAGCTGCTGGCTCCAGTCGATCCAGTCATGATTCAACGCCACGGGTAAAGCCGCGCGAATTTTTTCATAATAATGAGCCAAGTTTGGTGAGTCGCAGAGATGGACTTCGCAGTCGCGCTCATTGACGAGCCACGCAATCAGTTGGGCAAAATATTCCGGTGACCAATCTTTGGCGGGGGCGACAGATTTGGCGCAGATGAAAACCTTACGACGCTGGCCCGTGGCTAGAACCGTCGCGACTCGTTGGTCAATGACGGGATCGGTCCAATTTTCATTGCGGGTATCGCTGACCGGAATTCCATCAGCGCGCAGCACATCGAGGAAGCACTCGACCTCATGTTTGTCCGCGTAAGGGGTGCTGCGCTGCAGAAGCCAGCCGCGACCTTCCGTGGCGAAGCCGACCCGATGAGGGATACCCGCAAGCAGCGGGAGAATCGCGCTGGAAAAGGAGCGCCGCAAAATATAACAACGATCATACTGCCGTGCGCGGAGAAATTGGACGGCGCCCAGCAAGCTGGTGGGGAATTTTGCCCGCCGCTTTTTTTCTCCTTTTAAGCGCGGTGCATAATAGAGCAGTTCATTTTTGTAGGGACAAAGTGCGAGCGTGTCACCTGACCCCGGTTCCGCGAGCACGTCGATTTTGGCCGCAGGGAAAGCGGCGCGTAAATTGCGCAGAAAAGGAATCGCGAGAACCGTATCACCAATGAAGCGGTAGCGAATAACCAGAATGCGGAGCGGTCGCGGGTCGGGGTAAGCCATGGGCACGAGCAAGCTTTAACCATGTCGGCCGATGGCCGCAAAAGCCGCGTGAGCCGCCGGACTCACGCGGCGCCCGCTGCGATAAGCGAGCAGGTCGACATCGCCGAGTGCCGCCCAGCCGGTGGTCCGAGCGAGCGCGACTGCGCTGGTCTCAATAATGTTAAAGCCGGCGGCCCGGAGCAGCTGGGCACAGGCTTCATGCAATTCTGCGGTGTGGGTGGAGAGGATCAGACCGAGGTTTAGTTCGCGGGCTAGGAGCTGGGCCGCGCCTTGGAGTAGTTCGAGTTCGGCTCCCTCGACATCAATTTTTAAGAAAGTGGGCGCGGGTACCTCGCCGGATTGGATCAGTCCATCGATCGTGCGAACCGGAACTTTCCAACCCGTACCACCCAGATGCGAACTGATCGTGCTGGCCCGTTGATTTTCTTCCCAGCCGAAAGATAATTCGCCATCCGCTCCACTGATCGCGTAGGGCAGCACCGTGACGTTGGTCGTGCGATTCCACTGAAGATGCAGTTGTAACAGCTGCCGATTGCGGGGGTTCGGTTCGAAGGCGAAGCACCGGCCGGTGGCGCCGATGGCCTGTGCTTCCACCAAGGCCGTATAGCCGCAATGGGCGCCAATATCCCACACCGTCTCGCCCGGCTGGAGTAATTGCGGCAGACAGCCGGCCTTGCCCGGAACGAACCGGTTATAGAAATAATTTTTTGCGGTCGATACGCTCCACCAACGCCCGCGATTGGGTCCGCGCTGAATCGGCAGGCGAACAGAACGAAAAATATTTTTTAGGAGATTCATAACAAAAATACCAATGGTGCCGCCAATCAGTTAGGCCGCATAAACATCGGGGTAGTCAGGGCCGCGAGCCTTAAAGCGTTTGTGCACCCAGAAGTATTGTTCGGGGCAAAGCCGGATATTGTTTTCGAGAAGTTGATTGATGCGCAGGGCGTCAGCATTGGCATCGGCCGTGGGGAAATTTTCGAGCGGCGGGTGAATAGTCAGCGTGTAAGTATGATCAGCTTCGCGTTTCAAGAAAAAGGGTACGACCGCTGCTCCGGTCATCTCCGC
>CAMAVZ010000108.1:0-3620 GCA_945861645.1 Opitutus sp. GAS368 | reverse complement strand
TAAATTTCACGATGGATGGCGTGATCCTCAATATTATCAGTGGTGATCGGCCGAAAAGTGCCGAGGCCTACATGCAGCGTAACGTCGGCCGTGCTGATTCCTTGGGTGGCAAGTTGACTGAGTAATTGCGGGGTGAAATGGAGTCCCGCGGTGGGGGCCGCGGCCGCGACTTGGTGGCCGCGATCAGCGTAGACCGTTTGATAGCGCTCGCGATCGATCGAGCGAGCGGCGTCGTTATCGCGTCCCGTGATATAAGGCGGCAGCGGCATTTCGCCGATCTGGTTAGCGACGGCGAGGATGTTGCAACCGCTGGTGGTGAAGGCCACCCGCACCAGTCCGTCGGCAGTTTTCTCCAGGACGGTTCCCGTAAAAAATCCTTCGCGGCTGAAAGTAGCGCCCAGGGGTAATTTTTTGCCTGGCCTGAGTAGGCACCACCATTGATCGCTCACCTGAGATTGCGGGGCGATCGCTGGTCGCAGTAAGAGACACTCAACCTGCCCCCCGGTTGGGCGCGTGGCATGCAAGCGAGCGGGAATGACGGCTGCGTTATTGCGGAAGAGGCAATCACCCGCGCGAAGGTAAGCGGGCAGATCGCGAAAATGCCGATGCTCGATGGTGTGCGCTTGTCGATGGACGACGAGCAGCCGCGAATCATCGCGCCGATCAACCGGTTGTTGGGCGATCAGGCGTTCGGGGAGGGGATAGTCAAAAAGGTCAGTCTTCAAAACGGGCGAAAAGAATTAACTTTCTCGACTGGATTAGAATTCAAGCGGCTGGCAATCTTTCTTGATGGAAGAGGCTCCCTGGAAAATTGCTCTGCTCTGGCTGCTAGCCACCGCTTGCCTTTTGCCTGGGGTCACTCCGCCCGCCGCCCTCTTTGCCGGGTTGATTTTTTCTGTGGTGATCGGGCGGATTGATTCTAAGCGGGCGGCAAAAATTCAGAAATATCTTCTGCAGGGCTCCGTCGTTGGTTTGGGGTTTGGCATTCAATTGAGTGCCGTCCTGCGAGCCGGCTCCACCGGATTATTTATCACGGCTGGTTCTTTAGTGGCGACGATTGGACTCGGGCTGCTTTTGGCTCGGTGGTTGCAGGTCGAACCGACCGCGGGGCGGCTCATCTCGACCGGCACGGCGATTTGCGGCGGCAGTGCTATTGCGGCTATGGGTCCGGTGTTAGGCGCCCAGCCGCGCGAGCTGTCGGTCGCGTTGGGCTGTGTCTTCGTCCTCAATGCGGTGGCGCTCTTTGCTTTCCCTGCAATTGGGCATGCGCTCAATCTATCGCCTGCGCAGTTTGGTTATTGGGCCGCCATGGCGATCCATGATACCAGTTCGGTGGTGGGGGCTGCGGCCCGCTATTCACCGGAAGCTTTAGCGATCGCGGTTCCGGTGAAATTAGCTCGAGCGCTCTGGATTTTACCGCTGGTGGCCGCGGCCGCTGCACTGGTGCGCAAGCCGGGCGGCAAGGCGACGTTGCCTTGGTTTATTTTCCTTTTCGTCGCGGCCTCAGCGATCGCATCGTTTGTCCCCGCCGGTGCGGTGGTTTACCCTTGGTTGGTGATAGCGGCAAAGGCCGGCCTAGCCGCGACCCTATTTCTCATCGGGGCAAGCCTATCGCCTAGCCTGCTCAAGACGGTGGGGTGGCGGCCTTTCGCGCACGGTATCATTCTCTGGCTGATAGTCAGCATTCTCTCACTGTGGGCTGTCCGGCACTGGGGGTAGGATAATGCGGTCCCAAAGGTAGGGAGATGGGTGGAGCCGACCCCGGCTTCCCGCTAGGGACGGAGGTAGTCGGGCCACAAAAATGCTTGCCTCGCTGGAGGCAAATGAGCCGAATGCCGCTCCAGTTTTCGCCGCTTTAGCTCAGTTGGTAGAGCGACTCATTCGTAATGAGTAGGTCGTCGGTTCAAATCCGACAAGCGGCTCCAGTTTAAGCTTACGGGGTTAAAATGCTGGATCGACGACGATCACTGCTTTCCCGCGAGAGCTACGACCACATCGTAGTTGAAGTGGACGAACTGATAGATCGCCTCCTCCAGGATTCGTTCTTGGTCGCTGTGGGCACCGAAGCCCTTACGGCCATCCTCGCTGTCGATCATGGGACCAATTCCAAAACACTGGATTCCGCGAGCTCGCAAGTAGGCCATATCCGTCGCGCCGGTGCTCATGATCGGTAAGGTGATGACTCCGTAGTGCCGTTTGATCATCGCCTCAATCACTTCGAAGGCATCCGTGTGCAAGCTGGAAGGCGGCGCTCCCGGTCGAGTGTGGCCTGGGGCCACTTCCACCGTGATGGCGGGATCATTGATTAACTGCCGCATCTGCTCGAGGAAGCGCGGCATCTCCTCATCGGGCAGCGCCCTCACGTCCAGCGTGGCTTCCGTCTGCGAGGGGATGACGTTCACTCGGTAGCCGCCACCGATGATATTTGGCGAAATTGAAGTGTGCAGCGTCGAATAATATCTGGGCTCATGCACGGCTAGATGTTCTTGCGCGGTGCCCGCTTCATCGCCCTTCAGAATCAGGCGGTAGCGCGCGGCATCCTCCGCGTTACTAATTGTGGCCAGTTGCTCGAAAAAGGCGCGGGTGGTTTCGTTCAGGCGCATGGGGGTCTGCCACTCGGCAATACTGACAATGGCGCGGGCGAGATGGACGACTGCATTTGAGCGCAACGGTACGGAGCCGTGTCCAGCTACTCCTCGGGCGATGAGCCGAATGCGGTGGGGGATTTTTTCTGTAGTCTGCACGGCGCCGTACTGCACTTGGCCACCGGTGCGCACGACACTCGCGCCTTCGGCAAGACAGAACTCGGCGTCGATTTCCGCCCAGTGCTCTCTTACCATGAATTGGATGCCGAATTGGGTGGAGCCTTCCTCGCCGGCCTCGGCCAAGAAAATAACATCACGATCCAGCGCCACTTGGTTCCGCTTAAGCAGCAGCATGGTCATCAAGCAGGCTGTGACGTTATCTTTATCATCAACCGTGCCTCGCCCGTAAATGTAGCCGTCCTCTCGCGCGGCAGAGAACGGGGGGTGTTTCCATTTTTTCGCGTCGACGTTGACCGTGTCGGTGTGGCCCATGATGAGCAACGGGCGCTTGGAACCGTTGCCGCGCACTCGGGCCACAAGATTTGGCCGATTGGGATCAGTGGAGAAAACTTTGTTTTCAATGCCCGCGGCATCGAGGACGCTCTTGAGGTACTCAACGGCCAGGCGCTCGCCGCCTGGAGGGTCGGAGGTATCGAGCCGGACTAGCGCAGAAAAATGCCGCAGAGACTCTTCATTAACCGCCGCCCAATTTGTTGTCCCGATTGGCTCGGCCGCTGGGAGATTTAAATAGAGCAAAAATGCGACAAGACAGACTAAGCGGTAAAGGGGCATGGGAGGGATGGTTGAGGTAGTTTCGATCAAATGAATCTTGTCAGGACCTGTTAGCGCAAAGCGAATAACCCGTTTTTGGGAGGCGATTTAATTATCCACGATCTGGTCGTCCGTGAGCGGGCCTTGTAGTTTGCGGCGGAGGCGTTGCGCTTGGATCTCGGCTTTAAGCGATTCAGCGAAAAGTTGCAGGCGGCGGCGCGTCTCGAGCGTTTCTAGGAGTTGTTGTTTGATGGCGCTATTTTC
>CAMAVZ010000107.1:0-3648 GCA_945861645.1 Opitutus sp. GAS368 | reverse complement strand
GCGAAGGAGAGCTTTTAATCGGTGGCTAAGAGAGGTGCGCCCGTCGCGGCGTCGAATACCGTCGTGCTCCGCGGCGGGAGGTTGACCGCAATCGTGGGTCCGTGGGGCAGATGAAGTTGGCGCGCGCCGCCGTGCAGCGTGTGCACCATCAATAGGCCATCACCCAGCAGCGTGGCATCGTCGTGATCGTTAATCACGTGACAGCCCGCACAGCGCCCCAAGGCGCGGAGGAAAGTCGGTTCGGTCGGGGCCAGGGCGAAGGTCCACCAAGTTGCCGCCGCCGTCTCACGCCGTGCTGCGCTCACGCTGCCATCACTCCAGCGTCCGATCACGTGCTCGGCTGGAGCGGTGTAAGCGGGGACGTGTTTAGGGGCCTCGAGAATTTGTTCTTCCGTGGCGCCATTCAATTGTAGGTGAGAAGTGGGGACGTTGGAATCGCGCCCCGTCGTAGGAATGCCGCTCAGCGCGGTGGCGAGGGCGGCGCCGACGTTCTGTCCATCGCCCCAACCGGCATAACCAGTGAGCGCTAAATGGCGTCCGCCGGTGGCGAGCTGAGTGGTGATGAGTTGGCGCTGCGCCTCTGTTAAAATCGGCGTGGTGCCAAAAATAATCAGGCGAAACGGCGATAGATCCATCGTGGCCAGTTCTCCGATGAGGGCTTCATCGAAGACGAGTCCCGAGCGATAAAGTCCCTCAAGCAATCCATCCATGCCGCGCGCGGAGAAAGGATTGGGCCCAACGGGAGGTTGGGCGCCGAATTTGAAACCTTCCAAGGACCAGCGCTGGGCCACGGTGTGGCAGAAGGACCAAGGATCGTGGACCACGAGCGTATCGGCGGGACGCGTGAAAGGATAGGCGTGCCGCGCCTGAGCCACGCGGTGAATGGCCGCAATTTCCTGACTCAAACGCGGATCATCCCACCAGCCGACATTGCCGTGGGAAGCAAAAGCGGGGGTGCCGGCCACCATGCCGAAGTCATACCACCATTGGCCGCCGCCCCGCAGTACGGCTTGCAGCGTATTGCGCCGGAGGCAGGCGATATCATCGGCGGGCGTGGTCTCGAATTTTTTGTCCCACGGACAACCCACCAAAAAAGTCCCGTGATCATTTTCATCGAGCCACAATTTACCGGCGCGGCGCACGCTGCCCAAAATTCCGCGGGCGTGACCCGAGCCGCCCATCGCGCGGACTTTTTCCGTATAAGATTGCGGCGAGCAAAAACAGTCGAGGTGCGGTGAGGCTAGGACTTTATCCATGGCCAAGTGGCTGCCAGCGGCGTTGCGACCAAATTGGCCATAAAAATAACCTTGGAAGGCGGCCGTTACAATCGGGCGTGGCCAAGATTTTTTAACGGTGGCGGCCAAGGACAGCAGCGCGTCAGCCATCGTCGTGTGGAGCCAAGTAAAGTAATCGATGACCGCCTGTTGTTTTTGGGGATCGCGCAGGGGGCCGCAGTCGGCGCGTTCGCGGGCGGGGGAGTCGGGTGGCCGCACGGTGTCGAGACGAGCCGCGGGCTGGTGCCAAGCGCGAGCGAGTCCCGCATCAGTCTCGTAGCGCGCGCGCAACCAAGTGCGGAAGGAACGCGTCGCCGCGTCACCGGTGTCAGGGTCGTGGTGGAGAAAGCCAAATTGGTGCCATTCGCCGTAGAGCCCGTTCGCAATTTGCAAACAGAACAGGGCATTCCCCTCGGGGGTAGCGGCTAGCTGAGAGCAGAAGTCACGCAAATGCGCGGAAGCCCAATCGTGCCAGAGCCGTGAAGCGAAACTCGCGCGCACGGGTTGATCGCCATCGCTACCGAGCGGGCGACGAAGTCCCCACTCGAGCGATTCGTGGGCGCTGACATCAGCATAGCCGACGCACTCCTCGGGATGGCGCGCGCACCACCAAGCGGGGGCATTCACGTGGAGCCGCAGCATCACGACGGCTTCTGGACATTGGGCGAGCACGCCGGCGATTTGTTGGCGCGCGAGCGAAATATCCAGCGGGCTGTTTGCGGTGAGCATTTGCTCGAACCAAACATCCAGTTGAAAAAGACGAACGCCTTGAGCGGCGAAGAGACCGATATTGCGGGCCGGCACTTCTTCCCAAGACCAGCGAGCGCCGGGGCAATCGCTCAGCGCGTAGATCAGGGGCGTATGGGCCACCTGATTAATGAGCAAAGTGGGACGACCGTGTCGCAGGGTGACTGAGGCCGAGACGGGTGAAGGCATGCGCTAAAATAAAAATGAACCGACGCGCGAGACGATCGAAAACGAATGAAAATTAAATCGAAATCTTACTCCGCCGACCAGCAACGACCGCGCCTTTGCTGCCCTAAGGCAAGGCGAGCAGGGCGCTATAGAGGGCGGCCGCTTGAGCGAGGGCGCGGCGATCCAGCCATTCGTCTTTGGTGTGGGCTTGCGCGAGTTGGCCGGGGCCGAGGACGAGCACTTGGGCGCCGGCGGCGGCGTAATGGCTGGCATTAGTGGCGTAGGGCGCGCCGACCGCGGCGGGATTTAAACCTTGGGCCTGTAATACGGGTTGCACCCAAGCATGCAAGTTGGCCGAGCTTTCCGGCGGCAAGGGCGGCGCGAGGTATTGGTTGTCATGCTCCACCGTAATTCCCGCGAGGGCGGCGGCGCGCTCGGCGATTACTTGCGCCGTGGTTTCCCCTGGCACCAAACGCCGGTCGCACGTGATTTCGCAATAATCGGGAATGATATTCACCGCGCTCCCGCCGCGGATCACATTGATGCTCGCCGCAGCGCGGCCCGTCAGCGGGTGCGTCCGAGTGGCGAGGGGGATAAATTTTTCTTCGAGCGCGGCAATGACGCGAAGCATGCCCGTAATGGCCGAGCGCCCTTTGGTCGGATCGGCCGAATGCGCCGCCACGCCCCGCGTGATGCTCCGCCAGCGCAGAGCGCCGTGATGCGCGATGACGGGACGCAGTTCGGTTGGTTCGCCGACGATGATGCCGCGGAGCCGTTTAAATTTACTCAATTCTCCTGCGGCGAAAGCGCGCGCCCCGTCCATGCCAGCTTCTTCATCTACCGAGAAAATGAGACCGGCGTTGCGCGGTCGGTGAGATTGCTGGGCGTATTGTTGCAGCGCCCACAGCATTGCGGCGCCTGAACCCTTGGTGTCGCACGTCCCGCGGCCGTGTAATTTATCGCCGTTGATCGTGAGTTGGAGCGGCGGTACGGTCATGCCATGGATACTCACGGTATCGAGATGGCTTTCGAAAAGCAGCCACTCCGCGGTGGGCGCCACCTCGCAGGTGATCAAAAGATTGAACGCGCCGGAATTTTCTACCGCACACCGGCGAGTCTGCAGTCCCCACTGCTGCGCAAGATTTTCCAAATGAGCCGCCAGCTTCGCTTCTCCGCCCATCGGTCCGCCGAAATCGGGATTAACCGTTTCGATCGCCACCATTTGACCCAGCAGTTCTGCACAGGATTGCGGTAATAGAAATGACGTCATGGGCGAAAAGGTTTAAGTAATAAAGATTTTGAGCGTTTACCGCAGCCAATGCGCGCGGTGTTTAGCCACAAAAGCATCGTCGGTTAATTCGGGATAAGCGCGGCAGACGCGAGATAGCTCTTCCGCTTGACCGGGGGAGAGCACTTCAGCGGGGTTCAGGCAATGGACCGACTCCACCAAACCTTGGCG
>CAMAVZ010000106.1:0-3690 GCA_945861645.1 Opitutus sp. GAS368 | reverse complement strand
CAGACCACTCTATTAAATCTGATCTAGTCAGTCAGCCGGAGTGGCCCGTTATGACAGCGACCACGATCATCATCGAGCTGTTAGGTATTATAGGCCAGCTCATCGGCCGTCAGCTCACGGGCGCGGCCAGATTCGGTCTGCGTCATGATTATCAAGTTATGATTGATCAATTCCTGCAAGTGATAGGCCATCTCATTACGAGCGGCCACCACATCAGATCGCAGGATGGCATCATAAATTTTTTCGTGCATGGCCTGAACGGCGCGACGGCGCTCCTCAGTTTTGATTTTTTGTCCAGAGATGAATTTCGCTCGCGCGGGGCCAGAGATCACGCGATTGAGCAAATGCAGACGGAGGATTTCCTTTTTCATCAGCTCATTCTTAGCCGCCGCCATGATCGCGATATGAAAGCGGACATCCTCCACGATCAATTCGCTCAGTAAGGCCTGCTCCTGCGGCGCGGCGATAATCTGCTCGGTGAGTCCGTGCATGGCTTTGAGCGCGAGCTGAATTTCCCGTAAGTCTGCTTCGGTCCGGTGTGAGGCAGCGAGGCCCGCAGCGTGACTTTCGAGCGCTAAACGCAAGTCAGACATATCGCGGAATTCCTTGATATTCATCTGCTTAACGCTAGCGCCCAAGTGTGCCCGAATCGTGACCAAGCCATCGGTCTCCAGCTTTCGTAAGGCATCGCGGATCGGTGTGCGACTGACCTTGATATCTTTTGCTAGCACCTCCGTCATTAAATACGATCCAGGGGCAAATTCCCCATTCAAAATCCGCTTACGGATATAATTGTACGCGACATCGGTGTTAACGCTTTTCATAATGATATAATTTTAGTTGTATACAGATAGAAATACTGAATCGTTCGTCTCCGTTATTTTATTCTGAGAGTTATCGGCAACAGATGCACTCTTTTCGGAAAAATTTTCGGCATTCCTAAAAACATGATTTCTGTACTTGTGATTGGTTGTGGCAGCATTGGCGAGCGCCATTTGCGGTGTTTTCAGAGCACCGGACGGGCTAAAGTCACGGCTTGTGATGCCAGCCCCGCCATGCTGGCTAACCTCGCCAAGACCTACCAAGTTGCGACCTTTACCGACTGGGAGTTAGCCTTGGCCCAGGAAAAATTTGACGCAGTTATAATTTGTACACCAGCGCACTTACATGTGCCGATGGCGATTCGCGTGCTGCAAAAAGGCTGCCATGTCCTCATCGAAAAACCTCTCTCGATCTCGCTCGCGGGGGTTAATGATTTGCTCAAGGCGCGCGATTTATCCGGTCGGCAAGCGGTCGTCGGCTACACCCTGCATTCTTCGCCCCTGCTCATCGCCGCTCGTGATTTCCTCCGCGCGGGGGAATTGGGCGCGATCCTGCATGTCACCTTAACCAGCGGCCAGCATTTCCCCATCATGCGTCCGGCGCATGCGGCGCCTTACGCCCAGACCTATTATTGCGACCGTAAAACCGGCGGCGGCGCCATTCAGGATGCCCTCACCCACATGGCCAACTGGGTAGAGAGTGTGATCGGACCCACTGATAGCCTTTATTGCGATTGCGCTCACCAAGTGCTCCCCGGCGTTACGGTAGAGGACACCGTTAATATTAGTTCAAGGCATGACGACATCCTCGTAAACTATACGCTGAACCAGTTTCAAGCGCCCAACGAAAGCACCCTGCAATTTAACACGGCGACCGGCAGCTTAAAAATAGAATTCCATAACCGGCGCTGGGGCACCCTCCGACTGGGTGACGCAGACTGGAGCTGGCGGGAGCTGCCACCCAGTGATCGCGATACCAATTACATCCTGCAGGCTAATTTATTTATCGATCAACTCGAAGGGAAATCAGCCCAATTATGCACGGTGGAAGCGGCGCTCCAGACCTTGCGCTTCAATCTGGCCGCCATCGCCTCCGCGGACTCAGGGCTCCGCGTTAATTGCGCTGACGTCAAAGCCTGACCCGGCCGCGCGAAGCTTCCCCTCTTTGAATACTAACTTATGAAACCCCGCAGCCCTTCATCGATCATTTCACGACGCCTCGTCGCGAAAACGAAGATCAAAACAGCCGCGCGCACGCTTAGCACCAGCGCCAAAAGCAAAGGCGGCTCAGCGCAGGTCGCGATCGATATTGATGCCAACCGTCGGTTGCTCAATCGCTACCGTTTTGTCCAGCACGAGAGCATGCGCATTCTCGCGGGCTGGCTCCCGCAAGCAGCGGACTTTGAGTTGAAATGCGAAATGGGTCGTAGCCTCTGGGAAAATGCCGTGCAGGTGAACGCGCTTTATCTGCGCCTCCGCGAGATTCAATCTCCGGCGTTTCAGAAGCCCACCGACAGCGCGCTCGTCACGTTGATGGAAGAGCTGCGCCACGCCCCCGACGAATTCGGCCTGATCCTCGGCATTTATCACGTAATTATCCCGAGCCTGATCGCCGCCCTAGCCAGTCACGAGTCCGCCACTTTCCCCAACAGCGACCTGCCGAGCGTTTATGCCATCCAGCACGCTCTGCTCGACCTACGAGCCCAACAAAAGCGAATCTTGCCCCTGCTCGCCGCAGCCGCTCGCACGGGCAAGATTACCTCGGCCGCCCGCACGTGGGAAAAATACATTGGCGCCCTCCTGGCCCATGCCGGTGGCGTTAGCGGACTAGAAGCGCGGTCTAAAAAAGCGCCGCGCCCACCGACGAGCCGCACCCCCTTCACTCCGCCGCGCGAAGCGGCCCGTGATAGTCGTTTCACCAATCGAGCTGCGGATATGGAGCCCATGCCGGTGGAGGAAAATTACCGCGAACATACGGTCGAAGAATTTGAGCGGTACTCAACCGAGATGTTAGCCGCAGAAACTGTCGGCCTGATTATGTACCTCGTTCCTCACATGCCGTGGGAATTCCAATTTGATACGGCCCGCCATCTTTACGACGAAGTGCGGCACTGTCTGATGGGTTATGAATGGATGCGGGGTCACAACATGGATCCCTTTCAGTCGCCGCAATATCTGCATATCTACAAATGGCGCAGCCAATTTCCGCCCGTCATGCAGTACTGCATGCTGACCATGGGCAACGAAGTGCACGCCTTCCCCTACCGCCACCGCCGCGTGGAAGCTCATCAAAAATCAGGGGATCAACTCAGCGAGCAATTTGTCCGCTATGATATTGCGGATGAAACCCAACACGTGCGCTTCGGCAATCGCTGGCTGCCGGAACTCCTCAAGCATGTCGGTGAGAAGCGATCACTTAAACAATACGTGGCCGACGCGCTCGACGTTTGGCGCGGGCAGTATCTGACCGGTAAATTAAGTATTAATGTTGAATAACCCAGCCGTCGTCCACCCACCCCTTCCCCTATGAGTCTAGTTAAACACCCTCAAGCTATTCGGCTCGCCATGATTGGCAGCACTCCGGGCAATGGTCATCCGTATTCTTGGAGCGCGATGTTTAATGGCTACAACCGCGAACTCATGACCCGCGAATGCCCGTTCGCCGGCATTCCCCAATATCTCAATAAACAGCCGCTCGATACCCTCACGATTGCCGGCGGTAAGGTCACCCATATCTGCTGCGTGGGCGATGGCGGCTTTACCGCAGAACATGTGGCGCAGTGCGCCCTCATACCGCAGGTGGTCGCCAAACCAACTGACGTCATCGGACACGTCGATGCGGTCGTCATCGCGACCGATATCGGCCACG
>CAMAVZ010000105.1:0-3693 GCA_945861645.1 Opitutus sp. GAS368 | reverse complement strand
GGCCAGCACCTCCGCTAGGTCCACGGCCAAGTGCTTCTTGGCAATGGCGGCACGGACGACATCAGGCGTTTCACGAAGGATGCGAGGATCAAGCATGGGACGTAAAGTTGAAGGCGATTCACCGCCCTTGAACAGGCTAAATTTAACCGTCGTCAGCTAGCGGCGCGCGTAAGCAGTCTCGATTCGATGGAACAAGTGAAAGACTTCCTTCGCCGACAAGAGCTTGAGGTCCCCCACGGGCGACTGAATCGCATAATTTTTAGGATGCTTCAGCGGGTAAGGTCCGGAAATTTGGGGATCAGTGGGGCCAAAAAGACCAATCGTCTTAAAGCCCATCGCCGCGGACAAGTGCAGCGGGCCGCTATCATTTGAAATAATCCAATCGGCCTTCGCCAACAGTGCCGGCAACGAGGTCAGACTCGTATTGCCCGTCAGATTAATAAAGGTGCCGTCGGGAAATATTTCTTTGCACGGCAGGTAATGATTCCCCGCCCACACGACCTTGCGATCAGCTTCGCGAATCAGGAGCGCGGCCAGTTGGCTATACCCATTCCATTTCTTATTCATCTGCCCGCTATCCGGAAACATGAGCACGGGCGGCAAGCCCTTGCGCGTTTCCATAAAAGCCAAATTGAGTCGCCCCAATTCCCGGAAGCGCAGGGGCCCCGCCAAACGTGGCTCCGCGCCCACCACCGTGCAAAACTGGAGCAATCGATCGAGTCCGTGGCTGTGGCTGCCAGCCGGAGGCAACGCAACTTTCTCTCGATAAAAAAATCCGGCGCCTTCACGAGCATCCGCCCGCCCCACTTTCCGCCGCCCGCGGCTCCACTGGGTCATTAAGCCGGTGCGCAATAAACCCTGCAAATCGAGCACGAGGTCAAATTTTTTTTGCCGAACCTCACGCATCAAATGCCAAAAACCTCGCAGGCCGCCCTCGCGGCGGAAAACATAAACCTGATCAACCGCCGCACAAGAACGGACCAACGGCGAAAAAATATCCCGAACGATCCAGGAAATGCGCCACTCCGGACGCTGCGCCTTAATCGACGTCGCCACTTGCAATCCGTGCACGATGTCACGCAGCGCGGAGGGTTTGATGATGAGCATTTCGGGCATAACCAAAAGAGAAACACCCTAGGGCTAGGGCGACGTTCCTAAGATTAGAACCCAAGTTAGAAACGCAAATCTGAACGAGACGCCTCAACGAGAGTCGCTCGCCCCATCGCCCGATCCCCGAATGAGTGAGGCCGCCCCCACGCCTCAACCGCGAGCGAGCAGCTCATTTAAGGCAGCGAACACGGTCGCAGCCTCCAATTGAGCGAGCTGACCACCGGGCGCCTCGACTGCGCGATGCTTTTGCGCAGTGAGGGGAAAAGGCCCAAACCGCTGCGGAGAAGTTGGGCCAAAAATCGCCAGCACCCGATTGCCCGAAGCCGCGGATAAATGCATCGGACCGCTGTCATTACCGATGAAGGTCGCCGGTTGGCGCACGAGCGCGATCATTTCCGCCAACGGACACCCCGTCAGGTTAAGAAAACGTCCCGCCGGCACGGCTAGCTTCGGTTGGGTCGCCTGTCCAGCGCACCACACCACGCGGCTCGCAGGGATGAGTTTGAAAATGAGGGCCGTGAGTTCATCAAAATGCGTCCATTGTTTTTCCGCCCCGCGGCTGTCAGTAAAAATCACCAAGGTCTGGCGCGGCTCACCCCAAAAAAAATCCTGCCAAATAAATCTTGGGCCAGCGCGTAGCTCCAGCGGAAAATCCACGCGTGGTGTCACCCCAGCTACCCGGAGAAATTCCTGTAATAGATCAAGCGCGTGATGCGGTCCGTGGCCGACTGGCCGGGCGACGCGGTGATGATAAAAAAATCCCGCCCCTTCCCGCGCGTCCGCGCGACCCCATTTGGCGGGCGAGCGGACCGCGGCGGTCATCAGGGCGGAGCGCAGCAGGCCTTGCAGATCCCAGACCGCCTCAAACCGCCTTTGGCGCAGCGTGCGCAAGAGGCCCCAAAACACGCGCCAACCATCACGGCGGCGAAAAATAATAACCTCATGCACAAAAGGCGCCGCCTGCACTAATCCAGCGAAGCGCTCCCGCACCACCCAAGTGATGCGACACGTCGGTTGCGCACGCGCTAAAGTCTGCACCACCTGCAAGGCATGCACGATATCACCAAGCGAGGAGGGTTTAATAATAAGCAGGGATTTCACGCGCAAGAATTCGCAGGCTTGTGTCTGGCGCGCTTTTCTTCAACTCCATTTACCTGCTAACCATGAAATTCGACGCTCAGGATATAGCGGCCCGGCAAACTGAACTCACCGCGCAGTGGCATCAAGGCACCCCCGCGGCGACCGGGGCCGGCTTCGGCCGGCTCCTAGAGGAAAATCATCTGCGCAATTTTTCGCTGTGGCATGAAGAAGATATCGCGCGGCGGGATGATCTCGGCTTCGAACGCGTCTACCAAGCTAAGCGCAACATCGACCGCTTTAATCAAGAGCGAAATAATTTTGCCGAAGAAATAGACAAAGCTATCGTCGCCGCGCTCACTCCCCCGACGACAGGGTGCCCTCGCAATTCCGAAACCCCAGGCATGATGATCGATCGCCTCTCTATTCTGGCGCTCAAAGAATTTCACATGCAGGAAGAAACCGTCCGCGCTGAAGCCGCCGCGACCCACCGCGAAAAATGCGCCGAGAAATTGGCGCGTATTCGGCAGCAACGGGGTGACCTCAGAACTTGCCTCACGGACCTGCTCGCCGACGTGGTCGCGGGCCGGCGTACCTTTTCGGCTTATTTCCAGTTCAAGATGTATAATGATCCCACCTTGAACCCGCAGCTCTACCGCCAACCGCCACAATCCGGCCGCGCATGAGTCGCGTTAGTGCGCAACCCCGGCTTTGGTTTCCGCAACATTGGCCCATGTGGCTAGCTTTGGGATTCTTATGGCTCACGGATAAATTACCCTGGCCAGAAAAACGCTGGCTGGCGCGGCGCTTGGGCTGGTTTGTGTTTAACATTATCGGCATTCGTCGCCGCATCGTTTTTACCAATTTGCGCCTATGTTATCCGACCGCCACGACTGCGCAGATTACCGCGCTGGCCCGGGCGCACTATGATGCCCTCGCCCTGGGACTTTTTGAAATTTGCGCCGGCTGGTGGGCAAAAACTTCCGCGCTGCCGCCGCATCGAGTCATCGGTCGTGAACATTTACTGGCGGCCCTCGCTCGCGGCCATGGCGTCATTTTGCTCACCGGCCACTTTACTACGCTCGAAATTGGCGGGCGGTTCATGGCGGAATCACACCAAATGGGCGGACTCTACCGCGATCCCAACAACCCGGTCGTCGCGCACCTGATGCGTGGTCAACGCGCTCGGCACATGTCCCCCGCCGTTCATTTCGACGATCTCCGCGGTCTCCTCCGAGCGTTGCGCGCCAACGCCGCGATTTGGTACGCGCCGGATCAGGGCAAGCGGAGTAAGGCATCGGAAATTTTACCCTTCTTTGGCGTGCCCGCGATCACCAATACCGCCACGAGCAAGATTGCGGAGATGACCGGAGCAGCGGTCGTACCCTTTTTCTTGAAACGCGAAGCTGATCATACTTACACGCTGACTATTCACCCGCCGCTCGAAAATTTCCCCACGGCCGATGCCAATGCTGACGCCCTGCGCATCAATCAACTTCTCGAAAA
>CAMAVZ010000104.1:0-3791 GCA_945861645.1 Opitutus sp. GAS368 | reverse complement strand
CGAGGATCAGGACCAAATTTGCTCCAATTATGCAGGTGCGTGGTCAGATCGGGTCCACTTGTAATATAGCGGAGGTGCGGCAGATCGGGTCCGGCTAGGGCTTGGCCAAAGCAGACGGGGTTCATCCCGAGAGCTTGCATTAAATTAATTTCGCCCTCGTCAAACATCGCCATTTTGCGGAGAGCGGGTAGCTCGCCATGGCTTTCGTAGTCGCGCATTTCAAATACCCGCGTGGGGCTGCGTTGGTGAGAAAATGGCGGTACGCTCATCTGCGGTAGGCCCTGAAACGCGCGCAGCAGCCACGTGTCGATGCGTTCGAAGGCGGGTTGGTTTTTGGGTGTCGATAGATAATCACCGCCCGCTAACTGAACCGCGGGATCAGCGTTCAGGCTCGCACTGACTTGCACGAAAGATTCCAGCGTCGGATGCGTTAGGAGCAGCCACACGGGGGAAGGTAATTTCGGCGTGCTCGTGCCGGCTGCTTTGTTCACGTTGAGTTCAGTGAAGACACCTGTGTTTTTGAGACCGAGTGTGCCAAGGGCGGGCAGCAAGGCTTGTTCCAAATAGCGATCGAGGAGGGCGGGGTTCGCGTCTGTTTTAAGGCGGGAGCCAGCGTGTAAATGATAACAGCGGAGTTCGTAATAATCGCGGGCGGCGGCCGGTGTGTTGGGCGCGGCGGCGAGGCGAGCGGGCAGGGCCGCGGCCGCAGTGGCGGCGAGGGAGGTTTGAATGAAGGAGCGACGGGAGGTATTCATGGGGAGGAGGAAAAAATTAGATCGTCGAGGTGAGGGGTAAGACACTTTGAATTTTCTCGAGCAAGGCGGGGGCCGTAAAAGGCTTCATCAATAAACCACTGGCGCCGAGGGGAGCGAGTTGGGGAATGACGGCGTGATCGGCGGGTGAAGCGAGCACGATCACCGGAATGGCCGCGAGTTCGGGGGCGGCTTTGAGGCGGGTGAGCATCTCCAGGCCATCCATCACGGGCATGCTGAGATCCAGTAAAATTAAATCAGGCCGCATTCGCTCAATGGCGAAAAAAGCATTATAGCCATTGGCGGCTTCACTGTGATCGCAGGCTAAGCCGGCGAGGGCTTGCTGGACAAAGAGGCGCAGCCCTTTGGAATCATCGACGGTCAGAATGTGCGGCAGCGGGGACAAGCCGCCACGGTGGGTGTCTGGGTTTAGCGCCTCAACCTTAATTCACTGGCGGGGGGGCGGCTTCGTGGGCGCGCGGGGAGCCAGGCGGGAACGAGGCACGGGCTCTTGTTGCCACCGCGATATAATCTACCTTAGCTTCGCGCTGGCATGAAATTAATCCCGTCGATTATTCGTCCTGTCATCCTGGGGCTCTGCAGTGGGCTGGTGCTGAGTGCGGCGGCGCAGTCGAGTGGAGCGCCCGCCACCGTGCGCGTGATGTCCTTTAATATCCGGATGTCCGCCGCCGCGGATGGAGTGAATGGCTGGACCCACCGGCGCGAAATGCTTTTTCAGACGGTCCGCGCTTTCCAGCCGGACTTAGTTGGTTTTCAAGAAGTGTTGGCGAATCAATATGACGAACTCAGCGCGCAGCTGCCGGATTACGCTTTTAGTGGTCGGGCGCGGGTTGATGGCCAGCGCAAGGGGGAGTGGGCTTTGCTCGGTTTCCGCCGCGACCGCTTTAGGGTTGTGGGGCAGGGCGACTTTTGGCTATCGGAGCAGCCCGCGGTGATCGGGAGCAAATCATGGGATGCGATGTACCCCAGAATTTGCAGTTGGGTGCGTTTGGGTGACGCCGTCGCGGGGGGCGAATTCGTTTTTGCCAACACGCATTTTGATCACGTCGGCGTGGTGGCGCGGCAGCAAGCCAGTCAACTGATCTCACGCGAGCTCTCGCGCATCGCGGCGGGGCGCCCGGCGATTTTGACCGGTGATCTGAATGTAACCGAAGACGATCCCGCTTATGCGGTCTTGGTTCGCCCGGAAACGCCGGGGGCGATCCGTTGGCGCGACGCTTATCGGAGCCTCTATCCGGTGCGAGCAAGCGGTGAGCTGACCTTCCATGCTTTTGCGGGGCACACGGAAGGATGGCGCATCGATTACGTATTGCACACGGCCGATTTTGTGCCGCTGGCAGCCACGATCGACCGCACGCGTTCTGCTGCCGGGTATTACCCGTCCGACCATTACGCGGTCACCGCAGTGTTGCAGGTGGCGCAACCCTAGAGCTCGCTATGACGCAGGAAGGCGGGATGGAAATTACGCGCTGATTCAGGCTGAGCGGAGATGCGCGCACAAGTGGGCCAGGCCGAGGTCGAGGGAGCCGGTGGGGCGCCACCCAGCGGCGCGGAGGCGATCAACGTTGGCGCGGGAGTGGCGCACATCGCCCGCACGTTCTGGCGCGAACACAATGGTCGAGGACGAATGGGTCAGCGCGATGATGCGTTGGGCTAAAGCGAGCACGGAACTTTGCTCCCCATAGCCGGCATTGAATACGCCGGTGAGGCCCGGGGTTTGCGCCACAAAATCGAGGGCGCCGACGATGTCGCGAACATCGATGAAGTCTCGGGTCTGACTCCCGTCCCCATGAATCGTGATGGGTCGACCGGCGAGGGCTTCCCGAAAAAAAATGGGAACCGCCGCGCCGTACGGACCGGCGGGATCTTGCCGAAGGCCAAAGACATTGAAGAAGCGCAAGGCGACCGTGGCGAGTGACCCGCGCGCAGTGGCTTCGGCGCAGAGCACTTCTCCGGCGAGTTTAGTTCCTGCGTAAGGACTGCGTGGTTCGGGCGCCATGGTCTCGAATTTTGGCACGCTCGGATTATCCCCGTAAACCGCGGCCGAAGAAGCGAAGCAGAGTTTTTTAACGGAGGCCTGGGCCGCCGCGGCGAGCACATTTTGCAGGCCGGTGATATTGATGGCGGTGCAGGTGGCGGGATCGCGCACGGACTCAGGCACACTGACGAAGGCCGCCAGATGAAAGACGTAATCAATGCCGAGCATGGCCCGTTGCACCGCGGCCGAATCGAGAATGGATCCCTCCATAAATTCTACCGCTAAGCCGGCGAGATTATGGCGGTGTCCCGTGCGCAGATTGTCGAGCACGCGAACTGTCGCGCGGCCTTGATAAAGTGTCGCGAGATGACTCCCGATAAAACCCGCGCCACCGGTGATGAGGATTTTCATGGGGAGCAGCGCGCGATGATGGCTTCCATGGCGTTGGCGTGGTGTTCGAGGCGGCGCAGGAGGGCTAATTGATTACGCGTGCGGTCGAGATTATGTAAGGGGCGGCGAATTTTAAAATAGGTGTCACCGGCGAGATAGTCGCTCAGGAAGCGGATGCCTTGCTCGCAGGTGCTGAGGCGGCCGGCAAAGACCAGCAGGCTGCGTTCCACGGGATTAAGGAATTCGTGAGCTGACGACAGATAACCCTCCGCGAGGGCCGAGAAAATGGGCAAGCGAGCTTCGACGAGGCTGAGATTAGCTTCATCTTCCGCGGCGGCATTCGTGGCGGTGCGCACCATGTCACCAAAGTCAGATAAAGTTAAGCCCGGCATCACGGTGTCGAGATCGATGACACAAATGCCCTCGCCGGTCACGTCATCGAGCATGACGTTATTTAATTTGGTATCGTTGTGCGTGATGCGTTCCGGGAGATCCCCTTGAGCTTGGCGGGCGAGTAGACGATCGACCAGAGGCTCGCGTTCGCGGCAAAAAGCGATTTCGGCGGCGGCGGTGCGCACACGGTCGACGGGATCCGCCGCGATCACCGCTTGGAGGTGATTAAAGCGGTGGCGGGTATGGTGAAAAAACGG
>CAMAVZ010000103.1:0-4078 GCA_945861645.1 Opitutus sp. GAS368 | reverse complement strand
CCATATCGCGCGCGATCATGGCAAGGGTCTGTTGCTTAATGGCTTCAGAGAAAGCATCGCCATTGATATTCTCGGCGTAATAACCCGCCGCGCGGGCCGCCCGGGTGAAAGCGATGGAGTTATACCAACCGGGGGTAGCTGGACGCCCTTCTTCGGACGGACGCTCATAAAAAACCCCGAGGGTTGCGGCGCCTGAGCCGAAGGAAGCGGTCACGCGGGAGGCTAAGCCGTAGCCAGTGGAGGCCCCGATCACTAAAACATTTTTCGGGCCCTGCTTGATGGGGCCCTTTGATTTAACGTGGTCGATTTGCTGTTGGATATGCGCCGCACAGCCAGTGGGATGGGCGGTTACGCAGACAAAACCCCGGACCTTTGGTTTGATAATCATGACCGCAAATCCTTACGGAGCGCCGACGGGTGTCAAGTAACAGCCGGCGCGGGATTTTTAACTGCGGCAGCCGTAGTTACCGATGCAAGGGAATTTATTTGCCCAACAGCACGATCGGTCCAACCGCTACCGGTACGCCGCCTTTCTTTTCTAAACTGATCGCGAACGCCGCGGCTTGGGTGACGGGTTGCGCGGGCTTGAAGGGCAAGATCACGCGGCCATCTTGGCTGACATGAAAGACGCCGCCGTCGACGGGATTGGGATAGGCGGGATCGACGATCCAGATTTGATAATCCTGCGTATCTGCGATAGCCGGCAACTTTTCCATGGTGAGCAAACCCAGTTGCTGTTCCGGATCCCAGACCGCGATCACCTGAGCTTCCTTAGTGTTACCCGCGAGTGAAGCTAGCGCGGTGACTTTGAGTCGGGCTAGATCTTCGGCGCGGTGCAATTTATCACCGAGGCTCGCGATCATTTTCTCCGCGAGTAACGAGCGGGAGCTGAGTTGATTTTGCGCCATTTTAAAAGCGACTTCCGCGAGTTGGCGTTCGGTCCGGAGCGCGCTATTCTCCTCGCGGAGCATCGTGCTTTCGCGGGCAAACCAAGCGGTAGCGAGCGCGAGCGCAGCCGCGGCCGCCCAAGGGATTAATTTGAAAAATGAAAATGAGACTATTTTAGCATCCATGGGCTTATCAGGTTGAATTAAAGGGGCCGCCGAGCACGCGGCGAGAACGGCTTGCTTGAGCTCCGCGGGCGGATTGAGCTGAGCCCCGCTGAGCGCGAGAGTAGCAGCGGTGGCCGCCAGTCGCGCCCCGAGCACCTGGAGCTCGGGATTGGCGGCGAGCTCCGTCACAAAAGCCAACCTCTCCGCCGCTTCGAGAAGATCGAAGGCGTGCAGGGCCGCTAATTCTTCTTGGCGCTCGGTAATCATAAATGAAAGGGGATGATTTCCCGAAGTTGCTGCAGCCCGCGCCGAATGCGGGCTTTGATTGTTCCGAGCGGGGCGTTGAGGGTGACCGCAATTTGCTGCTGCGTAAGACCACTGAAGTAGGCGAGTTCGATGGCTTTCTGCTGGTCAGGTCCCAGTTGGGCCAAGGCGCCGCGAACTGCTTCAGCTTTTTCCTGTAGCCAAAGCGAGTGGGCTGAGTCGTGACCGCCGTTCAGATTCATTGGCTGAATATCGGGCGCTGATTCCGCCAGCAATTCAGCTCGCCGCTTGCGCATGCGCACGCGATCGATGGCACGATTGCGGGTTAAGGTAACCGCCCAGCTAAAAACTGATCCGCGACTCTGTTTATAGCTGGAGGCTTTTTTCCAGAGCTGCACAAAAACATCCTGCACCACATCTTGGGCTTCGCTGGCATTATTCAGCACCCGAAACGCGAGCGAGTACAACGGCTTGGCGAGCGAATCATAGAGTTGGGCTAACGCTGCTTGTTCGCCGATCGCCATGGCGGCAAGCAGCCGGGCTTGCTCACGAGCTTGGGCCTCATCGCCAATTTGACTGGGCGCTGGTTCCGTCATAGGGCTCCATAGCTCTGCCTTGCTCTGCGGGGCATGGGACGCGAGCAGCGCAAATCGAGGTAAAATGGCTTGAAACATTTCATATTATACGTTCCCGCCTTCAGCAGGGATGCCCACGTTTTTGATTTCCCCGTGATTAGCAATTGTAATGCAAGTTCACAACACGAGCTGCCCGATCAAGCCAAGCACGATGAGGGCTGCGACTACGACGAGAATTCTCTTTTCTTGTTTGGTGACAGAGAGGGGCATGGATCAGATTCCGTCGGGGGACAATTGAGCTAAAATTTCACGCACCAGCGGCGCTATGCGCTAGAGCCGAATTATCGCGCCACTGCGACCCGAGCCGTTCGCAGCTGAGCGCCCCGCTCATCCCGCGGGGCCAACCCAGCGCGGGCGCGAGCGGGACGGGGTGAGCATTCATGGGGCGGGATGGCTCCGTCCAAGGATCAGACCTTCGTCGTAAATAATTCCGCGTGCATGACGCCTTCGGCCACGCGCGTGACGGGTCCACTCATCTTGATGGAGAAATCAGGCGCGATCTCGATGGCAATCTGGCCCCCGGGCATATGCACGGTTAATTGTGCATCGACCAAGCCCAACTTGTGCGCCACCGCGGCCGAGGCACTCGAACTGCTGCCCGAAGCCAGCGTATAACCGGCGCCACGTTCCCAAATTTCAATTTGGACATTCTGCCGGTCGATCACTTTGAGGAATTGCACATTAATCTTATTCGGAAAATTCGGATGGATCTCGATCGCGGGACCATAGGTGGTCGCGAGACTCGCGGAAATTTCCGGCAGAATCATGACGCAGTGCGGATTGCCGATCCCCGCCGCAGAGAAAATAAATTCGCGATCGTGAATGGTGAATTTCTCGTTGAGAACGGGGCGAATGGGCCCGGCCACGGGGATTTGGTCGCTCTGAAAAGTGACGCGGCCCATTTCCACCATGATGCGCTGACCGGCCGCGCCCACGTGCGAGGCGACGACGCCACCGGGGACTTCGATGGTGAACGGTGCTTCGCCGACGAGCTTCTGATCGTACAGGAAGCGGGAGAAAATCCGCAGGCCATTGCCTGATTTTTCTGCTTCGGAGCCATCAGGATTAAAGATGCGCAAACCAAACTGAGCCTTGGTCGAGGGCAGGGGACCCCAAAGGATGCCATCGGAGCCTGCGCCAAAATTCCGGTGACAGATCACGCGAATCTGCTCGCAGTTCGGTGCCGACCAACCGGCGAAATCCGCCGGATTCAGCACAATGTAATCGTTGCCTAGAGCGTGGTATTTATAAAAGCGCATGCAGTAAAACCGTTAACCGGGCCCACGATAAACACACGGAAAAAATTTACTCACGACAGGGATTTTAAAGTTCTCCGAAATCAGTAACAGGTGATTCGCGAGACAGACTCTGAGCAAGCTAGACCTTGCGATAAGCAAAGCCCATACCCCCTATGTTCGAACAAGCCGTGAATAGGTGAGGGACTGCATTTTCGGGGTTAGGCTTGCCTGAATTTACGTAAAAGGAGCGCTTTGTTTGGGCGCGGGCCCAGCGCAACTTGCCTGGGTGATCGCTCATTCCGCTGCACCCAACCCACGCCGCCGGGGGAAAGAAATTTTCTGTGGTCAGCGCGTTTGGCTGCTGCGCCTCAGCCTTGGCCTTGAGCGGTGTACCAGCGGGGTGGCGGCCCAGTAGTCACAAATCGTCTGGCACTCTGCCAATCTGGCTCGGGGCAGCAATTCAGCTACAGTGCGCCAATTAATTGTTAGCGGGGCGGAATTTTAATTCCTACTTTTTTCCCGCAAATCAGCTCGCGACTGCATGAGGTGGTTCACGCGCTGCACCAAATCGTGGGGACTGAAGGGCTTGGTCAGATAGTCCAGTGCCCCCAATTCTAAACCAAGATTGCGCGAATCGGGTGAGGCCCACGCTGAGACTATAATTATCGGAATCATCGCCGTCAGCGGATCGCGACGGAGGATCTCACAAACGCCAAATCCATCAAGATCAGGCAACATGAGATCGAGGAGTATCAAGTCAGGCCGAGAGTGTTTGATCGCATCGAGGGCCTCCCAACCATTCGCCGCCGTCGTTACATCATAACCGGCCCGCGCCAAATGGTATTCCATCAAATCTGTGAGCGCGGGTTCATCATCAACAGCGAGAATT
>CAMAVZ010000102.1:0-4207 GCA_945861645.1 Opitutus sp. GAS368 | reverse complement strand
TGCCGCGGTGACTTTGAATTTAAGAGCATCCGTACCGACTCCGCGGAACTGGCGGCTAATACGACGATGCGGGCGTACACCTCTTTTTCTGCCCGCGTCTGGCGATCGATATAAGCAACCCCCGTCGCTTTACCGTGTTCATCCAGAAGCACGCGATAGCCCATCGCATCAGTGAGGATGTCGAGGTTACCTGAAGCGAGCGCGGGCGGGAGGTGAACCGTGGTGGATTGATAATTGGCGCGAATGGCGCAACCCCGCCCGCAGTCGGTCGCCCAAAAACAAGCAGCGCGCTCACTCATCGCCTGGATGAGGACGCGTTGCGCGGCAGGATTTTTGGGGTGCAACTTGGCGGCGAGCCGCGGACCATCCAACCGCTGACTCAAAACTGCGCGGTGAATCGGGATAATCGGGAGCCCAATTTTTTTCCCGTGCTTTTGGGCATACTGTTCACCCGCGCGCAATTTAGGGGCCGGTTGCAACACGCCTTCGGGAGAATTAGGGGTATTCTCCATCCCTTCGTTCGTGCCATAAACCCCGATGAGCATTTCGACCTTGTCGTAATAAGGCGCAACATCCTCATACGAAATCGGCCAGTCGAAGCCGAGACCGTCACGGCTGTAGGGTTTGAAATCATAAGGCCCATTACGAAGGGCAATCCGGCCCCAATGGTTGGTGCGACCGCCCAACATGCGCGACCGCCACCAGATAAATTGCCGCTGGGGATCAGTGGACGCATTGGTGTAAGGTTCCCCTGGTACCTCCCAACCGCCATCTACGGTCGCGTCGTGAAAGCCAAAGGGCTTATCAGGAGTAACCGCCCCGCGGAGCGGCGCCTGATGATTTGTCTCGAACATGGGAGTTTCCGTGACGGGATCGTAATTACGCCCCGCTTCCAGCATCAGAACTTTTGCTCCCTCCATAGCTAAAGTGTAGGCGGTCTGACCACCGGCGGCCCCGGAGCCTACGACGATGACGTCATATTTCGGTTGGGTTTTTCGGGACGTAAGCAAAGCCATCGTAGTAATTCGCCGGAGCAGGCTAAGGGGGTTAGACGGGTAAGTGGCGCGGGGGATTAGCTGAAGCTCACATTCAGTGGGGTAACTAAACGAAAAGACAATACTCAGTTAATGTTTCATTGATCATGATCTTCAAAGCAAAATCCTTAAGGTTTCGCGGCGTAAATTTCTCGGCGAGATGCCCCAGGCTTGCCCATAACTAAATTGACCAAACGGCGGCCCCGGGGGAATAAAACCAGCCTTGCGGTACTCACGATTCACTTTCCTGATCTCGTCATGACCGAGCCTCTCGCCGCTCCCCATATTCTTGTCGTCGATGATGACGCCGAGGTGCGTTACTCGCTCAACCGCGTGCTTACCGCGCAGCAGTATCGTGTGGAGGAAGCGCCCAGTGGTGAAGTGGGGGTTGCCGCGGTAAAACGAAAAGCGCCTGACGTCGTGTTGCTCGACAATCGCATGACGGGAATCAGCGGCCTCGAAACTTTGCAACATATGCGCGCGGCCAATCCCCAGCAATTGGTGATCCTCATGACCGCTTACGGCACCGCCCAGACCGCCATCGAGGCGATGAAGTACGGGGCCTTTGACTACGTCATGAAACCCTTCGATCCCGCCCGCTTAATTGCGCTGGTGCAAAGTGCCTTGAGCACGCAAGCGGCCATTCGCTCGGCGGGTGGGGTGCAGCCGGTGATTAATTCGGAAGAGCACCAGGAGGGCATCGTCGGCGCCTCCGGGCCGATGCAGCAGGTTTTTAAAGTCATTGGGCAAGTTACCACCAGCGATGTCACCGTCATGATCACCGGCGAAAGTGGCACCGGAAAAGAACTGGTGGCGCGCAGCATTCACCGTCACAGCCATCGCGCGAGTAAGCCGTTTGTCGCAATTAACTGTTCCGCCATCCCGGAGACTTTAATTGAAAGTGAACTCTTTGGTCATGAACGCGGCGCTTTTACCGGAGCAACGGGGCTGCGGCTGGGAAAATTTGAAGTGTGCGACGGCGGTACTATTTTTCTGGATGAAATCGGTGACATGACGTCTGCCACCCAGACGAAAATATTGCGGGTGTTGCAAGAAGGAGAAATTCAGCGCGTCGGCAGTTCGGAAACATTGAAAGTGAACGTCCGCGTGATTGCCGCCACCAATAAAAATCTGGAGCTGCTGGTCAAAGAAAAGACCTTCCGCGAAGATCTCTATTATCGATTAAACGTGGTCCGGTTGCGGTTACCGCCGTTGCGGGAACGCGTCGAGGATGTTCCGCAAATTGTTGATTTTTTCCTGCAAAATTTAGCTAAAACTAAAAAAACGAAAGCGCGGAAGGTTTCACCCGAAGCCTTAGCCATCCTCTGCCGCCATGATTGGCCTGGCAACGTACGGGAGCTGGAAAATATGATTTATCGCAGCGCCGTTATCGCGCAGGGTGACGCTATCCTACCCACCGACTTGCCGGAGGAATTGCGGTTGAACCAGACGCTGGGCGCGGGCGCTACCGGTCGCGAAGCGCTATTCGATGAGCTTTACGCGCAGCTCAGTGCCCAGGAGCCCGCCGCTTTGATCGCGACCATCACGGCCGCCATGGTCGCGCGCGGGGCGACTCTACTTCCTGCCGCGAAGATCAAAAAAACGCCGGGAAAGAAATAGTGGGCGGGCGAAGGCCCGCTGCGGGGCGATCCGCCACTTGTCACGAACGGTCGCCGTAGCCCCTCGGCCGGCGCGCGTGCCACTGCCAAGCAGTTGCCACGATCGGTTCGATGGACATGAATTTTGGTTTCCAGCCGAGCGCGATTTGAACCTTAGTGGAATTAGCGTAAAGCGCTGGCGGATCCCCGGCACGGCGTTCACTAAATTTTACTGGCACCTTTAGCCCCGTCACGCGCTCAATCGCCTGAATAACTTCGCGCACCGAGGTTGGCGTACCCGTTCCTAAATTATAGAAATGGGTAGCCCCCGGCTTGGCGAGATGCTCGAACACCGCGATATGGGCTCGGCTCAAATCATCAACGTGCACGTAATCGCGCTGACAGGTGCCGTCAGGAGTGGGGTAGTCGGTGCCGAAGACCTGTAACGCGGGCCGGTTGCCCTGTGCGGCACCAATCGCGAGTGGAATGAGATGCGTTTCAGGATCGTGATCTTCGCCAATACTTCCGTCCTCAGCTGCGCCGGCCGCGTTGAAATAACGGAAGGCCGCAAAACTAAGGCCCTCACTCTGGGCGAGTGCTTTCAGGGCATTCTCCACGTCGAGTTTAGTCTGACCATAGGGATTAATGGGCGCTTGGGGCATGCCCTCGACCAGGGGCAGCGTAGCCGGCACGCCGTAAGTCGCACAGGTAGACGAGAAGACAAATTTCTTCACCCCATGCCGCCGCATGGCATCAAGCAGCGTGTAAGTAGCGGCAACATTATTGAGATAATATTTTAGCGGAGCGGTGACCGATTCACCGACATAACAATAGGCCGCAAAATGCATGACGAGATCGACGCCTTCCTGTTTAAAAATACGATCGAGAGCCGAAGCATCGCCAAGGTTGGCCTCGTGCAAGCGCACCCCAGTTGGTACCGCGGCGCGGTGCCCGTAGGAAAAATTGTCTAAAACGACCGGTTCATGCCCCGCCGCGAGCAACTGCCGCACGCAATGGCTGCCGATGTATCCTGCACCGCCTGCGACAAGAACTTTCATTACCTAGACTTGTATTGCGTTTGGATTTACGTTGGCTAGGCAAATCTCTTTATTTCCAAAATTTCATGAAGCAAACCCGCATCGTCATTACAGGTATTGGGCTCACCGCTCCGAACGGTAACTCTTTGGCCGAATTCCGGCAAAACCTGCTGACCGGAGTATCGGGTGTGACCACGATTGAAGTGCGTTATATGGGCCGCCACCCCGCGGGGATGTGCACTTTTGATCCGCTAAAATATCAAAAGAAAAAAGATGTTCGCATCGGCACGCGCGTGGGCGGGATCAGCATTTATTGTGCGCGGGAGGCCTTGGCTGATAGCGGGGTGGATTTAGCCACTCGGGATAAAAGTCGCGTGGGAATTTATCTCGGCGTCACTGAGCACGGTAACGTGGAGACCGAGAATGAAGTCTATAATATTTCACAATTTAAATACGACACGAAGTTCTGGTCGCATCATCATAACCCTCGCACCGTGGCGAATAATGCCGCGGGTGAAGTCTCTCTGAATTTAGGCAT
>CAMAVZ010000101.1:0-4299 GCA_945861645.1 Opitutus sp. GAS368 | reverse complement strand
GACTGACCAAGTGGCCTACGTGCGGTTTGCTTCAGTTTATAAAGAATTTCGTGATGTCTCTGAATTCGTTGATGAAATCAGTAATCTTAGCCCCCACGATCAACCCGCGACCGTGAAAGCCAAGAAATGACGCGCCCCCTGCAACTGCGCCGGCTGCATTTTCTTAACGCCCTCTTTGCCCCATTGACCGGGCACGATCTCTATCTGGCGCAACAAATTGATGACGCCATCAGCACCTCCCTCGGCGAAGCTGAGGAACGGGCGCCCAGCGACCCCGCCTTTGTTAAAGCGGCGTCCCTCTTACTCCAACGGCTCTGCTCCGCTCAGTCGGAACATGGATTCTTTCACTGGGACGCTAGCGCAGATTACACTGGCGCCACCCCGCTCTTCACTCGCGCGAGCGTCATGCAGGGCTTAAAGCAACTCGCCGGTTACTCAGCATCGACCCTGCTGATCACTAATCTGCGTACGGCCCATTGCCCACCTAGCAAACGTTGGACCGAGCGCCGCCGCCGCGAATACGATGAAACCCTTACCTTCATTCGTGAATTAGCCGCCGCGCGCTCATTACGGCAGGCTACGCTCAACCTGCTGTTCCTGTAAATCCGCGCTACGAACGAGCCATCGACGGCTTTGCCATGAAAACTATTTTCCAAAAGATAATTGCCCGCGAAATCTCGGCGAAATTTATCTACGAGGATGAACTCTGCATCGCGATTCATGATGTCACCCCCCAAGCACCCATTCATGTGCTCGTCATCCCCAAACAACTCATTGCGCGCGTCGGGAATGCCAGCGCCAGCGATCAAGCTCTCCTGGGACATCTTTTGCTTACCGCTGCCAATGTAGCCAAGCAACTGGGCGTTGCCGAATCTGGCTATCGCCTCGTCATCAACCAAGGCCGCGACGGCGGCGAAAGCGTGCCGCACCTGCATATCCACTTACTCGGTCAGCGCCCCTTGGCTTGGCCACCAGGTTAAGCGCATCAGGCTGGCTGATGCGGCCCCCCGCCTTATTTGAGATATTTGGCCAACCACGCGTGAACCTCTCCATACCAATAGCGACTATCTTCTCCGCGTAGAATATGATGACCGGCCTCAGGAAATACGAGTAATCGGCTGGGGATATTTAAGCGCTGATTCAAGGTAAACCACATCAGCGCATTGTTCATCGGGACCCGATAATCTTGTTCGCCCACGGTAATCAAAATTGGCGACGTAAAGCCCGTCCCCTTTGCGTGATTCCCGCCTTGCAACGCTGGGCTTTGCTCCCGCCATACTTTGCTGTCGCCCCAAATGGGCCCACCACTGTTCACCTCACGGCCAAAAACACTGTCGCTGGTTCCCCACTGCATCACGAGGTCCGCCTCACCGGCATGAGAAATAATGCATTTATAGCGCGTGGTGGTCGCCTGCAGCCAGTTCGACAAATGACCACCATAACTAGCTCCGCCCGCGGCCCGGCGTGTACCATCGATAAAAACATAACGCTTTACCGCTTCATCGGCGGCTTGATTGATTTCATCGGCGGGCCCCTTCAACGGATCAAATTGAATCGCGCGAGAAAATTCCTCTCCGTAGCCAGTCGAGCCTTTATAGTCCGTCAATAATAAGACATAGTCGGACTGAGCTAATAAATGGTAGTTCCAGCGCAACCCAAAGGCGTCATGCCACATATTTGCCGCGCCGCCGTGGATAACCACAAAGAGTGGATATTTCTTCGCTGGATCAAAGCCCGCTGGCCGCACAATCATATTATGAATTTCGCGGCCATCCGACGCCTTGAAGGTAAAATGCTCGAGCGGCAACCAATCGATCGCGGCCACCTGGGACGCATTGATCTGCGTGAGGGCTCTTGGCGACCCATTGAATGAATAAACCTCGGCCGGACTCGTCGCACTTTCCCACAGCCCTACTAATGCGGTGCCACCCGCCCGCAACGCGCCGATGCTGCCGCCCACGGGCGATGTCTCAGCGCGCTCATCTCCGCCCGCATAGCTCACCGAGTACAATTCATCCAAGCCAGCATGCTCAAAAGTGAAGAAAATGCGATCGGTTCCCGTCGGCGTGGCGTAACGCGAAATGGAGCGATCGAGCGCTCCATTGATAATTTTCGGTACGGCACTTTGCCAGGGCCAAGAAAAACTGGCCAAGCGCATGAGATCATAAATTTTACCTGCGGTATTAAAATTAACGGCGCAGACTAATTTATCGCCACTGGGAGAAAACCCCAACTGGCCGTAGCTATAATTATCATTGGTCAAGCGCTGGGGCTCGCCCCCACTAAGAAGTACTTGGAAAATTTGTGCATTGACCGTAGCCCGCGCCCCAG
The DNA here is from genome assembly GCA_945861645.1 of Opitutus sp. GAS368. Lineage (GTDB taxonomy): Bacteria > Verrucomicrobiota > Verrucomicrobiia > Opitutales > Opitutaceae > Lacunisphaera. Next base: position 1,968 of record CAMAVZ010000101.1, on the reverse strand, counting down.
CCTCGCGATTAATTAATGCCGTAAAAATAATCGCCGAGCCATCGGGCGTCCACTCCGCCTCTAAATTCTGGCCGTCATCGCCGAATGAACCCCCAAAGCCACGACTAGCCGCCAACTGAGTGCCGGCCAACAAGTCTCGCGCCACCGCGCCCGCGCGCGCCTCTTGCACGAAAAGATGAGCCTTCCGATCATCGAGCCACTGATTCCAGAAACGTGGGGGAAATAGTTCGTAGGTTCGCACACTATACTTTCGCTCCTTCCGCTCCTTCGCCGCTTTTTTATTGGCGGTATCGTCCTCGGCCCCGGGATAAACATTGCTCACAAAAAGCAAATGGCGGCCATCGGCGCTCCACTTAGGCGCACTGGCACCGGTTGATAACGAGGTAACGCGCTCGGCTTCGCCCCCAGTGGCCAGATTAAGCACGTAAATTTGTCCGGCTTCATCCCCTTCTCGTTTAGCCACGAAGGCTAATCTCTGACTATCTAGCGACCAATTAGCCCCGCCTTCACCGGCCTTGCTGTACGTAATCCGCCGCGCCGGAATTTTATCAGTCAGCGACTGCAACCAGAGATCCGACCACTGCTCTTTTGCCTCATAGGCAGGTTCGGCCACTGAAAAAACCACCCATTTGCCGTCAGGGCTCGGGATCGGCGCCCCGACCCGTTTCATCAACCAAACATCTTCATGAGTAATGGCATGCTTCTTGATCGCTTCAGCAGCTCCAATGATGCCTGCCCCTAAAAATAAAGCTGCCCCGATTAACCCCAACCATTTATTTTTCATAAAAAAATAATTTAATTTATACTAGCGCGCTTCAAACGTGCCATCGGCTCGTTTAGAAACGAGCTTTTTTAGCTCTAAGCTCATTAGGGCTGCCGCCACAAGGGGAGTGGGGAAATTCGTGAGGGCAGTCAACGCATCGATCCCAAGCAACGCTCCTCCCTTAAAAAATTTTATTACCTTTTGCTCCGACGCATCCAGTTGCGGCAGGAGTTGCTCCAGCAGACTCGGCTCATCCGTCAGCGTGGCTATTTTCGGATGCAGCCCATTGAGGTAACTCAGTTCCGAGACGATATCATCCACGCTGGTGAGCAGGGTTGCACCATCGCGAATGAGCTGATGACACCCATAACTCGTCGCTTGGTCAATGCGCCCTGGGACCGCAAAAATTAACCGACCCTGCTCCCCCGCAAAGCGCGCCGTGATCATCGCCCCACCCTGCACATCACTTTCTACCACCACGACGCCTTCGCTCATCCCCGAAACCACCCGATTGCGCATGGGAAATGATTGTCGATCTGCTTTTCGGCCAAACGGAAACTCCGATAAGACCGCGCCGGTCGCCGCAATCCGCCGATAGAGATCAAGATTCTCCGGTGGATAGACAATATCAATGCCACAACCCAGGACCGCCGCGGTCTTTCCCCCAACCGAAAGCGCGCCTTCATGCGCCGCCGTATCAATGCCGCGAGCTAATCCACTGACGACACAGAACCCGAGCTGCGCGAGCTGGGCCCCCAGTTTCTTCGCGATGGCCTGCCCATAGAGCGTTGTGCGCCGACTACCGACCACCGCAATACAGGGCTGCTCGAATAAATAATCTCCTTTGCGATAAAGCCCGATCGGCGGATCATTAATCTCCCGCAATAAGCGCGGATAACCTGCATCGCGCGGGGTGATAAAAGATGCCTCTGCCTTAACTAGCCAGGCCTCTTCCCGCGTTAGATCAAAATGCGTGCGCCAGCTGAGCAAAGCCGCACTCGTCTCCGGACCCACGCCGCGCACCGATTCGAGCCGATTTTTATTCGTATTAAGAATTGCGCGCGGATCACCGCCGAATTCCTCCAGCAAGCGATTCAAAGTGATCGGGCCAATATTTGGCAGGTCATTCAAAACCATGAACGCCTGACGCTCTGTTAATAAATCAATCATGCAGTGGGGTGAGCGCTGGCCCAAGCTGCTCTAAA
>CAMAVZ010000100.1:0-4371 GCA_945861645.1 Opitutus sp. GAS368 | reverse complement strand
GCCGCGCTGTTGACCTCCCCCTCCGTAAACATTTCGCCCTCAGCAATCGTCCAAAGGCGAATATCGAGATAAGTGACATCCTCGCCATTAACTGAGCTATTCCAGTTCAGGCCATTGGCTAAGACTTGCTGGCGGTCGCGCATTTCTGGGCTAACCGCGGCAATGCCGGAAATTTCGCGACGAATAGTGAGGGCCTCGTCGACCGTGAGTGAACTCGCCGAGCCCCAACCACCGTACATGCCGCCGGTTTTCGCGCTGCCCGGAAAAACTGATATAATGTTCTGCCCAAGGCTAGCAATCGAGGCTTCGACCTGGGATTTCGCACCGTTGCCAATGCTCACCATCGCAATGACGGCAGCGACTCCGATGATAATCCCGAGCGCAGTCAGGATCGAACGCATGGCGCTACGCCGGAGGGCGCGCAGAGCTACTTTAATAACATTAATAAAGCGCATCGGTAGAATCAGGCAATGAGTTTGGCGTCGGTCTCGGCAGTGACAATGCGCTGCATTTGTTCGGTAGCGATCAACCGATCGACGACGGGAGTATCGCTCACGAGACGACCGTCGCGCATGATGAGGTTCCGCTTACAATAGTGGGCGATGTCAAGTTCGTGCGTTACCATAACGACCGTGATGCCTTGAGCGTTAAGTTTTTGAAATACACCCATGATTTCCACGGATGTTTTAGAATCAAGATTCCCCGTCGGTTCGTCGGCGAGGAGGATTTGGGGCTCATTGATTAAGGCGCGAGCGATAGCGACGCGCTGCTGTTGTCCGCCGGAGAGCTGGCTGGGGAAATGATCGGCGCGGTTAGATAACCCCACGATGTCGAGACTCTGGCGGCCACGTTCGCGAATTTCCCGCGTCGAGAAATGGCGCCGACCATAAAGCATGGGCAGTTCGACATTTTCGAGGGCGGTGGTGCGCGAGAGCAAATTAAAGCCCTGGAAAATAAAGCCGAGTTTCTGATTACGCAGATCGGCTAGTTCGTTGCGATCGAGGTTTGAAACATTCGTGCCCCCGAGCAAGTAGCGTCCGCGGGTGGGGCGATCGAGGCACCCCAATAAATTCATTAACGTAGATTTACCTGAGCCGCTTGCGCCCATGATGGCCACAAATTCGCCGCCCGTAATCGTCAGCGTTACGCCCTGGACAGCCAAGACGGGCACTTCCCCTGATTCGTAGGTCTTATGAATGTCCTCGAGCTGAACGACGTGCGACATGGCAAATTTTCGGGAGGGGCGGGGAGCGTTGATTTGAACGTAACTGCGTCCGGTTAGAAGCGCCGACCGCCGCCGCTGAAGGGATTGCTGACGGGGGAAGTCGGTCCGCTCGAGCTGCTTGCGCTCAGGCCGGTGATTACGATATCACCGACGGCTAGGCCGCTCCCTACTTCAGAGAAAGTCCCATCGGTGATCCCGACTTTAATCGCGACGGCCTCGGGGCTAGCCGATTTATCGCCACGGGGCAGGCGGTAAACGGTGCGCGTGGTGAAGACAGGTTGGCCGGGGACGGTTTCCGTGATGACGCCCCGTTCGATTAATAATTTTCGGATTTGCTCACGTTGTTCAGCGGAGGGTGGGCCATTGCGAAAATCGATCCCGAGCTCGGCAATAATCTCGCGAGCTTTTTGTCGTTGTTCGGGGGTGGCATCTTCGCCCAAGAATCCGCTGCCGCCGCGCCGTGAGTTGCTCCCAGCACTAGCGCCACCTTCGCGGGAGCTCCGTTCGCGACCGGCACCCGTAGCTTGACTGGAAGCGGCGGCGATCGGACCGCTCGCGACCGGCGTCGGCGCACTGGACGCAACTGCCGCATCAGCTAGGCGTACCCGCAGGGCGGAGTTGGGTAAGCGCAAAGTGTTTTCGCGACTAGCGACAATAATGGAAACATTGGCGGTCATGCCGGGACGAAGTTTTAGATCCGCATTATCCACATTAATAATGGTCTCATACGTCACGACATTGCTCGAAGTTTTGGGTGAGTTGCGGACTTGCACCACCTGGCCGGAGAAAGATCGATTCGGGAAAGCGTCTACCGTGAAATTAACTGACTGGCCGGCTTCCACGGCGCCGATATCAGCTTCCGCCACGGCGGCCGAGATCTGCATTTTGGCTAGATCGTTGGCGATGGTGAAGAGCACCGGAGCGTTGAGGCTGGCGGCTACCGTTTTGCCCTCTTCGGTTTGCTTGGCGATGACGATGCCATCGATGGGGGAGCTGATCGTGCAGCGTTCCAGATCGACGCGGGCGTTTTCCATCGCCGCTTTGCTCGTGAGCAATTGCGCTTCGGATTGTTGTAACTGGGCGAGGGCCTGATCGTAATCCTGTTGGGAGACCAGCTGTTTATCGCGCAATTCACGCGCTCGCTCGGTATTGAGTCGTTGGAGCCGATTGCCGGCTTCCGTGGAGGCGAGGTTAGCTTCGGCTTGGCGCAGCCTTTGTTTGTAAGTCGAAGGGTCAATTTCTGCCAACTTCGCGCCTTTTTTAACGACGGAGTTAAAGTCGACGTAGATGGTTTTCACGAGACCCGAAATTTGGCTGCCGACGTCAATATTGAGTAACGGATCAAGTTGGCCCGTGGCCGTGACGAGTTGCCGTACGCTGCCCAGTGCAATGGTGGTCGTATTATAGTTCGGCGGCTGCGCCGAGGTGCGGGCCTGCTGGAAATAATAATAGCCGCCGCCTGCGCCGCCGAGGACGAGGATGAGCAGGAATATTTTCAAGGAAGAGTTAGAAGATGAGGCCATAGGGTGAAAGCGGAGCCAATAGTGAGCGGGGCGCAAATTAAAGTCGCAAGCTGGAAGAGGCAAGACGCTCCCCGCGGGTGGGGGGTTTCATCGGGGTAATTTTATTTGCCACGGCCGGAATGCCCGCGTTCGCTCTCACGGCTTTCTGCCTCCTCTAACCCCTGTCCCGATGAAACGATTTTATTTATTATGGCTAGCGTTTATGGTCCTTTTTAGCGGTGTCCAGCTCTCGGCCCAGGCTGAGCCCAAGTCCGGTGATAAAACCGCCGGCAAGGATGCGGCGGTTGCGCCCGTTCCCGAAAAAGAGCCCGTACTCGCCATCACCGATCATGAAATCACCATTGGGGGTAAGCTCATTAAATATCGGGCCACGGCGGGCTACCTGTTGATGAAGGACGCAAAAAATGAAAAGCCGAAGGCCAACCTATTCTTTGTGGCCTACACGAAATTAGCTAACCCGACTGAGCCCATCGATCTCGCGAGCCGCCCAATAACTTATTCATTCAACGGAGGACCGGGTTCGGCTTCCATTTGGTTGCACATGGGGGCGATCGGGCCCAAGCGCGTGGCGATGACGGTTGAGGGGGAATCTCTGCCACCCCCTTATCGTATGGTGGCAAATGAACTATCGTGGCTGGATGCCACTGATCTCGTTTTTATCGATCCCGTTTCTACTGGCTACAGTCGCGCCTATAAAGATGAGGATCCGCATCAATTTCACGGTTTCAATGAGGACATCGCCTCCGTCGGAGATTTTATTCGTCTCTACACCACGCGTAACCAGCGCTGGAGTTCTCCTAAATTTCTCGTGGGAGAAAGCTATGGCACGACGCGCGCGTCGGCACTCTCCGACTATCTGCAAGATCGTTACGGGCTCTATTTAAATGGCATTACCTTGATCTCCTCGATCATGAATTTTCAGACGGCTCTGTTCACGCAGGGCAATGATTTGCCCTATCAGCTTTTTTTGCCGACCTATGCGGCGAGTGCTTGGTATCACAAGAAATTGAGTGGGGCGCTCGCCTCCGCCGATCTGGTGGCGACGGTGCACCGCGCGGAAAAATTTGTGCAGGAAAAATATGCACCAGCCTTGATGCTGGGCGATGCGTTGCCGGCGAAGGACAAAACGGAGTTAGCGCAAGAGATGGCCAGTATGATTGGTCTCCCGGCGGCGCTGATTGCGCAACGTAATCTGCGGGTTGATATTTTTACTTTCACCCGAGAATTGCTCGCGGATCGCGATCGTTCGGTGGGCCGTTACGATGCGCGTTTGACCGGTATTCGCTACGCACCCGGCACGGCTAAGCCTGATTTTGATCCTAGCTATGAAGCGGTTTACGGTTCCTACACCGCTTGCTTTAACGACTATGTCCGGCGCGAGCTTAAGTATGAAAATGATCTGCCCTATAATGCGCTCACAGGCGACGTGAGGCCGTGGAATTATAACAATGTCCAGAACGAGTACTTAAATACATCCGAGTTGTTGCATCGCGCGATGAGCCGCAACACCCACTTGAAGGTATGGATCGCCAATGGTTATTACGATTTAGCTACGCCATTTTTCGCCACCGACTATACCGTGCGTCAGATGGGGCTCGATCCCGCCGTTCGCGGCAACGTCAG
>CAMAVZ010000099.1:0-4497 GCA_945861645.1 Opitutus sp. GAS368 | reverse complement strand
ATTTATGCCCTGGAATTTGCCAATATCTGCGGCATCGATCTGGCGGCGGCCATCGAAACCAAGATGGCTGCTAATGCGAAAAAATATCCCGTCGAGAAAGCGCGCGGCCGTTCGAATAAATACACGGAACTCTGAATCGATCCGCGTCGGCCTTAAGGCACAGATCGCTTGCCCCGCGTCGGCTTGACTGGAGTGGGGCACCAGCCCGCCTGAGGTCGGCTCGGGGGCTCGCGCGGGTCCCGGCGCACGGCGGCGAATCGCTCAAATAAAAAAGCCACCCGCGGGGGTGGCTCGAACTCGGTGAACCTCGACGACGCGGGTTAGTGCCGCCGCCGTCGAGTGAGTGCCGATCGATTAGGCCGCGCCGCCGAAGCTCATGTAATCGTCAAGATCCAAGAGATCAGCATAGGCGCGAATATCATCGCGGGCTGATTTATGGCCCTTGATTATGCCGGCGGCCCATTCATGGCCGTCGGCGTCGCCGGGACCATGGACTTCCAGCCAGGCCGACCAGGCGGCAATCTGATGAGGCGGCTGCTTGGTCTGGGTGCTGACCCAAGCCAGCATTTCTACGTCAGTTTTGCCGGTCTTAATTTCGGCCAGCATCGCGGCATGATCAATGCCCGTGAATCCAAAAAAAGCTCCATCGAGTGGGCAGTTGTAGTGATATTCACCGCCTTTATTGGCGATAACGGCGCGGGCCTTGTCGAGTAAACGGCAGAGGTGCGCGTAGCCGCCGAGGCGAACGCGAAGGCTACGAGGCGGATGTTCCGTGAGGTCAGGTTGACGATAGTTAATCATGGGATGGTGGGTTAAAGAGAGGGAATGCGCGCGCCGCCATGGCAAGCACAACCGGGCTGGCAGGCGGCCACGGGGTTGGTGATGGGCTTTTTTTCGCTGAGGCCCATCAGGCCATAGCCACCTGTAATCACCCGCTTGATCGGTTCCCCAGTGGCGGGATGCTGAACCAGAGGGGCGTCCTTCATGCTCTGCACCAATTCAAAGCGGCGGGGGGCCTCGCCCTCGACCGGAGTGATGGTTTCGTAGATGTAGGTAGCCATGGCGGAGTGGAGATTCAGAAAAGATAATCTTAAAAAAAAAGCAAGGAGCCCACGGTAATAATTGTGGTCCATCGTCAATTCGTGCAATCTGGGTCAATGAAAACGACGCTGACGCTCGAACGATTTTATGTGCTCCCGTGTTGTCTGCTGCTGCTGAATCTTTGTAACGAGATCATCGCCTACAAGGCTCGCCTGATTGACGATGCGATGGTGCGCACATTTTTTATTATTGGGCTCGTGCTCTTCGGTTCATCACTGGTGGCTTTGGTGATTGCGCCCGGGGTGGTTTGGGCGGTGCACGCCCTTCGTCGCACCAGCCGATCGCAGGCGGGCAGTCTCGGTGAGGCGGCCTTGCTTGTTGGTTTGGGCGCGCTTATTTTTTGGGTTTATTATCGTAACTACCTTTTGGGGACCCAAAGTATCTTACCGCCGGCTTGGCGAAACGGTAGCCACTAGCCCATGGGGCTGCCGGTCGGGGATCAAAGACTGGCGGGCAGTTCGAAGCGCTGCACGGTCCGGACCGCCACTTCGAGGACGACGGTCCGGCCGATCGGCTGGTCTACCAGGAGTTCGAATAAATCGCTGCCGCGTTTCATCCCACCTTTCATCGCCGTTACCTCGCGGCCATTAATCTTCAGGATTTCATCCCCCCGTTTGAGTCCTAGTTCTGCTGCCGTTGAACCTGGGCTGACCTCTTCGATATAAACATGGTCGATGCTCTGCGTGGACTTATTCCAAGTGGCGACGATACCGATGCCATAATTGCACACGGCGTTACTTTTCACTTCCAGCTTTGGTAAAGTGATCATCGCCTCAGGCGCAGGGGATTCCGCCGGCGCTGGGTTGGCCCTGAGGCTAATCAGTAGCCACGCTCCAACGCAGAAATGAAGGATATATTTTCTCATGGCAGGTTGCATAAAATTAAGCGGCGGTAGCGGTAATTATTTTCGCCCGGTTTTTTTTGCCGCGGCCGCGATTTCCTCGGTCAGATTCTGGGCGCGGCGCTCGGCCGCCAAGCTGAGGGTAAGGCTGGTCCGCGCTTTAATATAAGCTGCGCGCGATTGGGCCTCCGGTAGCCCTGCCTGGGCGGCCACCAGAAACCAGGCCAGCGCTTCGGTGTCATTTTTTGTGACGCCTTCGCCCTGGACGTACATGATGCCCAATCGATCTTGGGCGGCGGCCAAGCCTTGGTGAGCAGCGCGCTGACACCATTGCGCAGCTTGCCCGAGATCTTGGGGAACGCCGTCGCCTTGGGCTAAGATGAGCGCGAGATTAAGTTGGGCGGCGGCGACGCCTTGGGCGGCGGCCAAGCCCAACCAGCGAGCAGCTTCGGCCCCATTTTTTGGCACCCCTTCATCTCCGCTGACAAAGAGGAAGCCGAGCTGGCTCTGGGCCGCGGGATTGCCGTGAAACGCCTTGGCCGCTATTTGATCGAAGGCGGTATCCGCGGTTCCAATTTCTCCCATCGGCCGCTGGTAAATCATCGGCAGATATTCCCCAGTGTAAGTGCGCTGCCAAAAATTCCCCGTGGCGCGATAGGTTGTCAGATCGGTAAACTTATATTGGTAGCCGGCGACGCGAATCATCTGCGGCGGCCGATCCGGAAAGGGGTTGCCTGCAAACAGGCTGAGCACCTGCGGATTTTGTGCCAAAAGCTGCGCGGCAACCAAGCGATACAGCGTCGTCGGCTTGTCGCGGGTCGCGAATTGAATTTGGAGGGTGGCCTCGAAGCGGGGGAAGCGGGGCGCGATAAATCCGCTGATGTGATCCAAGCGTTGGGGAAAGTAACGGAATTCATAGGGCCGCCACGTCTGGCCGCCATCATTTGATCCAATAAATTCGGCGATGACATGCTGCAGATCGAGGCGCGCGTAGAGTTGATAGGCGTTGACGCTGCCAAAGCCGTCAAAAATAAATTTCAAGGGGCGCGAGATCGCATCCAGTACTATATTCCGCGGCATGGAGGCCGCCTGGCCAAAGGCGATAATGGATAGATAAAAATGGGCCCATAAGGCGATGCTCAGGGAGTGTCGCTGCCAGGCCGGCGCCGGGGTGGGCCACGTTTGGGGTGCCGCGGAGTTGGCTAGATATTGGGCGAGTGCTGGTCGCCGGAACCAACGGGCGGCGGCGGTCAGCATTTGATCATCAAAGAGGAGTAGGCCGAGCGCGATCGAGGCCGTGTTGAGCCAACCAAAATTACAAGTTAGCTGAATGCCCGCTTGCAGCGCCAACCACAGCCAGAACGCCCACCAGCGTCCCCGCCGGCCGGCGAATACGGCGAGGAGCGGGGCCACTAACTCAGCGGCAAAAGTTAATATCGCCTCCCCCACGTGCCAAAAATGCGGCAGCTGATGATCGAAGTAGCCCAAGATAGTGGGGCAGGGGGCAACCTCATAGAGCGTATCCATGGCCGATAAATTGGCCCAGTGCGGATCGCCGCTCAGGATTTTCGCGAGGCCCGATTCAAACATCACGCGGAACAACAACCAGCGAACCATGAAAATTACCAACGGGCGCGGCGGCGACGCCGCCCCGATCCCCGGGCGAAATCCGGCGGGAGCGAAGGGAATGCAGAGCAGGGCCACCTCCAACATGAGCCAATCAATTTGGGGGTCGGAAAAAATCAGCCAGCCACGCGCAAACGAAAGCAGGCTGAGCCAGCACCCAGCCAGCGCCAGCCGCGGGAGCACGTTAGCCAGTAAGGCAATCGCCGCGAACAGGCCGCCCCACTGGACCGCTTGGATCATAGCGGGACTGGAGCTAAACCAAAAAAGGGTCGGCGCTTTCAGGCAGGACTCCCACGCCGTCGGCTGGGCAGAACGCAATTGAGCCATCACGTCCGGCAAGGGCACGAGGCCGTGGGGTCCAATCAGGGCGGCACTTTCATTAATGATCCCCGAAAAAATGATGATAAAAACTACGCCCACCGCGCGTAGTAAAATCCAGCGCGGCCAAAGATAAGTCGCTTCGCCCCCGTAGCCGGAAAAATCTTTTATCTGTCGCCACAACTGGGCCACGGCCGGTCGCAAGAGCTTGGGGTTGCCCGTCATGAGTAAGGGGAAGCGAGACGAATTTAAAACCGTGAGTCAAGAATCGGTCAGGCGCTCACCCCTGGATGTGATCGTTCGACGAATTAGACGTGGGTCAGCGCGGCCTGCTACAACTCGGGGGCATAAAAATAAATGACCCGCGGCGGCTCAATCTCACCCGAGGGTCATTGATTTTTAAAAAGTTTTTTGAAGGATTACGGCTTCAAGCGCGCCTCATTCCTCGCCTGTGAGGCAGTACTATCTGCCCACAGCTGACGCGTCACTTTAAGGAGAACATAACTACTCACGACAAACCCAGCCGTGAGCATCCAGGCCAGGCGCAAACGCGAAGGGTCACCTGATGAGTACAGAAAATTTCCGATCGCAAAAAGTGACGACCAAATAAC
>CAMAVZ010000098.1:0-4565 GCA_945861645.1 Opitutus sp. GAS368 | reverse complement strand
ATTGGAGCGGCTAGTCGGAATCGAACCGACGACACCTGCTTGGAAGGCAGAGGTTTTACCATTAAACTATAGCCGCAATTTCCTCGGGGCAGCGTGCCTCGGGCCGGCCGGCGTTCAAGCTTTTGTTCATGATCCCAGCGGTCGATCATCGCCGATCAGGCTAGGTACGCCGTCACTATGGTTCTCCTCATTATGAGCTCAGTTCACGGCAGAACCTCGCTTATTCGTCTGGGAAGTTCTGGCCTATCAGCTAACCCATCAGCTCGAGTTAAAGTCGGCCTAATTTCATCCGATGTTGGTACCTTGGGCCGGCTCCGGGTAAAACATTGGCGGTGATTTGATCCCCGTTCGCTCAACCCATATTAATGATTTTTACGGCCCAGCTCAGGCTCGTCCACGACGCCCAGACTCGAGTGGCGTGGGCTATTTTAGCCCAGTCGAGGCCAGCTCAGCTAGGCTGAAAATGAATTGCCCCTTCCACTAAAACCTTCCTGTATCGACAATCTATGGCGAATCCCTCGACAACAAAACCTAAATCTAGTGTCAAGATAGCGCAAGAGATGGCCAAGTTCAAGGCCGCTGAGAAAAAAGCAAAAAGCTACAAACTCGATCTTGGTGAGCTCTCTATTTTCACCAGCCAGCTGGCGTCCCTCTTGCAGGCTGGTCTCCCGCTCGTCTCCTGCCTCGAGGCCTTGCAGGATCAAACGGAGGATCAGGTTTTTCGAATCGTGATTCGCGATGTGCGCAATGACATCTCTACCGGCACTTCCTTTTCGGCCGCGGTAAAAAAATTTCCTAGGGCTTTCCCCAACCTCTTTATTTCGATGGTGGAGGCCGGGGAAGCTTCCGGCGGACTCGCGGAGATTCTTGGCAAGGTGGCGGGTTATTTTGAATCGACGGTTAAATTAACCAAAAAAGTTAAATCCGCCATGACCTATCCGGTCGCGGTTATTGGCCTCGCGGTGGCGCTCGTTAATGTACTGCTGATTTTTGTCATCCCAGTGTTTGCGGCCATGTTTGCTGACTTCGGGGCTAAGTTACCGGCCCCGACCCAAATGCTCATCGATCTAAGTGATTTTATGAAAGCATGGTGGTGGGCGGTGGGGGGGGCGGCTTACGGCGTATTCTTTTTCATGAGCAAGTATGTCGCGACCCCTAACGGTCGCCGCCAGAAAGATCATTTTCTCATCAATGCGCCGATCTTCGGTAATTTGGTTCACAAAATTGCGCTTTCGCGCTTCTGTCGCACTTACGCCACCCTGATGCGTTCCGGCGTACCGATTTTGCGCACCCTAGAAATCGTTGCCTCGGCTAGCGGCAAGGTGCAAGTCGAAGACGCCTGCGTGGCCATCGCCAAACATGTCAGCCAAGGTGGCCAAGTCTCTGATGTCATGGCGGTGAATACTTTTTTCCCCCCCATGATGAAGCACATGGTTAAGGCGGGAGAGACCACCGGTAATGTTGATGGTATGATGAACAAGATCGCCGATTTTTACGACACGGAGTGCGATGCGATCGTTGGCGCGCTCACCTCCCTGATCGAGCCGTTGCTCATTGTCTTCCTCGGCATCGTGGTCGGCGGCATTGTCATGGCGATGTTTCTGCCGATATTCCAATTGGGGGCAGTTGCCGGTGGCTTGCAGTAACGGCTGACTTGTGCTGGTTTGGCTGAGGCTGCTTGCGGATACGCGACGGCCGTGCTCACTCTATGGCTTCCCTTCTCATCGTCGACGACCTCATCCCAATTCACGAGATGTTGGGCGCGGTGCTGCATCCGACTGGTCATCAAACTGCTTTTGCCACTGATGGGAAAAGGCTCTAGCCACGTACAAAGCGGGTCAATTTGACCTGGTGCTGGCCGATATCGACATGAAGCCGATGGACGGCATCACGCTGTTAAAAAAATTAAAGGCCTATGATCAGACCGCCGTGCTGATTATTATGACTGCCTACGCGAGCACTGAGAGTGCTATCCAAGCCCTGCAATATGGGGCATTTGATTATCTGCAAAAACCATTTAAGGTCGATGAACTTCTCCAGGCTTTGCAGCGGGGGCTCATCTACCGGCAAGGGTTGCTCGCGCGCGCGGCCGTCGTCGAGGCCGCGCCCGGTGGGCTCGGGGCAGATTTTGAATCGCGGCTCGTGGGCGCGAGTCAGAAAAATAAACGGCTCATCGCCCAGTTGAAGAAATTAGCAGGTGCGCGCACCCCCATTCTGATTACCGGTGAAAAGGGGTGTGGCCACGACATCGCGGCTGAGTTGCTCCACACCGCCACTAGCCCGCTCATCTCTATTGATTGCCAGCTCAGCTCGATGGCCAGTCTTCGCTCTGGCCTGCTCGGGGAAAATGGTCTGGGCGGTACCTGGGTGCAGCAAGCCCAGGGCGGCACGCTTTTTCTTCTGCACTTGCAGGCCTTGCCCCTGGAGGCTCAAGCCGAGCTTGTTTCTGTCATCCGCAACAATGCGCATAATTTTCACCTGCTCTGTGCCACGGAGGTAGATCTAGAAAAATTAGCGGAGGAGGGTCTCTTTAACGAAGAGCTTTTTTATCGGATCGCCGCCCTGTTGGTTCAGTTGCCCGCCCTACGTGAGCGGGTGGAGGATATCCCTGCCTTGATCCAAGACGTAGCCAGCCAGACGACCAACCCGCAATTTGATGCCCGGCAAGTGGAGTTTTCCGCGGAGGCTTTACAGATTTTAGCTAACTACAGCTGGCCAGGAAATCTCACCGAATTCCGGCAGGTGATTGCCTCCCTGCTCACAACGACGGCAACCCGCGTGATCAGCGCGGCGCAATTGCCTTTGCGCATCCAGGAGCTGAAGCACTGGCCGACGCTCGCCGCTTACCTTGCCGACCACGAGAAGCAGTACATCGCCCGCCTGCTTAATGCGAGCGGCGGTGACAAAGTGCGCGCCGCCGCCGCTCTCGCAATCGACGTCAGTCGCCTCAATTGAGGTCTTACGGGCGGTCGGGTGAAGCCTGCAGCGTGATCGTACCACACTGCGGTTGAGGCCGACCGGCGCGCCGCAGGAATTTTGCGGGTTCGGGAATTTTTTAATTCCCTCTTGCTCCGTCATAAGGGCAAAGCAAATCTCGTAACGCTTACGCCCATGCCAAAACGCACTGACCTCGAATCCATTTTGATCATCGGCGCTGGGCCTATTATTATCGGCCAAGCCTGCGAATTTGATTATTCTGGCACCCAAGCCTGCAAGGCGCTGCGCGAAGAGGGTTACAAGGTCATTCTCGTGAACTCCAATCCGGCGACTATTATGACGGATCCGGAGTTTGCGGATGTCACCTACATTGAGCCACTCACCATCGATATTCTGGAGAAAATTATCGCCAAGGAGCGCCCTTCCGCGCTGTTGCCCACGCTGGGTGGACAAACCGCCCTCAATCTCTCCCTGGAGCTACATCAGGCCGGCATTCTCGATCAATATCAGGTCGAAATGATTGGCGCGAAGCCTGACGCGATCAAAAAAGGGGAGAATCGCGAGCTCTTTAAACAGTGCATGCTCAGGATTGGTCTCGATGTGGCTAAGTCCAAAACGGTGCATACGCTCGAGGAAGCCCGCCAAGCTGCCGATTATATCGGTACGATGCCGCTGATTATTCGCCCCAGTTTCACCCTCGGCGGCTCTGGTGGCGGGATCGCCTACAATCGGGAAGAATTTGAACAGATCGTGCACGGCGGCTTGGAGATTTCTCCCGTCCACGAGGTGTTGGTGGAGGAATGCCTCCTCGGTTGGAAGGAATATGAAATGGAAGTCATGCGCGACCATCAGGATCAATGCGTGGTCATTTGCTCGATCGAGAACTTTGACCCGATGGGCGTGCACACGGGTGATTCGATCACGGTGGCACCGGCGATGACTCTCACCGATAAAGAATTTCAGGTGATGCGCGATGCGTCGTTTGCGATCATTCGCGAAATCGGGGTTGAGACGGGCGGTTCAAATATTCAGTTTTCCATCGATCCCCAGACGGGCCGCCAAGTTGTCATCGAAATGAATCCGCGCGTCTCGCGCTCCTCCGCGCTGGCTTCAAAAGCTACGGGTTTCCCCATCGCTAAGATCGCCGCAAAATTAGCCATCGGCTATACCCTCGATGAGTTGCGTAACGACATCACGCGACTCACGCCGGCGAGCTTTGAGCCGACGATTGATTATGTCGTCACCAAGATTCCTCGTTTTACCTTCGAGAAATTCCCCGGGGCTAACACGACGCTGACCTCCGCAATGAAGTCGGTCGGTGAGGCCATGGCGATCGGCCGGACCTTCAAAGAGTCTTTTCAGAAATGCTTGCGCTCGCTCGAGACGGGCGCGCGCGGCTTCGGGGGGGGCGGTAAATTTGGCGGCGATGAGGCTGTCGATGATGCGACTATTCGGCAGAAATTAGGCACGCCTAACGCGGAACGCGTTTATTTCATCCGCCACGCCTTTCGCGCGGGTTACCCGATCGATCAGATTTTTGATCTCACTAAAATTGATCGGTGGTTTCTCCATCAACTCCAGGAGATTTATTTGATGGAGGAAACGCTGCGGCAATTCACGCCGCAGAC
>CAMAVZ010000097.1:0-4575 GCA_945861645.1 Opitutus sp. GAS368 | reverse complement strand
CGCAGCCAATGCGCGCGGTGTTTAGCCACAAAAGCATCGTCGGTTAATTCGGGATAAGCGCGGCAGACGCGAGATAGCTCTTCCGCTTGACCGGGGGAGAGCACTTCAGCGGGGTTCAGGCAATGGACCGACTCCACCAAACCTTGGCGGCGCAATACTTCCAAGATGCCGGGGATGCAGCCATGAAAACGGTTGGCCGCATCAAAGAGGGCCGCGTTCATATCGGTAACGGCCGCAGCTTTCGCGAGCCAAGTGGCGTCGATTTGCGGTTGCCGGGCGGCCACTTGGGCGGCTTGAAAAAGTTCCACCGCGGCGCGGGTCCACACGCCCCAGTGGCCGAGGAGACCGCCGACGATCCGACAGGTGACGGGGCGACCGTCGTGGGTAAAAGTAAAAGGCGTCAATAAATCCGTGACGATGGTGTCATCATTGCCCGTATAAAGAGCGATGTCTGTGCGCCCAGCGGCGACCACCGCGCGAATCACATCGAGGGTCTGGTAGCGGTTAAAGGGCGCCATTTTGATGGCGACGACCTCGGGGATCTCAGCGAACTGACGCCAGAAAGCATAACTAAAGATGCGCCCGCCCACTGCGGGTTGGAGGTAAAAGCCAATGACCGGAATGATTTTTGCGATGGTGGCGACATGCGTGAGGATGTCCGCCTCTGGCTCCGTCCGAAAGGCGGCCATGCTGACGAGACCAGCATCATAGCCGAGGTCTCGGGCAAATTCGGCTTCGGCCGCCGCGGCTTGAGTGTGGCCACAAATCCCTGCGATGAGCGCAAAGTCGCGTGGGGCCGTGCGTTTTTCGGCGGCGATCGTTTCGGCCGCGAGGGTGAGCACGGGGCGGAAAAGATTATATTGGGGGTCGCGAATTTCAAATTGCGTCGAGTGCACGCCCACCGCCAGACCGCCGGAGCCTGCCGCAAAATAATAACGCGCGAGGGCACGTTGATATTTCTCCGAAAAACGGCGCTGCGCATCGAGGGCGAGCGGGTGGGCTGGGATGACATGGCCGGCTAAAAGATGGGAGCGAAGATTCATGCGGGTGGGAGCTCAGAATTGGCCGCTGCGGGTTTCAAAATGCGTGGGTTTACCGAGCAAGCAGCCGTCCGCTTTTACGTAGGCCGTGACGAGTTCAAGCATGCGGGGCACCGTCATGAGGGGCGGGCCAAAAAGCTGGAGCGATTCGCTCGCGTCGGCGATCCAAGCGGTGGGGGCTTCTTGCCCACTGATGATCGGCGTGCGTTGGAGCTGGCGGCCAAATTCTTCAGCGAGCGCGCGGATGCTCAATTTTTCTGGGCCGGTGACGTTGAGCAGACGCGGGGGGCTCGCGGTGTGCGCCAAACATTGGATGGCGCGCGCACAGGCATCGCCTTGCCAGATGCAATTTAACCAGCCCATCGTCACATCCACGGTTTCGCCGCGGAGAACTTTGAGCGCCAGATCGACGAGGACGCCGTAGCGGAGTTCGACCGCATAGTTCAGGCGAAACATTAACTGCGGCGTTCCATGTAATTGAGAGAAATGGGTAAACACGCGTTCCCGGCCCACGCAGGAGCTGGCATATTCACCGACAAAGGCGACCGGTTCGCGTTCGTTCGCGCCGGGGCCGTTCGTGGGCATGAAGGGGTAAACGCAGCCGGTGGAGAAAACAACGAGACGGGAGGCGCGGAAATGGCCGGCGACCAGCGCCGGTACGACGGTATTCTGAATCCAAGTGAGTTCGGGTGCGCTGGCCGTGCCAAATTTTTGCCCAGCTAAAAATAAGACATTAGGGGTTACCGGCAAAGCGGCCACTTGGGCGGCGTCGGCGAGATCACAGGACAGCGTCCGCACGCCGAGTGCTTCTAAATCGGTCCGAGCTTCGGCGCGGCTGAAGCGGGAGACTCCCGTGACGCTGGCCTCTTTCCGGCCGGCCGCATCGAGGGCGCGGCGGAGCATGACAGCGGTGGTCGTGCCCATTTTACCCCCGACACCTAGGATCATAAAATTGCCGGGGAGATGCGCGACGGCCTCAATCACTCCCGGAGTGGGCGTGGAAAGGAGCAGTTCAATCGCGCGATCGCTTTGTGGGACGGTGGTCATGATGAGGCGAGCGGACGTTGGGCGATAAAACCGCCGCTTGCCAGTGGGAATCTTCGCGCCACGCTTACGCTAACTTAAATTGAGCTGCTGAAATTTCATGCGCATCATCGACGTCCATACCCATCCGATTCTTCGTGAGGACCAGCGTGGTCTCGCGGGGGCGGCGCAATTGATTCGGCGGGCGCGGGCGCACGGCATCGAGCACTTAGTCGCTTTAGGTGATGTGCTCGCATTCAGCCGGATGCAGACCGCGGAGCAAGTGCAGTTGATCAACGATGAGACGGCGGCGGTGATGCGCGCGCATCCTCATTTTGTTACCGGATTTTGTTATTTAAATCCCTTGCTCGGACCGGGCGCGGTGGAAGCTGAAGTGGCGCGCTGTGTGGCGCGGGGTTTTCGAGGGCTCAAGCTGGAGATCGCCAACAATGCGCGGGATGCCTGCATGGCGCCGGTGATGCGAGCGGCGGAGCAGCACGGGCTCGTGGTCTTGCAGCACGCGTGGAGCATGACAAATATTCACCAACGCCGTTTCCATACTGACCCCGAGGATGTCGCGACGCTGGCGCAGCGTTTCCCGCGCGTACCAATCATTATGGCGCATCTAACGGGTTGTGGCGTGCGCGGTATTTTAGCGGTGAAAGGCTGCCTCAATGTGGTGGTCGATACTTCGGGGGCCGCGCCCGAAGCTGGCCTAGTGGAATTTGCGGTCGAGCAACTCGGGGCGCGGCGCGTGCTGTATGGTTCTGATGCCCCGGTCCGTGATTTTGGAGTCGCGCTTGCCCGCATCACTGGATCACGGCTGGATGCCCGCACCCAACGGATGCTGCTGCATGATAATGCCTCTGCCTTGCTGCGCCGCCCATGAACTATCTCGATGCTAATACTTGGATCGGCGCTTGGCCGTTTACTTTTTGCGACTCGCATACGTCGCGTTCCTTGCAAGCTCACTTAAAGCAGCAGGGGATTCAGCGGGCGTTAGTTTCACCGCTCGGCGCCGTCTTAGCGCCAGCACCGGGGCCGGCCAACCGGGAGCTTTTGCGCACGACGCGCGGTTTAGTGGGTCTCATTCCTGTCCCAGTCATCAATCCCGCATTAGCTAATTGGCGCGAGGAATTGGCTTTGGTCGCGGCTGATACACGGGTGCGCGCCGTGCGGATTTTGCCGAATTATCATGGTTACCGCTTGCGCGCCCCGGCGGTGAACGAGCTGGTCGCTGCACTCACCGCGCGGGGGTTACGCTTGATTGTGCAAATGCGGTTGATCGATCACCGCCATGAATATCACGCCATGAAAATAAAGCCCGTGCCCGCCGCCGATTTAGCCGCGCTGCTGGACCGGCATCCTCGATTAGCGGTGCTCGCGAGTGGCTGGCTGCAGCCTGAACTCAAAAAATGGCTGCCGCTTTATCCACAATTATTGGCCGATCTCACTTTCGCTGAGTGGTATGATACCCTGAATCATCTTCGGGAGAAAGTAGCGGTGCGTCAGCTCGCCTTTGCCTCGCATACCCCGTTGTTGATCACCGCCGCGGCGCGCGCAAAATTGGATACGAGCACGCGATCAAAAAATGAGCGAGTGGCGCTGGCCTCAGGTAATTTGCACCGGTGGTTGCCGTAAGCGTAGCCCGTCATTAACGCTGGCGATTGGCTTGCTCGGTAAGCGCAAGGTCGCCGCTGGGACGCCGCGGCAACGCATCGCGCCGGCGATCGTCGCGCCGGCCCCCCCCCCAGTCGGCGGCGGCGGAGTCGGTCGAATGACGGCGATTCCAAGGTGGACAACTTTGGGCGGCTGCTAAACATGCGCGGATGCACGATCTCCAGCACCTCTTCGAGCAAAACCAAAAGTGGGCAGAGGAAATTAAAGGCCGCGACGCCGATTTTTTTAAAAAGCTCTCGCGGCAGCAGAATCCGCAATATCTCTGGATCGGCTGTTCCGATTCCCGGGTGCCGGCTAACGAGATTATTGGCTTATTGCCGGGCGAGGTCTTCGTGCACCGCAATGTCGCTAATGTAGTCGCGCACACCGATCTCAACTGCCTCTCCGTTATTCAATATGCGGTGGATGTCTTGAAGATTAAACACATCATGGTCGTTGGTCATTACGGCTGCGGTGGCATCCAAGCCGTGGTGCGGTGTCAGCGCGTGGGTTTGGCCGATAATTGGCTGCGCCACGTGCAGGATGTGCAGGCGAAGCATGACAGCTGTCTTTGTCGTTTGGCGGACGACACCGCGCGGAGTGCGCGTTTATGCGAATTTAATGTCATTGAGCAGGTGGCCAACGTTACGGCGACCACGATTGTCCAAGATGCGTGGTCGCGGGGGCAGGAGTTAACCGTCCACGGTTGGATCTACGGTTTGAAAGACGGCTTGCTGCACGACCTAAAAACTTCGGCGAGCAGTAGTGCCGAACAAGCCGCGGTCTATCCTACTGCCGTAGCCGCGCTGAGCCAATAGTTGGCGCGCGCGGGCGGCGGAGCCAAACTTAGGCC
>CAMAVZ010000096.1:0-4624 GCA_945861645.1 Opitutus sp. GAS368 | reverse complement strand
GAAGTCATTGGCTCGGCCATCGCCTTGCAGTTGCTGTTTGGCATCCCGCTTATCTGGGGCTGTCTCATCACGGTGGCCGATGTGCTGCTCCTGCTGCTGCTGCAACATAAGGGGTTTCGCTATCTCGAGGCGGTGGTCATCACTCTCATTCTGACGATTGGTTCCTGCTTTGCGGTCGAACTCTATTTGGCGCGGCCGGATCTTGCGGCTGTCGGGGCTGGGCTCGTGCCAACGGCTGAGATCTTGCGCAATCCCGCCATGCTCTACATCGCCATCGGGATTCTGGGCGCCACGGTAATGCCGCATAATCTCTATCTGCATTCCTCGATTGTGCAGACGAGAAAGTATGAGCAGACGTCTGGCGGCAAGCGCGAGGCCATAAAATTTGCGACCATCGATTCCACGTTCGCGCTGATGTTCGCCCTATTTATCAATGGGGCCATTCTGGTGCTGGCGGCCGCTGCTTTTCATGGGCGCGGCCATACCGAAGTCGCTGAAATCCAGACTGCCTATCATTTGCTTGATGGGGTGCTGGGCGTGACGTTTGCGGGAATTCTTTTTGCGGTGGCCTTACTGGCCTCGGGGCAGAATGCCACTCTCACCGGCACACTCGCAGGGCAAATCGTCATGGAGGGTTTTCTGAACCTGCGCCTGCGGCCTTGGCTGCGGCGTCTGATCACCCGCGCCATCGCGATTGTTCCCGCCATGATTGTCATCGGGCTCTACGGCGAAAGTAAGTCGACCGATCTGCTCGTGGCTAGTCAGGTCTGCCTGAGCCTTCAACTCGGCTTTGCTTGCTGGCCCCTCATGCGTTTTACCAGCGACCGCACCAAAATGGGGGAATTCGTCAATCCCACTTGGATTAAATTGCTCGGCTGGACCATCACGCTGGTTATTATCGCGCTAAACCTCAAGCTGCTGCTTGATTTTTCCGGTCTGATCGCCGGTCAGTAAATTTCTCATGTACACTAAAATTCTCGTGGCCTTGGAAAATGGGGAAGCCGATGAGCGCCTCTTACCCCACGTCGGTCAATTGGCCCGCCAAGTCGGTGCGGAATTATTGCTGTTGCACGTCGCTGATGGCTGGGCCGCCAGAAATTTTGAGCAGTTAAAACTGACGGAATCGGCTGAAATGATAGCGGACCACGCCTACCTCGCCGCACGGGCGGAAGAGATGCGTGCCACCGGCCTGCGGGTCACGACCCTCTTGGCTTTGGGTAATCCGCCGAACGAGATCGCCAGAATAGCCACTGAATCGCAGTGCGACCTCATCGCCCTGGCCTCGCACGGCCACAAACTCATCGGCGATCTCGTGCATGGTAGCACGATCGACAAAGTGCGGCACAACACCACCGTGCCACTGTTAGTCGTAAACTCGAAAACTAAGTCCCCCAAAAACTGAGGCCGTTCTCTGGGCCGAGTTGCGTCCTTCGCGGTTAAAAAAGCCTAGGTCGATTTTCGCGTCGTTTCGCGTTTTTCGCGGGTCAAAATGCCTTGGTCGATCCGGATCTCAGTTTCCCATTTTCTACTTTCCAGAATTTCATCTTTTCCGTCTCGGCCAGGTTCGTTTTTGCGCTTTCTGTGTCTTTTGTGGCAGCTCGGCGCCGCCGCGCCGAGCGGCCTTATTGGGCGAAGGGGAAACCCCAGGTGCGTTTGGCGTAGCCGTAGGTAATGGGGCTGACCGTCGCCAGCGAGGCGAGGCTGTCGGGGGCTAGATATTTTTCCGTGAAGGCGGACACCGCGCGTTCGTATTCCGCGAGCAACTGCGCTTTAACCGCAGGCGCCGCGAAAGAAAAGCTGAGCGAGTTGCGGCCCAGCTGAATGAGCTCTTCCCACGAAAGATTAAAAGTTGTCACCGCGGTGTAGTATTCGTCGGTGAGGTTGCTGTCCCACATGCCGCGATCATCGGTATTGAGACAGACGGGGATGCCGGTCCGCAGGTATTCGGGAAAGGGGTGCTGCGCGAGGTTGGGCGTATATTCAAGGAGCCGGTTGGAGATAAGATTGATCTCCACCAGCACGCGGCGGGTTTGTTGCAAGAGCAAGAGTGTCGCCGGATCTTGAATTAAATTCACGCCGTGGCCGATGCGGCTGGCGCCGAGCAAGAGGGTGTCGCGAACGTGGTGGTCTGGCCCGTCCATCTCGCCGGCATGAATCGATAGCGCCAGGGTCGGAAAGCGGCGGCGCAGTTCACGATATTTAGCGGTGAAGCGAGAGGGGTTGCCTTTGTCATTTTCTTCGATGCCCGCCATATTGAGGCCGACCCAGAGATCGCGGTGGCCGTCCACAAATTCGTAGAGCTCCTCGAGTTGTTGGGCCGCATTCGGCAGAAAGCGCAGCACGGTGGCTTGGAATCTTACGGTGACGCCAGTCGCGCGAGCATCGGGCTGCGCCAAGCGGTTCTGCAGAAATTTAGCGGCGACCTCGGCGGGGATTAATTCGCCGCGATTATCGCGAAAGCTCTGCGCTCCTTGTTGAGTTTCGAGATAACGCAGACCTTCGGCGCCGTAGGCTTGCATCGTGGCGATCATGGTTTCCGCGACGACATGAATGTTTTGATGCAGCTGACCGGAGCGCGGCCAGATCCAGCTAAAAAATTCCTCTCGGCCTTCGCCGGGTCGGTCCAGTCGCAGGGCATCGAGCCATTCTTGCTTTTGCTCCGACGAAAGGGCGGTCAGCGGCGCGTAGTCCGCTTGTCCAGCTGGCGTCAGTCGTTCGTAAGTCGCGCGGCGGATCGTTTGATAAAGCACCAACGGAACGCCGGGTTTAACGTCGGCGGTGAAATGCACGCGGGTGTAAAAGGTATCCCCCCCATTGCGGGCTGGGTCCGTCGCGGCGGCATACCACCATTCCGCGCGAATCGCGCCGCCGAGATGATTATGGAGATCGCCGCCCTTGGGGAGAGCGTAAAGGAAAGTGTAAAGGTCGGCGGGCGTGGCGGTGCGTTTGATGGCTTCGAAGCGGGCCGAAAAATCGGCGGCGGTGAGGGCGAGCGGCAGCAGCCATCCTAAAAGATAAATTAATTTCTTCATGGGTACGATTGAGTGGGCCTGCAATTATTAGCCACTAAAGGGCCAGATTTTTAAAAATTGCAGAAAAAATATTCCGGCTACGACGTAGCCAAATTTTGTCAGCAACTTGGGCTGGCCCGAACCCAAGGCTACCACAGCTGCGGCGATGAGCCCCAAGCCAAGCCCCTCGGCAATGCTGAAGGTGAGCGGGATGGCCAAAATCGTGAGCACGGCAGGCGCGGCTAATTTGAAATCATCCATCGCGATTTCACCGACCGATTGCATCATGAAAATGCCCACGATCACCAGCGCGGGTGCGGTGGCCGCGACGGGCACCATCAGGATGAGGGGCGTGAAAAATAGCGCAGCGAGAAAAAGTCCCGCCGTGGTGAGAGTGGTGAGTCCAGTTCGCCCACCGGCCTCGACGCCGGCCGTTGATTCGATGTAGCTGACCACGGTTGAAGTCCCACCGAGCGCACTGGTGATTGTCGCGATCGAGTCAGCCAGCAGCGCTCGCCCGGCGCGGGGCAAAGTGCCGTCCGCGGCTAACAGGCCTGCGCGCTTGGTGACGGCTAGCAGCGTGCCGATGTTGTCGAACATATCGACGAGCAGGAGCGTGAGGATCAGCGGCAGCGCGGTGACGAAGGCCGGGCCATTGGTGAGAAAATTAAAGGTCAGCTTGAGAAAAACCGGCGCGGGCGAGTGGGGCAGGGCCCAAAAACTTGCGGGGAGCTGCGTGATCTTACCGCCGCCGCTGGGAATAAATAGTCCGAGGATGGTTATCGTCGCTATACTTAACACCATCGCGCCGGGGACGCGGCGGGCGACGAGGATAAGCGTGAGCAAAATTCCGCCCAGACACAGCGCAGTCGACGAAGCCGTGAAATCGCCGGCGCTCACCAAGGTCGCGGCATTGCCCACGATGATGCCACCGTTCTTAAGGCCGATCAGCGCGATAAATAAACCGATGCCGCAGGTAACTGCGATTTTGAGTGAGTGCGGAATGGCGGCCATGATTTTCTCCCGCACCCCCGAGACCGATAAGACCAAAAAAATCAGGCCATTGATGAACACCATACCCAGGGCCTCGGACCACGCGATGCCCTTACCGAGGCAGATCGTGAAGGTAAAAAATGCGTTAATGCCCATCCCGGGAGCGAGCGCGATGGGGTAGTTGGTCAGCCCGGCCATTAAGGCGGTCGCTAGTGCCGCCGTGACCGCCGTGACCGTTACCAGCGCGCCCTTATCCATCCCCGCATTGGCCAGGATCGCCGGATTGACCGCGAGGATGTAGGCCATCGCGGCAAAAGTGGTGAGGCCGGCTTGGAATTCACGCAGGGGCGTGGTGCGGTGCTGGTCGAGACGGAAGAGGCGGTTAAGCATGGGAAGATGAATTATTTGGCCGGCGCTGACGGCGGAGTGTTTTCGTAATCAGCCCAGCCGGCCACGAGCGCATGGACCACGCGGCGACCGACCGCATGGGCCGCTTCGAGGGAGGGGAGATAGGCAGAATATTTACTGCCTTTTTCTCCGTTCATGCTTTCGGCCGCGGATAATTCGGGCGATTGCATATCGTAATTGCTCGCGGTTCGCAGGATGAGCGCCCGCCTGAC
>CAMAVZ010000095.1:0-4902 GCA_945861645.1 Opitutus sp. GAS368 | reverse complement strand
AAGGGGCGGGGGCCGAAACGCGCAACCCAATGGGCATCGTGGTGGTGGGTGGTTTGATGCTCTCGACCCTGATCACACTTTATATTATTCCTATCGTCTACGTGCTCATGGACCGGCTCTGTGTAAAATTCACGGGCAAATCGAGCGCGTATGGACTGGTCGAGGCCGCCGCGATTGAGCGGGAAACGAATGCCACGGTGGAGACTACCCCAGCCTCAATTAGCTGATTTTCGACTAGGCTAGGAAATCGAGGCGGGGGCAGCAATCAGCCGTAGTTTTAAGCGCTCACCAAAAGCGCAAAAGGCGCAAAAACTAAGCGAGGAGTTTGCATCGCGAAGTTTCGAACTCGGCTTGGCCACAAAAAACACCAGAAACACAAAAACGATTAAGGCATCGCGGTGGAAATGGTGACATTGGGAAAGAAGGAAATTCGGCAATAGAGACGCGGCCCCATGACCGATAACCTCTGACCTATCACCCCAAGCCTTGGTTTATAATCACCTCGGATCCGTGTAATCCGTGGTTAAATTTCAGCGCTAGCGGCCCTGAGCCTTGCGCCGCTGAAGCCGACGCAGCCTCGCCGGGTGAGGGCATAAAAAAGCCCGCGGCACGAAAGATCGCGGCGCGGGCTGAGATTTGTACCGGCAGCGTTTACTTGCCGGCTTTGGTGGCCTTGACGCGGGCGCCTGAGTTCAGGATGCGCTTGCGGAGACGCAGATTCTTCGGGGTCACTTCCACGAATTCATCAGCCGCGATGTATTCAATGGCGCGTTCCAGCGAGAACTTAGCCGCGGGGGTTAGTCCGGTGGCCACGCCTGAACCTTGGGAGCGGAAGTTGGTCAGCTGTTTAGCGCGGACCGCATTACAAGCGATGTCTTCATTGCGGGGATTCTCGCCGACGATCATGCCTTCATAAACTTCCTCGCCTGGGTCGACGAATAGTTTGCCGCGTTCCTGCACCATTTCGAGTGCGTAGCCGGTCGTGGTACCGGCTTCGGTTGCGACGATGGTGCCCGTGATGCGCGTGAGCACCTCGCCGGCGTAGGGACCGTATTCTTTGAAAAGGTGACTGAGAACGCCGCGGCCGCTGGTGGCATTGACGACGTCGATTTCCATGCCGATCAAGCCGCGTGTCGTGATGGTCGCTTCCATCATCGTGGTGTGCGGCAGTTTTTCCATATTGGTCAAGCGGCCCTTGCGGTTCGCCAGATTGGACATGATGGCGCCGACGCATTCATCGGGCACTTCAATCCAAACTGTTTCGTAGGGTTCTTGGCGGACCCCGTCGACTTGCCGTTCGATTACGGTAGGGCGAGATACCAGCAACTCAAAGCCTTCCCGGCGCATGGTCTCGACGAGGACGGCGATCTGCATGGCGCCGCGGCCCTTGACGTTGAAGATACCCGCTTTGTCGCTGTCTTCGATATTGATGGAGACGTTAGTCTTCAACTCGCGCATGAGACGCTCACGCAGTTGACGTGAGGTAACGAGTTTGCCTTCGCGGCCGACGAGCGGACCGTCGTTGACGCAGAACTGCATCTCCAAAGTTGGCGGATCAATCTG
Organism: Opitutus sp. GAS368; assembly: GCA_945861645.1. GTDB lineage: Bacteria > Verrucomicrobiota > Verrucomicrobiia > Opitutales > Opitutaceae > Lacunisphaera. Next base: position 3,339 of record CAMAVZ010000095.1, on the reverse strand, counting down.
CGTGAAGGGCAGGGCGTGACCGGCCTCGTCAGCGGTAATGGTATCGCCGATGTCAATATCCTCCACGCCGGCGATGCCGACGATGTTGCCGGCGCTGGCGCTCGGAGCTTCGGCGGTCCCGAGGCCAGTGAACTCGAAAATTTTGCTGATTTTAGCACGGACGCGTTTGCCGTCCGCATGGCGCACAACGAAGATGGTGTCACCGATCGAGGCGGTGCCACCGAGGATTTTGCCGACGGCGATACGACCGACGTAATCACTCCAATCAATATTGGAAACGAGCATATGGAAGCTCTCGTTTGGTTTGGCGAAAGGCGGTGGGACGTGGTCGAGAATCGTCTGAAAGAGCGGGCTCATGTCCTTCTTCTCGTCACCGAGGTGCAGCATCATATAACCGTCGCGGCCCGAACCGTAGACGACCGGGGCATCGAATTGTTCTTCGGTAGCATTGAGCTCCATCAGCAACTCGAGGACTTTGTCGTACATCTTGGCTGGCTCAGCGTTTTCGCGGTCAATTTTATTGATGACGAGCACGACTTTGAGGCCGTGGGCGAGGGCTTTGCGGAGCACGAAGCGGGTCTGGGCCTGGGGACCATCATAGGCGTCGATCAGGAGCAATACGCCATCGACCATGCGGAGGGCGCGTTCGACTTCGCCGCCGAAGTCAGCGTGGCCGGGGGTATCGACGATGTTGATGGTCTTATCCTTCCAGTGAACGGAGGTGTTTTTGGCCTTAATGGTGATGCCCTTCTCTTTCTCGAGGTCCATGGAGTCCATGGCGCGTTCTTCCACGCGTTGATTGGCGCGGTAAACGCCGCCTTCCTTGAGCAATTTGTCGACCAGCGTAGTTTTGCCGTGGTCAACGTGGGCGATAATAGCGATATTGCGGATGTTCTGATTCATTTCTGCGGTGGCGTTGGAAAGTTACGTAATCGGCAAAAGTGTAAGCCGGTTTCCCGCTTGGCAAGAAGGAACCTTGGCGGATTTTTAGGAGCAATCTAGGGATGTTAAAAATCACTAAAATAATGTTACTTGTTGTATAACATAATTTAGTGACATCGGCGGTGCTGATAACATCATGCCGAGCAGCTTGCCACGTGTTTTCAGGTCTAACCAACGCCGGTAAACGTGGAGGTCATGCCGCAGCAGTAAAAAAATAGCCGCGGCCAACGGGGCACAGGTGGCGAAAAAATGCCTAGGTTAGCCTGATGGGCCACCTAACCTATCGGCCATGCGTCAATGAAATTGAGCGAAAACGGTCAGCGCGCCGAGTTTTGGCTTAAGCCGGTTCCGGGCATCAAACTTGGCCCAGCGCGCTGACAAATTGAAAAAAGATAAAGATAAAGGCCCGGGCACCTTGCGGTACCCGGGCCAAAATCGGGGGTGGGTGCTCGCCACGCACTCTTCCCCATTCGCACAGCATTGGGCGCCTCGCTTTCGCGGGCCGTGTGCTTCCCGACGCTACTCACCGCGGCATGCGATGCTATCGGTCTCATAGCGGGACCGTCCCGGTCTTTTCAGACCGGAATTTATCGAGTGAGGTCTCTTCGCCCGGTTCGGTTCCATCTGCCGATGGTTAACTCGCCGGACGGGTGTTGGCACGCCTACAACGTCTGCGTTTCGCACCAACACCGTGCCACGGGGACGGCCTCAGCTTTTGGCTGAGCGTTGGCCCTGTGTAACGGGTCTGACCTCTTATCTCTCAGGTTGCTTTCGACTTGCAGTTGGGTGACGCGGTTTTACGCGCCGCCCCAAGGAGGAGGTTTTGCGAGCTTTGCCAGACTCGCCCGCTCCCCGCTGCGCCGTGCCCCTTTCGCGCCCCGCCTTTGCAGGCCGGGCCTTTTGGTGGGGTGGACCCACCGGAACATTGCGCTGCGTCCTGATCATACAGTAGCAACCATAACCCTCTGGGTAACTGCATCAATCCAAGGTCTGAAACTGACCATGGACCTGACTCGACTTGGCCGCGGTTTCTAAGTTCGCGCCTCGCCGCACAGCTCCTTTGTCGCATAACTGGATCGGCTGCGACGCCGTCCAGAGGAACTGGTGATATTTGCCTGCACGTGGCTCGCGCCACAGAGGGGAGAGCGGCACCAGTTGCCGCCCGCCTTTCCCCGGTTGCCCGGGATTATCCCAGTCGCGCTCTCAGCGGGTTTTTCATGCCGCCGCACTGCGACTGTTCTATCAAGGAACGTCATTAAATTGCGTCCCCTGGGGTGAAAAGTCACGGGGTTGTTCCTCTCAATCTATTCACCAGTGAAAGCGGTGAATAACTTGTGTTTAAAGTTCTACCCCGAGTTATGCCCCGCCGCGGGACGGAACGATCACCGGCGACTCTGGCCTCGCTTGCGGCGAAGCGGCGCGGCGGGTTAGCCCTCAGAGACAGTTTTATTGGTTAAGGCCTCGGGCTGCGCATAATCCTATAAATATGATTATAAGGTATTTAAATCGATTGCTTAATTACTTCGCCGCTAAAGCTGGTTGAGTGGAGTGGACCCGAAAAGTCTGCACCGCGGTGGAGTCACCCTGCACTATAACCAATTTCCCGGCTTCGATTCTGGCTTCGAAGAGAGTGGTTGCTTGCTGCAGGGTTAATTCAAGGTCGCCCGCTTGTAGGTATTTTCCGCCGACTAAAAACACATATTCGATTACTTGATCAGCGTTGCGGCGGATGAGACAAAAATCGGCATCGGTCGAGACGCCCCAAGTGCTCTGGCTTAAGCGGCGGTCAGGGGAACTCAGGGGAGTCGCCGCGGCTATGACGAGATCACTTTTGCCGTTGGGTTGGGTCACGGTCACGCCGACGTTGGCTTGATCGGCAACTTGCCCAGTCTCAGTTTGCAGACTGACGCGGCGGATAGATTCAATTTTAGAACTTTCGGAATAGGGTTCGAGCAGTGCGACAAAGGTGGAGGCGAGTTTTTCGGTGGGAGTCGTCTGGCGGCGCACCATGAGGCTGGGGACCCAGGTTTCCTGGCCCTGTGCGATCAGCCAGCTTTCGGCCAGCGCGACTTGGGTTGCCGCGGTCAGATCCGTGTAGCGCAGATGCACGTCGCTGCCGGGAGCGAGGTAGCCATAGCGATCTTCAATTTTCCAATCAACCTGCCAGCCCGCAGGAGCGGCGCCGCCGCGAAAATTGCGCATTTGGGTTCCGTGGCCGAAATCAGGTAGAGGCGATAAAGGCAGTCCGGTTGCGCTAGCGGCGCCAAAATAAACGTGGAGAAACTTGGTGTGATCGTGGCCGCCGGTGACACGGAAGATATCTAGCACATAGCTATCTTGGACGGAGAGATCGACCAGCAGCAGTGAGCGCTCAAACTGTTGCAGCGCGGTGGTCTG
>CAMAVZ010000094.1:0-4905 GCA_945861645.1 Opitutus sp. GAS368 | reverse complement strand
GCCGCAGCCGTGTCTCGCCCCATGGGCTCCGCTACAATATTAGCCGAAGGTAAATTCGGACAAGCCCGCCGACAGCCCTCCAACTGGGCTTGCGTGGTGAGCACAAAAATATTATCGCGAGACACCACCCCCATCACTCGATCGACCGTCTGCGTGAGCATCGGCTGATCACCCACAATCGGCAGCAAATGTTTAGGTGTAGCGAGGCGGCTTTGGGGCCAAAAGCGCTCCCCGCGACCACCGGCCATGATGACAACGAAACGTTCGGGCATAACCTAGAATTTAACGCTCAACGTCAGCGTCAACGGCGAACTGGCGGTTGCTTTTTACCTCTTGGGTCCCATTTTAGGCCGCTTAATCCATGGCCATGCCCCTAGAAATTGATGTCACTACCGCCGCCGACTACCTTCGCCAAGGAGCCCTCCTGCTTGACGTTCGCGAGCCACATGAAGTCGCGATTTGTGCCGTCGCGGGTAGTCAGCCTATCCCCTTGCGCCAAATCCCTGAGAATCTCGCCACCCTACCGCTAGATCAGCCCATTTTGCTAATGTGTCACCATGGCGGTCGCAGCGAACGCGTGACGCAATTCCTGCGCAGCAAGGGCTATGACCAAGCCACCAATATTGCCGGCGGAATTGATGCTTGGGCCCAGCAAATCGACCCCACTTTGACCCGCTATTGAGCCAGCCTGACCACGCTTGACTCTCGCCCGATAATCCAAACAACTCTCCCTTTCACTTTTCACTCTTATGGGACAACAATTCAACAAGCACATCAAAAAGAAACGCCGCGTGGCCTACCACAAGCGCCGCAACGCCCTCCTGAAGGCTGCCGCTAAGTCCAAGAGCAAGAAGTAACAGCTCGAGGTCGACGCCCGTTCTGCCGCGGCGGTCTCTGACCGCCGTTTTTTGTTCTTAGCCCCCGCCCTTGCCGCAGGCTAGTGGGCGATTCTTTCGACCTCACACCCGACGACCGCCTCGCGAGCTCCCAGGATATGATCAAAGTTAGCCTTATCTCTCTCGGTTGCGCCAAAAATCTCGTGGATAGCGAGATTATGGTCGGGCATTTGCACCAAGCTGGAATGGTGGTTATTCCCGAAGCAGAAAAGGCCGATGTGGTCATCGTCAATACCTGCTCCTTCATCGATTCCTCCAAAGAAGAATCCCTGAGCCATATTTTGGAAGTTCATCAGAGCCGCGGCATGACGAAGCGCCGTCAGGAGCAAAAATTGATTGTCGCGGGCTGCATGGCTCAGCGTTTCTCGAAAGATCTCTCAACCTCCTTACACGATGAAGTCGATGCCTTCATCGGTCTCGATCAAATCACCAAGGTAGCTCCGATTATCGAGGAAATTTACGCCAAGGCCCGCGGCCAGAGCGACGCGCCCGCCAATTTCATTGAGGGCAAGTCCACCTATATTCCGGACTACGATACCCCGCGCTTTCGGCTCACGCCCAAACATTTCGCCTACATTAAAATCGCGGAGGGCTGCAATCACCCGTGCACCTTCTGCATTATTCCGCAGATCCGCGGCCGGCATCGCAGCCGTACCATCGAGAGCGTCGTCAAGGAAGCTCGCCAGCTCGTGAAGGACGGGGTCAAAGAAATTAACTTGATTTCCCAAGATACCACGTTCTTCGGCATGGACACCTGGGAGCAGCGGCCGAACCCCCGCACCCCGGTTGACTCTTCCCGCGGCAGCGCCCTCACCACCTTACTGCGCGAACTGAACGCCATCGAAGGCGATTTCTGGATTCGCTTGCTGTACACTCACCCAGCGCACTGGAGTGATGAACTCATCAAAACGATCGCGGCGTGTCCGAAAGTAGCCCGCTACATCGATATTCCCCTGCAGCATATCAGTGACGCGATGCTCGAACGCATGCAGCGCGAAACGAGCGGTGATTATATTCGCGCGCTCATCAGTCGCATTCGCGCCGGCATCCCCGGCATCGCCATCCGCACCACCTTTATCGTGGGTTTCCCCGGCGAAACCGAAGCGGATGTCGCCGAACTCTGCACTTTCATCCAAGAAACCAAATTTGAGCGCCTCGGCGTTTTTCGCTACTCCCAGGAAGAAGGCACGCGCGGCGCCAAAATGGACGACCAAATCTCCGCCAAAGTAAAAGAAGCTCGCTGGCATCAGACCATGGCTCTCCAGCAGCAGATCGCGGCGACGGTTTCCAAAAGCTACGTTGGCCAGACCATAAAAGTGCTCGTAGAGGAAGCGGGAGTGGCCCGCGGCGAGGCTGATGCCCCCGACATCGACGGTCGCGTCTATGTGCCAAAAAATTTACCCGTCGGTGAATTCGCGCAAGTGACGATCACAGGCTACCACGATTACGATCTGCTGGCGCTGCCCAAGGGCCAAAAGCCCGCCGAATACAAAACCGCGAAACAAGCCCAGTAAATCGGGCAAGCTTGGAACTATCCTTTGGCTCCAGCCGCGAATTGCTGAATGATCCCATCGAAGGATCCGTTGGTAAAAAAGACCACAAGCTGCGACCGACCCTGCGTGGCTTTTACTTGCGCAGAAATCGTCGCTAACAAGGCGATATTCGTCGCGGCGGTATGTCCGTGGACCCCTTGCGTATCAAGAAATTGAATCACCGCGTCCGCATCGAAACGCTCTTCTGGTTTGAGTTTATTCGCCTGGGCCACCGCGCCGAGATAAACTTCATCCGCCAAGGCCAGCGCATGCATAAAGCCGGCCTGCATAATTTTAGTGCGCGAAGTATTACTCCGCGGCTCAAAGGCCGCATGAATAACGTGCTGGGGGAAACGCGCGCGCAAGGACTCCAAGGTCGCGGCTAAGGCAGTCGGGTGATGCCCAAAATCCTCCATTACTATAAGCGCAGGCGTATTAATCAAAAGCTCTTGGCGGCGCTTCACCCCACGGAATCGCGCCAAGGCATCGAGCTTAAGGATGGTGGGGTCATCCGCTGCCGGGACGCGACCTCCCGCCGAACCGCGTGGCTCGGCCGCCAGTGCCAGCCCAGCGGCACAAGCAGCCATCGCGGCATTACGCGCATTAAATAATCCAGGCTGAGTCCATTGTACTTCCGACCAAAGCACTCCCTTCCACCTTAATTTGAAGCTCACACCCGCGGGGGTTTCCAAGAAATCGATAATTCTTAAATCATTATTTTCGCCCGTGCCCACCCGCACCACCCGCGTCCAAGCCATCGGCCCCAGCACGCGAAAATTATCCTCATCCCCGTTGAGCACGATCCAACCATTGCGCGGCACAATCCGAGTCAGATGCAAAAAGGTCCGCTGCACATCCTGCAAATCGCGAAAAATATCGGCATGGTCGAACTCCAGATTATTCAACACCGCAATCTGCGGCGCATAATGAATGAATTTACTGCGCTTATCAAAAAAAGCGCTGTCGTACTCATCGCCCTCAATCACAAAAGAATCAGCCACCGTACCGAGGTGATTTCCCACGGGCGGATCCACGGGCACTCCCCCAATTAAAAAACCGGGATCGCGCCCATTTTCACGCAGCAAATAGGCCGTGAGAGCCGTCGTCGTGGTCTTCCCGTGCGTGCCGGCTATCACAATATTTTTCCGCCCCTTCAGGATAAATTCAGCCAAAAAAGCGGGCAATGAGGTGAACCCGAGCGCCCGCGTCTCGAGCAACCACTCGACTTCGACATTCCCCCGGGACATGGCGTTACCAATTACGACGAGGTCAGGAGCTAATTGGGCTAGGCGAGCTGCGTCGTAACCCTGATGAAATACAATTCCCGCCGCTGCCAGCACAGTACTCATCGGCGGATAAACATTCGTATCCGCCCCAAGCACTTCATGCCCCGCCGCCCGCGCGAGCAAAGCGGTATTGCCCATCGCCGTTCCACCGATGCCCATGAAATACAATTTCATATCTGTTCAGGATTAGTTGAAAAAAATCTGCCCAGCCGCGTCATGCCCATGGCTGGTCATGCTGCAGGTCTCGCGGCCCGATGAAAGCGTGTTTTACAACCCGCTGGACCGTTTCCTCATCCCTCCTTTGGATGGGTAGTTGGGCCTGAGTAATGGGCGTGGCAGTCACGGTGTCAGTGCGCGCAATCAATCTTAGGTGGTCGGCATACCTTGAAGCGTCACCCAACTCGGCCAGCCATATTTTAAAAAAAGCGCCCAAGCTACTTGCCCGCCGTCCACCCACCATCGATCATTAATGCGCTACCTGTAACCATGGCCGACTGGTCAGCCGCGAGGTAAACCGCCGCCGCCGCCACTTCCTCAGGGCGAACCATCCGCCCATTAAGCTGAGTTGCTGACATCTCGCGGTAGGCCTTTGCGGGATCTGGATACTCAGCAATGCGCGCGGAGACAAAGGGGGTTTCCACCCGGCCTGGGCAGATCGCATTAAAACGAACCCCCGTATGCGAGTGATCAAGCGCAAGGGCCTTCGTCAGTCCGACCACCGCAAATTTTGTGGTGGTGTAGGCCAGCCGATCCCGAACGGCAACAATACCCGCCACTGAGGCCATGTTAATTACGCTACCCGATCCGTGCTGGAGCATCGCAGGAACGAAAGCCTTACAAAGGTTGAATACTCCACGGACATTGACCGCATAGAGTCGGTCGAGGTCAGCCGCTGTTGTCTCGGGTAATCCGCCCACATGACCGATACCTGCCACATTCGCGAGTACATCGAGCGTTGGCAGGCGACCAACGAGCGCGAAAACATCGGCTTCGTTTGCGACGTCGAGTTGAGCAAACTCACCCTGCTGCCCGGCAGCCCGCACCTGCATCGCCGTGGCCTTCCCTGCTTTTTCATCGCGGTCCACCAGCCAGACAAACGCGCCTTGCTGCGCAAATGCCAGTGCAATGGCCTGACCGATGCCAGAGCCAGCGCCTGTTACTAGCGTGATTTTACCTTGAAGCATGGGCATA
>CAMAVZ010000093.1:0-5035 GCA_945861645.1 Opitutus sp. GAS368 | reverse complement strand
CCGCGTGGTCTGCGGACGCGCCTCGCCCGGCAAGATCAGGTTGATCGGCAATCGGTGCAACGTGCCGTCGCTCCACAATGGGGCGTGCTTGGCTTCCTTGATTCCGGCCGTGTCCGCCCAGGAAATATTTTTCGCTTTCCAGAGAGTCTCGGCCGCCTGACCGGCGGCCACTCCGGCCAGCAACAAGACAGCGCAAAGCGCCAGCCAGCAGATTTTTTGTAATGCTTGCATGGTGGAGGCGTGTAGTTAGTTCGCGGCGGACTGCACGGGTACATGGCGAGGAAACTCCCAGCGCCCCACGTGGTCACGGACCCAGTCGTAATAAAACCGCACCCCGCGGTCATCGCTGCTCTTGCCGTAACCGCCCATCTCCGCGTGCGGCGCGGTGCCGTCGCGACCGGTCACCCCGAGGATGAATCCGCTGTGGAAGAAAAAGCCGGCATTGGGCGCCTTGAGGTAGTCGCCGAACCATTTATACATCTGCTTGAATCCGGCCGCGGTGAACACGCCCTCGGTGTCGTAGTTGTCGCGCTTGTGCATCTCGACGTTGATTACGTAGTTCTTCGCCGGGATCGCGGTGCTTTTCTGGATGATCAGGATGTCCGCGCCCGGAAAGCCGGAGGCGCTGCCGGTGTCAATGGTCGGACAAACCCCGACCGGAAGGGCGGGCGCCACCTCCTTGAACCATGCCGCCAGCTTGGCTTTCTTGTCCGGCCCGTTCGGCTCGCGCAGCAAATCCTGGTCAATGCGCTCATGATTGTATTCGTGCACTAGGTCTACAAACACGTTGCGCAGGCCGCGCTGTGTGAGAAAGCCCCCGGTTTCCTGAACGGCGCGCTTCAAGCCCTCCTCGCCCAGCATATCCTGGTCGATGCGGGGGCTGAGCACCGTGACCCCAATGACCATGCCGCGCCGGTCGGCCTCGCGGATCAGCCATTCGAGCCGCTGGGCAAAGGCCGGCTTGAGGCTGCCATTAGGCTCGAAACCGTTGCGGGCCTGCGATTCATCGGGCCAGCCCGTGTTGGTGCCCGAGACGACCACGATCAGGCCGTTGAGCCCATGGGCGGCCATGTTGTCGAGGTTGCGGACAAAGCGCTCCGTGACGGCGGGACTCATGAGCACGTTGCCGCCGCGGATGCCCCACAGCTTGAATTCGTGCCCGTCGAGGTAGGAGCGCTCACCCCGCACTTCGAATTTTTTGGTCGGGGTTACTTCAGCGGTTTGGGCGCGGATCGGAAGGGCGCAGACGGTGGCCAGCAGGCCGAGGGCCGCAACCCGAGTGAAGGTAGATCGCTTTGCAGACAGATGGAGGCCAAACATGGGAAGAAGGGGTTGTCCCGTGCAGGTTGTGGCTTGCGCGGGTTGAGGGGTGGCAAGTGGGATCAGACTGAAATCGACAATAGCATGGCAGCAGCAGATTAACGCGTGGTTAATTTGGGATAATTTGCGCCTAAATCCGCCGGCACTCGGCGGCGTTTATCCCAGCGTCTGCCACCGCCACAAAATTAACAAAAATTAATCACTAATTAAACCGCGGTTTAGGAAAGCCTGCGAATCTGCCGGCCTTTCCCCTCCCAGGCCATCCGCTAGTCCGCTGATGTTTACGCCTAAACTTCTCAAAAATTCACCCCCTAAACTGCCTAAAAAATGACCACCTGTTCTGTCGCCCGATTATTACTCACCCGCTGGCTTTCCCCAACTCTGCCGGTCTTCGTCACCCTATTGCTTCTCCTGCCACAGTCGCTGCTGGCCCAGTCGAAAGTCGCTGAAACCGTCGGAGAACGCGCCGAGGGGCGCGGCGGCGAGGGTGCCGCCCACCTGATGCTCAACTACCGGGTCACTCCCGCCAATCGTGCCGCCTTTCGCGAGTTCATGGACACCAAGGGCGTCGCCCAATTCGAAGCGTGGAAGAAAGCCGGCGTCTTCAAGGACTACCTGGTTCTGTTCAGCACCTTCACCAGTAGCCGGACCTTCGACATGTGGGTCACGCTCTACTTCGACCGCTTTGCCGACATCGGCAAGTGGACTGAGGTTGAGAGGAAATTTCCCGGCGGCCTCTCCGCCGAGGGCCATAAGCTCGCCACGCCCGACGGCACCGTCTACACCGACATCCCGTGGGCCGGCGGCAAGCGCAAGGAGGACCTCGCCAAGTCAGTGTTCATGATCATCCCCTATCGCACCCTCGTGCCGGTGTCGCAATATGAGGCCTACACAGAGGCGTATGTCATTCCGCAGCTTAAGGGCTGGGTGAAGTCCGGCCTGATGCCTTCCTACGAAGTCCACCAGAACATTAATCCGACGAACGCGCCCTGGGACATCCTGATGGTCTTCGAATATGACGGTTTTCGCGGCGTCGCCCTGCGCGACACGATCAAGAACGAAGTGCGCAAAAATCTGCTGAACGATCCGGGCTACAAGAAATACAGCCCGATCAAGCTCACCTTTCGCAAGGAAGACGAGCCGACCACCTACATGGTGATATTACCCAAGACTTAAACTTGGGTTAGATATTAGGCAGGCTCCCGAGCCCGCCTAATTTTTTCGGATGAAAACACGTCTTCCTATTCTTTTTTTCCTGATCGCCGGCGGCGTGTTGTCCGCCGCACCCCTGCGGCTTGGCACCTCTGAACCCCTCGAACCCGCCGTGCGCCGCTGGGCCGAGGGCTGGGTGGCCGCCGCTACTAGTGAAACTTTTATGCTCGGCAATGACAAGGGCGCGACCTCGGCCGCCGCCGTGGCTGAACTGCTCGCCGGCCGGCTTGACGCCGTCTTCACCGGCCGGCCGTTGCGCCCGGGCGAAGCCGTGGCTTACGCCGGAAAATTCGGCGGACCACCCCTATTGATTCCCGTCGCCACGCCACGCCCATTCGGCAGGGAGAACCGTTCCGCCCTCGGCGTACTGGTGCATCCAGATAATCCCCTCCGCCAGTTGACGCTCGCGCAGATCGACGCGGTTTTCTCCGCCACCCGCAGGCGCGGGGGCCAGCAGGCGCTCACCACCTGGGGCCAGCTCGGCTTGACCGGAAAATGGGCCGACGCACCCATTCACGCGTGTGCTCCCGAGGCGGACTCTGGCACCGGCCAATATTTCCGCGAGGCCGTGCTCTGGGGTGAAGCTTACGCAAAGGCCGTGCAGCCGCTGCCGCGGCTCACCGATGCGGTGGTCCTCGCCGTAGCGGCCGATCCGCTCGCGCTGGGCGTGACCACGCTCAATTTTGCGGACGACACCGTGCGGGCTGTGGCCCTCGCCGAGATCGAAAGTAGTGCCGCCTACGCGCCCACCGATGAAAACTGTGGTGCGCTGCGTTACCCGTTGACCCGGCAGGTTTATCTCTGCCTCAACCCGGCCACCACCACGCCGGACGACCCCCGCATCGTCGCCTTCGCCCGCTTTGTGCTAAGCTCCCGCGGCCAGGAAATCGCTGCCACCAACGGATTTCTTCCACTCTCCTCCGAGTTGGCCGCCGCCGGGCTCGCCCGTTTCAATCCGACGCCGCCGAGAGCCGGCAACTCGTTTGTGCTGCCGCAACTCGATCTGGCTCTGCTCTGGTTTGCGCCCGGCGAATTCACCCTCGGCAGTCCGGACAATGAAAACAGTCGGGGCAGCGACGAGGGGCCCCCGACCCGCGTCACCCTCACCCGCGGTTTCTGGCTCGGTCGCACCGAGGTCACCCAAGCCCAATGGCTCGCGGTCATGGGCACCGACCCCAGCCGTTTCAAGGCTGCAGTCTTCCCGGTTGAACAGGTGTCGTGGCGCGAAGCCTTGGAGTTCTGCCGGCGATTGTCGGCCAGCGAACGCGCCGCCCGGCGATTGCCCGCTGGCTATGTTTACTCCCTGCCTACTGAGGCCCAGTGGGAATATGCTGCCAAGGCCGGAGCAACCGGCGCCTTTGCGGAGAAGGTGGACGACCTCGCCTGGCATGATCAGAATAGCAACGGCACCACGCATCCCGTAGCCACCAAGCGACCCAGTGCCTCAGGCCTATATGATATTCTCGGCAACGTCTGGGAATGGTGCGCCGACTGGTATGGCGTTTATCCCGGCGGTTCGGTGGCCAACTACGCCGGTCTGGCGACCAGCACCGCCAAGGCCAGTCGCGGCGGCAGCTGGTGGGCCGGCCCGCGCGGCCAGCGGCCGGCGAACCGCTACCGCGACATGCCGCAAAACGGAAATGACGACATGGGTTTCCGGCTAGCCCTGGTCCCGGACCGCACCCCGGCCAGTCCGTAATCTGACCGTAATCGGTCAGAAGATAATCTGCATCCGGCTCACCAACCGGCCGCCTGCGGCGACAATTTCGGGGAGACAAACGCGCTGACCTCGATCGCGCGAAGCCCGCTCCGACCGCCAGCGCGGGCTTCAGTATCCGCGAGCGGCGTTAGTGCGGCGGGGATCAGCGTAGCCCGTATATTCACCGGCGGCGTTGACCTCGATCGCGTTGATGCCGCCAAAAATTTGGCCGGCGCCGGCGGGCTCAGCTAATTCAACTTTCCAGCCGAGGCGGCTCAGGGCCGCAAAATCGGCGGCGGGCAAGCTAGCTTCTGCTTGCAGCGACTCCTGATTATCTTTTCGCCAATTCAGCTCGAAGTGGACGCGGGTGTCACCGATGGCCTCGCGCAGTGGGCGATCGAACGCCAACCGATCGAGCAAGGCTTGCAAGAGCGCGGTGGGGATCCGCGCCGCCCCCGGAATACCAATCGCCAAAATTGGCTGCCCCGAGCGGAAGACGATCGTGGGCGCGATCGTGCTGCGCGGACGCTTACCGGGCGCGACATAATTAATACTCCGCGGATCGGTGTACGCAAAATTACTCATCGAATCATTCAGCACGACGCCCGTCCCGGGCGGCACCACCCCAGCGCCAAAGTGCAAACTTTGCGATTGCGTGGCGCACACAATATTGCCCGCGGCATCAGCGACGATAAAATGGGTGGTGGCCGCCATCGCGCTTTCTGAAGCGCCACTGTCATCCCACCAAGCCACGGCAGGAACGGCACCAGTCGGAGCCCGCGCGCGCCGACGGATCGCGGCGAT
>CAMAVZ010000092.1:0-5052 GCA_945861645.1 Opitutus sp. GAS368 | reverse complement strand
GGCTGCCCTCCGCTCAAAGCCGTCCGCAAAATAACGCTGCCCCTCATCACCGCGAATCTCCTCGCCGGTGGTCTGCTCGCCTTTGCCTTCGCCATGCTGGAAGTCTCCGACTCGCTCGTCCTCGCGCAGAAACAAATTTATTATCCGATTACCAAAGCCATTTATGAACTCTTCCAATTGCTCGGTGACGGCAAATTAATCGCCTCCGCGCTCGGCGTCTGGGCCATGGTGTTCTTGGGCATCGCCCTCACCGGTTTGACTATTCTAATTGGAAAAAAGCTGGGCGCACTTTTTCGGGTCTGATCGCCGACCGGCAATCCCCCCCAAGCGCACACGTGCGGAGCCCCGCCCATTTCACCCGACCCCGTCATGCCCTTTCTCCTCATCGTTTCGCTCCTATGGGCCTTTTCTTTTGGGCTGACCAAGGGCCTCACTGCCGGTCTCGATGGTAATTTAGTCGCAGCGATCCGGCTGGGCCTCGCTCTGTTAATATTTTTGCCGTTCCTGCGTCTACGGAAACTCCCTCTGCGGACGGGGCTGCAGCTGACGGGTATTGGCGCCATCCAATTCGGCCTCATGTATCTCGCCTACAACGCGAGCTTCCGCTACTTGCCAGCTTACCAAGTGGCGCTATTTAGCGTCACCACGCCAATCCTGGTGACGTTATTCGCCGACGCCTTTGACCGGACCCTGCGACCGCGCGCGTTGCTCGCCGCGCTGGTCGCGATGGTGGGGACAGCCGTGATTGTCTTCCAACCCGGATCAGCCCCGGCATCGTTGCATGGTTTTATTCTCGTGCAAATCGCGAACCTGACCTTTGCCCTCGGTCAAGTGCTCTACCGGCGGATCCGCGCTACCCTCGGTTCGCGACCGGATCATGAAACTTTTGCGCTGCTTTATGTAGGCGCTTTTGCCCTCACGGGCGCCGTCGTGTTGAGTCAGGGCCAGATTCAAATTTACCCCTCACCCGCCCAATGGCGTCTGCTGGCTTATCTTGGGCTGGTGGCATCTGGTCTCGGTTTTTTTCTTTTGAATCTTGGCGCGACCCGCGTGAGCGCCGGCACGCTGGCCGTCATGAACAACGCCAAAATTCCCCTAGCGGTGGTTTGTTCTTTGCTTTTTTTTGGTGAATCCGCTGATCCCTTCCGCTTGCTCCTGAGCCTGCTGCTGCTCGGTGTAGCCGTCTGGCTGGCTGAAAAATGCGGCGCCCCCAGCCCCAGCGCGCCACCGTCGGCTTAAGCGCGGCGCATCGCCTCAGCCCGCGGCGCATTCGCTCGTGACCCACTCAGGGTCGCGGCGGGGGCGGTGCTCCCGACCCCACCCCTAGGTCGCGTAATTTTTCCCGATAACTCCCTGGCGCCTCCCAGTTGCCCTGCGCCAGCGCGACCGCGATCGCGGCTTGTCGTCGTAAATGTTGCGCGGCGACGTGGTGAGGCTGGCGTTGCAGCACCGTCTCCGCCACCTGCAGCGCTGGTGCGGCCTGTTGCCCCGCGAGCAAAGCGTGCCCCAGCGCGAGCGCGAGTTCCGCATCATCCGGTCGATTAAGATGCGCGCAGTCATAAGCAAATATCGCGGTCGTCGACCAACCCTGCGCCGTCGCCGCCCGCCCGAGGAGGCCGAGGGCCATCGGCTGATTTATTGCCGTTTGCAGCACCTGATCAGCCACGGCCACGGCCCGGGCTGGGTGGCGGCGCAGTTGTGTGTGCGCCCACCGCAATTGGCAACTATGCCGGAAGCGAATAAAAATATTAGGCCCTCGCCGGTTGTGCGCTAGCTGCGCGCGCCGCAAAAAAGCCCGCACCGACAAACAGGCGGGTTGTTCCTTGAGCACCGCTCCCGCCGCGGTGATGGCGTGTTCATAACGGCCTTGGGCCAAAGCGAGCTCGGCTCCTTCCAGCTGCTTTTGCAACCGCGACTCGAGTGCACTGATCATCATCTCTGTCATGCGACGGCGGCTAGGCGGACCCCGGCGGCCGCACGGCAACTCCCGCCGCCTCTTTCGACCCACAACCCTGCGGCGAAAATAGTCACGCGATTAGAGAACAACTAAATCAGCGCGCGCCGCCGTGTTCAATCGCGCCAAGCCCGCGGTCACCACGGCCAGCGTCGGCCCCTCCACCAATAAACGCAATTTAGGCTCCGTCCCCGAGTAGCGCACCAACACCCGCCCGCTCGCCCCCAGTTCCGCCGTCACGGTATTGATGGCGGCCGATAACGTCGGCAGTAATTCGAGCGACTTTTTTTCCTGCACCGTCAGCGCGAGCGAAAGCTGGGGGAATTTAACCAATACTCGGCGCAATTCCGAAAGGGGCCGACCCGTCGCCTGCATGACGGCGATCACTTTGAGCGCGGCCACGAGGCCATCACCCGTGGGGGAAATATCGGCACAAATAACATGCCCGGAAGATTCCCCACCGAGTTGCGCGCCCGCCGCGCGCATGCCCTCAATTACATAACGATCACCCACCGCCGTACGCAAAGTGCGCCCGCCCGCCGCGGCCACCGCGGCATCAACGCCCAGATTACTTTGCACCGTGATCACTAGAATTTTTCCCGCGAGCTGGTTTTGCTGCAGGGCGTGCACGGCCAAAATCGTCAACAGCTCATCGCCATCCAAGACGTTGCCCTGCTCATCACACAACACACAGCGATCCGCATCACCATCGTGCGCGATGCCGAGGCGCGCCCCCGCCGCCCGTACCGCCGCGCTCAGGCGCTCGGGGTGCTGACTCCCAACTCCGGCATTAACATTTTTCCCGTCAGGCAAATGGCCGATCAGCGTCAGGGCTGCACCCAACTGGGCGAGCGCCGTACGGCTCGTCACGGCCGCCGCCCCGTTGGCGGTATCGAGGACAATCGACCAGTTTTTCAAACTCCCCGCGGGTAGCAAAGCCGTGGTCAGCGCCAAGTAATCTTTCAGCGGCTCCGGATAGAGTGAAGTAATTTTCTCGGCCGCCGCGGCCACGAACAGCGGCGGCTCGTCCACAGCCCGCGCAGGGGGCATGAGTTGCTCAATCCGCCACTCGGCTTCATCGGTGAGCTTAATCCCGCCGACCCCAAAAAATTTAAGGCCATTATCACTCGCTGGATTGTGCGAAGCCGTGATGACAGCACCCAAGGCCGCGCCCGTTTGCCGCGTCAACAAACTTACGATGGGCGTCGGCACTACGCCCAAGCTCACCGGTTGCAATCCGGCGTAGGCTAAACCCGCGGCGAGGGCCTCCGCCAAGGCGGGACCGGTCCCGCGCGTGTCGCGGCCGATCATAACCTGCGATCCAGCCAAGCCCGACTGGGTCTGCGCAAAACGAGCCGCGGCCACGCCCAAGCGCCAAGCCAACTCTTCATTCATCTGCGAACTACCGTAAGGACCGCGCACTCCATCGGTGCCAAAATAGTGACGCTTCATGGCCGGTAAAATTCCTTCGTCGCCGCGATCCGCGCCTGCACCGCGCCGCCCAAAAGCAATTCCCGCGCCGGCGCCAGTCCTTCGCGGATCGTCGCGGTACGACCAACCATCAATAGCCCGATCGCCGCATTAAACACAATGGTATCGACCAATCCTCGCGGCCCCCGCCCTGCGAGTACCGCTTCAACGATAGCTAAGTTGGCGCTAAGATCCCCGCCCTGCAAATCAGCGAAAGGGGTTCGGGGTAAACCGTAAGCCTCGCCTTGAAAAGACATCGGCAGATCCCGGCAACGACCGACCCCGCGCACCTGATTAACCGTCGCGGTGGTGAGTTCGTCGATCCCACGGTCAGCCGTGATAACCCCGTGCCCAACCACGCCGGAGACTTGCCCCAAATCTTCCAAGGTAAGGGCCAATTTATCCACGAGGGGCAGCGAGTAAACTCCCAGCAAAATATGTGCGGGGCGGCCCGGATTAATCAGCGGCCCCAGAATATTAAAGACGGTCCGCTGCCCCTGCGCGGCCAGCGCCTTGCGTACCGGGCCGATGTGCTTGAAGGCGGGGTGATAATTAGGGGCAAAGAAAAACACGTAACCGAGCTGATCGAGCGCGCGCCGCAACTGCTCCGGTGAGGCGGCTAAATCCACGCCCAAAGCGGTGAGCAAGTCAGCGCTGCCACATTTTGACGTAATCCCGCGGTTGCCGTGCTTCATCACCGGCACCCCCGCGCACGCGAGCACCAAAACCACGAGACTCGAAATATTAAAACCGCCCGCATGGTCTCCGCCCGTACCAACAATATCCAGGGCCCGCGCCGACCAAGCCTCAACGCCAGGATTTACCGCGCGCGCCCGAAACGCCCGAGCGAAATTGGCAATTTCCTCCGGCGTTTCCCCTTTGGCCGCCAGCGCGGTGAGAAAAGATCCTTTCGTGGCATCGGTCTCGTCCGTCCCCGCCAAGCTCGCGGCCGCCGCCATCACTTCAACCGCCGTGAGATTCTGGCGGGCAGACAGCTGGGTGGTCAGATCAATAAGGAGAGCCATCGCGGGCCGAGCAGAATCATTTCCTCTGCTGGCGCAAAGCATAAAACTCGACAGCCTCCGCCTCCTCTTGAAAACTTGTCCCGTGAACTTCTGGTCGCACTGCTTTCGCCCCGGGTTGTTAATTTGCAGCATTCTGCTGCTGCTGAGCGCTCGCGCCGCTGAAAAATCAGGCCCCCCAGTAAAGGAACTCAGCACCGCGGACGCGATCGTGCTCGGCTTGGTAGAGGGAGTGACGGAATTCCTGCCCATCTCCTCCACGGGGCATCTCATCATTGCCAATGAACTCCTTGGATTAGAGTCTACGCGGCCCCTGACTGATGCCGCGGGGAAACCGCTCTGGCATAAAGTGCCGAGCAAAGATCACCCCGACGGCGTGCCCCTCACGGTCAAGTTAGCCGCGGACACTTACACCGTCGTCATTCAAATCGGCGCCATCGCGGCGGTCCTGGCGCTGTATTGGCGCCAGTATCTTAGTATGCTGCTGGGCCTGATCGGACGGAGTAGTGCTGGTTTTCGTTTGCTGCGCAACGTGCTCCTCGCGTTTTTCCCCGTGGCGATCATCGGCTTCTTGCTGCACGATCTCGTGGCAAAATATCTTTTCTC
>CAMAVZ010000091.1:0-5091 GCA_945861645.1 Opitutus sp. GAS368 | reverse complement strand
GATTTCACCCAGTTTTTTGCGCAAGCCCACGCGGCCGGCGCACTTACCGTGGTGGCCACCGACTTGCTCGCCCTCACTCTCCTCCGTGCCCCCGGCGAATTTGGCGCTGATGTCGCCGTCGGCTCCGCGCAACGCTTCGGTGTCCCGATAGGGTTTGGCGGACCGCACGCCGGCTTTCTGGCGACCAAAGATGAATACAAACGCCAAATGCCCGGTCGCTTGGTTGGCGTATCCAAGGATGTCCATGGCGACCCGGCTCTGCGCCTCGCCCTCGGCACTCGCGAACAACATATTCGTCGCGACAAGGCTACGTCGAATATTTGCACCGCACAGGTTTTGCTGGCCGTCATGGCTTCGATGTACGCGGTCTATCATGGTCCCGCCGAACTGAAACGCCTCGCCCAGCGCACCCGCCTGCTCACCCATTGGCTCGCCGCGGGCCTTAAAAATCTCGGCGCGACCATCAACGCTGAGCCGGTTTTTGATACGCTCACCATATCCGGAATCGATGCGACCAAAGTTCATCGCGCCGCGCTGGCCGCTAAAATTAATCTACGCCCGATCGACGCCAGCACCATCGGGATCTCCCTTGATGAAACTACGAATCAAGCTGATGTCGCCACCCTGCTGAGCTTGTTTGGTGCCGCGACCCCCGCCGATCCCACGGAGCTCAGCGACTATCCCGCGCCCCATGCGCGCACTTCGACTTTTCTGACCGCGGCCGTTTTCAATCGCTACCATACGGAACACGAAATGCTCCGCTATATTCGACGGCTGGAAGCCAAGGATTTGTCGCTGTGCCACTCGATGATTTCACTGGGCTCATGCACAATGAAACTCAACGCCACGAGTGAAATGCTGCCCGTCTCTTGGCCGGAGTTCGGTCAATTACATCCCTTCGCTCCCGCCGATCAGACCAAGGGTTACGCCAAACTTTTTGCCCAGCTCGAAAAATGGCTCACCGAGATCACGGGCTTTGCCGCCGTTTCGCTGCAACCCAATGCGGGGTCCCAAGGTGAATACGCCGGCTTGCTCGTCATTCGCGCGTACCACACCTCGCGCGGTGAAGGCCACCGCAACATCTGCCTTATTCCGACCAGCGCGCATGGCACCAATCCCGCCAGCGCGGCCATGTGCGGCTATGAGGTCATAGCCGTCGCCTGCGATGCCCACGGCAACATCGATGTCGCCGACCTCAAGGCCAAAGCCACCGAACATGCCGCCAAGCTCGCGGCCCTGATGGTTACTTATCCTTCCACTCATGGCGTCTACGAAACTTCGATTCGTGATATTTGCCGCACCATCCACCAGCACGGCGGCCAAGTTTACATGGATGGCGCCAATATGAATGCCCAGGTCGGGCTGACCTCGCCCGGTTTTATTGGCGCCGATGTCTGCCATCTTAATTTACACAAAACTTTTTGCATCCCGCACGGCGGCGGCGGCCCCGGCATGGGGCCCATCGGCGTCGCCAAACACCTCGTAGCCTACCTACCCAGTCACGTGGTAGTAAAATCCTCGAGCCTCACCCCTCAGGCCGAATCTTTGGGGACGGTGTCCGCCGCCCCCTACGGCAGCGCCTCCATTCTCGTCATCACCTGGATGTACATTCGCATGATGGGACCAGACGGACTCAAGCGCGCGACCCAGTTTGCCCTGCTAAATGCCAACTACATGGCCCGGCGCGTTGATGCTTATTTCCCCGTACTCTACAAAGGCGCCAGTGGCCTGGTAGCGCACGAGTGCATCTTAGAATTTCGCCCATGGAAAAAGCAGGGGGTCGAAGTCGAGGATGTGGCAAAGCGGCTCATAGATTATGGGTATCACGCCCCCACCATGTCCTTTCCGGTGCCGGGAACTCTCATGATCGAACCGACCGAGAGCGAAGCTAAGGTAGAGCTCGATCGTTTCTGCGATGCCCTGATTGCCATTCACGGCGAGATGACTGCGGTCGCTAATGGCACGAGTGATAAGCTCAACAATCCGCTCAAGCACGCCCCACACACCGCCGCAGCCGTGTGCGGCACAGAGTGGAACCATCCGTACTCACGGGAGACGGCGGCCTTCCCCGATCGGCACACCCGCGCGAGCAAGTTTTGGCCCGCGGTTGGTCGGGTGGATAATGTTTATGGGGATCGGAATTTAATTTGTAGCTGCGTGGGGATGGAGGCTTATGCGGCAGCGCAAGCCTGAGGCTTATGCAGCAGCGCAAGCCTGAGGCTTATGCAGCAGCGCAAGCCTAAGGCTTATGCAGCCACCGCAGCCCAAGCGCTGCCCCACTCGGAACCCGCCAGCCGCTGACTTAAACCGCGGCAGCCTCAGCGATTCCGAGCGGCTTAAGCTCCGACCATAGCCCGCGCGTGAAGTCCGGGATCACGACCGGCATGCTACCCGTCGCGACAGAATGCACCGAAAGTTCGATGAGACTACTCCAAGCCGCCGCATCATAAACTACACTGTCCGGGGTAATGCCTTGGCGCAGACAATCAAGGTGCCGCCAATTCATCACATAATCCATGCCGTCATGCCCGCCATTCTTGGCGCGCTCAGTCAGTTTACTCCAGAGCGGATGCGTGAATTGTCGGCGCATGGCGGCCAAATCTTTGGCGTTCAGCCATGCATGCGAAGTTTTCGCCTCGAGCCCGTACTGCTTAGGATCATTGAGCGCCAAACGGGCGGGATAATCAAAAAAGGTCCCGCCGGTACCCGTCACCGCATTGATGCGGCTATAGGGCCGCGGACTCACCACATCATGCTGAATCATAATCGTGCGCCCCCGCTCACTCTTGACGAGGGTGGTGTTCATATCACCACAAACATATTTCTCTGCCGCATGCCGCCCACCGTTGGGCTTAACTCGGTCGCGATATTGGGTCAGATTGCGCTCGGGTGAACTCATCGAAACCAGATATTTAAACTGATCACCGCGGCCCAGCCCCAGGGATTGCGCGACGGGCCCGAGGCCGTGGGTCGGGTAAAGATTACCATCGAGCTGCCAGTGATAATTACGCCGCCAATCCCCTTCACTCTGTAATTCAAAGAGCACGGTACGCAAATCATGGATGTAAGCGCATTCGGCGTGCGTCAGCTCACCCAATACTCCCGCCCGAGCCAGATTGAGCACCAAGAGCTCGTTCTGCCCGTAGCAGCAATTCTCCAGCATAATACAGTGCCGCTGCGTGCGCTCACTCGTGTTCACCAAGCGCCAACAATCATCCACGGTGACGGCGGCGGCCACTTCCACCAAGGCGTGCTTGCCGAGTTCCATCGCCCGCACGCTCATCGGCACATGCCAATCCCACGGCGTTGCGATATAAATGACATCAAGATCAGCTCGCGCCACCATCTGCTCCCAAACGTTTTCATTGCCACTATACACGGCCGGACGCTTACCCCGCATTTTTTCACAGTATGCCGCCGCCCGTTGGGCCCGCTCATCGACGATATCGCACACGGCGACCACGTCAGCGAATTCAATCCCCAGCGCATCTTTCACATGACCCATCCCGCGATGCAGGCCGATGACCCCGACGCGCACCCGCGCCAGCGGCGCCGCCGCAAGATTATGCACCGGCTTTTGACCAGCCGGGCGAGGCAGAACTTCGCTCAAATTAGCCGTATTCTTAGAAGCCGCCGCGGTCTGGGCAGCCCCCTTGGTTCCGGTCAGCGCCAGCCCAGCCAGCGAAGCGCTCAGTCCGGCGAGCGTAGAGGTTTTTAAAAAATCACGACGAGTTGAATGAGGGGTAGTCATAGGGGTAAGACGATCAGAGGTTCACTGCACACAAAAGCCTGCTAAAAAAAGTTTGGGGTAAATATTTAAAAGCTCCAGATTCTTTCCATGGAGGCACTCAGGGCGCCGGTGGGGTGGTGCCCCAAGCGGACGGCTGCGGCCCCAGCACAACTTCCAACTCACCACCCTGCGCGAGCACCGCGTGCGGGAAGGAAACCTGCGTGAGCGGCTGGCCGTTAAGCTTGGCGGATTGAATATAAATATTCTCCGGCCGATTATTAAGCGTCGTGATCGTAAACGTTTTGCCCGGAAAATAATCGGGGTTCAGCTGAATCGTCACCCGATCAAAAAGCGGACTCGTAATCTGGTAAGTCGGTTTTAGCGCTGCGCCGCCTTCCACATCAAAAAGCCCCAACGCCATCAGTACGCCGAGCGCCCCCATCTGCCCCTGATCTTCATCGCCGTTGTAACCGCCAAAGGGCGTAACATCGCCAAAGGCCTGCGCCTTGACGGCCCGCACCCATTTCTGACTGAGCCACGGCGCTCCCGCATAATTAAATAAATGAGCCATCGCCGTCGCCGGCTGATTATCATAATCGACCCAAGACTCCGCATGCTCCCCGTGCGCGACGACAAAGTTTTTGCCCGCCGCTTGTTCAAATTGCCGATTAAGTGCCTGCACATATTTGGCCGGTCCGCCGAAGAGCTGAATCAGTCCCGGCATATCCTGCGGCACAAAATGAGTGTAGATCGCCGCGTTTGATTCACAGAAGCCCTGGGTCGCAAATGATCCTTTTTTACCTACGGGCTCAAACCCAGGCAGCCACGAACCATCGACGAGGCGCGGGCGCATCAATTGCACCGTTGGATCCCACAGCTTCGCATAGTTACCTGCGCGTTGACCGAGCCACACCGCATCAGCTTGATGATCCAAAGCCTGCGCCAGTTGGACCACACACCAATCCTGATAGGCATACTCCAGCGTCATGGAGGCCCCGGCCTTATGCATTCCCGTGCCGCTGATTCCTTCCGGCACATAACCGCGCTCCACATAATATTTCATCCCGCCGCTGCTGGCGTCGGCACTATGTTCATAGCCCGCGTGATCGCGGATGCCGCCGGGCAAGGCATTCTTCCGCAAACCCGCGTAGGCCTGCGCCACATCGTAACCGCGAATGCCCTTATTGTATGCCGCCGCAAAAAATGGTGCGGCCGGATCACCGATCATCACATAAGTATAATTCCCCCCCGAGGGACCGCGGGGGATGAGTCCGCCATTCCGATACATATCCACCATCGTATTACAGAAAGCATCCATCACCTCCGGATAGGCAAACGACCAAAGAATATTCAACGACCAG
>CAMAVZ010000090.1:0-5262 GCA_945861645.1 Opitutus sp. GAS368 | reverse complement strand
CGCCAAACCTTCCGCATCGCGGGTATTGTACTCTCTCCTGAATATATTTTTGAGTCGCGCCCCGGCGCCGCCCTGCCGGATGCCCGCACCTTTGGTATTTTTTGGATGCCCTACAAAGAAGTCGCCACCGCTTGGGATCTTTACGGCGCATTTAATCGCGTGTCCCTCACGCTCGCACCCGGCGCCCGCACCCAACCGGTGATCGCCGATCTCGATCGCCTGCTGCGACCTTATGGCGGTCTCGGGGCCTTCGGCCGCGAAGATCATCCCTCCCATATCCGCATCACTGATGAAATTCGGGTGCTCACTATTCTCTCCATTGGCTTTCCCGTAATTTTTTTGGGCGTGGCCGCCTTCATGACTAACGCGGTGCTCTGCCGCTTGCTGTCCCTCCAACGTGAACAGATTGCGATCCTCAAAGCCTTTGGCTTCACCAATCATCAAATCGTTATTCATTATTTAAAATTCGCCTTCGTCATGGTGGCCACGGGCGTGCTTGGCGGAGTCATCGGGGGTATTGGCCTCGGCCATCAGCTCGTCGACATGTATCAATTGTTCTACCGCTTCCCCGATCTTCATTTTCGGCTCGATCCCGTCGCCGTCGTGATTGCCCTCACCGTCGGACTCAGCGCGGTCACGCTGGGCGTGTTGGGCGCCGTCCGCAAAGCCGCCCAACTTCCACCGGCCGAGGCCATGCGCCCCGAACCGCCGGCGCATTTTCGTCCGGCCCTAATTGAACGACTCGGTCTGGCAAAATTACTCTCCCATTCTTTCCGCATCGCGCTGCGTAATCTGGAGCGGCGACCGACCCAAGCCCTCTTCACGGTTGCAGGCCTCGCGCTCGCGACGGCGTTGATCATTATGCCGAATACTTTCAAAGCGGGTATTCGCGAGGTGCTCGATTTTCAGTGGGATGTCGTCCAGCGCCAAGATCTCAATCTCAGCCTAGTCGAGCCTTCCTCTGGCCGCCTCGCCCACGAATTAGCTCAATTGCCAGGCGTCATGAGCTTGGAACCCGCCCGTAATGCTGCCGTGCGCGTACATTTTCAGGGACGGAGTCGCCAAATCGGTCTGCGCAGTCTGCTGCCTGGGGGACAGCATAGCCGCGCCATAGATGCGACGGGCCAAGAAATCTCCCCGCCGCCGCATGGCGTCATTTTATCCGCCAAATTAGCCGATGTGCTGGGCGCGAAAATCGGCGACACCATTATGCTCGAGGCCCTCGAAGGCCGTCAGCCCATTACCCCCCTGCCGATCGTGGCGCTAGCCGAAGATTTTACCGGCATCGCGGCCTACATGGATCTTCACGCTATCAATCATTTTCTCGGGGAAGGCGATGTCATCACCGGCGCTAGCATCGGCCTCGATTTTTCTCAGCGCGCCAATTTTCTCGCCGCGCTGAAAGAAATTCCGCGGGTCAGCTCCGTCGCCATCAAAGAAACCATGCGGCAGAGCTTTCGCGAGACCACCGCCAAGAGCATGGGACTGCTCCAAAGCATCTATTTAACTTTCGCGGTCATTGTGGCCTTTGGCGTCATCTACAACAACGCCCGCATCTCGCTCGCGGAGCGAGCCCGGGAACTCGCCACCCTGCGGGTCATCGGCATGACCCAGCGCGAAGTCGGCACCATCCTCGTCGTAGAACTAGCTATCCTTTCGGTGCTCGCCGTGCCGCTCGGCTTACTCCTCGGCACGGGTCTGACCACGTTGATCGTCGGCTCCGTCAACACCGAGACGATCCGCTTGCCGCTCGTTTTCACGCTCTACACTTACACCTACGCGATCGTTGTCGTGCTGATCGCCTCCACCCTTTCAGCCCTCTTCGTTCTGCGTAAGCTCAACCAACTCGATCTTATCGCCACGCTCAAAGCACCCGAATGATATCCGGCATCAGCCAAATTCCGCCAACTCATCGCGGGTCGACGTTTGCGATTTCCCGTGCCGGGCGCAAACTAAGCCCTGAGACCAATTGCCTTTTCCGCCCAAACTAATTTCCCTCAAGCCTATCTCATCTGTTCATGAATTCCTCCGCTCCTATCGCTAAAAAAGCTCCGGTCTTTCGCGGGCTACCTTATATCGGCGGCGCCGCGCTCGTCGCCCTGCTCGCCTTCGGCCTGCGCCCCCAACCGGCCACGGTGGAAACCGCCCGCGCGATCAATGGCGCCCTCCGCGCCACGGTGAGTGAAGAGGGCAAGACCCGCATCCGCCAACGCTACGTGGTCTCCTCCCCAGTCACCGGTCAATTACGCCGAGTGCCCTTTAAGCCCGGCGCAGAAATTACCGCTGCCTCCATCGTCGCGGTGATCGAGCCCCTCGCGGCTTCGCCCCTCGATCCGCGCAGTCGCGCCTTAGCCGAAACTCGCCGCACCGCTGCCACGGCTGCTCTCGAAAAAAGTCGCGCGGCGCACGCTCTCGCGATCAACGAACTTGGCCGCATGACGCGGATGTTTGCGGATAAAACCGTTTCGCCGCAGGATCTCGAAACGATCCAACTCCGCGAGACCGCGGCGGCTCGTGATTTAATTACCACCGAGGGTGCATTGCGCTCGATTGAGACCGAGTTGGCTGATTCCGCTCTCGGCAGCGGCACTTCCCTCATCGAGGTTAAGGCCCCGAGCGCTGGTCGCGTCCTCCATGTTTTCCAGGAAAGCCAAAGACCGATCACCGCCGGGACTCCCATCCTCGATGTGGGCGATCCCAGCGATCTGGAAGTAGTGATAGAATTACTCTCGCGCGATGGCGCGGCGCTTTCACCGGGAACTCGCGTCGAGCTCGAACAATGGGGCGGCCCCCAACCCCTCGATGCGCGCGTGCGCCTAGTCGAGCCCGCCGCCTTCACAAAAATTTCCGCGCTCGGAGTCGAAGAACAACGGGTCAACGTCGTCGCCGACATCATCACGCCGCTTGCCGCCCGCCCGACCCTCGGCGATAATTTCCGCGTCGAAGCCCGCGTCGTCATCTGGGAAGAGGCTCAGGTCCTCAAAGTGCCCGTGTCGGCCCTCTTTCGCCACGGCAATAACTGGGCTGCCTATGCGGTCCGCAACGGCCGCGCTGTACTCGTACCCGTGCAAGCGGGTCGCTCCAGCGGCCGCGAGACCCAAGTCCTGAGCGGCCTGAACGCTGGCGACGAAGTTATCCTCTATCCTGGTGATCGCATTACCGATAATCAGCGCGTCCATCCGGTAAAAATCTAGTTTTTTCGGGCTGGCTTCGCCTCAGTCAGCCGCCAATTTCAGCGGGCATGCACCCTGCCCCGGCGCCTGAAGCTACTCGCCTCAGCGAAATCTCCCCGCAGCAATGGAAATCCGGCATCGCCGCATGGTTAGGCTGGTTGTTCGACGGTTTAGAATTGCACCTCTACACCCTCATCGCCGCTCCGTTAGTGGTGCACTTGCTAGGTGTGGCGAGCGCGGCTGATCCCGCGGTCAAAGAAAAGAGCGCCTACATTCAGGCTGCCTTCCTCGTCGGTTGGGCCATCGGGGGAGCTTTCTTCGGCCGCCTCGGCGATCTACTCGGGCGCAGTCGCGCCTTAGCCCTGACCGTTTTGACTTATGCGTTATGCACCGGTTTGTGCGCCTTCGCGCAAACGTGGTGGCAACTCATGATTTTCCGTTTTGTCGCCGCTTTAGGCATTGGGGGCGAATGGGCGGTCGGCGCTTCTCTTCTCGCCGAAACCTGGCCCCGCGCCTGGCGCCCATGGCTCGCCGCCGTACTCCAAAGTGGCGTTAACATAGGCATTCTTATCGCGGCTGCGGTCGTCTGGCTGCTGGCCCAACTACCGCACCCGCCAGCCGAACGTTACGTGTTTCTCGTCGGAGTCTTACCCGCGCTTTTAGTTTTCTGGATTCGGCGCCACGTACCAGAGCCAGCCACGTGGCAACGCGCTGAAGCTAGCGTACAGCATAAAAATCCCGGCATCCGTGATCTTTTCCGCGGACCGCTCGCACGAACCACCTTCCATGTCACCGGCGTGTGCGCCCTCAGTCTATCCGCTTGGTGGTTGTTCATTTTCTGGCAGTCGCAGCATTTACGGAAAATTCTCGCCGCCGCCAACACGTCTGCGACGGAGATCAGTCAACTCATTCCGAGTGCATTTTTTGTCATGATCGCGGTGTCGATTGTCGGAAATTATTTTGCCGGCTGGCTCGCCACCCGCATCGGTAATCGTCGCTCCATCGCGCTCATGTTCTGGGCCCTCTTCGCCAGTATGGCCGGCGCCTTCATGGTCCCGCGCGGCTTTGGGGAACTCGCTTGGTTTTGGATTCCCTTGGTCGGATTTTTTTCCGGCGTGTTTGGGCTCTTCACGATGTATCTGCCGCCGCTCTTCCCCGTGCTCCTCCGCACCACAGGCGCGGGCTTCTGCTACAACATCGGCCGCCTCGCCGCCGCTGCTGCTTCCATCATCTTTGGGTGGGCTGCCCCCGTGGGCGATTTTCGTCTCGCGCTTCTTGCTTCTAGCTTTCTCGCCCTCTTCGCCGCGATCTGGGCCTGGTGGCTTCCCGAAAAAACTTTAGAAGCCTGAGCTTCCCGCGCACCGGCGAAGAACTTTCCACGCGCGCGATGGTAGAATATTATCAGCCGCTCATGGGCTGGCTCGAGCAACAGAACTAGGGTCGGCCCATCGGCTGGGAATAAGCGGGGGGCCTTCAAGGCCCGCCCGACCAGCCCGTGTCCGCACACGGCGTTAGCTAAACCGCCGTGGCAGAAGCTTCTGCACGCTCCTGCCGATTACGACCGGCATTAGGCGATCAAATCTTAATCCGGCGGCTCCTTATATTGCACTTATACCCCTCGTGGTTGGGCTTTTTTGGCTAGATAAAAAAATTATAAAATTCAGCAACCGCAGACTTTACCTGCTGATTTAATGCGCGCAGAGTATCTCGATGGTTAGCCCGATTCCTCCCTCCTCCGCTGGCGCGACCGCTCGCTCTAACGCTTCTCTTTTTACTATTCCCGACGTCGTCATTCGGCTCGCCGGCAATTCGCAAGACGGCATTCAAGCCGTCGGCGGTTTCCTCGCTCGCCTCGCCGGGCGCTCCGCCCAGGAGGTCATGACTTACATGACCATCCCCTCCACCATTTCTGGAGGTCCTTCCATTTTCCAAGTGCGCATTGGCTCAGGCGAAATTCTTTCAGCCGGCGATCGCGCTGATGTTCTCGTTGCTTTCTACCAGCACAGTTATGAAAGCCACCGCTCTTCCCTGCGGCCCGGCGGCGTGCTGCTTTACGATGCCGATCATGTCACCCCCAATCCCGATGATA
>CAMAVZ010000089.1:0-5345 GCA_945861645.1 Opitutus sp. GAS368 | reverse complement strand
GGGAATTGTAGTTTGCCTGGGCCCGACCTAGCCGCATCATCGCGCCATGATGTGGTCGCGATTAAATTTAGGTTTTCTCTGTCTGGGGATTGCACTGAGCAATGGCGCGCTCCGTGCCGCGGTCGCGCCCGAGCTTGCCCCGTGGAATCAAGTCGCGATCCCGCCGATGCAGACTTCCATTTATGTGGGCAGCGTGAGCCTGACCCCGGGGGTATTCGTGCGTGATGGCGCCAGCGTGACCACGACCTACGACGTTAAAGTGCGGCCGTGGTTTTTCTGGGGCGAGACCGGCGTGATTACGATCAAACTCGCGGAGCCCGATCTTGTCCGCTTAGCCCAAGGCGAGACGATCGATTTTACCGGGTCGGCCACTAATCATAAGCACAAGCCGCGCAGCGTGACCGGCCGCGCGCAGCCGCTCGATGCCACCACCGGAAAAATCAAGGTTCGGATTAAAGCCGACGGCGTTGAGCTGATCTTCAACTCAACCTATCGATTCAGTTTAAACCCAGCGGCGCCCAAGCCCTGAGGTGCGGCATGCCGATCGGCGCCACCGATTATTTCGCCCAATGGAAAATCACCGGCCGCGCGATGGCCGGGTGCAGGCTATGATGCACGGGACAATTGAGGGCGGCTTGCTCCAGGATGCCCGTCGGATCTTTAGCCTGAGTAATGGGCAGCCAGACTTCGGTCGCGATGCGCACGATGCGGCGAGGAAGATCGGTCGACATTTCCTTGGTGACGGACCAGCGCAGGCCAGGCAGATCAAAGCCGAGTTTGGCCCGCGCCGCGATGGCCATCGTCGTGACCAAGCACGAGGCTAACGACGCGGTCGTCAAATCAGTGGGCGAAAAAGCCAGACCGCGGCCGTGGTTGTCCTTAGGCGCATCGGTTTCAATCACTTGCTGGGAGGGCTCATGGGTTAACTGACAATTCAGTTCGCCTTGGTAAATGCCGGTACTTTTAACCATAAATAAAATGAGTTTTGCCTATGAGGCGGTGAATTTTTTCAAGCGAAGTGCCACATCCGCGCGCAAGCGGTCGAGATAGCCGAGGGTGAAAGCCTCCACCGATAAATGCTCATCTTGCACGAGCGGGGTCAGATCCATCGCCCAGGTGAGCGCGCTAAACTGATCAGTCGCGTGCGGCGTATGAAAAGTAGCATTAGCCAAACGGCGACCGGTCGTCGCGAGGTCATAGCGTTTCCCACCCGCGATCTGCGACTGGAAAACCGCCACCAGTTCCGCGGCGAGGGCGGGATGGGCCGAAGCATCGAGCACCTGTTTATCCGCATCCAAGAGCCAATCGAGATTACGCCAGCCCTCGCAGCCATAAACGCGCGCCGGGCGTTGGGCCGGGGGCAAGGCCCGCAGGGCCTCGAGACAACGCAGCAACACCGCCACATGGGTGTCATGTTTGTCCGCCGGATTATGCAGGTAAACGGTGTGAGCCCGCGTCGCTGAAAGAATCGCCCCTAAATCATTACGCACGCCGGCCGCCGCCGAATTTTTTACGTCAGCACTGGGGTGCCCAAGTTGGACGACCGCAGAGAACTTCCCAATCCGCGCCGCCGTGCGCTGTTCCTCGCGCCGCACGGCCATCATTTCCTCGTTGGTGTAATGGGCAAATTTTCCCGTCCGCGAGCTCCCCGCGCCATCCGTTACGATCACCCCCGTGAACCAATGCTCGGCTGATTCATAGCAAGCCGCGACCCCCGGGTAAGCCATGATTTCGATATCATCCTG
Organism: Opitutus sp. GAS368; assembly: GCA_945861645.1. Lineage (GTDB taxonomy): Bacteria > Verrucomicrobiota > Verrucomicrobiia > Opitutales > Opitutaceae > Lacunisphaera. The sequence continues at coordinate 3,600 of CAMAVZ010000089.1, read as the reverse complement.
ATGCGCCGCGAGGCAAAGATGGGTGGTCCGCGTCAGCGCCGTCGCGAGGGAACTGCCATCAGGAACAAAGACATCAGCGGAAGGTGAGGAAAAATTCATCAGTTCGTGTGGCGCTAAAAAAACTTAAATCACTAAAACAATCAAGCTGCAGCGGAGAGCCGCGCGGCTGGCTTAAGGCACTCGCAGGCTTAACCATTCGATTTTTTCTGCGCGCCCCGTCGGGTCGACCTCGACCAAGGCCCCACACAAACGAACGTCGCCCGTGGCCACTTCAAAACGACGCGGCAATCCATCGAGAAAGCGGCCCACGACCGGCGCAATTTCGCGGCCCAACACTGATTCGTGCGGGCCCGTCATGCCCACATCGCACATAAAAGCCGTGTGTTGACGCAGCAGCGCCGCGTCCGCCGTCGCCACATGCGTGTGCGTCCCAAGCACGGCGCTCACCCGCCCCGCCAGATGCCAGCCGAGCGCCTGCTTCTCGGAAGTGGCCTCCGCGTGCATCTCCACCAAGGCGCCATCAAATTGCCCCGCGACGTCTTGCAATAAAGCATCAGCCGCCAGAAAGGGACACTCCGCCTTGAGGCCCATAAAACTACGGCCCAGAACGGTAAAGACCAGGAGGCGAAAGCCGTTTTTTTCTAAAATCAGGTAGGCTCGCCCCGGGGAGGTGCGCGGCAAATTAGCCGGCCGACACACTTGCGGGAGCGTGCCAATATCCACCTCAAACCCTTTTTGATCCCACACGTGGTCGCCCAGCGTGATCGCATCGACGCCGGCCGTTAGGAGGGATTGGCAAATCACGCTGGTGATGCCGGCCCCCGCCGCCGCATTTTCACCATTCGCGATGACAAAATCGATCCCCCGCTCCGCGCGCACCTTGGGCAGCAGCGCGGTGACAATCTCGCGGCCGGGCTTGCCGACGATATCGCCGATAAAAAAAAGCCTCATGAATTAAGGCGCCAAATAACTCGCACTGGAAGCGCTCCCAAGCGCACTCGGGCTGAGCCGCGTGGCCTTACCCGACTCCGTATCGAGAAGATAAAGGCTGCTGGTATTGGCGGCGCGGTAGGTGCAAATCACGTGACGGCCATCCGCCAGCCACATCGGTTCAATGGCATCGGTCGGCGCCTTGGAGACAATCTTGCTGGTGCGCGTAGCAAAATCATAAACCGCCGTTTGGTAGCCGCGCCCCACCCCCGCGGTGAAAACGAGTTTGTTGGGATCGCCCACACTCCAGTCAGGTTCAGCGCAATATTTAGAAATATTGGTGCCGAGCCGGGACATGCCCCCCGCGCCACTCGCTGACATCGTATAAAGTTGGGGACCACCGGCCGCATCCGAAACCACCACCAGCCGCGAGCCATCCGGCGACCACGTCGGGGAAGCTTCAATCGAAGGCGAATTAGTCAGGCGACGGATCTGCCGCCCCTGGGCCGTCCCAACATAAACCTCAGGATTTCCTTCACCGGAAAGCACCATGGCGACCCGCGAGCCATCGGGGCTGTAGCGACCACCGCTGTTGGTGCCCTTGAAACTCGCGAGCAAGGAAATGCGGCGGTTGTTCATCTCCAGTACATAGATGTCGGGAAAGCTGGTGCGGTAACTCGTAAAAACAATCTTCGCGCCGTCCGGCGACCAGCGCGGTCCGAGAATTTGTTTACCCTCGGACGTCCAGCGCATGACTTCACCGAAAAAGAGATCGGAAGTATAAATCTCCGTCTTGCCCGTCTTGTTGCTGAGGTAAGCTAGCTTCCCCGCAAAAAAACCTTTTAAGCCACTCGTTTTGTTAACGGCAAAATCAGCCGCGCGGAGGAGCGCATTGCGCATACTGGTGCCGGTGAGCGTCTGGCTCGCCACAGGGGAATTGAGACTGCCCTTGGTGATCGTGACGCTGACCTGATTGGTGCCGGCAGGGGAAAAGTTAAAAGCAAAAGCCCCGCCGCTGCTGACGGGGCGGTAGCGGCCGTGAGCGCCGAAGGCCGTTAAGGCCAAATTCTGCAATTCGGCCGAAGCCGCGGTGATCGTAACCGGGATCGTGGTGGTGTCAGCATTGACACTGACCGTGCCAATATCGCGTTGAGCAAAAAGAGGCAACGCGAGGGCGAGCCCGAGAAGGAGACGAACAGCATTCTGCATATGAGTAAGGATAAAATGAGGAGCGAAAGATAAACCGGATTTTTGTTTTACTCCCGTCAACCTACTCACAAGGTCAAAGCGCCACGTTTTCCAAGCCATTTTCTCCATCACCTCGTGACCACTGACTCCCTCAAAGAAGCCCTTAAACAAGTAAAATATCCCGGTTTTAGCCGTGATATCGTCTCCTTCGGCCTGATCCGATCAGCGGTCTTTGCCGAAGGTACCGCCAAGGTCTCCGTTGCGATCACGACCTCTGACCCTAAAGTCCCGACCCAACTAAAAGCCGAGATCGAGCAGTGTCTGCGGGCCCTCCCCGGCGTTAAAGAGGTAATCATCGAGCTCGCCGTCTCAGCGGCCAAGGCCCCGCCCGCAGCCGGCCAAGCCAATCTCGGCGGCGGTACCGCGCCCGCCGGCCTCAAGCATTCCGTCGCCATCGCCTCCGGCAAGGGTGGCGTGGGCAAATCAACGTTTGCGGTCAACCTCGCTTGCGCCCTCGCCCAAGTCTTGGAGCTGCGCGGTCGGCCCGGTCGCGTGGGGCTCATGGACTGCGATATTTATGGCCCGTCCGTTCCCCTCATGATGGGCCTGCAAGGTCGGCCTGAAATTAATGGCGAATCGCTCGTGCCGCTCGAACGCCATGGCGTTAAAGTCATGTCGATGGGCTTTCTGGTGGACGACAACACTCCGGTCGTTTGGCGCGGGCCGATGATCATGAAAACGATTCAGCAATTCGTCCAAAATGTGCAATGGGGCGAAATTGATGTTCTCTTGGTCGATATGCCACCGGGCACCGGCGATGCGCAGCTTTCCTTGGTGCAAACCTTGCCGCTCGACGGCGCCCTCATCGTGACCACCCCGCAAACGGCCGCCACGAATATTGCCCGCAAGGGCGGCCTGATGTTTCAAAAAGTAAACGTGCCGATTCTTGGCGTGGCCGAAAACATGAGCTGGTTCGAAGATGCCACCGGCCAACGATTACCCCTTTTCGGCGCAGGCGGCGGCGCCATCACGGCCGAGCTCTTGGGCACGACCCTCCTCGGCCAAGTTCCCCTCGACCCCGAGATTCGGGCCGGCGGTGACTGCGGTTTACCCGTGGTCGTCAATGACCCGGCCAGCAAACCCGCGGAGGTTTTCCGGGAAATTGCCCAAACTTTGCTCGAAAAATTAAAACTGTAAGCGCCAGGCGCGCTCGCTCGACCTACTCGAGTTCCGTGGGGTCCAGATGCTGCACAATTAATTCCTGCAGCGTTCCCAGAAAAACATAAGCCGCAAAAGCGCGCCGTTGCGCTTCGGTCGTTTCGAGCAACGGCATTTCACCCGTTTCAAGCGCTTCATCACCCACCGCCGCGAGCGACTGGGACCGCAGCCACAAACGCACCGCGGAGCAGGCCCGCAGAATCGGCTCACTATTCGTCGCATCAAGCGGCACCACTCCGGTAATAAAAAAATCGGTGCCGAATA
>CAMAVZ010000088.1:0-5662 GCA_945861645.1 Opitutus sp. GAS368 | reverse complement strand
TTGCCCCCCGGGACGAAAAGCGTGGGGGTCGGCGCATACGCGGAGAGCTCGAGCAGTTGCGCTTGGTCGCGATAAGTGACGATGAAAGTGTCGACGACCCCGCTGCGGTAAAAAGCACCCACGGTGTGGGCAAAAACGGGCTTACCGGCGAGGGGCGCGAGAATTTTGTCCGGCACGGCATGCGCCATGCGCTGCCCGCGACCCGCGGCAAGAAGAATGGCCGCCGTGCGACTCATCGAAGGAAGCGGGACGGGTGGATCATGAAATTAGGCGCAGGCGAGTTCCGCTAAAATTGCCCGAGCCGCCGCCGCGGGATCGGCAGCTTGCAGGACCGGGCGGCCGACCACGATGTAACTCGAGCCCGCCTGGGCCGCGTTAGCGGGAGTCATGACCCGCTTCTGGTCATCCGTCCCCGCTTCGTGAGCGGGTCGGATACCGGGGGTGATTAACAGCATGGCGGCCGGTAATTGGTGGCGCAAGAGAGCAACTTCTAGCGGGGAGCAGACAAGACCACGAAGGCCGGCGGTGGCAGCGAGCTGGCCGAGCCGAGTGACTTGCTCAGAAGCTGGCGCGGTGACGCCAATTTCCTGGAGTCCCCGTGAGTCCATGGAAGTGAGCACGGTAACGCCGAGGAGCAGTAATTGAGGATTGTGCTTTTGTTGAGCCGCGAGGGCCGCGCGCATCATCTCACTGCCCCCGGCGCAATGCAGGGTCAGCATGTGGATCGGGAGAGGCGCCAGCGATTCCACGGCTTTGGCCACGGTGCTGGGGATGTCGTGAAGTTTGAGGTCGAGGAAAACATTGAAGCCTAGGCCAGCAACCTCTCGGACGTAGTCGGGTCCGTAGGCGGTGAACATTTGTAAACCAATTTTCACCCAACGCAGTTGACCGCGCAGCTGGCGGAGAATGGGCGCAGCTGCTTCGCGCGTGGGAACATCAAGAGCCAAAATTAGGTCGCAAGCCATAGGTGAGGGAAGTTACCGTGAGCGGAAATTGTGTTCTGCGCCATGCTATTTTATGTGCCATGAAATCTGTAACCGAATTTTCGCCGGCTAAGATTAATCTGTTCCTCGCCATCACGGGCCGTCGAGCGGATGGTTATCACGATTTAGTCTCGGTGGTGGCTCCTTTAGATTTTGGAGATGAGCTGGTGGCGGAAAGTTGCGCCCGAGGTGCGGGGCCTCAGTTTACCTTGAGCTGTGCGCAACCAGCGGTGCCGCTCGACGCATCTAATCTCATTTTTAAAGCCGCGCAGGCCTTTGGGGCGGCGACGGGTTGGGGCGGCGGCGTGCATTTTAAGCTGACGAAACGAATTCCGCTTGGAGCGGGCTTGGGCGGCGGCAGCAGTAATGCCGTGGCGGCGCTGCGGGCTTTGGATAAAATTTCGGGCGGACAGCTCACGACCGAGCAATGGTCGGCGCTGGCGGCGACGCTGGGTTCAGATTGTGCGCTATTTTTAAACCCCACTCCCTCTCTGATGCGGGGACGCGGGGAAAAAATTGAACAGATGTCCGCCGCGGCGCGAACCAGACTCAGCGGTCGGCGGGTGCTGTTGTTTAAGCCTAGTTTTTCCATTAATACGGCGTGGGCTTATCAGCAGATGCGGCATCGGGCGACCGACTACGTGCCGGTCGAATTAGCGGAAAAGCAAGTGGCGGCTTGGCTCGACGGGTCGGAGCCAGCGGAGCAGTTGCTGGCTAATAACATGGAGAGAGTGGCGTTCGATAAATTTATCGCCCTACCAGTGCTCTTAAATAAATTGCGAACTCAGTTTGGCGTCGAAGGCCGGATGAGCGGGAGCGGCAGTGCGTGTTTTGTTTTTCTAGCCGAGGGGCAGAGCAGTACGCCGCTGCTGGCGTGTATTCGCGCCTGCTGGGGCGCGGCGGCTTTTGGGCAGGAAACTCGGCTGAGCTAGTTCCGCATTGACCACCTCGCGTGGGGCTTGGTTAATCGATCCAAGCTTACCCCATGGATCCTCAAGCTAAAAGCGAACTCGTCATCCAGGGGATCGCGGCCTCTAAGGGCATCGCTCATGGGCAAGTATTTCTCTATCTGCAGAGTGAATTAGAGGTGCCGCTCTATACGGTGGATGCCGATAAGCGTGGCGCAGAAATCGCGCGCTTCGAGCAAGCGCTGGTGGTCACTCGGCAGCAGATTTCCAAAATCCAGGATCAGGTCGCCCAAAATCTTAGCGCGGAGGAGGCCTTGATTTTTGATGCGCACCAACTGGTGCTTGAAGACCAAGCTTTGATTGGGGAGACAATTCGGGCTTTTGAAAAATCAGGGCTCAATATTGAAACCTGCTTTAATGATATTGCTCAGCGCTACATCCAGGCTTTTGCCGAAATTGATGATGAATATTTGCGCGAGCGGGCGGCTGATATCAAAGATGTCGCCAAGCGCGTGCTGCAGGTTTTGTTGGGGCAAGCGGCGAGCAGCCTGACAGAGTTGGTGGAGCAGCGCATCATTGTCGCGCCCGATATTTCTCCTTCCGAATCAGCGGGCGTGGATCGGAGTGCCGCGCTCGCCATTGTGACTGATGCCGGCAGTCACACGAGCCATGCGGTGATCGTGGCGCGTTCGATGAAGATTCCGGCCGTGGTGGGTACGCGCGATCTCTCGAGCAAATTAAAGAATGGCGATTGGCTCATTGTTGATGGGTACGAAGGCCTCGTGATCGTTAATCCCACGGAGCAGACCCTATTTCGTTACGGCAAAATTCAGCAGGCCAAGCAAACCTTCGAGACGCATCTGTTGGCGGTGAATGAACTCGCGGCCGAAACTTTGGACGGAGTCCACGTAAGCCTGCGGGCCAACATTGAAAAACCTGATGAGGTGGCGCTCGTGCAGCAATACCGGGCGCAGGGGGTTGGGCTTTACCGGACCGAGTATCTTTTTTTTGCGGCGGAGGAGATGCCCACCGAGGAACAGCAATATGCGGCGTATCGGGAAATTGTCGCCGGCCTCGCCCCCGCGCCCGTGACGATCCGAACGCTCGATATTGGTGGGGACAAGCCCCTGCCCGGTCGGCCGGATCTGATCGGCCCTGAGGCTAATCCCTTCATGGGTTTTCGCGCCATTCGCATGTGTTTGGAAAATCCGGCACTCTTCAAAGACCAACTGCGCGCGATCCTGCGCGCGAGTGCACACGGTCGGGTGGAGCTCATGTATCCGATGATCAGTGGTCCAGATGAATTAACGCGGGCGAATAACTTGCTGCAAGAAGCGCGATTGGAACTAACCCAACGCCAGCAAGCTTTTGATCCGCAGCTACGGGTTGGGGCGATGATTGAGATTCCAAGTGCCGCCATCGCGAGTGATCTTCTGGCGGGCCAATGCGATTTTTTCAGCATCGGGACTAATGATTTAATCCAGTACCTGCTCGCCATCGATCGAGGTAATAGCCGGGTCGCCCCGCTTTATGATCCGGCGCATCCCGCGGTGTTGCGCGTCTTGCAGCAGATTATCACCGCGGGTCATGCGCGAAAAATTAAAGTGAGCGTATGCGGTGAGATGGCGGGAGATGCGAAGTATGTTCCTTTGTTGCTGGGCTTAGGGGTCGATGAGCTGAGCATGACCCCCTCGTTATTGCCGACGGCAAAATATCTTATCCGTGCCTTAAGAATGAGTGACGCCAGAGCGCTGGCGCAAGCGGCGCTGGCGCAGACCGAGGCCAAGAAAACTCATGCGCTGATTGAAGCTTTTTACCATGCCCGCATGCAGGCTAATTGAGCCGCCGGGAGCTCGTGGCCGCGAATTTATCTGGGCTGTTTTTTCGCTCGGCCCCCGTCGCGAATTTTCTTTCTGCGACGGCTTGGTTTGCTTGGCCTTGATGCCTGGGCTCGCTTGCGCCCAAAGTTAGCCAATAAAAAAGCGGGCCCGGCGGCCCGCTGCATAATCTAGCGTGTGATTGGCGAGAGCTAGGTCGACGCTTGCTCTTCCAGCTTCAGCACTTTGTAGCCACCGATGCTCTTGAAGTAGAGCAGCACGCCGAGGAAGATTATCGCCATCGCGAGTGGGATATAGGAATCCGCCTTGAGGGTCATGCGATCGCCGGTTTGATCGGCCAACACGATAGCTTTTTGGGCGTCGGTGGGAGCTTTCGCTTCCTTAGCTTCGGCGAGTTTCGTGCCGTCGATGGCATGCACGGGATCGAGGAAAAGGAATTTCGAAGGAGCGGCCGCCTTCACTGTTTGGTAGGCGGCTGGATTGGTTTGCTGGAGGGATTCAGCGGCGTAGCGATCCTTGCTGTAGCCGAGGCCAGGACCACCGATGAGACCAGCGGAGAGCATCCCGATGCCGCCCATGATGGAGATCGCGATCGCGCCGGAGCGCGGGTAGCGGTCGGATACGACGGCCAACATGGTGGGCCAGAAGAAGGTTTTACCGACGGCATAAATGCCGAGTGCGATCAAGGCCATGACGAAGGTCTGCATTCCACTGGCCAGGCGTAGTCCGACCACCGCGAGGATGGAGCACACCACAAGCAGGCCAACGGGCGAGAGTTTGAGGTTTTTCTCAATCCAGTGAGCGCAGAAGCGTAGGCTAAACATAATGGCTGAGGTCCAGATAAACAGGAATTTGCCCTGCTCAGAAGTAAAGAGGTTGCCCGTGATATTTTGAATCCAGCCATCGGTGCCAAGCTCAACCGCGCCAACCATAGCGTGAGCGATAAAGAGCACGAAGAGCAGAATAGAACCGAGGGAGAATTTGGTGATGACCGCCACGGCGATCATCAGTGCGCCGGCGACTCCGTAGCCGTATGACGCCGGTAAGCCCAGGGGTCCGGAGCAAAATAGCGTCACGAGGTAACAGCCCACGAGTGAGCCCAAGAGGCCGACATCTTTAAACATCTCGCTGAACTTCGCGCCATTTTGGGAGGCTTCTGATTTCGGCATTTTCTGACCAATGAACATCAAGCCGTAGACAACGGTGGGGATAAGATAGAGGGAGAGCTGAATTTTCCAATTGAGCCCAATTTTGTCGTCTAAGATCCAACCCAAGAGGCTGCCCACCACTAAGCCGGCAGGCCAGCTGGCGTGTAGGATATTAAGATAGTGCGTGCGATTTTGGGGAAACAGGGTGGCGACCAGTGGATTAGCGACCGCTTCCAGCGCGCCGTTGGCGAAGGCGAAGATAAACATCCCGATGGTTAGCATCTGGTAGGCATTCGCGGGGGTCGTCGCGCCAAAGGTGACGAAAGCCGAAACCATGTGGAGGACGAAGGCGGTGAGTACTAATTTGCCGTACCCCACTTTGTCGACGATCAGGCCGCCGCTGATGATGCCAAAGCAAAATCCCGTGAAGCCGGCGCCACCGATGGCGCCGAGTTGGGTGGCGGTGAAGCCGAACTCTTTGCCCCAGTTATCAAAAATTCCGCCGCGGATGGCGAAACCTACGCCGGCGGCGAAAATTGCCGCGAAACCGGCCCAGAGGAGGCGCTGCGCATTGGGTGCGGCGGGCGCGAGATTAGCATGCTCGTTACTCATAATCGTTTAGTGGGGTTGAGGGGAGGGGTAATACCAACACGAACATTAAAACTATGAAGGGCATGCCACTCGTCGGCAAGGCACTTTTATTTAGCCGCGGAAATTCTATGCCCGCGGCCCGCGGGTGATGGGGCTTTTTCGCGCCAGTCAGCTCTCGTCCGTTGCAGCAGGCC
>CAMAVZ010000087.1:0-5742 GCA_945861645.1 Opitutus sp. GAS368 | reverse complement strand
GTGTTCCGCTACGAGGCCAGCACGGAGGGCACCAATAATTTCACCAGCTTTAACCGCAATCGCTCCGGCGGCGTTAATGATCAGGTGCAGTCTGATCCGCAGAAAGCGAACCGTATTCGTGGCGTAAGCGCTTCGGGGCAAAGTACCGGCGGGGCGAACACCGCCTTCGGCAATTTTGCGACGAACAACAATATTCCCTTCGATCTTTATAATGTGGAATCCATCGAGGTATTGCGTGGACCTAATTCTAATATCTTCGGGCTCGGCGCTTCCTCTGGTACGGTGAACGTGGTCCCGACGCAGGCTAATCCCGATCGGAAAAGCTACAGCGCTACCGTGCGTTTCGATGACTGGGGCGGTCACCGGGAAAGCATTAATCTCAATCAGCCGCTCATTCCCGGAAAAATGGCGATTCGCGTCGCTGCAGTGAATGAAGCTAAAGGCTACACCCGCCAGCCCGCCGCGGAGGAAATTCACCGTGAGTTCGCGACGATGCTTTACCGTCCCTTCAAGAACACCACGATTCGTTTGATTGGTGAGCGTTACAACAATGCCCATCGCCGCCCAAATTCCATTACCCCGCGTGATACCACCGCGGAGTGGAAGGCCAACGGTAGCCCAACCTGGGATCCGACCACCATGAAGTACACCTTAGCCAACGGCACGGTCTCGCCGACGGCTATCACCAACGATGCCTTGCTGCCTCTGGGGTTGAAGGCCGGCGCCCAGTGGCCCGTTGTTTATTTTGACGGAGAGACCCTCAAATATTTCTCGGTCCAGCGGGCGAATAATTTGATCACCACGGGGGTGCCCTCTAATCCTTTCAGCACCGCCAATAGTACGAATCGCTATCTGATGAGCGGAACCTACATCATGAAATATCGTGATGTGGTCGGACCCACCGGCCTGCCGCTCTACATCGTCCCGGGCACGGCGAACAAATCTATTTATGATTGGTCTTCGACCAATGCAGTCTCCCCCAATCATGGCGCTGATCGGGCCGAGACCTATAGCGCTGAGCTGGAGCAAATCATTATTAACACGCCGCAGCACATGCTCGCAGCGAGGGTGGGCGCATTTTCCCAAAAATACGACCGCCTCAACTATGGCTACCTCGATAATTTAGAATCGGTCATCTACGTTGACGTGAACAGCAAGCAGCTCGATGGTGGGACTAATCCGTATTTTCTGCGGCCCTATATCCAAGCTGGTTCAGGCAGCATTAATAATAATGCGAACGATGTCAGGATCGAGTCAGCCGACCTCGCCTATCGTTTAACTCCGACCAAGCTGCCGCGCTGGTTATCATGGATTGGTCAGCAGAGCCTTGGGGCGCACGCGGAAGTTACTCGGACCGATGAATTGGCTTACGGCCGGTCGGCCCGCGTTTTCGATGACCATGAGTGGATCAATCTCGCTAATCGCGTGGGCACCCAGCGCATTACCCAGCGGTATTATCTTGGAGATAATGTCGGCCAAAATGTGGAGTATGGTCCCAGTGCAATTAACGATATCAACGGCACCTATCCCTTAACTTGGTTTAACAACCGCACCGGTCAGTGGGTGAACGAAACGGTGAAGGTGAACGAATTACTCGACAGCGGTCAGGGCGCTCGCCGCCGCACCGAGGTGCGTACGCTCAATGCGACGCTGCAGAGCTTTTTCTTCAACGACCGAGTGGTTTCGACCGTGGGTTTCCGCCGCGACCGTCAACGTTCGCGCACGGGTGCCGGGGCGTTTGTCAATTCCACGACCGGCTTAGCTGATTTATCGAATACGGGTATTTTTGGGCCGATTCTAAACTACAACTCGGGGCTGCCCGGCGCCTCGCTCATTAGCTTGCCGGGTTGGGTGGACCAAAGCGGCGACACCAAGACCCTCGGGGTGGTGTTGAAGGCAACCAGTTGGCTGAATCTGCATTTCAACAAATCAGATAGCTTCACCCCACAAGTTGTGCGCCAGTCGCTCGGCTTGGGTAACGTCAATAATCCGCATGGTTACTCGACGGAATATGGTTTCAGCGTCACGTCCCCTGACGGTAAATTCAATCTACGGCTGACGCATTTCGTCACCAAGGAAATGGATTCACGCGGCAGCGAGATCGGGACCTTGGGCAATCGGTACCTCGACATGGAAGGCCGGCCCGATGGCAGCAATAGTATTCAGACTCCTTCTTTTCGTTATTTTGCGACTAACATTGCGAAAGGTCGTTTGGCGGCGGCAGGTAACGCTAATCCCTCGGCGGCGGAATTGCTGACCGCGGTCGCCAAATTGATGGCACCGTATCCTGATCAAGCCCGATCAGAAGAATGGCTTAATCGTTTGATGAATTCTGGCCCCAGCCAGCCGCAAACGGTCGGTACGACCGATGTCAGCTCGAAGGGCCTTGAAGTTGAGGCAACGTACAATCCGACTCGCAACTGGCGCGTCAAATTTACTGGGTCAAAAACGCGGGCTCAAGATGACCGCGTGTCTCCGGAGATTTATAATTGGTGGCAGACCCGCATTCCGGTTTGGACGACGCTGCGCAGTGATATCGTCGCTGGTGACGGCAAGGGCTCATTATGGTGGGACACGATCCCCGCAGGTGATAGCCGGACGCCTCAGGCGCGGTATATCCAAGATCAGTTCGGTCCTTTCTGGGCGGCGGCGACGAACGAAGGCCGGCCCCGTACGCAGATGCGTGAATATCGTTTCACGGCTTTGACCAATTACGATTTCACTTCGGGTAAGCTGAAGAATTTCAATATTGGCGGAGCGGTGCGCTGGGAAAGCAAGGCCTCCATCGGCTTTTTGGCCGGGGCGCCTGAGACCAGTGGGCCCTACTCTGGCACGGTTCTCTTCCTCGATACGAATAAGCCAGCTTGGGACAAAGCGCGTTACTACGTGGATCTCGCGGCGGGGTATAAATTCAAGCTGCGCTCAGATAAAATTCAGGCCAATGTGCAGCTGAATATTCGTGATGTGCTCGAAGACGGCCGACTCCAGGCGATCGGCATCAATCCTGATGGCGCGCCTTATGCCTATCGTATTATCAATCCCCGCCAATTCATCCTGAGCATGAATTTTGAGCTCTGAGCTAGCGCGTGCCCTAGCTGATTTTTTGCAACGCACTCGTTAGGGGTGGAGCCAAGCGGCTCTTGCCCCTGCGCGCTTTCTTGATGAACATTTTTACAGCAATAATTGGATCAGCCTATCTGCTGATCGCGAGTACCGCGAGCGCTGAAGGCACCCGGCCGCTGGCGCTGCGCGAATACGATGTGCTCCGCTCTTTCCCGCCGGGGCGGTTGGCGGCGCTCAGTGCGGGTGATAAACCCGATGCCCAAGGTTTCACGGGAAGTAATCGCGCGGCGCAGCGTTGGCACGGCGCTGGGGCGCAACGAGGCAGCTGTCGCGCCGTGATTGCCGCGGTCGTGGCCGGCAACCTGGAGGCGGCCGATGACGCTTGGCGCGGCATCGACACGGCTTTTGCTCATCAACGGCCTGACGGTGGGTTTGACGCTGTGGCGCTTTACTCGGGCCATGCGGCGGCGGTAGAGACGGCGTATTTTTTCCTGCAAGAGCTGGGGCGGGCCATACTGGTGATTCGTGAATCTCCGCATGAAGCGCACTTTCATGCGCGATTAGTGGCCCTAGAGCCGAAGCTGCGTCGCGCCTGTGCCTATATTCTCGCGGGCTACGATACGATTATACCCAAAGTAGGGCACACGGTTAATCGGGTGATTATCGCGGCGAAGGCGTTTGGCACTTGTGGCGTCGTGCTGGATGATGCCCGGCTGATCGCGGCGTCGCATCAACTGATCACGCATGCGCTCACCCTGCGCGATCGGGATGGAGTTTTCATTGAGCGGGGCGGGCGCGATTCCAGCTATAACGTGGTCTCCATTCTTTTTGGTCAAGTTCTCTCGCTGCACGTACCCTTGCCTGAATTTGAAGCGGCCTTGCCGGCCGCCATGGCATGGCAGCTCACGCGGATTCTCCCCAATGGGGCGGTCGACGTGAGCAATAACACGCGCACCGGCATAGGCAAAGAGTCCGATCCGTTTACCGGACAGGTAAAGGGAGTAAATTACACGGAGGTCATTTATGCCCTGACGCTCTACGGGCTCATTCACCAAGACGCGGCTGCGCTTGCGGCCGCTGATCGGGTTTTCAATTACCGGCAAAAACTGTAGGCGGTGGCCAAGTGATAGGCTATTTCTCCCCGCATCTGGCGGGACGGAATTGGTCGAGATTCCGCTACGGCGGCTCGTTAACTCACGGCCGATCGCTTAAGCATTTGCCTTACTTTTTCTCGATCTTAAATTATTTAAACCCAACTGATAGTTGTACCGTTCGTGCACGACTGTATAAATTAACTGAGCAAATTTTAGCCCTCCCCATGTCACCGCTGATTGTCCGATTGAAATATTTGTGCAGTTTAGGGTTTTTGATGATAGGTTCTCACGCCGCTTCGCCCCCGAATATTATCTACATCTTGGCGGATGATCTCGGGGTGGGCGATGTCGCCTGCTACAATGCCAGTAGCCGGTGGGCGACGCCGCACCTCGATCAACTCGCGCGTGAGGGGCTACGTTTCACCGATGCGCATTCGGCCTCGGGGGTTTGCACGCCCAGTCGCTATACTTTGCTGACGGGGCGTTACTCCTGGCGCGGCCGACTGAAAGAGGGGGTGACGCAGGGTTATGACGGTTCGTTGATCGAACCGGGCCGGCTCACGGTGCCAGCTTATCTCCGGCAACACGGCTACACCACAGCCATGCTCGGCAAGTGGCACCTTGGCCTTGATTGGGTACGGCGCGGTCCGCGAGCCGAGGAGGTAGATTTTGCGCAACCTTTCGGCGGTGGGCCGCTGGCGCACGGCTTTGACCAATTTTATGGGATCAGCGCTTCACTTGATATGCCGCCCTATGTTTGGCTAGAGAATGATCGGGCGACCACGTTGCCCAGTGGTCAGACGGGGAATAGCCCGGCCCCTAAACTCTGGCGCGCCGGGGCGATCAGCCCCGATTTTAAATTTGAGCAGGTGCAACCCCGTCTCACCGAAAAAGCGATCGCGTATCTCACTGAGCGCGCGCAGGCGCGGGACGGTAAGCCGTTCTTTCTCTATCTCGCTCTCGCTGCTCCGCATACCCCGGTTTTGCCGACCCCAGAGTTTGCCGGCAAAAGCCAGACGACTAGCTATGGTGATTTTGTGACGCAGATCGACGCTGACGTCGGCGCAATTTTAGCGGCCTTGAAAAAAAATGGACTCGCGGAAAATACGCTCGTCATTTTTACCGCCGACAATGGCTTTGCGCCGCCCGCTGGCCTCGAGGAACTGCGGCGCATCGGCCACGATCCGAGTGCGGGTATGCGGGGATTCAAATCCGATCTTTTTGAGGGCGGACATCACGTGCCTTTCATCGCGCGTTGGCCGGCGGTGACCTCGGCGGGAACCAGCAGCGCGGCGCTCGTTGGGCAACTCGATCTTTTTGCGACCTGCGCGGATCTGCTCGGCGGATCGGTGCCGGCTAATGCGGCGGAGGATAGCGTGAGTCTCCTGCCACTCCTGCGCGGTCTTGCGCCGACGAATACGACCCGCGCTTCGCTGGTGCATCATTCTGTGGAAGGCCGTTTTTCCATCCGAGAGGGTCGCTGGAAGCTTTTACTCTGGCCGGGCTCGGGTGGTTGGAGTTCGCCGGCGGCTAAACCCAGCCAGTGGTTGAAATCTGAGGTCGTAGATCTCTCGCTTTTGCCTCC
>CAMAVZ010000086.1:0-5777 GCA_945861645.1 Opitutus sp. GAS368 | reverse complement strand
GCGGGTTCGAAAACAAAACCAAAACAATGCTGCGCGCCGGCTTGCTGGAAAAGTTGAACCGTGCCGTGAGAACCCGTCTCCTCATCCGGCGTGAGCAATACTTCCCAGCCCACTTGCGCGGCGGGCGGAGTTTGCTCGAAAGCCTGCAGCGCCGCGAGCAAAGTGACGAGGCCGCCTTTCATATCTGCGACGCCTGGACCGTTGAGGGTATTTTTATCAAGCCAGCGACATTGCTGGAAAGCATCATCAGCCTCGTACACCGTATCATAGTGACCACAGAGCAAGACCTGGATGGGCGCGGCGGGGCGCTGGCGAATGCTGAGCGCGGTCGCACCCGCGGGATTAAAACCCGGCGCATCAGCCGCCAACTCGGTAATAGTGGCAGCCGGAAAAGCGGCGGCAAACTCGAGCCGCAACGCCGCACTCATGCGCGCGAGCCCGGCCGCGTGACCGGAACCCGAATTAATATTGGCCCAACGTTCGAGCAGCGCACCCAATTCGGCGGTACGGGCAGGCAAGGCAGCAATGGCAGGAGGCAGAGACATGAAGGATGATGTTCGTGGGTAATTATATTCCCGAATACTTTCTGTTGGCTAAATTTAGCCGTGAGGTGAATCAAAATCTTGTCGAAGCGCCGCCAAGCTTAATTGCAGGCAACCGCAGGCCAAGGATCCAGCTCCAGCGTGAACAGATGATGAGCAAAATGGGTAAAAAAAAGGGGCGATCCGATTGGACCGCCCCAGTAAAATATCAGCGCGCCCGCTCAAGCCGAGCGAGCGATCTGGTTGGTCAACGCAGTTTGTAATCGACAGAGAGCGTGAAGGCGCGACCACGAGGATCGGCGATCCGGGGCTCCCAGCTGCTGCCGGCACCCGTGTTGGTGTCGTAGGCGACCGAGAAGGGCGGCTCGGTGTTGAAGAGGTTCTTCAGACCGGCAATCACGGTGAGGTCTTTGCTCCAACGGTAAGTCAGACTCGCGTTGTAGGTAATATATTCACCGACCTTCGGTTTCCAGTTAGCCGGTGTCACCAAACCAGCGAGCACGCCAGGGGCGACATAGTCCATGTAGCCGGCGCGATAAAGCTGGCTGACGCGGCCCGTCCACTTGCCCTTACGGTAGGAAGTCGAAGCGGAGTACTTCCACTTCAAGCCGATGTCGCTCGCGCGGGTGAAGCGGCCGATTTCGCTTTTACCCCAAGGGGCACTGGCCAGCAGGCGAGATTTTTTCTCGATGAGCTGAGTGACATTAAGATCAGCGACCAACTTACCACCGTAGACTTCGAAATCTCCACGGGCATTGTACTCAATGCCTTTGGTGGAAGTTTCACCGGCATTGAGCCAGCGACTGTCGATCGCAGAAATCAAGTTGGCGCTGTCGCGAATGATGGCGTTGCTGAAGAGTTGATAATTTTTCAAAATATCTGACGCGCCGAGCGTCAGGATGGTGCCATCGCGACTGATCGACCACCAGTCAGCGCTCAGCGTGATGTTCTTGATCGGTGAGATCACAATACCAGCCGAGTACATCTTGGCGTTCTCCGGATCCAAAGTGGCCTTACCGCCCGAATAGGTCAGGATGCTGTTAGCTGGGATGGGCAGGTTGGTGTAGGGATTAACCAAATCGAGACCGGCGTAGATGCTCTCGGTGCGTGGGTCGAACTGTTGCTTAAAGGTCGGCACGCGGAAACCGGTGCTGTAAGCCGTGCGGAAGAGCACTTTTTCGCTGGGGGCGAAACGAAGCGTCAACTTCGGATTAGTGCTGCTGCCGAAGCCGGTGTAGTCGTCGCGACGAGCGGCAACATTTAAGTCGAGGGTCTTGAGCAGAGGAATCTGCAGTTCGGCGAAAATCGCCTTGATATCGCGACTGAGCGTACCCGCTGTGGCC
Organism: Opitutus sp. GAS368; assembly: GCA_945861645.1. Taxonomy (GTDB): domain Bacteria; phylum Verrucomicrobiota; class Verrucomicrobiia; order Opitutales; family Opitutaceae; genus Lacunisphaera. The sequence goes on along the minus strand of CAMAVZ010000086.1, from coordinate 3,892 downwards.
AAGGTATTATCAAAGGGAGCGTTGAAGATAAAGTTCTGCACCGAAGTTGAGTCAGAACGTGGATCGCCCGCGAAGGAATATTCCTCTTTGCGAATATCGAGACCCACCGCGCCCTGCATTTCACCAGCGGGCAGACGCCAGACTGGACCTGAGGCCGTGAAGTCAGCCGTCGTGGTGGTGAACTTGCCGCCGTAGAGCTGAGCCCCATCAGCGCGCACGGCGTCAAGGGCCGTCAGGGCGGCCGAACTCTGGGTGTAAGAGAACGGGTTAAGCGTGCCGTTATTGATCAAGGCCGCGAACGGATAGGCGTAGAAGTAGCCGCGGTTCAAGCGCGACTTGCCTTGGCTCTGAGCTTGGGCAAGGCCAGCGCGATATTCCCACCCTTGCAGGAAGGACAGCGGCCCCTCGGAGCTGAGGAGAAAGCGGCGGGTGTCGCTGACGGTGGAAATCTCACGATTGCCGGCCGGTTGCGCGCGCCAACGGAATGGGATGGGCTGGCCGCGGTTAACCTCCAAGGCAGGGAAGAAGGCGACCAAGGCGTTGAAGACGCGATTGTAGTCAGAACCGGTGCTTGGGTAAGCCAGATTATAGAAAGCATTGGTCGTCGCGGTGGAGCTCGAAATCTGATTCGCCGAGAAGCTCTTGGTTGACTCCGAGCGGCCGATGACGGCCTCGACCGTAAGCAGATGGTCGCCGAGTTTGAACGAACCCCGGCCAACGAAGTTGGTATTTTTAACCGGCTGCTGCAGTACGGCGGCGCGGCCAGTATCCCAAGCGGAGCCGTATTTGGATGCTGGGCTATTCCAGAGCAATTCAGCGTAAGGCCCCATGCCATCATAACCGGCGTAGCCAGCCGTGTTGGTGGGGAGATCAATAATATTGATGCCGTTGACCCGCAGCGCCGCGTTGACGGGATCAAGCGGACCGGTGCCGCGCAGGGTAGTCGTCGTGCTACCAGCGCTCAGGACGTTATAGAGGGAGCTGATCGCAAAAATCGTGGCGATCGGGGTACCGCGCGTATCGGGCGAAATGCCGCGATCGGGCTGGAAGGTATTGATGAAATCACGTTGATCACCCCGGAGGACCTTATGATCCGAAAGCGCGAGGGAAGCCATGAGGTTCCACTTGTCTTGGTTTAAATCACCCCAGCCGCCGACCACCGAATAACGATTGATGCGGCCACCACCCTCTTGGGTGATATCGTTGGAAGCATTCGCGCGAACCCCGCGAAAATCGGTCCGCGTGATAAAATTAATAACCCCGCCGACGGCATCGGTACCGTAAATGGCGGACGCACCATCCTTGAGGATTTCGACGCGCTCAATGGCTGGGAAAGGAATCGAGTTGAGATCGACGACGCCGCCGTTGAGGCCGTGGGAGGCAACGCGACGACCGTTGAGGAGCACCAAAGTAGCGTTGGAACCTTGGCCGCGAAGATTGGCGGAAGTGGCGCCGTTATTGCCCCGCTGGGCTCCGGCGACCACATCGGCGTTACTCGCCAAATTATCAAGGCCGTTACCATTGATATTAATTTGAGAGATCAACTGCTCGGCGCTCGCGATGCCTTGTTGATCCATATCCAGGCGCGTGATGGTTTCCATCGGCAAAGCGCCTTCGTTAGCGATCCGCTTGATCATCGAACCGGTGACAACGACCTTCTCCAAAACAATGCGCTCGGCCGGGCCTTTAGGGGTCGCGAGGCTGGCAGGGGCATCGGCCGCCTGCAAAGTGAAGCTGGCAGTGAACAGGAACAGGCTGGCGGCGATCCGCGCCAGCACAGCCTGCAATAAAGTCAGGCGAGGTTGGTTAGGTTGGCTCATAGGTGTGTTAGATTATTGGAACTTGGTTCCGGATTAAATCATAGCTGTAAAGGGACTTAAATCAGAAGCGAAATCGAGCTAACTCCAAGACAAAATAAACAGCAGGTTTCAAGATCTGCTATTTGACTGCATTAGACGAATATTCTGACCAGTTATTTAAAAAACTTACCCCCTATCGGTGGCGACCGGGCGAGTCTCGACGGGCACGCGGAACTGAACGGCCACTATGTCGATAGGCCAATGGGGAAACGCCATAGGCCACACGAAATGCACGGCTAAAGCTATAAATAGAACTAAAGCCACAAAGCTCGGCGATCTCCGACACCCGTTGCGGCCCGAGCCGAAGATGACCGCAAGCTTGCTCCAGTCGTAGATGACGCAAATGCCGGCCAATGCTAACGCCGCACGAAGCCCGAAACCGCGCGCGCAAGTGGCTGGGGCTAATGCCCAAAGCGCGGGCCATATCTTGCAGACTCGGCGGCTCATGGCTCCGCTGCGCCAATTGATTCACGCGCGACAAAAGATCGGGTTGGGTGGTCACGGAGGAAGCAGTCGTGGGCGCCGCTAACTTAAGGCGCCGCAGCCGCGCGAGTAAAATTGACAGTATCAGAATGGGTAAATCCGCGGTGCGTTCGGTTTCATAAGCCTCCACGAGCTCCGCCGCCAAGGAACGTAACTGCGGCGTTAATCCAAATGGCTGATAGCGCAGTGCCGCCAACTCGACGATCTCCGTCGATTCAAAGGTCACAAACAGCCAAGCGAGTGTTTCGTGAGCGACCTTGGTGTAATGGTGAAACTGAAAGGGAAAAACCAATAACCCCTCCCCGGCGCGCAACCGAATGGCCTGATCATCGACGCAGACCGTAGCCGCCGTGCGCAGCGCAAAGATTAAAACGAAACGATGATGCAGTGAGCGCCCTCGCCGAGGTTTATTCAGATCGGTAACGGTGCTGCGCTGGAAGCAAACTACATTGTCCGGCAGCGCAAGTTTCGCCGCCGACCGCCCCACCAACGGATGCAGGGGTTGCGGCAATCGCGCGACGAGTTCTTTCAGCGGGGGTGAAACGGGGGTTAGCATTTATGTTAAAAACATCGTCATTTCTGCTATTGGTTCTAAACGAGGCGAGCCTTATTATCTGAAGCGATTTAATTCCCTCCTGCCCCCACACCATGTTTTCCTCCTCCCTCCTCGAGCGCAACCATCACGAACATTCGCCCGTCGCCGTATTTGCGGGCAGTTTAGCGGCTGCTCGCGCCGTGGCCCAAGAAATTGCCGCCCTCATTCGGGCGCGCAATCGCGAAGGCCGCGCCTGCGTGCTAGGTCTCGCGACCGGCTCGACCCCCGTCAGCTTATACGCGGAACTCGTGCGTCTGCACCGCGAAGAGGGTCTGAGTTTTGCTAACGTCACGACCTTCAACCTCGACGAATACTACCCCCTCGGCGCCGAACAGCCCCAGAGTTATCGGCACTTCATGCGGACCCATCTCTTCGATCGAGTGGATATCGATCCAGCGCGTACCCACCTCCCCTCAGGCACGGTCACCAAGTCGGAGGTCGATGGCCATTGCGCTGCCTACGAGGAAGCCATTCGCGCGGCGGGCGGCATTGATTTACAACTCCTCGGGATCGGCCGCACCGGCCATATTGGTTTCAACGAACCCGGCAGCCCCCGTCACTCCCTCACCCGCTTGGTAACCTTGGATCCGTTAACGCGACGCGATGCCGCGGCAGATTTTGGCGGAGATATGGCGACCCCGCGGCACGCCTTGACCATGGGCGTGCGCTCGATCTTGCACGCTCGGCGCGTCATTCTGATCGCCTGGGGCCAGCACAAAGCGGATATCGTGCGGCAAGCCATCGAAGGCGAAGTTAACTCGCAGGTCACCGCCTCCTTCCTCCAGGAACACGCGAACGCTTTATATGTGCTCGATGCCGCGGCCGCGGGTTCCCTGACCCGTTACCGCACGCCATGGCTCATTGGCCCGCTGGCTGAACAAGGACTCGCGTGGGATGAGCGCATGACGCGGCGCGCTATTTTGTGGCTCTCTCAATTAAAACAAAAACCCATTCT
>CAMAVZ010000085.1:0-6012 GCA_945861645.1 Opitutus sp. GAS368 | reverse complement strand
TCCGAGTTGTTGCATCGCGCGATGAGCCGCAACACCCACTTGAAGGTATGGATCGCCAATGGTTATTACGATTTAGCTACGCCATTTTTCGCCACCGACTATACCGTGCGTCAGATGGGGCTCGATCCCGCCGTTCGCGGCAACGTCAGTATGACTTTTTATGAGGGTGGCCATATGATGTACATGGTTCCGCAAGCGCTGGCCAAATTGAAGGCTGATGCCGCCAAATTTTACGAGCTGACCTTGAAATCCGCTGGCGTGAAGCAGCCGTAAAAAATATCCGCCCTGAGGCATTTTTAACGGGCAACGTACGGCAATGATAAATCGAGCCCTGTCGCTAAAAGTGCAAGCGCGCTGGGTTGGCGCTCTGGTGCACATGCCGGTGCAGGCTCTTTTTGTTTTACGGCACCGGCTTCCCCCGTTTGCTTCATCTCGTGAGTACCTCTTCCTACGATTTAGTGATTCTGGCCGCAGGCATGGGCAGTCGCTTCGGTGGGCTTAAGCAAGTTCAGCCCATCGGTCCGGTCGGTGAGCTCATCATCGAGTATTCGATGTATGACGCCCAGCGGGCGGGCTTCAACCGTTTGGTGCTCGTCATTCGTCGAGGGATGGAAGCTGATTTTCGCGCGCAAATTGGCCGGCGATTAGAAGCGCGCATGGATGTGCAGTATGTTTTCCAGGAACTTGACACGCAGTTCCCTCGCGGTGCGATTCTCCCGGAGCGCACCAAACCGTGGGGGACTGGTCATGCAGTTCTCGCCGCTCGCGAAGCTGTCCAGCGACCCTTCGCAGTGATTAATGCCGATGATTTTTATGGAGCATCGGGCTATGCCGTATTAGCCCGCCATTTTGCTGCCCTCGCGACTTCCACGCAGCCGCATTACGCTTTGGTGGGGTATCCCCTCAAACAAACTCTTTCGGAATTTGGCGCCGTGAGCCGTGGTTTGTGTGCCACCGATGTGCAGGGACGGCTGCAGCGAATCACGGAAATTACCCAGATCACTCAAACCGGCACCGGCGCCCACTATCCCGGAGTCAACGGTCAGCCTGAGCCTCTGAGCGGCGAAGAAATTGTCTCGATGAATTTCTGGGGCTTTACCCCCGCAATCTTTCCTCAGCTGGAAAAGCTGTTTGGCGAGTTTATTTCCACGCAAGCCACCAACCCGAAGGCTGAATTTTATCTACCGACCGCGTTGAGTTCGCTCAATGAGCGCGGTGCAGCCCAGGTGGCTTTACTGACCAGTCGCGACGCTTGGTTTGGGCTCACCTATCGCGAAGATCTGGTCGCCGCCCAAAGTGCGGTCCGCGCACTAATTGCGAAGGGTCAGTATCCCGCGCCCTTGTGGGGGTAGGGTGATGGCCGCCGATCGTTCGATCACGCACGGCGGATTAATTTAACTCAGCGAGGAGCTGACGAAGTTCCTGCGCGGGATCATCATGATTTTGCGTAACGGCTAAGTGGAGCGCTTGCTCCAACCAAGTCCGCGCGTCCGCTTTTTGCTGCAGCGCCAGAAGGGTTTTCCCTAATAATATCCGCGGCATCATCCAGTCCGGTTTTTTATTTGCGCAGACTACAAGATGCTCGGTCGCGGCGGCGGGTTGACCTTCGGCCAGCAAAGCTTGCGCGAGGCTGAAACGGAAAAGTTCGTTGTCGGGGTGGCGAGCAACTAAGGCGGCAAAATGTTCGGAGCGGGGCATAGCGCGGATGAGGGCAATGGGGCTGATGATCTGGGCGGCCGATTAATCTATAAATAAGACGACCGCGGTGGCGTTGTCGCGGCCGCCGCGCTGATTGGCGCGTTCGATTAATTTAGTCACCACTTCGTCCGGGGTAGTCGCTTGCTGCATCAGGTCCGCTATTTCAGCCGTTGAGATGAAATGGGTAATGCCATCGGTGGCGAAGAGGTAGCGGTCGTGGGGCAAAATCGTATGCACGAGGCACTCGCTGCGAAATGGGGGCGGCTGACCGACGCAGCGCGTGAGCGCCTGGGGATGGCCGGTGAGGAGCGGGCCTGATTCACCCCGAGCCAACCGCGCGCGGTTTTCCCCTTCCACGGTGTGGTCTTGAGTCAATTGTTCGAGTCGCTTGCTGCGCAGTCGGAGTGCGGCCGAGTCCCCCACATGATTGATGTGCAATTTCACGCCGACGAGGTGCGCCCAGGTTAGGGTCGAGCCTAAGCCAGATTGCGGACAAAGTACGCGGCCTAAGTTAAAAACTTGTTGGTTAATTTCTTGAAGAATCTCGCCGTAGTTAAGATTTTTCGGCGGCGGGTACGGGGCAATTAATTGAGTGAGGGCAGCTATGGCTTTCTGGCTAGCCTGTGCCCCAGCCGGAAGTCCGCCAATGCCATCGGCCACCGCGTAGAGTTGCCGGCCATCATCACACAGAAAGCTATCTTCATTTTCTGGGCGGACTCGGCCGATATGGGAAAAGGCAAAAGAGCGTAGTTGCATGCAAAAGCGAAGCGGGGCAGCTAAGGAAAGGGGCGGAAGACATTATCCCGATTTTCTTTCGCCATGCGGGTATAATCAGCCATGGGCAGCGCCCCGAGGAATTCACGGCCATAGGCCTTGGCGAGAACGCGGGAGTCAAGAATCGTAATTAAACCTCGATCACGCTGATTGCGAATTAATCGACCGATGCCTTGGCGGAATTTGATTAAGGCATCGGGCAAAGTGAGATCATTAAATGGATTGCCGCCCTCGTCCCTGATGTGTTCGCACTTGGCTTCAGTGATGGGATGGGTCGGCGGATCGAACGGCAGTCGAGTGATGATCACTTGCGAGAGCGCTGTACCCGGTACATCCACGCCGGTCCAAAAACTATCGGTCCCGAAGAGTACCGCATTGCCGAGCGAACGCATTTGGTGGGTGAGTTCCGTGCGGGACAAATCAGCGCCTTGCATGAGGAAGGGGCGACCCGCGGCCCGCCATTCAGGTTCCAGCGCGAGGGCGATCGTGCGCATATCGGCGTAGCTCGTAAAGAGCACCAACGACCCACCGGTCACACGGTTTACACAAAAACGAATATAATCAGTGAGCGTATCTAAGGCCAGTTTAGCTTCCTTAGGCGAGGGCAGGGGGATGTCGGTCGCGACAAAAACTCGCATGTTACGCTCGAAATCGAAGGGCGATTTGACGGCAATTTTTTCCGCGTGATCGGCTCCCATGCGTTGCGCCAACGGCGTAATACTCCCGCCCATTGCGAGCGTCGCGCTGGTGCAAAGCACGCTCGTGCCACAGCCGAAAAGATGTCGGCGCAATTCGGGGGCGACGTCGATCGGCGCGCTGCGCAAGGCCACGATCGTTTGCTTACGTCCACTCCGCTCGGCCCAGTAAACATGACCCGGATTTCCAAGCGTCAGCCATTCGGTGAGGCCAGCTTGGAGCCCTTTGATGCGTTGTTGCTGCTCGAGCAGTTCATCGTGCTCGCGGCCGTCTTCTAATTTGTCCGCAAGTTTCCCGATCAGCCGGTGGAGTGCGCCCAACGGGCCGTCCAACATCGGTTCGGCGGCGCCCGTTTCGCGGATGCGCACGATCGCGCGCGGGGTGAGCAATTTAGTGGTGATAAATTCAAAAAATAATTGGGCGGCATCGAGTGCGTCCAGCACAAGCTGTTGAGCGGCCGGACCACCCTGTTTCCGCAGCAGGCCGCGTTTGGTACGGGGATTATAAAGATATTTGAGCGCGCGATCGACACTGTAGCTGCTCAGCGCCAGACCAAAATTATTGGTGGCTACTTCCGGAACGGTATGAGCTTCATCGAGGACTAAAAAATCATCGGGGAAAATTACGCCCCGAGCGGTGGTATTACCGGGCATTTTCGGCGGAGTGCCGGCGGAATTAATCAACGCAAAGAGGAGGGCGTGGTTAACAATCACCACTTGAGCGGTGCGGAGCCGAACGCGCGCGCGCTGGTAGTGGCATTTTTCGCTATCACAGTGCTTGCGGGAGCAAGAGGCTGCATCGGCGTTGACGGCATCCCAGACCTCCGCCCGCGGGGGCGGCTTTAATTCATGACGTAAACCGGTGGTGGTCGTCTTCGCCCACTCCGCGATGCGCTGTAATTCCGCGTAGTCGGCATCGGCAAAAAGGGTGCTGCGATCAGCGAGAGCATGGCCGAGCCGCGTGGGGCAAAGATAATTCGACTTCCCCACCAACACGGCTGAACGAAAATCAGCGTAACGCGCAAGAGCGGGCGAAGTTTTAAAGACCCGGCGACAAATCGGTAGATCTTGTTGCTCGATTTGCTCCTGCAGAGAAATGGTGTGGGTTGAAACAATCAGCTGGCGGCCCTGATCGGTCGCGTGGATGAGCCCCGGAATGAGATAAGCGAGCGATTTACCCACCCCGGTGCCGGCCTCAAAAAGTAAGGGGACATCGTCAAGCATGGCCCCCGCCACGGCGCGCGCCATCTGGGCCTGTTCCGGTCGGTGATCGAGTTGCAGGGCCGAGCACAACTGACCGGTTGGGGCGAAAATCTCCTGAGCCAACTCGCGCACGCGGGTTGGCTTGGGGCCGGTCTCGACCGGTAGTTCAGTATCTTCGTTCAGCCCAATCATGGCGTCAGAGAGCGGGTTAATCCATGCGCCGCAAATCAATTTGCGGTCGCTAGTCGTTCTCGTAGGTTTCAGCTTATGTCCTCGCCCGCGCCGGCCGAAAAAAATTGGATGGATGAGCTCGTCCGCTTTTTGCAAGCGCAGCCGGCCGTGCGGGCTCTGCGAATCGACGCTCAGGCGCATAAGGTATCGATCGCCACTTTTGATCAAATCGATCTGGCGGATTTGGAGGCAAAGCTCGCCGCCACCATTGCGGGAGTCGAAGCCCAGCTGGCACATAAAGCGGCTTCGCCTACGCCGGGCGGTTTCTCGCTGAAACAGGACGGCGGGACGATTGTGCTCGGGCGGGACACTTGCGTCACCGCCGAAAAAATATGGCTCTGGCGCGAGCTGGAATGGCCAGAAATTAAAGCCGATCCATCGCCCGCTGATCAAGCATGGCGCACGCTTGCGATCTTAGCGGCTATTTGTGGAGTCGCCGGGAGCGCTGGTTTTATCGTGCAGTATTGCTGGCCGGAGTTGTCCGGGCTATCGCGCGCATTTTTCTTGGTCGGCTTGATCGCCGGCGGGTGGGACGCGGCGGGTGATACCTGGAAAAATCTCCAGCAACGCGAAATTGATATCCATTTTCTCATGCTCGCGGTCGCGCTCGGGGCGACGTTGATCGGCGCTTGGGGGGAAGCGGTGATGTTATTATTTTTGTTTTCGGCTTCGAGCGCCATGGAAGAATATGCTCTCGATCGCACCCAACGTGAGGTGAGTGCGTTGCTTAAAACTTCGCCGAAGCAGGCGACGTTAATTGCCGCGGATGGGACGGAAAAAATCGTGGCCGTGGCGCAACTGCAGTTGCACGACCGGGTGCGCGTCCGGCCAGGCGAGGCCTTCGCCGCTGATGGACTGATTTTAAAGGGGCGCAGTGCCAGCGATGAATCGGCCCTGACGGGCGAAGCCAACCCGGTGGAAAAAAATACGGGTGATCAGGTATTTAGTGGCACCCTGAATCTCTGGGGCGCGGTCGAATATGAGGTGGTTCGCTTGCCCGCGGAGAGCACGCTGCAGCGAATTATCCGGTTAATTCAGACGGCGCAAAAACTGAAAGCCCCCAGTGAGCGCTTCACTGATAAATTTGGCACGGGTTATACTTATGCCGTGATCGGGGGCTCGACGCTCATGTTCTTAATCTGGTGGGGGCGGTTTGATTTACCGGCTTTTACCAATACGCCCGAGACGCACTCCGCTTTTTACCGCGCCATGACGTTAATGGTCGTGGCCAGCCCGTGCGCGCTCGTCCTCTCCATTCCCTCGGCCATTCTCGCCGCCATTGCGTGGGGCGCTCGCCATGGGGTGCTTTTCCGCGGTGGGGCCGCGATTGAGAAATTGGCTGATATCGACGTCGTCGCCCTGGATAAAACCGGCACCTTGACCACGGGTGAATTGGCCGTGGTTGGTTACG
>CAMAVZ010000084.1:0-6030 GCA_945861645.1 Opitutus sp. GAS368 | reverse complement strand
AGGTCGCAAGCGGTGATCTTCGCGTAGCCGTAGTGGGCGCGTAGCCAGCGGAGTACCCGGCCATGGCCGCAAGGCAGGTCGAGAATTTCTGGGTAATGCGGTTTGTCACACAGGACCGAAGAAAAATGAATCAGTTCGAGGGCGCGACGCCCGAGGTCGAAATATTGCTCGGTGAGATCGCCCGCCACCATGCCGTCGCGCGGCGCGAGGGTGCGGTCGACGGGGAGGGTGCTGAAATCGTAGAGAGGTTTCATGCGAGAACGCTGACAGCAAGGCGGGCCAGTCGCGGGGCGTCAATCGCGAGCACGCGCTGACAGTGAGAAACAAATTGGCTGGCGGGGACAAATTTATCGGTTGAGATAGCGGGTGTGAATTTATCGATCTGGGATGAGGGGAAAGTGCCGCCGCCGTTGCCGCTGGAGGGAACCGTGCGCGCGGCGGTCTGCGTCGTGGGGTTAGGCGGCTCGGGGCTAGCGGCGCTCGATGAATTGGCGAAGTTAGGAGTAGCCGCAGTCGGCCTAGACGCCGGCTTGGTTGGAGGTGGGGCCGCGGGGCGCAATGGCGGCTTCTTGCTCGCGGGATTAGCAAATTTTTTTCACGAGACCGTTGCGTTATATGGTCGTGAGACGGCAGCGGCGATTTACCAGCAAACGGCGGCTGAAATTCAGCGGCAGGCCCGCGAGCAACCTGAGCTGATTCGCTTAACCGGCTCGTTGCGCGTAGCCGCGGATGCGGCTGAACTGGCTGATTGTCAGTTACAGTTGGCGGCGTTGCGGGCGAGTGGGCTGCCGGTAGAATCTTACGCTGGGCCTGAAGGGGTGGGGTTGTTGCTGCCGACTGATGGGGTGATGCAGCCGCTGGCGCGAGTGCGGGCTTTAGCCGCGCGCTGGCGGGCTCACGGTGGGCAGCTTTATGAAAATTCGCCGGTGCAGAAAATCACGCAAGGCGCGGTGGTGACTGCGGCTGGGACCATTTTATGCGAGCACGTTATTGTCGCCGTTGATGGTCGCCTGGAGCTGATTTTTCCCGAGCTAAGTCCCCACGTGCGCACCGCGCGGTTGCAAATGCTCGCTACCGCCCCCGCGCCGGAGGTTAATTTCCCGCGGCCGGTTTATCGCCGGCAAGGTTATGATTATTGGCAGCAGTTGCCCGATGGTTGCCTGGCCCTCGGTGGTTTTCGTGATCACGCGGAGGCGGCCGAATGGACATTCGCGACGGAGCCCACGGCCTTAATCCAAGGTCGGTTGGAGAAATTTTTGCGGGAGCATTTAAAGGTTCGGGCCGCGGTGACGCATCGGTGGGCCGCTTCGGTCGCTTACACAACCGATGGACTTCCCGTGTTGGCGGAAGTCCGCGATCAGGTTTGGGCGGTGGGGGCTTATTCCGGCACGGGTAATATTGTGGGGGCCCTCAGTGCTCGGGCCGCGGCGCGACTCGCGTGCGGGCAACCATCAGATTGGGCTGATTTGCTGGCCCAGGCAAAGACGCACTATGCGCGGAACGGTCGGCCGCTCGGGCATTGACAGTCATCCGGCGGCTCGCCACCAATGCCATCCGATGAATTGCTTTTTCGCCTATTTTTACTTTAGCTTTGCGGGTTATTTTACCCCGCAAAACTCCGGCGGCATGTCCCCACGCAAACTCTGAGCTCAACCAGAATGAATTTGCAAAGGAGCCGCCCCCACTGGGCGGCTTTTTTGTTTTAACTCCCCACCATGATCCTCCCCAAAAATAATCGTCTCACCGAAGTCGAAGTTGCTGAGCTCACTGCAATCGTCGCTGAGTTTGGCTGCCGCATTCAGCCGATCGTCGGCGACGTGCGAACGATCTACGCCATTGTGGGTGATGAGCGGCACGAATTGATGATCAGTCGCCTCGAGGGGCTGGTCTTCGTTGATCGCGTCGACACCATTCAATCGCCGCACAAGTTAATGGATATTAAATCCGATTTGGCGCGGCACCGGGTGAAAGTGGGCGGGGTTACGTTGGGTGACGAGCTGCTGGTGATGGCCGGCTTGTGCACCATTGACCCGAAAAATCCTAATTACTTTTACGAAACGGCCCACGCGGTGCAGGAAGCCGGCGCGCACGCTCTGCGCGGTGGGGTGTGGAAGCCGCGGACAAATCCCTATGCTTTTCAGGGGGATAATCGCTCGCTTGATATTTTAATGGAGGGTTCTCGCCGCACTGGCTTGCCGGTAGATACGGAGGTCATGGATGAAGAGCAGCTGCGTTTAGCGCTTGAGGCGGGGGTGCAGATTTTGCAAATCGGGGCGCGCAACGCCTTGAACTACTCGCTCCTTCGCCAGGTGGGTAAAGCCATTGCGGGTCGAGAGACGGCGGTGCTCCTGAAGCGCGGCATGCATCTGGGCACGCTGAGCGAATTTATTTCGGCCGCAGAATACATCGTTAATTTTGGCAATCCCAACGTCATCCTTTGCCCTCGCGGCACCCAACCTGGGCTGGATGGTTACCGCAATCATCCGGATGAATCGATCACGCCGCTCCTGAAGGAGCGTACGTGGGCTCCGGTGGTAGTTGACCCCTCGCACTCAGTGGGCAAGGCGGCGTATGTGCCGGCCTGCGCGTTGGCGGCGGTGGCGTACGGGGCCGACGGCTTATGTATAGAGGCGCATATTAGCCCGAGTCAGGGGCTGGGGGATGATCCGAAGCAGGCGGTTACGCCTAAGGTGCTTGCGGAGTTGATTACACGGGCGAAAGCACTTCATGCTCTCCGTCGTTTCCCCAAGCCATCTGCTCCTGTGTCATGAAAAAGAAACTCGCCAAAATTCGTGCGTCGATCGACGCCCTTGATCAAAAAACCATCAAGCTGCTCAATGCTCGCTTAAAATGTGCGCAGCAAATTGGGGAGATTAAGCGCGGGGCGCGGGGCCGCATTTATGTAGCCGAGCGGGAAGCGGATGTGCTGCGCCGGGTGCAAGCGGCTAACCAAGGTCCGCTGAAGCCGGCCGCGGTGCAGGCTATTTATCGCGAGATTATGTCAGCCGCGCTCGCCCTCGAAAAACCGTTGTGCATCGCTTACCTTGGACCGGAAGCCACCAACACGCACCTCGCCGCCCTGCGTAAGTTTGGTTCGAGCGTGGATTATCGGCCGATGCCGACGATTGCGGATATTTTTACGGCGGTGGAGAAGGGGGAGGCTGATTATGGCGTCGTCCCCGTGGAAAATTCTACGGAAGGCACCGTGCGGGATTCGTTGGATTTATTTGTAGAGACGCCGTTGAAGATTGTCGCCGAGGTGCATCAAGAAATTGAGCATACCTTGTTGTCGCGGGAATCGCTGGCGAAGATCAAAAAAGTTTACTCGAAGGATCAAGCGCTGGCCCAATGTCGGCGTTGGTTGCAGCGGCATTTACCGCAGGCCCAACTCATCGATGTGGAGAGCACTGCTCGCGGGGTGCAGATAGCGGCGAAAGAGAAGGGGGCGGCGGCCGTGGCGCCGCGTCTGGCGGGGGAACGTTATGGCGTGCCGGTGGCTGCGACCCACATTCAGGATCTTAAAAATAATACCTCGCGGTTTGTTTTTCTGGGCCGCGAATCCTCTGGGGCGACCGGAAACGGCCACGACAAGACCAGTTTACTCGTTTCACTCCATCATGAGCCCGGCGCTTTGTTGCATGCCTTGCAGCCGTTTAACCGGCGTAAGCTGAACCTGACGCGCATCGAATCACGGCCGAGCCGGTTGCGCCCGTGGGATTATATTTTCTTTCTCGATGTGAAGGGACACTATGATGATCCCGCGATGCAGGCGGCGCTCAAGGAGTTGAGCCGCAAATGTCCGCTCGTTAAATGGCTCGGTAGTTATCCGGCGGCTCGAAAGTAAGCCGCCGGAAGCGGCTCATGGGTGACGTTTACGCCTCCTGAATAATGCCGATGGGGCTCCTCGCTGAGCGCACGCGGCAAGTTGTGTGGTGTGGGCGCTGCCCGTCTACTGGCGGGTACTCAGCGCGGGCCCGTTAATAGGCGGCACGCTGAACCTAGGTGGTGAAAAGGAGATCTTAGCAAAGTGACCGCGGTGAAATTCTTGTGATGATATGCAAATCGCTTGCCGTATGATATTTTCTGAGTAGTTTAAGTATCTTGGATATTCTGGCCGACCAACACCCATTAATGGCGCCAATTTTCGACCGCGCTTCAGCTCCTAAATCATTTAGTGCATGATTAAGCTCTTACCCTCCCTATGACTACCGCTCGCTCGCAGCTTTCATTTTCGCCGCACGCTCTTTTGTTAGCCGGCCTCTTGATGCTCTTGTCTCCTCGGACCGCTCGCGCGGAGTCGAGCCTGACTTATAAGGCGCAATCGTGGCAGGAGGATAACCAGCGGATCCGCGTGGATTCCCAATACGGTCTGATCGAAACTGATCTTTCGACCTCCACTCGTTTCAAATTGATGGGCGTCATCGACTCAATCTCTGGGGCGACGCCGACGGGCGAGCTGGCGCGCACGCCGGGGGCGGCCACGCCGCTCGCGACCATGTATGATCGGCGCAAGGCTTGGGATGCGGCTTTGTCGCATCAATTTGATCGCCTCAACGTCACGGCGGGCGTCTTCAACAGTCGTGAAAGTGATTACGTTTCAAATGGGCTATCCTTGAACACGGTCACCGATTTTAATAATAAAAACACGGGCTTGCTGCTGGGTTATGGGCGGAACGATGACATCATTAATGGGAGCAAGATAGGCTGGACGATTAAGCGGCCTAAAACGGTTGATGATTTCTTGGTCGGGTTGACCCAGCTGGTCGATAAAAACACCTCCGTCACGGCTAACATTTCTTGGGGCGCGGCAGAAGGTTTTCTGAGTGATCCCTACAAGATCGTCTCGACGCGGAAGCTTAATCTTGATCCCGGCTTTTATTACACGGTGCCGGAGAATCGGCCTTCAGAGAAAAACAAGGTCAGCGTCTTTTTTGGCACGAATCACAACGTCGAATCCTGGCGCGGGGCGATCGATGCTTCCTACCGCTATTACCATGATTCGTTTGGCATCGCGAGTCACACGCTGTCCTTGCTGTGGATTCAGAGAATCAGCGAGCGGCTGATGCTGCAGCCTTCGATTCGTTGGTACCGGCAGTCGGCCGCCGACTTTTATTATACGAATTTGGATGCCGCGGGCATCGTCACACGCTATGAGCCGAAGCGAGGTGAGACGGGCACGGGCGTGGCGCCTTATTATTCCTCTGATTACCGCTTGGCCCATATGCAAACGATCGATGTTGGGTTAAAGTTAATTTGGCAGGTCAAGCCGTGGGTGGCGATTGATGTCGCTTACAACCGCTACACCTCGCGTGGACTGGATGGGGTTACGCGGCAGGATGCTTTTAGTCAGGCCGATGCCTTCACGGTGGGGCTTAAGCTCACGCGTTAATCAACCGAGTCTATGCCCCTCATCGCGGAAATGACCAAGCGCCCGTCGGCCGCCCCTGTGGCGGGCGCCGTGGAGCCCTTGCGTTATTTGCGCTGGGCCGCGCTGGGAACCAAATGTGAAGTCCAGTATGTCTGTGCTGATCCCGCCGCGGCGCAGGCCTTTGAAGGGGCGGTGGTGGCTTGGGTGGCTGCCTTTGAAGCAAAATACTCCCGCTTTCGTCCAGATAGCTTGGTCTCGCGCATCAATGCCGCGGCCGGCCGTGACTGGGTGGAGATTGATGCGGAAATGGAGCAATTTCTCGAGGTGTGTCATTCGCTGCATTTCATGACCCAAGGATTATTGGATGTGACGGCATTACCGCTCATGCGACTGTGGGATTATAAGGCAGCCGTACCGCGGGTGCCGGCCCCAGCAGAAATCGCGGCGGCGCGGCGGCTCGTTGGTTGGGCCCGCGTGGAGCGGGCGCCCGGGCGAGTGCGCTTACCAGAAGTTGGGATGGCGCTTGATTTTGGCGGTTGGGGCAAAGAATACGCGGTAGATATGGTCGCGGGGATTGCGCGGGAACATCAGCTCACCTGCGCGCTGGTAGATTTTGGGCATGATATTCATGCGATCGGCGCGGCGCCGGGTAAACCCGGTTG
>CAMAVZ010000083.1:0-6250 GCA_945861645.1 Opitutus sp. GAS368 | reverse complement strand
CTGCCTGGCTTAGCGCCCAGCACGGGCTCGATTTCTTCAGCGGTCGCCTGGCGCCAGAGCTGAAAGCCCAACGCGCCGAGTTTAGCTTCCTCGAGGTCATCGCAACCGCGGAGAATCACGAGAAACGGTTTGCCGTCACCCATATAGACGAGCGTCTTGAATTGCTGATCCGCCGCCACGCCGTAGGGCGCCGCCGCGAGCGCCGCAATCGTGACTACCCCCGGCGTCGGAAATTGTTCGAGCGCCCCGCTGGGCGCCGCATCCGCAAAATCTTTGGGCACGAGCCCACTCGTGGCCTTCTCCCGATTAGCGGAATAGCCGCTGGCGTCACAGTACACGATATCATCGTCGCCCACGGGCGCCGGCACCATGAACTCGTGGGAGAAACTCCCGCCCATCACGCCGGTATCAGCCTCGACGGCGATCGTCTTCAAACCACAGCGCAGAAAGAACGCCGCATAGGCGCGCTTCATCTTGTGGTAACTCTCGGTCGCCGCTTCGTCCGTCGCGTCGAAGCTATAGGCGTCCTTCATAATAAATTCCCGCGCGCGCATCAAACCATAGCGGGGCCGGATCTCGTTGCGGAATTTCGGCCCGATTTGATAAAAATTCTTTGGCAAATCCCGATAACTCGTAATCTCACTTTTCACGAGCGGGGTAATGACTTCTTCATGCGTGGGCCCGAGCACGAACTCCGGTTCCTTCGAACGCCCCTTGCCCGCCCCCGCGTGATCGACGCGGTACATAATTTCCCGGGCCGCAGCCCAGCGCGGTCCCTCTTGCCAATGATCTACGGGGTGAATGAAGGGCATCGCCATTTCAATGCCGCCCTCGCGATCCATTTCCTCGCGACATAATTGACTGATTTTCTGCACGACGCGTAAGCCAGCCGGCATGAAAGTATAAAGTCCGCCGCCCAATTTACGCACGAGGCCCGCGCGGAGCAGCAATTTGTGCGACGCAATCTCGGCGTCGGCGGGGCTTTCCTTGAGCGTGGGAATAAATGTCTGCGACCAAAATTTCATGTGAGCTAGCGACGAGAACAAGTCCGCAGGGGTGGCGCAAATGTATTTGCGCTCGGCCCGCTCCACCCGCGATAACAGCCCAAATGACTGCCTCGCGTCCGCGCCGCTCGCCTCAACCTTGGTCCATGAAGTGGATCATCGCAGCGATCGTGGCTTTTGCCATTATCTACACCGCGGTAAATTTTTATTATCGGAAGCCGAGCCCCGCCTACCGCCCTTACCAAGATGCCCAAGATCGGGCCACCGTCGCTCGCTTACTGGCCGCCGGTTGGCAAAAATTACCCGTCACCACTCGGCGCCCGATTGAAAAAATAAGCGCGCCCGGTCCGGCCCCGCTGCACCGCGCGGCCCTCGGCTTAGGCGCTGACTTTGAACCCAATTTTGCGGAGAAGCCCAAGCTGCTCGCCACAATCGATCAGGTCAGCGCCCCGGCCGAAGTGCTCCACGAACAAGACTACCCCATTTTCTTCACGGCCAGTCTGACCAATTTAAAAGCCCAATTGGGCGACAGCACCCTGTACCGCAAGGGCCATGAATTAGTGCTGGTCCCCACGATAGAAACGCTACCCGGCAAAGAATTGCGGAGTCGCTGGCCCGACTCCCACTACGCACTGACATTTTCCACCACCACCCTGCCCCCCGGCCGCTACGAGATCCGCCTCGTCGCTAAAGGCCCCGCCCTCGCGTGGAGTTTTACCGTCAAGTAAGCCGCGGGCTCTGCCCGCAGCAGGGAGCGAGTGTACGAGGTGGCACCGAGGCAAAAGGTCAGAGGTGAGAGGTTAGAGGGCCGATCCGGAAATTAGTTTGTAGATTTCTACTTTCCCAAGTTTCATCTTTTCCTTCCCCCTTCGTGTCACTTCGTGCCCTTCGCGGTTAAAAAGGCCTTGGTCGATCCGGATCTTAGTTTCTCGATTTTCTACTTTCCCAAGTTTCATCTTTTCCGCCCCTGCCTTGTTCGTTTTTGCGCTTTCTGTGCCTTTTGTGGCGGGTTCGAAGTTCGCGATCCGATCCGAGCTTAAACCTTACCCCTTAAAACTTAAACCTAAGCCCGGCGCTCTTCGCGATTTAAATCCTGCGTTCCCGACTTGCAGGCTGGCAGCGGCGGGTAAAAGGTCAGGCGTGGCCATCATCGACGCCCATGTGCATCTTTACCCGCCAGAGGTGAACCGCGATCCGGTGGCTTGGGCGGCTGCTGCCGGGGAGAAACATTGGGCGCAACTCTGCACGCGTCGCCGCTCATCGGGTCAAGCGGTGCAGGCTTTTCCTTCCGTGGATCAGCTTCTCCGTGATCTCGACGCCGCGGGCGTGACCAAGGCCATCCTGCTGGGATGGTACTGGGAAAATCACGCGACTTGCGTGCGGCAAAATGAATTTTACGCCGAATGCGTGCGGCAACATCCCGATCGCCTCGCGGCTTTTGCCGCGGTGCAACCGGCGGCTGGGCCAAGCGCGTCTGCTGAAATACAGCGAGCCGTCGATCATGGTTTCATCGGGCTGGGCGAACTGTCGCCGCAGGCGCAGAAAATTTCGATCACTGATCCCCATTGGCGCCACATCCTCACTCTCGCCGCTGAACGGCAACTGCCGATCAATCTGCATGTGACCGACCCCCTGAGTCGGCCGTATCCGGGTCGCGTCGAGACCCCGCTCGACGATTTTTTGGACCTCGCCCGAGCTTTTCCCGCGACGCAATTTATCCTCGCGCACTGGGGTGGTAGCTTGGCGTGGTCGCCCGTCGCCGCGGCGCTGCCTAATGTTTGGTTCGATACCGCGGCCTCACCTTTGCTTTACGGGGCGGAGGTCTGGCCGCGTGCGCTCAATGACCGCGTGCTCTTTGGCACCGATTACCCCCTGGTGCTTTATCCGCAGGAAGAATCTGCGCCCACTTTCCGTCGTTTACTGGCCGAAGCCAAAAAAGCTGGCGCCTCTGCGGCGACGCTCGGTGCCAACGCCGCGCGTTTACTCCGGCTTTAATAACCACGGCACGACTGGGCTGTTGGCGCGCGGGAGGATAACTTGCAGGCCAGCGGTCAGGCCGGACGGCAATGACACCGGGAGGCTCAACACGGGCAGTCCACCCAGGCTAGCGGGTGCTGTTAGCGTCAGAATATTACGCCGCAACTCCGGCGTGCTGTCTGCCTTGTGCGGCGCCGCGCACGGCACTGCAGGCAAAATCAAAAAATCGTAAAGGGAGAAATATTTTTCAAATGTGTGGCGCATTCCGTACAAGGTGGAGTGGGCCGATTTGATCTGCTCAGCCGGATAATGCGCGGCCGCACTGAAGCGCTGCCAAATGACAGGATCATAATGCTCCCGATACGGCGCCAGCCAGTCGCGGTGAACGAGGTAGGCCTCGCTCATGCCAATCGTGATATAGGCTTCCACCGCATCGCGCCAGGCGGTGAGCAATTCAGCTTGGGTGGCAGCATCGGCCACGGGGCAGATCTTTTCGGCCGCTGCCGTGCAAGCCTGGTCCGTGACTTGATCTGCCGTTGGGAGCAACGCTGACAAGGGAAGGTAACAACCGCGCAAGTTTGCCGGCGGGCTCGCGGGTCCAACCAAGGCCTGCCAAGTAGCCGACATGCCCTCGGCCGTTCCGGTGAACCAACCCGCCGTGTCCATCGTCGGCGCGAGGGGAAAGGCATCGCTAATAAATTCCTGCCCTGGCGTCAGGCGAAAGCCGTAGAGTCCGCACCACGCGGCGGGCACGCGAATTGAGCCGCCGGTATCGGTGCCAATCGCGAGCGGAATAACCCCCGCCGCGACAAACGCAGCTGATCCGCTGCTCGAGCCTCCGGTTAGACGATCAGGAAATTGGGGATGGGGACAGTCGCCAAAGTGAGGATTTTCGCCCGTGAGGCCCGACGCGAATTCCACCAGCTGCGTTTTGCCGGCGCAACTGGCGCCGAGGGCCTGCAGCCGCCGAACGATGGTGCTATTGATGGTCGGGGTGCCGCGCACTTCATTAAGAAAAGTAGAGCCCGCGCGGGTCGGGATGCCGCCTAAATCAAAAAGATCTTTTAAGAAATAAGGGATTCCGTGCAGCGGGTCGCGCGTGCTTTTCGCCGCTAAGTCCAAGGCTAACTCATGCTCCGGTCGCAACCACACCAGCGCCGCGGAGCGCAAGGCGGGTGCTAAGGCCGCGACCCGAGTCTGGACTTCGCGCGCTGCTACCGCTGGGGCCAAAGTCGACCAGGCGTTCCATGGCAAAGTGGCTGGCGTTTTTTGGGCGATTGTGTCCATTCAGTGATATTCATGGAGTCCGTTCCGCCCATCGTCAAATTTACCTCGCTGCAAAAGCGCTACGGCGTGGGGCCCCTGGTCTTGGCCGCAATTGACCTTACGGTGGCGCCCCACGATTTTATTTCCTTCATCGGTCCCAGCGGCTGCGGCAAATCAACCATTCTCAAATTGGTGTCAGGGCTGAGCCCCGGGAGTACGGGTGAATTAACGGTCATGGGAGTTAAGCCACGCGAGGCCCGTGATCGGCAGGCTTTTATTTTTCAGGATGCCACGCTGCTACCCTGGCTCACGGCGCAGTTGAATGTGGAGCTGCCCCTGCGCTTGCGCGGAAGCCCCGCGGCGGAACGGCAGACGACCGCGCGGAAAATGCTGGAACTCGTCGGGCTGGCTAAAGTGGCGGATTATTATCCGCGGCAACTTTCGGGTGGCATGAAAATGCGGGTGTCCATCGCCCGCGCCCTGACGCTGGCGCCGCACCTGCTTTTACTCGACGAGCCGTTCGGCGCCCTCGATGAGATGACGCGTAATCGGCTCAATGAAGAACTGCTCACCGTGCGCGCTCTTTCGCCTTTCACGGCCCTGTTTGTCACGCATTCCGTGAGCGAGGCGGTTTTTCTTTCCAACCGCATCGTGGTCATGGCGGCGAATCCCGGAAGCTTTCACGCGGAGGTCGCGATTGATTTTCCTTATCCGCGGCGGCCTGAATTGCGGGGACACCCCGACTTTCAAGCGAAGGTGAATGAAGTCACGCGCTTGCTGCATGAGGTCGAAATTCCCCCCTCGTCATGAAAAAATCCTTCTCCGTCTTAACTTGGCTTCTCCCCGCCGTGAGTGGGTTGATTTTTATCGGCCTCTGGTATGGCGTGCGGGTCGTGAGCGGACTGCAGAGTTGGATTTTGCCTACGCCGGGTGAAATCATGGCGGCCGCGGTGCACGAACACACCCGCTTGTTGGCGGCGGCTGGTCACACCGCCTTGGGCGCGTTAGGGGGTTTTTTATTGGCGGCAAGCTTGGGCTTTTTTACCTCGCTCCTGCTGGGGCTGTCCAAATCGCTGCGGGCTAGCTTGTATCCTTGGTTGCTCATGTTGCAGATGACGCCGGTGATTGTGTTGACGCCGATTATCATGCTCTGGGCGGGGCCGGGGATGCCGGGGATTATCACGATCACCTGGCTGATTAGTTATTTTCCGATCGTCGCCAACCTCACCCAGGGGTTGCTCTCAACCGACATGAATCACGTGGCGCTCTTTCGCATGTGCAATGCCAACCGGTGGCAAGAGGTCCTGCTGCTGCGCGTGCCAGCGGCGCTGCCGTACTATCTCGCGGGGCTCCGGATCGCCGCGACCCTGGCGCCGATCGGAGCCATTTTTGGCGAATACATGGTGGGCAACGCTTCGGGCGGAACGGGCGGGCTGGGGTTTCTGGTTTATAGTTACAATACACAGATAAAAATCCCGGCGCTTTTCGCTACCGCCTTGACGAGCTGCTTGCTCGGTTTCGTTTTTGTCGCCGCCGTGGCCTGGCTCAACTGGGCCTTGCTGCATAAATGGCATGATTCGTTCGAGCGCGCCGATCACTAAGCTGCGACCCAATCCATTCGGTACCTGAGCTGATTTGCTTTACCGTGACATGGTCACAGATTGCTTAGCCCACACCTAATTTTTACTTATTTTATCTATGTCAGCTTATCTCCTCAGACTATTTTTTGCGGGCCTGGCACTGATCGCTACGAGTGGTTGCGGTCAGAAAACCCCCACCGCCGCGGCCTCGGGCGCGGCGGTGGTTAAAGTGCGTTTCCAGACCGACTGGTTTCCCCAGCCCGAACACGGCGGTTATTATCAGGCCCTCGCGAAGGGCTATTACGCGGCCGAGGGACTCGACGTGGCAATTCTACCCGGCGGGCCTAATGCGCAGGTGATGTCCTCGGTCGCCGTGGGGCGCGCCGATCTGGGCATGACCAATGGCGATGATGTCATCGTCGC
>CAMAVZ010000082.1:0-6550 GCA_945861645.1 Opitutus sp. GAS368 | reverse complement strand
GTTCCCGTGAAAGATGGGGATCAATTAACGGAGAGCGATACCATCACCACGGGGGCCAACTCAGGGGTGGTGCTCGTGTTCATGAACGGCTCCTCGGTCAAATTAGGGGCGAACTCATTTCTCGCGATTGATGAATTCAAAATGGATCCGTTGGCCGAGGACGTGAAAATGGCCGACTTCAAGGATCGCAAGAAGGGTGAGCCCTCAGTCTCTAAGACTAATCTAAATCTTGTTTATGGCGACGTGGTCGGCGATGTCAGGCGTCTCAACAAATCGTCTAGTTACTCCATTAAAACTCCCGCGGGGGCAGCTGGTATTCGGGGCACTATATTCCGGATTGTTTTTCGGCCAGATGCGAATGGTCGGGCTTTTTTCACGGTATCAACCGCGGAAGGTTTAGTGGTGATGCAAGGGGTCACGGCGGTGGAAATTCCTATTCCTGTGGGCAAGGAAGTCGTGGCCACGGTTGACATACCGGAGGCTAGCGCGGCGCCGGCGGCAACGCCCGCGGCGCCAATCGCAGCGCCGGCGGCCGCTCCTGCTGATGCGGCGGCGACTCCCGCGGCGGCCGCACCTACGGCGGCGACCGCTCCCGCGGCGGCCGCACCTACGGCGGCGACCCCCGCGGCGGCCCCCACGCCTGCGGCTGCCCCAGCAGCAACTACAACACCGGTCGCAGTTAAACCCGCGGCGACGCCCTCGGCTCCAGTGATTGTTACTCAGGATATACCCGCAGCGACGAAGGCTATCATTGTTACGGCCACGACGAATATTGCAGCTGCCGTTCAGCAGACAATTTTTACGCCCAACCCAAAAGCGGCCGATGATAAAGCGGCGGCGGATAAGAAAGCCGCGGATGACAAAGCGGCGGCGGATGATAAAGCGGCGGCGGACAAGAAGGCCGCGGACGATAAGGCGGTGGCGGATAAGAAGGCCGCGGACGATAAGGCGGTGGCGGATAAGAAGGCGGTGGCGGATAAGAAGGCCGCGGACGATAAAGCGGCCGCCGACAAAACAGCGGCGGATAAGGCCGCCGCCGTTGCAGACCAAGCGGCTGCCGAGAAAGCAGCGGTGGCTCCTGAGGTTGTAGCGCCGGCCGCTACGCCAGTGGCTACGCCGGCCGCTGCGCCGGTGGCTACACCAGTCACTACACCGATACCATTACCTAAACCTACGCCTCCCCCAATATTTGTTCCGGTGCCCACTGCACTCACGCCGGGGGCTGGTGGTTAATGGGCAAATGCGGTTTGAGCTTAGTGGGCAACTCGTTAGCGCCCGCCGGCATTTGCTCGGCAGAATTTTAAATCTGCTTTAATTCAACGCCGTGGTTGTTAGGCTTTACGAGCGTGGCTCCAAAGAATAAAAAAATTAATTGGTGGCTCTGGTGGTTGTTACCGGTGCCTTTGTTTTGGGGTTGGCTGGCGCAGGAGGGTCGGCTGCAGCCGGCGGAAAATTTCTTGCTGGATTGGCGCTTTCGCTTCCGGGGAGAGATGGCCGCACCGCTAAAAGTTTTTTATGTCGATGTCGACACTCGTGCCGTACAGCGCATCGGGGAGCGGCCGTGGAATCGGGGACGGTTTGCGGAGGCGGCCCAATATCTTTTCGAACAAGGGGGGGCCAAAGCAATCGGCGTAGATTTTGTTTTCTCGGCCTACGGGCACTCGGAGCTGGTTAATCAAGAAGATGCGGCCAAAGGTAATTTAGCTCTGGCGCGGGTCGCCCGAAAATACCCCGCCCTGATTCTGGCCGCTCAATATACGCGCGGGGCCGCCGCCACTCAACATAACCAGTTACGCGATTTCCCTCTGCTGCGGTTGGGTTATACCGATCGCGCTAAAAATGCTGAACCGGAGCTGCCGCAATATCCCATTATCGGGGCTACGCTGACGAGCGCGTGGGGCACCATTGGGTTGATTGATACTGATGCAGAGTATTCCGGCGACAAAACGCCGCGCTGGGCGCCGCTCTTTACGGAATCTCCCACGACCAATTTCTGGCATGCCGCCGTGCAACTGGCGTGCGTCGAGCTGGGGGTGCCACCTGGGTCAGCGCGCCGAAACGGTGAGGTGCTCGAAATTTTCTCTCAAGGCGGCGAGGTGTTGCGCCGCATCCCCTTGACCGCGCAGCAGCTCTTGGAAATCAACTGGTTCTCGCCGTGGGACAACCAGACCTTGAATCCCCGCACCAGCATGGCGGATGTGCTGATCGCGGGAGAAATGCTTAAATCGAGTCAACCGCTAGAGCGCGCGGAAGCGGTGGATTATTTTAAGCGCTTTGCGGGGGCGATTATTTTCGTCGGGCCAGTCGATCCTTTGCTGCAAGATCTGGCCCCGACGCCTTTCGATGCGGTTCCTGTCCCCAAGGTGGGGCTACATGGAAATCTGCTGAAGACGATTATCGCTGAGCAATATTTGCAGCGGCCGCCGCCGTGGGCGCTCTGGGTTAGTATTTTTGTTCTCACTCTTGCCGTGACGGGTCTGGTGACTGTGGGCGGAGCGCGCAGTCATTTCACCAAGGTCCTCGCGCTCCTCGTCCCCGCCAGTTTTATTATGGTCGCGTTCTATCAGTTCGCGCAAAGCCATCTGATCTTGCCGTTGGCCGCGCCGGTGGGCGCCGCCTTCTCCACCGGATTCATTGCCATGCTCTGCCAGTTAGTGGTGGAGGAACGACAAAAGGGCCGAATCAAAAGTATGTTTGGAAGCTATCTCGCGCCAGAGTTGGTCAACCGCATGGTGGAGTCTGACCTCGATCCACAACTGGGGGGCCATGAAGAAGTCATCACGGCTTATTTTTCTGATATCCAATCATTTTCCACCTTCGCTGAGATTATGTCGCCGCCGCAACTGGTCGAATTAATGAATGAGTATCTCACCGTCTGCACCGATATCATTCAAGAGGAGGGCGGCACGCTGGATAAATATATTGGCGATGCGGTTGTCGCCATTTTTGGCGCGCCGCTGCCGTTGCCGGATCATGCTTATCGCGCCTGTTTGGCCTCCCAGCGGGTCCAGCGGGCCATACAAACTTTAAGCGAAAAGTGGCGAGGGGAGGGCGAAAAATGGCCCGTGCTTGTCCAAGGGATGCGCTCGCGATTGGGGCTCAACACGGGCCCGGCCGTGATCGGTAATATGGGCAGTCGCACGCGTTTCAGTTATACCATGATGGGTGATAATGTGAATCTGGCGGCCCGCATGGAGTCGGGGGCCAAGGCCCTCGGCGTTTATACGATGGTCACGGATGCCACTAAGCTGGCCTGTGAAAAATACGGCGGTGATCGCATCGTCTTTCGCTTCCTCGACAAAATTATCGTCAAAGGCCGCGGCCAACCGGTGGCGGTTTTCGAAATTGTGGGTCTGCGCGAAAATGTGCCGCCGGCGACGTTGCAAGGTCTCGCCCTTTACGCGCAGGCGCTGGAACTTTATTTTCGCCAAGATTGGGACGGGGCGGTTCAGATTTTCGAACAGAGTTTAGCTTTAGAGCCCAACCAAGTCAGCCCGGAGCGCGGGATTGAAAATAATCCCTCCAGTATCTTTATCGAACGCTGTCGGCGCCTGAAATTTATGCGGCAGCACTCGACTGATCCCCAGTGGGATGGGGTCTTTGAGCTAAAGGATAAATAATCTCAGGGTGGCTCGCGCTCTACCATTAACCTCCGGCCAGCCCAAGTAACGCTGGGGCGCGTGGCTGAATCTCGGGGCATAAAAAAACCGCGCGATTAAGCGCGGTTTTTTTTGGCGTTAAAGGCAAGGAGTTGCGGAGCTCGATCTTTATTTAAGGGCGGCCATGTAGTTTGCCTCGGCGGCATCCCAGTCGACCACATTCCAGAAGGCGGCAATGTAATCAGGCCGGCGGTTTTGGTAATTGAGATAGTAGGCATGCTCCCAGACATCGAGCGCGATCACTGGTTTCCCCTCAATCCCAGCAACGGCCTTGCCCATGAGTGGGCTGTCTTGATTGGCAGTTGAGCCGACGGCTAATTTGCCGCCATTAACGACGAGCCAAGCCCAACCTGAGCCGAAGCGGGTGGCCCCAGCTTTGGCGAAATCTTCTTTAAATTTGGCGAAACCACCGAGCTCGGCGTCAATCGCCGCGGCGAGTTTACCTTTCGGCAGACCGCCTTTGCCGGGCCCGAGGATGGTCCAGAAAAAGGAGTGATTGCTGTGTCCACCAGCGTTGTTGCGCACCCCGCCCCGGATGGCTTCCGGCACTTGCGCGAGATCGGCGATCAAACGATTGACGTCGAGCTCGGCCAACGCGGCGTGGTCTTTGAGCAGATTCGTGGCGTTAGTGATATACGCTTGGTGATGCTTGCCGTGGTGAATTTCCATGGTCTTGGCATCAATGTGCGGAACCAAAGCATCGTGGGCGTAAGCGAGAGGAGGAAGGGAATAAGCCATTGTCGTGGTGGGTTGGAGTTATCTTTCGGAGCAATTAAAGTGCATGGGTGCGGGGCAAGGTCAACTGTCGCTCGTGTCATGAGGCGACTCGCTCAGCATTACCGGCCGGTGCTTAATCTTCTTTTCGTTTGAGCTGAAAATAGGCCTGCAGCAAATCGAGGCACGGCTTCTCTAGAAGCCCGCGGGTGATTGTTAGGCGGTGATTAGATTGCGGCAGAGCATTCAGATCTGCTGCGCCGCCCAAGCACCCCATCTTGGCATCGGGCACGGCATAGACCACTCGTTTGAGCCGGGCCATCAAGGTGGCGCCGGAGCACATGGGGCAGGGTTCTTTGGTCACGTAAAGGGTGGCACCCGTGAGGCGCCAATTATCAACGGCCTTGGCGGCTTGGCCCAGGGCCAGGATTTCAGCGTGGGCGGTGGGGTCGCGCGTGCTGTCGCGCTGATTGTGCGCGGCAGCGATGATTTTTCCGTCCAATTCAATGATCGCGCCGATCGGTACTTCGTCTTCCTGCCAAGCGGCGATGGCCTCGTTATAAGCGAGCCACATATAAAATTCGTCATCTCGCCGGAGTTGCGAGGGGTGCACTTTGGCGAAGGGGCAAGGGAGTGAGGGGCGGGGGGAATCCATGGTAGCGGCGGAAAGCCTTGACTACGGAGGGATTTCCCCAGTTACAAGGGGCTTTTATTAGCAATTCCCGTATGACCCAAACCAGCAAATCCCTCTCCCCTAATTATGTCTGACGGCAAAGTGATTGAAGTGGAGGGCAAGATTATGACGGTCCTTCCCGGCACCATGTTTCGTGTGCAACTCGACAACGGTCATATGGTTTTGGCGCATATCTCAGGTAAATTGCGCAAGCACTTCATCAAGATCGCCGCCGGCGACAAGGTGAAGATGGAGATGAGTCCCTACGACCTAGATAAGGCGCGGATCACCTACCGCATTCGCGAGACTAATTTGCCCCCGCCGGGCCCGCGGCGTCCGCGCCGCTATTGATCCGTTCCCTCTGGGGTGTCTTGTGCAGACGCGCCGCGGTCATCAATCAAAGTTTAAGGCGACCCCGATGCCGCCCGCGCCTGCGGCTTTTGCGGACGAGATTGACCGCTACTTGAGCTACGTTGAGCTTGAACGCGGGCTAGCGCGAAACACCGCTAAATCTTACGAAAACGATCTGCGGCAGGCGGCGCATTTTTTGCAACGCCACGGGGCGAGCAATTGGGTGCAGGTCACCGCGACCCAGCTCACCGCATGGTTGCATGGGCTCAGCGATCAGCAGCTATCGAGTGCTAGTCAGGCCCGCAAACTGAGTGCGGTCCGGATGCTTTTTCGTCATTTGGTGCGCGAGCAAATTCGGGGGGATGACCCGACCGCCTTGCTCGCTGCGCCCAAATTGCGGCGCAAGTTGCCGCATACGCTGTCGCCCGCCGCCATGGGGAAATTGCTGGCGGCCACCGCCGGCGGTGATGCCTACACGCTGCGGGATCGCGCACTGTTGGAGTTATTATATTCTAGTGGGTTGCGGGCGACGGAAATTTGTCAGCTCGCCTTGCAACAAGTCGACTTGGTCCACGGCTTTGTGCGGGTTTTTGGCAAAGGCTCCAAGGAACGCGTCGTGCCGTTAGGCGCGCAAGCCAGTGCAGCGATTGCGGCGTATCTCACCGCGGGCCGCCCGCGTTTGGTCAAACCCCGGACGGGGAGTGATCTTTTTATTAGCGAGCGGGGACAGGCAATTTCTCGGAAGACCCTGTGGGTGATCGTAAAGAAATATGCCCAACGCGCCGGCCTGCCGGCGACGGTGAAGCCGCATTTACTGCGCCATTCCTTTGCCACTCACTTGCTCGGCGGGGGCGCTGATTTGCGGGCGATTCAGGAGATGCTGGGACACGCCAGTATCGGGACCACGCAGATTTATACGGCAGTTGAAAATTCGCAGCTGCTCGATCAACATGCCCGTCATCACCCCCGCAATCGGGTTAAAAAATGAGCCGGCAAGCCGGTATTTTAATTTCCTTCGTCCTGCTTATGTTCGGGGGGACGATGTATTATTTGAATGAGGAGTATCCCGAAAAGGCTACGTTAGCCCGGTTTGGTTTAGGCATTACCGTGCTCGGTTTACTCGTGCTGGGCGGGAGTATTATTTTCCTGCGGC
>CAMAVZ010000081.1:0-6621 GCA_945861645.1 Opitutus sp. GAS368 | reverse complement strand
TCCGCGGCCGGCCACACTAATTTAGCGCCCTTCTCATTTTTTCAGGGAGTCTGCGCCAGTCCCCCGACAGTGCTTTTCACGGGGGCGGTCGATCGTCACGGCAAGAAAAAGGACAGCGTGATCAACGTGGAACAAGTCCCTGAATTTGTGATCAACGTCGTCCCTTATGCGCTGCGCGAGTCCATGAACGCGACCGCGGCGCCTCTGCCGCACGGTGAAAGTGAATTCGATCATTGCAAGATTGCGACCGCGCCGTCGCTTAAAATTCGCCCACCGCGCGTGGCAGCTTCCCCAATCGCTATGGAGTGTCGACTCGATCGCATCGTTAATATCGGGACCGGACCGCTTTCTGCCAACGTCGTATTTGGGACGGTCGTCTGCCTGCATGTCAGCGAGCAGGTGCTGGGAGCGGATGGACAAATCGACCCACGCTTGCTGGATACGATCGGTCGCATGGGCGGCGATTATTATACTCGCACGACTGAATTATTTACCATTCCGCGCCCGAGTTGAGGTGGTCGTTAAAATTTAAACGATCTCAGCTAAAATTTGCTTCCTGAATTTACCCCTTAATCCTGCTGACTATTGTATGAACCCCATCGTGATTCTTTCGGCCACGCGGACGCCCCTCGGGGCTTTTCAAGGCGCTCTCTCGACGGTGCCAGCCCCCCGGCTGGGGGCCGCGGCGATTAAAAGCGCGGTGGCGCAGGCCGGCGTCGCGGCGGCGTATATCACCGACTGTCTCATGGGCAATGTCTTATCCGCTGGTCAGGGTCAGGCGCCGGCCCGCCAGGCGGCCCTGCAGGCGGGCTTACCATCGTCCGTGCGCTGCGTGACAATTAATAAAGTGTGTGGCTCAGGGTTGCAGGCCGTCATGCAGGCGACGCACGCGCTCCAGGCCGGCGTGGGCGCAATGTACGTTGCGGGGGGTATGGAAAATATGTCGCTCGCCCCTTACTTGTTGCCCAAGGCCCGTGATGGCTACCGGTTGGGCCATCAACAAGTCGTCGATTCAGTAATCACCGATGGGCTGTGGGATCCCTATAACAATATCCATATGGGGAATTGTGCGGAGCAATGTTCGGCCAAATATAAATTTACTCGGGCCCAACAAGACGCCTTCGCCATTGCGAGCTTTCAGCGCGCCAATGCGGCGCAGCAAGCGGGTCAATTTGTTGCTGAAATTACGCCCGTCGAACTCAGTGATGCCAAGGGCAACATCACGCTCGTGCATCAGGACGAAGGTCCGGCGCGAGTTAAGTACGATAAAATCCCCGCCTTGAAGCCCGCTTTTCAAAAAGACGGCACGATTACCCCGGCGAATGCTTCTAGTCTTAACGATGGGGCCGCGGCGCTCGTGCTCACGACCGCAGCTCTGGCGCAGGCGCGTGGCTTGAAGCCTATCGCGCGCATTGTTTCGTTTGGTAGTCAGGCTCAGGATCCCTTGTGGTTTACGACTGCTCCCGTGCAAGCCACTCAAGCGGCCCTCGCCGCTGCTGGTTGGCAAGTGGCGGACGTTGATCTGTGGGAAGTAAACGAAGCGTTTGCGGTAGTACCGCTCGCGCTCCAACAGGAACTCGGAGTACCTGCGGATAAACTTAATGTGCGCGGCGGGGCCATCGCGCTCGGTCATCCGATTGGCGCCAGTGGCGCACGCATTATCGTGACCCTCCTCGCTGCCCTCCAAGAACGCGGCGCGCGGCGCGGCGTTGCTACCATTTGCATCGGCGGCGGCGAAGGACTCGCCGTGTGTGTGGAACGGCTGTAATTATTTAATTTCTTCCGAAATCGCTTACCCTCATGAGTAAAGTTTACCCCAATGCGGTCACGGCGCTGGCCGGCCTCCTCCAAAATCATCAAACCATCGCAGCCGGCGGCTTCGGACTCTGTGGCATTCCAGAAAATCTTATCACGGCCTTGCGCGATAGTGGGGTGCAGGGCCTGACGATTGTGGGGAACAATGCTGGAGTTGACGGCTTCGGCATGGGCTTGTTGCTCGCGACGCGGCAAATTAAAAAAGTTTTGGCCTCCTATGTGGGCGAGAACAAGGAATTCGAGCGGCAGGTCCTCGCGGGCGAACTCGAGCTGGAGTTGATTCCTCAGGGCACGTTGGCCGAGCGACTCCGCGCGGGCGGAGCTGGGATTCCCGGCTTCTATACGCGAACCGCGGTGGGCACGAAATTGGCCGAGGGCAAAGAGACTAAGCTATTTGACGGCCAAGAATATGTGCTCGAGCCCAGCATTAAAGCGGATGTGGCTTTGGTTAAGGCGTGGCGCGGGGACAAGGCGGGTAATCTTATCTATCGCAAAACGGCGCGTAATTTTAATCCGATGATCGCGACCTGCGGCCAAGTGTGCATCGCGGAAGTTGAGGAATTGGTCGAGATTGGCGTCTTGGCCCCAGACGAGATTCACACCCCGGGCATTTACGTGGATCGGATTTTTCAAGGGAGCCATTATGAGAAACGCATCGAGTTTCGCACGGTCCGCGGGAGTGCCGCGGCCAAAAAAGAATCACCGGTGCGCGAATTGATGGCGCGCCGCGCCGCGCAGGAGTTGCGTGATGGCTATCATGTTAATCTGGGCATCGGGATTCCGACCTTGGTCGCTAATTTTATCCCAGCGGGAATGAACGTCACGCTGCAGTCTGAAAATGGTTTACTCGGAATCGGGCCATTCCCCACGGAAGAGTCCGTGGATCCGGATCTGATTAATGCAGGTAAGCAAACCATCACCACCATTCCAGGCTCCGCTTTTTTCTCGAGCGCCGACTCCTTTGCGATGATCCGTGGTGGCCATATTGATTTATCCATACTCGGCGCGCTTGAAGTGGCGGCGAATGGGGATATCGCCAATTGGATGGTGCCTGGAAAAATGGTGAAAGGCCCGGGCGGCGCCATGGACCTGGTCGCTGGGGTTAAGCGTGTCGTGGTCGTGATGGAGCACTGCGCCAAAGATGGTAGTCCAAAAATTCTGCCTCACTGTACCTTACCCATCACCGGGCGGGGCGTCGTCAGCCTGATTATTACCGATCTCGTAGTTTTTGAAGTGTCTGCAAGTCGTGGTTTGTTGCTCAAGGAGCTGCATCCCGGGGTGACGCTTGAGGAAGTGCGCGCCAAAACAGGGGCCCCCTTCAGCGTAATGCAGTAATGGCCGCAATGGTGCATTCACAGTTTGGCTTATCGCGAACGCCTTCCGTTAGTGTGATGATTTTATGAGTCTGACAATTTGGAGCAATTATACTCTAAGGCCTGAGGCCCATAAACTGTTTACTACCGGCTTAGCGGCGGCAGGTTGCCGCTTGCTGCAATCCGCGAGCTCCACCCGTTCGGTATTAGTCGAAGCCGAGCCGGATCCCGCCTTGGCGGAAGCGGACATTGCGTATGGGCAGCCCACGCCGGCGGAAGTGATGGCGCATCAGCGCCTGCGTTGGTTGGCGCTCTCTTCAGCGGGTTACACTCGCTATGAGCGCGCAGATTTTCGGGCAGCGATGCAAACCCGCGGGACCAAGGTAACTAATGCTTCGGCGGTATTTGCGGATCCTTGTGCGCAGCAAATTCTGGCGGCCATGTTAGCCTTAGCCCGTAATTTACCCACGCAGCTGCGTAATCAAGATGGGATGCGAGCTTGGCGTTATTTGGAAGATCGTTACTCGGCGACAGTGTTGACGGGGCAAACCGTCTTGTTGCTGGGGTTTGGTTCAATTGGCCGGCGGTTGGCCGCCTTGCTTGCTCCGTTTGGCGGTCGCGTGATTGCTTATCGGCGCACGCCGCGGGGCGATGAAGGCGTGGAAGTTGTCACTGACGCTGGCTTAAGCGCGGCGCTAGCGGTGGCGGATCACGTGGTTAATTTATTGCCTGATTCCGCGGCCACGCGGAATTTTATGTCTGCCGGCCGTTTCGCGCAGATGCTGGCGACGGCGCGCTTTTATAATATTGGCCGCGGTACGACCGTCGACCAATCAGCGCTCATCGCGGCGCTCACCGCTGGTCAGATTAGCGGCGCCTACTTAGATGTGATGGAACCTGAGCCGCTCCCCCCTGAGCATCCGCTCTGGCAGACGCCGAATTGTTTTATAACCTGCCACCTTGGCGGTGGGACGCGCGATCAAGATGAAAAAATCGTGCAACATTTCTTGGCCAACTTGCACCGCTTTATTAAAGGGGATCCGCTGATCGACCAAGTCATGTAAGCATGACTCGCCGGCTTGTTAAAAAATCTCACCCGCCGTCTAACCGGTGATCACCTTAGTGCCAGCGAGATGATCATGCAGGCACCGACGGTCGGCGCGGAAGATGAAGCTCGAATCGACGATCCAAAAGATAAACCCGAGCACGGGGATTTGCTCGATCATGAACGGTAAGTTCGCGCGGAGCAGAAAAGCGCGATACCAGCCAGGAGCTGAGCTGTCATCATGGCGAACGATGCGCAGCCGGAGCAGCCATTTGCCAATCGTCTGACCGCGGGTCGCGAGCAGCAAAAATTGGATAAGCAATAAGCCGCCGAGAAAAGGCAGGGCTTGAGCGAGGTGCTCATTCACGATATTACTGGTGAGCTCGGTGATTTCACTGAACGAGCGCTGCTCGCCACTGAGGGCTTCAGCAAAAATGGTGCGCACTAAAGGAATGCTGATTGGCAGGTAGCACAACGTCTTGAGCAATCCATCGATTAAAGCCGCCGGCAGGCGCAGCCAGCGGCTGGCCGCCTCAGGATCAGCGGCGAGCACAGGTGTCGCGCTCTCGGGTTCGTCAGTCACCGCCGGTGGTGGCGTCGCTGCTTCGGGGGCCCGCCGGCTAAACTCGGTGAAATCCCCCAAGGTCTTCCATTCATCCTCGTGGTCGCGCTTAGCTTTCGTGGCCAAGTTGGCGCGGCCATCACGAATCCACTCGATCACATTTCCCACGGTGACCGGCCCGTATTCTTTTCCGTCTGAGCCCAAGATGATGAACATAAGTGAATAACTCTTAGTAAAACCAGCGGGGCGTCAATGGCGCGCTCACGCCGCGAGGCATTCCGCGGATGAAATAAGGCTCATTCTTCTCCGGATTTCTCCTGCACGCGTTGGCGCAGGCTCTTCGTCATTTTTTTATGATGTGATTTGTGTTGTTGCTGGGCGGACCGATCGGTGCGGCGAACTTCGTGCGCGGTCGCGCGGTCGAGTCGCTGGTAGCTTTGCCAGCGAGCAAGCGTCAGCGTGCCGTCCGTGAGGGCGGCTTGGAGGGCGCAGCCGGGCTCGACCGTGTGGCTGCAATCGCCGAAACGGCATTGGCCGGTCAGCGCGACGACATCAGCAAACGCGGTCTCAATGCCGGCCTCGGCTGCCCACGGTTGGATTTCGCGCATGCCGGGGGTATCGATCACGATGACGCCGTTGGGCGCGACGAGCAGTTCGCGCTGCGTGGTGGTATGGCGACCCTTGCCGTCGACATCCCGCACCTCTTGGGTGTCCTGTAAATTTTCGCCAACAATGCGGTTTATCAGGGTAGATTTGCCGACGCCGGATGAGCCGAGCAGGGCAATGGTGGCGCCCGGCGTGAGGTACGGCGCAAGGGCTTTCAGGCCGCGGCGAGTTTGTGCGCTGACGATAAACACCGGCACTTGCGGCGCGACGGCGGCAATCTCGGCACATAGGGCGGCTGAGTTGTCCTCCGCCAGGTCGGCCTTATTCAGTAAAATAACTGGTTGGGCGCCGCTGGCCCAAGCGGCGGCGAGGTAGCGCTCGAGGCGGTGTAGGTGGTAGTTGCCGTCGAGGGCACTAACGAGAAACACGGTATCGATGTTAGCGGCGACGATTTGTTCGATAACATCTTGGCCGGCGGCTTGGCGGGAAAATTTTGTCCGACGGGGGAGGATCGCGTGGATATGGACGCGGGCTGCTTCGCCAATTTGCGGCGTGACCGCGACCCAGTCGCCGATGGCTGGAAAAGCAGATTGCGCCACGGCGGTATTGATAAATTTTCCAGAACACGCCCCAAGCTTAGCCCCGAACTCGCCGGTTACTTCAAAATAGCCTTTGAGCTCGAGCGTGACGCGCCCGGGCTGGCAGCCCTCGGCCGCGTAGGGCGCGAAGGCTTGCGCAAAAAAATCCGTCCAGCCGAGTTCAGCCAGCGTCATGAGGGACGGTCAGCAATTTAGAACCTTCTGGGCCCGCGCGCCAAAAAAGCGCGGTGTGGCCGACGGCGCCGACGCATTCGCTTCGGGTGGCTAGAGCGAGGGCAGTGTGTAAGGCGGCGCGCGCATGGCGATCTTGGCCGCCGGTGATGCAGACTTTTACCAATTCACGTTGGGCGAGCACGCATTCGAGTTGGGCGATAAGGGTGACGGTGGCACCTTCGCGGCCGACTTGAAGGGAGTCAGGCATGGTTTGGCCGAGGCCGCGGAGTTGGGTGCGTTGGGCGCCAGCGAGGGAAGCAGGAGACATAGTTCGAGACATGACACGTGAGACGGGCAGGGGGAAGACTTGAAAAATAGGGTTTTTAGCGCAGCAAGCCCCGTAGGTTCGTTTTGCCCCCGAGGCTTAGTCCGCTATGCGCGCGGTTTTGAGCGCCCCGCCTTGGATGGCGTCGTGAAATGGAAATTTCGACCGGGGATGAAATTGGGCCGAAAAGTCAATACCCGCGT
>CAMAVZ010000080.1:0-6876 GCA_945861645.1 Opitutus sp. GAS368 | reverse complement strand
TTCTTCACGAGCATCTACCGAGTGCCCTCTTCCGGCATTTGGCTGAGCGCCTTTCAAGTCGGCACGGTGAAACATGCGCCTGACTCAACCATCCAATTAGCTCGCTCCCGCGACCATGGCAAAAATTGGGCGCTCATAAATTTTAATTTTGCCACTCAGCTGAACGGTATCCCCGGCTCCCTCAGCGGGCCCGCCCTCCACGAGCCTGCTCCCGGAAAATTACTGCTCTTCGCCACCTGGTTCAATCGCAGCGAACCGGCTCGCCCTCTGTTTGATCCGGTCACCCAAGGAATTTTACCTTCGCGGCAACTCATCGCGGAATCCTTGGATGACGGCTCGACCTGGAGTAACTGGCGCATTCTGCCCACGCCGGGGTTGGCCGGCTGCGGCGCCACGGGGCCCATCGTGAGCTGGCGCAACGGTGACCTCGCCTTCGCTTTTGAAAGCTTCAAGCAATTTGATGATCCCCTGCCCGGTCATCACACCGCGTGGCTAACCCTGTCTCATGATGGGGGTCGATCTTTTGAACCGGCCGCCCTCGTCGCGCGCGACCCACAACATCAAATCTATTACTGGGACCAGCGCCTTTGTCCGACCCAAAATCAGGGTGAATTTATCGGCCTGTTCTGGACGCATGATCTGGTTAAAAAATGCGATCTCTCGGTTCACGTCGGCCGCGCTCGGATCACCGCCACCGGACTGCAAGCGGAACCGATCCGCGCGACGGCGATCCCCGGACAAATCGCGGCGCCTCTGTGCCTCGCTGATGGTCGCTGGCTCGCTTTCGTGGTCGATCGGAGCGGTCCTTGCACCATGACGCTTTGGCAATCCTCGGATGAGGGCCAGACGTGGCCCGTCAATCAGCGCCTGATTATTTATACCCACAACGAACAAGCCGCCGTCGCTGCTGGCGGCGTGCCGATTGATTTCAATCAATACTGGGAAGACATGGGTAAATGGAGCTTCGGTCATCCCGCCCTCGCTTCCTGCCGTACGAATGAAGTGTTATGCGTTTTTTACGCCGGCACTCCGCAATGCTTGAGCATCCACTGGGCGCGTGTTCGCAGTTAAATTTATCGAAATAGAAAAGCTATTTAAAATATGAAAACTGCTATCGTCATCGGCGCCGGCGTCACGGGGCTCTCGACCGCCTATCATTTAGCCAAGCGGGGCTATGGCCGTGTCGTGGTGTTGGAAAAAAATGAAATCGGCGCCGGCTCCAGCAGCCGCGCCGCCGGCATCAGTACTGGTCTGCTCTGGTCAGAAACCGGCGTCCGCGCTCGCCGCCATGCTCTGCGCATTTTTCGAGAATTCTCGAATGAATTACCCGGCTATACTTTTCATAATGAACAGGGCTGCTTGAATCTTTTTAGTCCAGAACTCTGGCCCGCCCGCGCCGCGCTCCTGCCGCTCTACGATCGGCTGGAAGCTCCTTACCAAATCCTCCGGCCCGCTGAAATTCGTCGCCGCTGGCCCGGGCTCAACCCTGCCGATAATTTTTTGGGGCTCCTTGACCCCACGGGCGGGTATAGTGAACCAGCGGAATATTTACCCGGCCTCACCCAACGGGCCCGCGCCCTAGGCGTCGAAATTCGCGAGAATGTGCAGGTCAACGAAATCTGTATTAAAAACGGCCGGGCCTGTGGCGTAAAAACCGCCGCCGGTCTCATCGCCGCAGATGTGGTCATTGTCGCCACTTACGCCTGGATCCTGCCCCTCCTGGCTGCGGTTGGCCTAACGCTACCCGTCAAAACATTTGTCCACCAACGCTACGTGTCCGCCCCGCTGGCTAGTCCCGTGCAATTTCCGCCGATCAATGCTGATCCGTTTTATGGCTATATTCGGCCCGCTAAGGGGAACCGTGTTTTATTGGGCATCGAAACACCGGAGCGCGATGACTTCAAAGTACCCTCACTCGATTTTCGCCTAGATCCGCTCACCGCTGAACCCGACCTCATCGCGCCCACCGTTGAAAGATTTAGAAATTTCTTCCCCACCCTCGCCGACTTGCAGTGGGAATCGACTCACGTGGGCTTGTTATCATTTTCGATGGATGGCGAGCCGATCATCGGACCGGTCACCGGAGTGGAAGGTCTTTGGATCGGAAATTGTTTTCATTCCGGAGGCTTCTCCTACAGCCCCGCGGCCGGCTACTTTCTGGCGGAACTAGCCGCGACTGGTTCAGCCCCGATTGACCTAACCGCCTTTTCGCCCGCCCGCTTTGCGGCCACTCCAGCTGAAACCGCTGAGTACATCGCCTCCACGGTGCCGCAACGGCATGCCTCCCGTCGGCGGCATTAAACACTCCTAGAAAAAGCCTCTCCTCATTTCTCCCGCCTTACCTCATGAAATCACTCCCCCTCACTCGCCGAAATTTTATTAAATCAGGCGTCGCCACCAGCACCGCCCTCACCTTAGCGACGCAACTACCCTCTTTCGCCGGAGCGGCCGAGACCGCGCAGAAGACGGCCCCCATGAAGCCCCTATCCGCACATCGGAATCTCTTCAACGGCGACTGTAATTTTCTCTTTTATAATCCGGAGTTATGGCAACCCGAAGGCGGTGCCTACAGCGCCCGAGCGGTGCATCGCTTCATCGATTTGCTCGCCACCAGCGGGGTCGATACTCTCTTGGTCAATCCCAACACTCAGGTCGTGTGGTACCCGAGTAAACAGCTCGAATATGTCCTCCAGGGTTATCGACGCGGCGATCGCTCCTTCGCCCAACCCATCGCTGCCGGCAATGCCGGCCTTTCCCCCATTCAAGTCGAGCAAACTGTCGACCACCTCGTGCGCCTGTTCGATCTGTACTTAGATTTAACCGAAGCGGGGGTCGACTGGTTAGCCGAATGCTCCCGCGCTTGCCGCGCACGCGGTATCAGCCCGTGGCTGAGCTATCGCATGAATGCGACGCATTTCTCCAACGCCCCCGAGAGCCCCGCCAGTTGCCAATTATTTCGTGATCCAAAAAATCGCTTATCAGGGCGCATTCCCGGCGCGGCCGCCACCACCCACGCTGGGTGGATTGGTTTGAATTATGGTCGCCGTCCCGTGCGCGATTATATGTTAGCGATGATTCGTGAGGGCATTGAAAGTTATGACTACGAGGGCTTAGAACTCGACTGGCTCCGCCACCCGGTGTGCCTCGAGGCTCCTGCGACTGCCCGCCAGACTGACGAAATGACTGACTGGTTTGCCGAAATCAAAGCGCTGACCAAAGCTCGCCGCCCCTCTTTCCCTCTAGGGCTGCGCATTCCCAGCAATCTCGGCTACTTGCGGACGATTGGTTTGGACGTAAAAACGTTGGTGCAACGTGGCATCGTCGATTTTGTGACGTTCAGTAATTTCTGGCAGACTTCGTGGGAAATGCCGCATGACGAACTGCGCCGCGAGCTCGGTCCGGATGTAACCATTTATGGCGGCATGGAAGATGCGCCGAACTGGCTGGAAACGCATGCCCCGTCCCTCACGGAACGTCCCACCGGTCCGGAAATTCAACTCGCGGGGGATAATGCGTTCAAGTCCAGCCAAACCTCCGCAGTCGCTAAGCGTATTCGCGGGACTCGCTACCTCACCTCCAGCCCAGAATTGATGCGCGCTAATGCGGCCGGAAAACTCGTCCTTGGAGCTGATGGCCTCGAGCAATTTAATTTCTTTGTCACGGATCAAGTGCTCGTGCCCGGCCAGCGCGCCGATTATGCCGCGTTGCGCCAATTAGCTGATCTCAATTTTCTCCGCGGCCAGGAAAAACATTACGCGCTGAATACAGCCTCCGTTCAGCCCACCAAAATCTGGGACGTCGCTGAGCAATTACCCGTAAAAATTGCCGCCCAGCATCGGCGCGCACTCCGGCTGCCCATGTGTACCGAGCCCTTGGAAACGGGACTGGCACTCGTGATTCAAGTCATTACTAAACGGACCCAGACCCCACTCGACTGCGGCGTTAGCTTGAATGGAGCCTGGCCCATCTTTGTCCGCCACGAATCAGAAAATCTCTTATTTCCGGCCGGACCCTACGCTAAACACGTCGAGGAACATATCGCTTGGAATTATCCTGGCGATCTCACGGCACTCAAAGATGGCTGGAACGAGATCACGCTCTATAATGAATCCACCGAAGCCCTCGATCTCGTCGGTCTGGAAATCGGCATAGTTCGTCATAAAACAAGTTAGCCAGATCCTAGCCTTCCCCCCGATTCCATTAATCGCCTTACTTTAACCGCCTCACCTTTTTTATTTTTCCATGAATTCGACCCTCATCACTAACGCCCAGATTGTCTATCCAGGCAAAAAAATCGCCTTGGGCCAACTACTCCTCACCGCCGGCCGCATCGCCGCCATCGATCCCGCCCCAGCCGCGATTCCCCCTGGTACCACCCGGATCGATGCAGGTGGCCGCTGCCTCACCCCCGGCTTAATTGACCTCCACACTCACGGCATCGGCCATCATCTCTACGAAGCCTCGCCGAAAGATCTGCTGGCTGGGCTAGCCTTTGCCGCGCGCTTTGGCACAACCGGAGTCCTTCCTACACTTTACCGCGTCATGAATCGGCCTGCGCTGCCGTTACTCGCCACCCTTTCCCAAGCACTCGATCAAGTTCGCGGCGTATCAGTGCCGGGCTGGCACTTGGAAGGTCCCTTTTTAAAATTACCCGGCGCCGGCGCTGACACCATCCCTGGTGATGTCGGCCTACTTAATGAGGTTCTCGCGGCCACTGGCGGGCGGACGCGCGCGATGTCGATTAGCCCTGATACGCCTAACATTATTCCGGTCATCGAGCGCTTAGTCGAAGAGGCAATCGTTCCCTTCATCACCCACACGCACGCCTCGACCGAAGAAACCGAACGCGCCATTGATGCCGGCGCCCGCCACGCTACCCATTTTTATAATGTGTTCCCTATTCCCGCGGTCACCGAACCCGGCGTGCGCCCCTGCGGTGCGGTCGAAGCCATTCTCGCCGATCCACGCTGCGCGGTGGATTTTATCTGCGATGGTGTGCATGTTGCGCCCGTCGCGGTTCGCGCCGCCCTGGCCGCCAAAGGCCATGCCGGAGTTATTCTGATTACTGACTCCAATATCGGCGCCGGTTTGCCTGATGGCATTTATCCGACGACCTTCGGCTTTCCGGTAAAAGTCTCTGCTGGAAACGCAGCGCGCATTCATGATCCCGCCCATAAAAATCACGGCGGTCTCGCTGGCAGCGCCCTCACCATGAATGTGGGCATCGCCAACCTCCACCGCTGGCTAAAAATTCCCTCCGAACAAATTTGGGCCATGGGCACGGCCAATCCGGCTCGCCTGATGGGCTTAACCACTAAAGGCGTGATCGCAGTAGGCGCCGACGCTGACGTCGTACTCTGGAATGCTGATTTCACCGCGACCCACACCTGGGTGGCGGGCGAATTAGTTTACACCGCGAGCTAATCATTACTTTCGCCTAAATTTTCCCCCAGCCGACCGGCGGTTCCATTCCGCCCTCCGTCATGCTATTTCCGACTCAAAAACGTGACCCTGAACTTTACCCCCATCGACATGGGTTGTATTTCTCATTTTTTAATGCGCTCAACTGGCAGGTAGCGATCGGGACCCCCACGGTGCTCTTTATGCAGCACCTAGGCGCGGATTCATTTCAAGTCGGACTGGTCTTCGCGTGGACTTTTTTGCTAACCCCCGTGCAGGTACTCGCGACCGCCTTTCTGCCGCACCTCGGATTTAAACGACTCACGCTGGTCGGCTGGAGCGCTCGTGGCTGGTGCTTAGTCGTACCCATCGGGTTAGCCATTCTCGCTCCCCGCCAACCGCTGCCGTGGATGATTTACGCCATGGTTACTTCGACGTTCTTGTACAGTTTGAGTCGCGCCGTGGGTGGCGCGGCGTTGACCACCTGGCTGTTCCAACTCATTCCCGCCTCCATCAGCGGACGCTATTGGGCCACTGATCAAATTCTATCCGGGGTCGCCATCGTCGGCTCTTTGCTTCTCTACTCGCTGCTTTTTTTTATTTTTCCGCCTTACTTGGTTTTTTTTGTTCAATATAGCATCGCCATTTTGGGTGCGTGGATCGCGAATCGTCAGTTGAATATTTTACCCGATGTGGAACGACCGAAACTGCTGAGCCTGGAAAAAATTATAACGGAAACACCCCGCTTAATCACCGAGCCGAGTTTGTTTCGAACCTACCTCTGGTTATCCGTACCGCTCTTTGTCACGATCACGCCCCTCGCCCCCTTCGCGGCCTATTACCTTAAAGCCACCGCAGGATTAATGGCGGCGAGCATCATGTTGCTGACGATGCTGACCTACTTCGGCCTGATTGCCGCCAATTGGTTTATGCGCACTCACATGGATCAACATGGCGCCATTCCGTTTTTTCGTCTCTCGTATGCTTTCTTCGGTTTGATTGCTGCTGGGTGGATGCTGTTTCTGCAAAGTGGTGGCCGCTGGTTAATCATGCTCCCCTTTCTTTATTTCCTCCAGGGCTTCGCCTCCGCGTGCTGGACCTCGGCTAATCTCACCTACCTCTGTAAAATTATTCCCGAACAAGATCGCGCGCTCCCCGTTTCCATTCATGGCGCCGTCATCACTTTCCTCGGCGGCTGCTCTCCTGTGCTCTGGGGACTTTTCATGAAGGGACCTACGGAGGGGGCGGCGATGAATGTAGCGGTGTTCCAAGCCTTCTTCAGCCTGCTCCTCCTCAGCTCAGCCGCTTTATTTTGGCGCGTCCGACAATTGCCAGAAAAAATCGGCGAGGTTGGACCGCTGCTTCAAGGCGGCTGGATGCTCCGGCCCTTTCGGGGCGTTGCTAATTTAATTAACCTCGTGGAACCACCGCCGGAGAAAAAAATTAATGCAGTCGCCCCACCCGTGAATTAAGCCG
>CAMAVZ010000079.1:0-7236 GCA_945861645.1 Opitutus sp. GAS368 | reverse complement strand
ACGGTCGATCGAGTGATGGGGGTGGTGTCTCGCGATAATATTTTTGTGCTCACCACGCAAGCCCAGTTGGAGGGCTGTCGGCGGGCTTGTCCGAATTTACCTTCGGCTAATATTGTAGCGGAGCCCATGGGGCGAGACACGGCTGCGGCCACGGGGTTGGCCTTGCTGCTCGTCAAGCAACGTAATCCCGAAGCTACCTTTGCGATGCTGCCGGCCGATCATGTCATCCATGATGTGGTGG
The DNA here is from genome assembly GCA_945861645.1 of Opitutus sp. GAS368. Lineage (GTDB taxonomy): Bacteria > Verrucomicrobiota > Verrucomicrobiia > Opitutales > Opitutaceae > Lacunisphaera. Next base: position 6,995 of record CAMAVZ010000079.1, on the reverse strand, counting down.
AATACCAGAAATTGCTAAAGGTGGCTTTTGACTCGGCGGAGGCGGCTGACCTGCTGGTCACAATTGGGGTGAAGCCGCTCGGGCCCGACACTGGCTTCGGCTACATTCAGCAGGGTGGTTTGTGGCGCGAGATGAGTGGCCACCGCGTGATGGCGGTTAAGCGCTTCGTGGAAAAACCCGATTTAGCTACGGCGAAAGGTTATCTCGCGACGGGAGAATATTTCTGGAATGCGGGCATGTTTGTGTGGCGGGTACCCGTGGTAGAGGCAGCTTTCAAGGCCCATGCGGCCGAGCTTTATGCGGAGTTGGCGCAACTGGCGGTGGCGGCCAAATCGACGGGCGGTTGGGCGGCAGCTTTGACGGCGGTTTACCCCACGTTAAAAAAAATCTCGGTCGATTACGCGCTGATGGAAAAATCGACCAATGTCGTGGTGGTGCCCGCTAGTTTTGACTGGGATGATGTGGGGGCATGGCCCGCGATCGCTAAACATTTTACTTCCGATGCGGCGGGTAATGTTCTGCGCGGCACGGCCATGGTTGAGGCGGGGCGCGATAATATCGTGGTCAGCGCGGATGGTCATCTGACCGCGGTGGTCGGGGTGAGTGATCTCGTGGTGGTGCACACCCCCGAAGCCACGCTTGTGGTCCATAAAGATAAAGCGCAGGAAATTAAGGCGCTCTTGAAGCGACTTGCGGACGATGCCGCGCTCAAGAAGTTTTTGTAAACGATGCGCTGTCTCGGCATCGATTACGGCACCAAGCGGGTGGGTCTCGCTCAAGGGGATGATCTCGGTGTGGCCACACCGCTCCCTGCATTAGTCGAGACCGAAGCGGTTGCGCGCTGGGCTAAGTTAGGGGAAATTATTCAGCAGCGTCGGATTACTGATTTGGTGTTAGGCTATCCTTATAATATGGATGGTTCAGTGGGTTTTAAAGCGAAAGAGGTGGATGCCTTTGCGAGCAAACTGAAGGCGCAATTTAATTTACCCGTGCACCTCGTTGATGAGACGCTCACGAGTTACGCGGCTGAGTCGACCATCGCAAAAAAATCTCGGCGGGAGGTGCGGGACTCCGGTTTGATCGATTCCCGCGCCGCTTGTTTAATTTTGCAGGATTTCCTCGATCAGCGAATGCCCCCGGCTATCCCGAGCTGAGTTTTTTTAAATATCTCCAGCTTGCGGAGAGGTGGAGTGGTCGGCACGATCACGTTGATGAAATCACGCTCGTCTGCTCAGGTGCCGCGCTGGAAATGCATCTGTGCTTATGATGGCACGACCTTCCACGGCTGGCAGAGCCAAGAGGGCGGTAATACGATTCAGGATTTAATTGAGCGCCAGCTGCGCAAAATTTTGGGCCAGCGCATTCGGCTTGAGGGCAGTGGCCGCACCGACTCGGGGGTCCATGCGCTGGGGCAGGTGTTTCACTTCGATGCGGCGTGGTCACATGGCGGTGAGAAATTGCGCCTGGCTTTGCAAAGCGGTCTACCGCGCACGATCCAATTTAAAAGCGTCCGGCGCGTCGCGGCTGATTTCCATGCGCGTTTTGCGGCACGGGGAAAGGTTTATCGCTACCAGATTTATTTAGGCGAAGCGGATCCCTTTACGCTGGCCTATTGTTGGTCGCTGAATCGCGAGCTCGATTGGCCGGCGGTGTTGGCGGCAGCGAAGGTCTTGCGCGGCAAACACGATTTCTGGGCCTTTTCGGGGGAGAATGATCGAACGTATGAAACCACGGTGCGCGATCTGCGGCGGCTCGAGGTAGTCCGGCGCGGGCGGAAAGTTACCTTCACGTTTGAGGCGGATGGCTTTCTTTATAAAATGGTACGCAGCTTAACCGGAGCGTTGGTGAGTGTGGGGGTGGGCAAATTGACCGCGGCTGAGTTGGCGGTATTAATTAAAACGCGCCAGCGAGTGCCGGCGGTCGTGACCGCCCCGCCCCAAGGATTGTTCATGGTGAAGGTAATTTATTGATACTATGACGATCACCTTACCCCGTCGCTGGCGCGATTCACTCGACGTAGTTTTTCCGCGCAGTTGCGTCCATTGTGCCGGCTTAGTGGAGGGCGGTGCACTGCGGCATCTGTGTGGCTGTTGTACGCAACAACTGTTCATCGTCACGGCGCCGCACTGTACGACATGTGGACATCCGTATTTTGGCGCGATGGAAGTGAACCGACTGTGTCCGCATTGCGAGGCGCTCGTGCCCTGCTTTGGGGCCGGCAAGACAGCGGTGCTACTGAAAGGTCCGGGTCGCGCTTTAATTCATGCGTTGAAGTATCATCATGCGCTGCAAGTGCTGGAAGATATCACGGCCATCATGGCGATGGTTCCAGACTATGCGGATTATTTGCGCGGGGCGGTGCTGGTGCCGGTGCCGCTGCATCCGCGGAAATTGCGCGAACGGCGCTACAATCAGAGTTTATTATTGGCTAAATGTTGCGCCCAGGTGGCAGGACCCACGACCGTGGTGCAGGAATTACTTTGCCGCGTGGTAGATACAGAATCGCAAACTCATTACGATCGGATGGCACGGCAGAAGAACCTTAAAAATGCCTTTGCTTTGGCTCCCACCGCCGCCATTAATTCGGCCCAACGTTACCTCTTGGTTGATGATGTCTTTACTACTGGTTCTACCCTCAATGCCTGCGCGACTGTCCTCCGTCATGCCGGTGCGACGCAGCTGGATGTCATCACCTTCGGGCACGGTTAATTTTTATCTATGAGTCACTTCGCGAAACCAAAATTATCGACAGTTAAGAACGCTAAGAGCAAAAAAAGTGTTACCACCGAAGGGCTGTGGACCAAGTGTCCGCTCTCGGGCGAGATCGTCTTCAATAAAGATCTCGAGCAGAATCTCATGGTGGTGCCCTCAAGCGGCTATCATTTCCCCATTGGTTCGCGGGAGCGCATCACTAGCCTAGTGGACGAGGGCACGTTTGAAGAATTTGATGCTCAGGTAAAATCTGGGGACCCGCTCAAATTCGTAGATTCGGAGGCCTATCCAGACAGAATTAAACGGTACGAAAAAAATAGCGGACTGCCTGAGGCGGTCATTTGTGGTTTAGGTAAAATGCAGGGTATCTTGGTGTCATTAGCCGTGATGGATTTTCGTTTTTGTGGTGGCGCCATGGGCGCGGCGGTGGGTGAAAAAATTACGCGAGCTATCGAGCGAGCGCTGAAGAAAAAAGCCCCCTGCCTCATCATCAGTTCCTCGGGTGGCGCGCGCATGCAGGAGGGGATTTTCAGCCTCATGCAAATGGCCAAAACCAGCGCGGCACTCGGCCGGCTCGCTGCGGCGAAATTGCCTTTTATTTCGATTTTAACCTATCCGACTACGGGTGGGGTGACCGCAAGTTTTGCGACGCTCGGTGATGTCATTTTAGCCGAGCCCGGTGCGCTCATCGGTTTTGCCGGGGCGCGGGTGATTAAAGAAACAACGAAACAGACTCTCCCCGCGGGCTTCCAGACGGCCGAATTTTTGCTGGAGCACGGTTTGCTCGATCAAATCGTCAGCCGGCTAGAAATGCGGAATCGGGTGATTTCCTTATTGCAGGCCTTGCATGGGCATCATCAGGCCACCCGTTCGGTGAAGAGTGTGGCTCTGACGACGACGGCGTGAGTTCGCGCAACGTCCGACGTTCCATTCTGAACGTCATCACTTCTTATGAGCGTCACGCCTGATCGGAAACAATCGCTAGGTCTCAGCGTCGATGCTGGGACCTCAGCCTTTTCTGATTACGCGGCCGTCACCGCTTATCTTTATGCCCAAAAGGCGCGGGGGCCTAAATTCGGCGTAGAGCGGATGCGTCGGTTGGCCGCGGCGTTGGGGCAGCCCGAACGAAGCTACCCGGTGATTCATGTGGCCGGCACCAATGGTAAGGGCTCGGTCGCTGCCATGCTCGACGCTATTTTCCATGCTGCAGGTTGGCGGACGGGACTTTTTACTTCGCCCCATTTGGTGCAACTGGGGGAGCGCGTGCAAGTCAACCGGCAGATCCTCACGGCGGAGGAGATGATCGCTTACACGAATGAAGTGCGCGCCGCTTGTGCCGCCGCTGACGTCGCGGTGGGCGCGGAGGATTATCCCACTTTTTTTGAGTTCATGACCGCGATGGCATTTTTGCAATTTAAGCGACAGGGCGTGGATCTGGCCACGATTGAGGTGGGAATGGGCGGACGGTTAGATGCGACCAATGTCGTCGAGCCGCTCGTCACGGTAATTACATCCATTGGACTCGATCACTGCGTTGAACTCGGCGCTACGTTTGAGGAGATCGCCCGCGAGAAAGCGGGAATTATCAAGCCGGGTCGGCCCATCGTGTTGGGGCGAGTACCCCGCGTGGCAGAGCAGGTTATTCGGGCGATCGCCGCCGAGCGGGGGGTGGTGGTGCATTCCGTGCGCGAAATTTTAGGGGAGGATTTGGATCGGTATCCCCAGACCAATTTGGCGGGTGATTATCAGCGCTGGAATGCGGCTACGGCCCAGTTGGTGGCGCAGGTGATGCCAGCAGAGTGGCGACTGACGGCGCCGGTAATCGCGCAAGGGTTAAAGCAGGTTGATTGGCCCGGGCGCTGGGAGTCGATCAGGCTCGATGATCGTACGCTCATTTTGGATGCCTCCCACAATCCGGAGGGGGTTGCGGTGTTGGCGGAAAATTTGCAGCAACTCATCGCCACCACGGGCCGCCGGCCGCTGATTGTCGCGGGAGCCTTGGGCGAGTTTCGCGCGCGAGCCATGCTGGAGGTGCTGCTGCGTTATGCGCAGGAAATTTATCTGGTCACGCCTCGCCAAGAACGGGCTTGTCCGGGGGAGGTTATGCGGGCTTTCGTTCCGGCGGCGGAGCGGCATCGCGTGCACGTGACCTCGCTCGATCAAATTTTCCCTCAACCCGGCACTTGTGTTATCGGCAAGTCTACTGATGCAGTGGTCGTGACCGGATCAATTTACGTGCTGGGTGAGGTCATGGAGCGGCTCGCGCTTAAGCGGACCCTGCCGGTGTTGGGGGATGATCGCGGCTAGCTTCCCGCTTGTTTCTCGCGCGATCTGCTGCAAATCTGTCACTTCTCTGATGAAACCCCAACCATCATTTGCCGCCGCTTTTAAAGGCAAGCGGGTGCTGATTACTGGGGGGCTCGGCTTTATCGGTTCAAATCTTGCGCGCCGGCTGGTGGGGTTGGGGGCCAAAGTTACCATTCTCGATAGTTTAATTCCTGAGTATGGCGGTAATCGGCGCAATGTGCACGGGATTGAAGGAAAGCTGACGATTCATTTAGCCGACGTGCGTGATCGGCACGGCTTGCCAGAATTTTTACGCGGGCAGCATTTTCTGTTCAATCTCGCGGGGCAGACGAGTCACATGGACTCCATGACTGATCCCGAGACGGATTTAGATATTAATTGCCGCGCTCAGCTTACCTTGTTGGAAGCGTGTCGGCAGCATAATCCCAAGCTGCGCGTGGTATTTGCGAGCACGCGGCAGATTTACGGTCGGCCGGATTATTTACCGGTAGATGAGCAGCATCCGCTGCGGCCGGTGGATGTGAACGGGATTAACAAATTGGCGGGTGAACAGTACCATTTGCTCTACAGTCAGGTTCACGGAGTGCCGAGCACGGTCTTACGGTTGACGAATACGATTGGTCCGCGAATGAGGGTGAAAGATGCGAGGCAGACTTTTGTCGGCGTTTGGCTTAAGCAAATCCTCGAGGGGGAGCCCATTGCGGTTTGGGGTGGGAACCAATTGCGCGACTTTACGTTTGTGGACGATGCCGTGGAGGCTTTTCTGCTGGCGGCGACGCATCCCGACGCCATTGGTGGAGTTTTTAATTTGGGGGGCATCGGGCAGATTAGTTTGCGGGAGCTCGCGGCGACCTTGGTCGCCGTGGCGGGTACGGGCAGTTTTCAGGTGCGGGCTTTTCCGGCTGCCCGTAAAAAAATCGATATCGGCGATTATTATTCTGATGGCCGCTTGATCGCCGCCACACTCGGGTGGCAACCGCGGACGACCATTAAACAAGCGCTCACTAAGACTCTCGCCTATTATCGCCGAGAGTTGGCGCATTACCTTTGAGCTGTGCGCGTAGTGTTGTCGGCTCGTTGATGCTGCAAAATTGACGCCAACGCTCTATCCATCATCTTAAAGAAACTGCCTAGCCTTGCGCGCCCGGTGAAATCATAATTCTGTGTCCTCGCCTCATGTCTTCTCATTCGAAAATCCTGCCAGCTGATCCTAAAGCGACTTATCTCGCCGCGCAGGCAGCCATTGATGCCGCGATGCAGCGGGTCATGGCCAGTGGGGTTTATATTATGGGACCTGAGCTGGTCGCCTTCGAAAAAGAATATGCGGATTGGCTTGGGGTCAAAGAGGTGGTGGGCGTGGCCAATGGTACGGATGCCCTTGAGTTGGCGTTGCGGGCAATTGGGATTGGGCCAGGCGACAAAATCTTGACGGTGGCTAATACGGTTACGGCTACGGTTGCTGCCATCGGAGCGACGGGAGCGACGGCGGAGTTCGTCGATATTGATCCAGCGACGATGTTAATTGATCTTGGAGCGGTCGAGAAGCTGCTTGAGACGCTCCGTGATCCCACGATTAAGGCAATTATCCCGGTGCATCTTTACGGTCAGGCGGTGGATATGCCGCGGTTGATGGCGATCGCAGAGCGTTATCATTTGCAGGTAATTGAGGACTGCGCCCAAGCGCATGGCACCCTCGTGGGTGGAAAAAAAGCGGGCGCGTGGGGGCACCTCGCGGCCTTTAGTTTTTATCCGACTAAAAATTTAGGCGCTTTGGGTGATGCGGGTGCGGTAGCGGGTCGCGATCCTCTGCTTTTAGCCCAAGTGCGTTTGTTGCGACAATATGGTTGGCGCAAGCGTTACGTGAGTGATTTGCTAGGGCGCAATAGTCGTCTTGATGAACTGCAAGCGGCCATTCTGCGCGTGCGCCTAACCCGGCTCGACACGGAGAATGCGCAGCGCGCGCAATTAGCGCGCCA
>CAMAVZ010000078.1:0-7266 GCA_945861645.1 Opitutus sp. GAS368 | reverse complement strand
CGGCAATGGGTCGAAGAAAAACGCCTTGCTTGATCAGCCTCACCGCCGCAATTCTGGATGCGTTGCAAAATTATGACTAAAATCACCCTGCGCACGCTCGCGGCTACTTTGGGGGTTTCTGCGGCCACCGTGTCGCGGGCTTTATCGGGTCATCCTAATGTCCGCCTCGAGGTGCGGACGCGCGTGCAGGCGGCGGCGCAGCAGTTAGGTTACGCCCCCAATCAGCTGGTGGGTTCGGTCATGGCGCATGTCCGCGCCGCTCGGACCCAAAGTTTTCGCGGCAACTTGGCGATCGTCTTCGTGCCCTCGGCTGAGCAGCCGCAGCCGATGCCGATGCAGGTTAAGATCATTGCATCGGCGCAGCTGCGGGCGCACGAATTAGGATTCACCATGGGCACTTTTCAGCTCGATTCCCCGCACCCGACGGCGGAAATTCTGGGCCGAGTTCTGCGGGCGCGGGGGGTGCAGGGCGTGGTCTTTATTCATCCTCGGCAGCTGACGACAATTGACAGTTTCCCGTTCGCTGATTTTGCCTCCGTGGCGATCGACTATGCTTCGCCGACGATGCTGCAGCATAGTGTATCGATTGATCATTATTCCACGCTCTCGAGTGCTTTGGCCCGTTTGCAGGCGCGTGGTTATGCGCGCGTGGGATTATTCATCGAAGGCCACAAAGATGAACGGATTATGTTTAAATGGACGGCGGCTTTCCGCTCCTACCAGGAATCACGGGGGGGGATCGCAATGATTCCAGTCCTGAAGTTGGAGAAAATGACGGCCAGTAAATTTCTCGCTTGGCATTGCCGGCACCGACCCGATCTCGTGCTTGGGCACGTGGACAAGGCGGTCGCCTGGCTGCGTTCGGCCGGTTGCGGGGTCCCGAGCCATACGGGTTACTTTAATTTAAATTGGAATGAACGGACCCGTCTCTGTGCGGGCTTAGAGCTACGTCCTGAATTGCAGGGCAAGGTCGCGGTCGAGTCACTGGTCGCGCAGATTCATCGTAACGAACGCGGGCTGCCCGCAGATCCGCAAACGGTAACCCTGCGGGGTGAGTGGGTCGATGGCCCCACGATTCGTCAGGTTGCTCCGTGAGGCAGCTGAGCCTCGCACCTAAATAAATATTTTCCCCGCGCGATGTTTCCCGCCCACCAAGTTCACCGCTTTGAGGTTAGTCTGTTGGATATTCCCCTCTTTGCGCCCTTCGGGATTTCCGGCGGGGCGCAGGCGGTGGCTAATAATGTGCTCGTGACGCTGACGCTGGCGGACGGTACCATGGGTTACGGCGAAGCGGCGCCGCTGCCGCCGTATAACGGGGAGACGCAGGCCGACGCGTTCGCGGTGTTAACGGCCGCACGATCCTGGCTATTGGAGCGAAGCTTTACTGACTGGCGAGGGTTGGCCGAAGAATTTCGCGCGCGCGGGGGCCAGGGCTGCGGCTCCGCGCAGTATGCTTTTGAATTGGCGCTGCTCGATGCGCTGACGCGATCCGCTGGCCTGCCTTTATGGAAATATTTTGGCGGCGCGAGCACGACGCTGGAAACCGATATGACGGTGACTACTGGCTCGCCCGCGGAGGCGGCGGACGCGGCGCGGGCGATTGGGGCCCGAGGCATTCGACAGATTAAAGTTAAAGTCGGTGGCGCGGGTGGCCCCGAACATGATTTAGCGCGGTTGACAGCAATTCACGCGGTCGCGCCGACCGCGCCACTGATTTTAGATGGTAACGCCGGGCTCTCCCGCGCGCATGCCAGCACGCTGGTTCGGGGCTTACGTGAGCGGGGCATCACGCCGGTGCTCTTGGAACAGTGGCTCGCTAAAGACGATCTGGCTGGGATGCGCGCGCTCGGCGAAGAGAGCGGATGGACCGTCGCGGCGGACGAAAGCGTCTGCTCCGTGCAAGATGTCGAGCGCATCGCGGCAGCGCAGGCGGCGCAGGTGATTAATATTAAATTGATGAAGGCCGGCATCGCCACGGCCTTGGATATTGTCGTGGCCGCGCGGGCGACGGGGCTTGGGTTGATGATCGGGGGCAACGTTGAGTCGATTCTCGCCATGACGGGTTCCGCCTGCTTCGCCGCCGGGCAGGGCGGCTTTCAATTTGCTGATTTAGATACGCCGTTATTTCTGGCTACGAATCCCTTTACCGGCGGATTTGCGCTCGATGGCGGCATGATTTCGGTGGCGGCGATCACCACGGGACATGGGGTGCAGCCCCACCACGCTTAAAGATTTGGACGGGGCCGCGGCGCTTCCGGCCACAGACGGTAGACCAGGCCCGCGACGCCCAACGTCAGGCTCGTGCCGATCAAGGTAAACCAAGGCCAAAATATTTCACCGCCAAACCAGCGGTACCAGCCATCGTGCAGGGCGGGGATATTCGGCGGCCAATAGAGTAAATTCATGGTCACCAGTGACACGATCATGCCGGCCATGGTGGCGCGAGCGCCCACGCCGCGAAAAAATAAAGCGAGGATCAATGCGCCCAATAAGGCTCCACTCGTAAGGCCGCGCAGGGAGAAGGCGGCGTTGAGGACAAATTGGACTTCGCGGGACAGCCAAGCGACGCCAATGAGCATCACGGCCCAAAAAATGGTGGAGTAACGACTGAAACGGAGAAAATAACGCTCATCTCGGTTCGGCGTCAGCGGACGGAGGAAATCCATCGTGGACACCGAGGCCAGCGCGGTGAGGGCTGAGCTGATGGATGACATCGCGGCCGCGAGAATGGCCACGAGCAAACAACCTTTTAAAAGGTGGGGTACTTCGGTCAGGAGGAAAATCGGAAAAATGAAGTCGTTGGACTTCATGCCCGGTCGCGTTTCGGGCAAGGAGATTTGGAAGGGATGGCCTTGGTAGAAAACCCAGAGCATGACGCCCACGAGGAGAAAAATTAAAAAAAGAGGGAAGATGAGTACTGCACTCAGCACGAGAGCTTTCCGGCCATCGGCAACCGTGCGACAAGCGAGCACCCGCTGGACGATCAGTTGCTCGGCGCCGTGGGAAGACAACACCATCACCGTGCCCCCCAAGACGCCCATCCAGAGATTAAAGGGAGCCGAGAAAGTGAAGTGGGGATTGAGCCAAGCCAATTTGCCGGCCGCCCTAGCTTGTTGGAAGGTCGCCGCCCAGCCCCCATCGATGAGCGTCGGAATGTAAAAGAGCGCGAAAAGTCCGCCGGCCAAAAAAAGACCAAACTGCACGGCATCGGTCCAGATCACCGCTTTGACTCCACCGATATAAGTATAAAGCAAAGAGAGGCCGACGAAAATTAAGATGGCGCCGAGTAGCGGATCAACGATGCCGCCAAGGCTGCAGACGGTCTCGCCGAGCATGAGACGAATGGGGATGCCCGCGACATAGACGCGCACGCCGGCCGCCAGGATTTCGAGGAAAATAAAAAAAGCGGCCGCTAATTGGCGGGGGCCGCGGCCGAGATGTTGTTCCAGTAATTGATAAGGCGAATAAATTTCTCCCTTGAGATAATGCGGCACCATAACCACCGCTAAAATAATGCGGGCGATGACATAGCCGATGATCATTTGGAGGAACATCAGGTTGGTGCCGTAAGCGATCGCCGGCACCCCGATGATCGTCAGCGCACTGGTTTCCGCCGCGACAATCGAAATTCCGATGCCCCACCAGGGAATGTTGCGGCTCCCTAGGAAATAGTCGCGGGTGGTGCGCTGATCCCGGCCGAACCAAAGGCCGAGACCGATAATGCCGACCAGATAGCCGATGATAATTGACCAGTCGCTAGCATTAAGATGAGCGTTCATCGGGTTAATTTATCGAGTTAAAAGACTACGGAAATGGCGAGGAAAATTCAGCCACCAGTGCTTTGCGCAAGGCCAGCGTCGGGCGCGAGGATGACTGGACAGTTGCGCGGCGGTGGGTGAAATAGGCGGATGCGAATCATCCTTTGGCTAGCGGGATTATTGAGTTTTTGGTCGCTGACGTGCGCGGAAGAGTTCGACCTGATTATTCGTCACGGCCAGGTAATTGACGGTAATGGCAATCCCGCCTTTCAGGCGGATATTGCGATCAAGAATGGTCGCATCGCGCGGATTGGTCGGGTCGCGGGTGGGGCGAAGACTGAGATTGATGCGACGGGACTGATCGTCGCGCCCGGCTTTATCGATGTGCACACGCATGCGGATGAAATCGCCGATCAGCCGCGGGCGGAGAATTTCCTGCGCATGGGCGTCACTTCCCTCGTGGTGGGAAATTGCGGGGGCTCGGCCTTGGATGTCGGTAAATTTTTCCGTGCGGTGGAGCACAACAGAATTTCACTGAACGTTGCGACGCTCATCGGGCACAATACGGTGCGCACCGCGGCGATGGGCGGAAATTTTAATCGGGCGCCGACGTCCGCCGAAGCGGCGCAGATGAAATTATTGGTCACGCAGGCGATGCAAGCCGGGGCCGTGGGTTTATCCACGGGCTTGATTTATCTGCCCGGCGTTTTTTCCACCACCGACGAAATTGTGGCCTTAGCCAAAGCCGTCACCCCGTACGATGGCATCTATGCCAGTCACATGCGGCATGAGGACACGCGTATTTTTACGGCCTTGGACGAAGTGTTTCGCGTCGCGCGTGAAGCGCAGGTGCGGGCAGAGATATCGCATTTGAAGCTTTCGGGGGAAAGAGCGTGGGGTCGAGCCGAGGAAGTTTTGGCCCACATCGAGACGGCCCGCGCCAGTGGGCTTGATCTGACGCATGATCAGTATGCCTACACGGCTTCGAGCACGACGATGCGGCAGTTAATTCCAGATGATGCGCTCGCGGGTGATCACCAGAACTTTCTGGCTTTGCTGGCAGATCCCGTAAAAAAAGCGGAACTCGTCGCGCGCATGAAGCGCAATATTTTGACGCGCGGCCGGCAGGATTATGCGTATGCGGTGGTCGCTTCGTTTCGGCACGATACCTCGCTGAATGGTTTAAATATTTTGGAGGCGGCCAAGAAATTGCGCGGCTCGGATTCACTCGATGATCAAATCGAAGTGATCTTGGATATCGAAAAAAATGGTAGCGCCTCGGGGGTCTTTCACGGGATGAATGAAGCTGATTTGCAGAAATTTATGCGTCATCCCCATACGATGATCGCCTCGGACAGTGGGTTGCGGGAATTCGGCAAGGACGTGCCGCACCCGCGTGGTTATGGCAATAACGCTCGGGTCCTCGGTCATTACGTGCGGGATTTGCACGTGCTGAATTTGGCAGATGCGATTCGCAAGATGACGAGTTTGCCCGCCGCCACATTCCGTTTTGCGGAGCGCGGCTCCCTGCGGGAGGGCTATTGGGCGGATATCGTAATTTTTGATGCTAAAAAAATTGGCGATCCCGCGATCTACGCTGATCCGCATCATTACGCGGTGGGGGTGCCTTATGTCTTGGTCAATGGCGTACCCGTGATCAATCACGGTGAACATACGGGCGCCAAACCTGGCCAAGCCTGTCGCGCGGTGGTTCCCGCGGCCTTGGCTTCAGCGCCCGTCGAGCTCAAGGCTCAACTGAGTGCCCTCGTTGCTCGGCCTGAATTCGCCGAGGCGATTTGGGGCGTGCAGGTTAAAGCGCTCACGAGTGGGCGGGTATTATTTGAGCATCAGCCGGATCGGCGCATGAGTCCGGCGTCCAATTGCAAACTCTACGTGGGTGCGCTGGCGCTCGATCAATTAGGCGGTGATTATCGTATCCGTACTCCCATCCAAGCGACGGCAGCGCCGGATCATGCCGGTGTTTTAGCGGGTGATGTCATTATCGCAGGTCGGGGCGATCCCAGTTGGCAGCATCGCTCTACGCAAAAAGATTTCTGGACGCTCTTTGATCCTTTCATCGCCGCTCTGCGGCAGGCCGGGGTGAAGCAGATTACGGGCGATATTGTGGCCGACGCGACTTACTTGCGGGTGCCACCGCAAGGGGCGAGTTGGACCGCCGATGACATGGACTATGAATATGGCGCGGAAATTTCTGCTATTTCGCTCGCGGATAATTACGTCGACCTGCGCATCGCCCCAGCGACCGCGGTTGGTCAGACCAGTGTACTCACGGTACTCCAACCGGAGAGCGGACTGGAGTTTGATAATCGAATTGTCACTGGCTCAGCCGAAAGTGCGCGCGAGGTTCGCGTGCAACGTCTGCCGGGAGAAAATGTCGTGCACTTAACTGGTAGCCTGCCGCTCGGGGGCCAAGAGGAACTGACCGAAGCTGCCGTGCCGCGCCCGGCCGCGTGGTTTGCCACGAGCTTGCGCGCCGCCCTCCAGAAGGCGGGTATCAAAGTCGATGGGCAGGCCCGCAGTCGGCGCTGGCCTGATGCCGCCGCGCCCGGCGCAGTGCAGCTCGGTGAGATCGTGTCCCCTCCGCTGCGCGAATTAGTCGCAGGGTTCATGCTGCCTTCGCAGAATCTCGAGACCGATCTTATTTTTGCCTATCTGGGTGAGCAAACGCGTACGGCGACGATGCCGGCTTGGCTGCGTTCCGATGAATTAGCGGTGACGGCGTTAGAAAAATTCCTCGCTCGTATCGGCACTCCGCCATCAGCCGTGCTGTTTGATGAAGGCTCCGGTCTTTCGCGTAACAATCTGGCGTCGGCCTCCGCTACGGTAAATTTACTCACGGCGATGGCGACGCATCGTGAAGCCGCCGCATTTTTGGCGGCCTTGCCGACCGCGGGTGTGGACGGCTCTTTGGCCCAGCGGATGCAAGGGACCGCGGCGGAGGGAAACGTCCATGCGAAAACCGGCGGTCTCCGTTGGGTGAATGCCTTGTCAGGCTATGTGACGACTGCCGCCGGCGAACGGCTGGTTTTTAGTTTGCTGCTCAACCGTTATCTGGCTTCGCCCGGTCATAAAGGCACCGCCGCCCTTGATGAAATCGCGGTGCGGCTCGCTTCGGAGGGAGCCGAGTAACGAGGCCGCCTCGTTTCCCCGCGGCGTGACTAGGCCCAGAATTTGGGCTCCGTTCTTGCTGCAATTTATTTAGCCACTAACTTCCGCAAACTGTGACTCAGGGCCCAAGCCATCGGCTGATTTCATTAGATGCTTTTCGCGGCGCTACCATTGCTGCGATGTTGCTGGTTAATAACCCAGGCGCTTGGAGTGATGTGTATGCTCCGCTGCGGCATGCCGCGTGGCACGGCTGGACGCCGACGGATCTGGTTTTTCCGTTTTTCCTCTGGATCATGGGCGTTGCGATTACCTTTGCCTTCGCGCAACGCGTCGCGGCGGGGGCGGATCACCGTCATCTCATGGCTCATGTCTGGCGCCG
>CAMAVZ010000077.1:0-7446 GCA_945861645.1 Opitutus sp. GAS368 | reverse complement strand
GCGCCGTAAAGATCCCAAGCGGTGGCGACTTCTTTGTAGGGCATCCAAAAAATACCAAAGGTGCGGGCATCCGGCAGGGCGGCGCCGGGGCGCGACTCAAAAATATATTCAGGAGAGAGTACAATACCCGCGATGCGGAAGGTTTGGCGGCGGCCGTTGAGCAGGGCGGTCAGGGTCTCGCCGGGGTTGAGGGCGTTAGCTTGGGCAAAAGCTTCACTTATTAAAATTTCGCCGCGGGAGCCCGGGGTGAGCCAGCGACCGCGGCGGAGGAAAAGGCGATTTAGCTCAGGCGTGCCAACATCCGGCAGGGAGCGCACGAGGCCACTCGCTGGTTCTGTGCGTCCGAGGAGATCGAGAGTAATCGGCACGCCGAGATCGGTCTGGACGGTTGCAACGCCCGGCAGAGCGCGGATGCGTTCGCTGACATAATTAGGGGCCCGTTTCAGGGCGGCACTAATATCCGCAAAATGATTGGTCTGATAATATTCAGCGCGGGTCGACTCTAGGGAGTAGATCAGGCTGCGCGCCATGATGAGCATCGCAAGGCCGCAGGCCATGACGAGGGACACCGCGGCGGCTTGGCCTTTGAGGCGCCGCAGGTCGCGGAAAAGTTTTCGATCGAGATGCGCGAGCATGGCCGACAGCGGGCGCGGGGTTACCACCGCAACGTAGAGGGAGCGACGCGGGTAGCGTTCCGCTGTTCGCTCAAGACGCGCCCATCAGAAAAATAAATAACGCGGTCGGCCATGTCAGCCATGACGGCGTTATGGGTGATAACAATCGTGAGCGCGCCGAGTTCGCGATTAACGCGTTCGAGCGCTTCAAGTACGACGATGCCGGTGCGGACATCCAAGGCGCCGGTGGGTTCATCGCAGAGCAGTACCTCGGGACGTTTGGCGATGGCGCGAGCGATCGCGACGCGTTGTTGTTCGCCGCCAGATAATTGGGCGGGAAAATGATCGAGGCGCGCGCTGAGGCCGACCATGGCCAGGGCTTGCTCGGGCGGCAAAGGGTCGCGCGCGATCTCGGTGATGAGGCCGACGTTTTCGCGGGCGGTTAAGCTGGGAATCAGATTATAAAATTGAAAAATAAATCCCACCGAATTGCGCCGGTAGCGAGTGAGCGCCGATTCATCGGCGTGGGTGAGGTCCGTATCGCGATAACGAATTTCCCCGGTGGTGGGCAGGTCGAGTCCACCGAGTTGATTGAGCAGCGTGGTTTTCCCGCTGCCGGAAGGGCCGAGGAGGACGACAAATTCGCCCGCATAAAGATCGAGATCAACGCCCGCCAAGGCGCGGACTTGAGTTGGGCCTTCGCCGTAATGTTTTGTGAGGCCGCGCACGCGAAAGACCGGCACTGCCGCAGTCGCGGGTACATGGGGCAGAGGGGGGAGAGAGGGGGACAAAGTGAGGAGGCGTTGATGGCGGAGGAAAAATAAGCTACCGCTTTTCATCACGAGGGCAACTGCCCACGGGTCAAAGGGCGGCGCGTAAGACCGGAAGGTCGAGCGGCTCGGTCGGCGGGGCTAATTCTTCTGGTGGAGTGCGGGGCCACGAGGCGGCGGGGCGATCCCAATAAAGCTCAATGCCGTTCCGGTCCGCATCGCTTAAATAGAGCAACTCAGGTCTTCGCGCTGTTGTCGCACTTGATGTGCGCGCGGCGGCGTTGAGCAGTGTAATTGCGAATCTGCGCGTTGTAATTGGCGTTAAATGGGATTTTGCCGTTTTGCGGATTTTTGACGGCTAAGTCGTCGTCGGCTGCGGCGGTGGCGATGAGCAGCAGGAGCTCCGCCTTGGGGGGGAGTCGTCTTGCCGGAAAGCCCGCGTAGGCGGTCAGCCAGTGCAGGGTTTTTTGCCAGGGAGTCGGAATGGAGTCACTCACGGCGGCAGGATGCGCGGACTCCGGCGAGAGAGTCAACGGGAGTTCTAGCCTGAGGTTGTTAAATGAAGCTGCCGTACTGCTCTACGTGAAAATGGTTTATGCTGATTCAGAAAGTGTTGCACCGCGCGATGGGCAGTCGTTTTAGGCTAAGTTAAAATCTCCCGAGCTTTGGGTTGCACCCCGAGGGCTGGTTCCTACGTTCTTCCGTTCTCATGGCGCTTTTAAGTCTTCTCGATGTCTCGCATGCCTTCGGCGGCCCGCCGGTGCTCGATCACGTTAATTTCCAAGTTAACAGTGGCGAACGGGTCTGTCTGCTCGGGCGCAACGGCGCGGGCAAGTCCACGCTAATGAAATTAATCGTGGGCGAAATGAAGTCCGACACCGGCCAAGTGTTTCGTCAACCCGGGGCCCATTTCGCCCGGCTCGTCCAAGAGGTGCCGGCTGATCTGACGGGGAGCGTTCATGATATTGTTTCAGCCGGGCTGCGTTCGGCCAGTGCGCACGAGGAAGATTGGGAGCGGGAAGTGCGTTTGGAGGATTTGATCAATCATGTAGGCCTCGATTCGCACGCGGAGTTCTCTGCCTTGTCAGGCGGTCTGAAGCGGCGGGTATTGTTGGCGCAAGCGCTGGCGAGTCAGCCGGACTTGCTGTTGCTGGATGAGCCGACCAATCACCTTGATCTCGCCTCGATCCTGTGGCTCGAGGAATTTTTACTGCAGGAGCAAATTGGCCTGTTTTTCGTCACGCATGATCGCGCGTTTTTGAAAAAACTCGCGACGCGCATTGTGGAACTTGATCGCGGTATTATCACCAATTGGGACTGTGACTACGATACGTTCCTCGTGCGGCGGCAGGATCGCTTAGAGGCGGAGGAGCGGACGCAGGCGCTCGCCGATAAAAAGCTCGCGCAAGAAGAGGAGTGGATTCGCCGCGGAGTGAAAGCGCAGCGTTCGCGGGCGACGGCGCGGATTAATCAATTGCATGTTTTGCGCGCGGATCGTCGGGCCCGGCGGGCGACAATCGGCAATGTTAACATGCGGCTTAATGAAGCGATCCCGAGCGGCATGAAGGTCGTCGATGTGGAAAAAATGACTTTTGCTTACCCGAACGGTAAGCTGCTGGTGAAGGATCTCACAACGACGATTATTCGCGGAGATAAGATTGGTCTCATTGGACCCAACGGCGCGGGCAAGACGACGTTGATTAAGTTGCTCCTCGGCCAGCTGGCGCCCACCAGTGGAAATATCAAGCACGGCACTAATCTGGAGGTGGTCTACTACGATCAGCTGCGGGCGCAAATTGAGGACGATAAAACCGTGGCCGACAACATCGCGAATGGTAACACGCACGTCACGATTGAGGGGCGGACCCGGCATGTGATTAGTTATCTGCAGGATTTTCTTTTCACCGCTGATCGCGCCCGCACGCCGGCGCGCGTGCTCTCGGGGGGCGAACGCAATCGGTTGCTCTTGGCGCGCTTGTTTACCAAGCCCGCTAATGTTCTCGTGCTCGATGAGCCGACGAATGATTTGGATGTCGAGACGCTTGATTTGCTCGAAGATTTGCTCGTGGAATTTCCGGGTACGGTGTTAATTGTTAGCCACGATCGGGAATTTTTGGATGAAGTAGTGACCAGTTCATTCGTGTTTGAAGGCGATGGGGTTATTGGCGATTACGTCGGCGGCTATACCGATTGGCAGCACGATAAGCAGAAGCAGGCGATCGCTGCCGCCAAAGGGAATGCCCGGCCAGTGGAAGGCGCGGGGGCCAAGGCGAAGAATTCCGGCAATGGTGCCGGCGCCGCACCCAAGGCTAAAAAACTTTCGGGCAAGGAGCAAAAGGAGCTAGAGACGCTTCCGGCCAAAATTGAAGCGCTCGAGCAAGAGCAGGCGCAATTGACCGCGCGGTTGGCTGATCCGGCTTTCTATAAAAAAGAACCGCAGAAATTTGCGGAAGTGAAAGGCCGACTCGATGTGCTCGAACGCGAGCACGCCGTCGCCTTTTCACGGTGGGAAGAGTTGGAGGCGTTGCGCGGGAAGGAGTAATTGTTACTCCGCTGCTTTTTCGCTCTTACCCAACGCGATTAAGTTTTTAATTCGGGCAATGCTTCCGGCCGCGGCAAATCGTCTCCGTTTACTTAAGCATCGCCGCCGCGATCGCCGGTTCGGCGCCAATGGTGCCACTGAGGTTCTCGAGATAGGCGGGCTCGCGCGTGGCGCGGATCCCCGCGTTGGTTTGGGCGAGGCGTTGTTTAATTTCTAGGCGCGTTGCGACATCGGTATAATTGGGCCGAGTGAGAAATTTCTTGAGATACTTGGCGTGACGTTCGCCCAGATGGGCATCGATCGTGCGCTGCGCTTCGAGGCGATCGCGGTACCAGTCGCTGGCGAGGAGTGATTCGCGCGTGAAGAGTGCGCGGAACCGTGGGTCGGAGGCCGGTCGGCCCTCCCAGGTGCCGTCGCGCATCAGATGCAGGAGGGCGCGCAAGGGCGGGCAGGCGGTTGCAATGGAGCCATCAGAGAAATAATGCAGCGCGGCCTGGCGCATGGCGGTGACAATGTTGCTGACGCCGTCGGCAAACACCGCGAGATCTTGTTTTTCTGGCTGCAAAAATTCTTCATCAAAGACGCTGCTGGGATTGCCGAGCACGCGACCGCAGTAGGTGGTCACAAAGCGTGGGGTGATGCGCCAGCCGAGTCGGCTGGCGAGCACGCGTTGGCCGTCATAATCAAAATCTTCGCAGCGTTCGAGATGGCCGCCGGCAATCAAAGCGGCGGGCTCGCGTTCGGCGGGGGTCATCCGACACCAGATTTCGGGTACGAGGAGGCTGATATCGTGATCAACGCGGTGATGCGGGCCCACCCAGCCAGCGGCGGTTGAGAAGACGGGTAGTCCCGTTAAAATGTAAGAGGTGAGCGCGGCGTTGAGATCGTAGATGGGCGGAAGGGCATTGAAAGGGCCCTTGGTGAGCGCTCCCTCTGAGCCTACGCCGGTGGTTGATGGTGATTTGCCGGTGAGGCTGGCGATAAAATCCATGAAGGCCTCGGGCACTTCTTGATAATGGATGGGGCCAAAAACACAGAGTGGACGAATGCCCGGCTCCGGTGGGTTGAGTCGGCGGCCTACGAGCACGGAGCCGACGGGAAACGGAGCCGCGGCATCCGCGGTGAGTCGGCGGTAGAGGCGGGCACCGGTTTGCGCGAGGTAAGTAGCGCGCGGGTCTTCGAGGTCGGGCCGATCTTGGAGGTAGCGCGGATTTTTTGAAGGCTTGCCTTCGACTAAGCGAGGGAAGGCCGGCGAGACCATGAAGTCGGGGCTGCGCGCGGCGGTAAAGGCGCGGAAGGTAGCCTGCATCACATCCGTGAAGGCCTCGAAGCCCAGCGCGTCTTCCATCACGGTATGCGCGGTAGCGCGAGTCAGTGGTTCGTAGTTGGAGAAAAAATGACCACCGCGGCTGAAGTCGCGCTCGGTGCGTTTATCGTAGCCGCGTACAATTGCATCATCGGGTCGCTGGAAAAGACGGAGCTCGCAGTTGTGGACAAATTTAAGCGAAGGCTGGGTCACCCAGGCGGGTAAGCTGGGTACTTGGTCGCGCGGGGCGACGGTGGAAGCGGTGATATCGTCTTCCACTTGAATTTTTTCAGCAGGGAAAAAATCTGAACGAAGGGTGAAGGTGCGCCAGCCGCCTTCGCGGGTATAACCGACCCGCAGGTAGTGCGTCAGCAATTTGCCGGCGCTGTACTTGAGTTCATTGCCGGGGCGGGCATTTATCGTATCGACGCTGAAGTGTTGGCGCCAATCCTCCCCCCATTCTGGCTTGTAGAGTCGCTTGAGGTGGAGCACGAGGTCGCGAATCGAGCGTGGAATCGAGGCCAGCCAGGTGTTAAATTCGTCGGTATAATCGGGGCTGCGGCTGAGCAATTTGATGACGGAGCCGAGCGAGCGCTCGGGGCTCAATAGGCCGCGCGCGCGGACTGCATTGCTGTGGGGATTGCGGAAGCGTTTCGTGTAGTCGCGCTGCAGGATGGTTTCAACGACATCGAGATCGTGAGCGAGATCGCTGACGAAGACGGGGCCGGTGAACATGGCATCCGCGATGGGCTTGGAGATTTCTGATTTGCCGCCGCCCGAGACGGTACACGGTTTGTGACAGAGGAGGCCTTCTGCGGCCGTACCGCGCAGCAGCCAGCGTCGGCTGGCTTCGGGTTTAAACATTTCGACCTTATAGCCCGAGGGGAGCACGTAGGTCAGGCCGGGCAAAAGTTTGATGCGCTGAGCGGTATCTGCGGCATCGCGCCAGCTGATAATTTGCGTGCGCAAATCGAAGCGGGCGTCAGCGGGAACGTAAAAAATATTAGAGAAAACTTGATCGCGGGCCCAGCCACCCGGTTGCAGATCTGCGCGGTCGCCGAGGAGCACGAGCGCTTCGGCAAAGGTGTGGTTTACCTCGGGCAGGTGGGGGTTGAGCTGAAAGTTTTCTCCTTGATCGTAACTGGGGAAAACAATGGCGCCACCGGCGTGTTCTTCTTCGGCGCCGCCCAGCAAATTAGCCGCAAAGCTCAACTGGGTTTTTACCTCTTTCTTGCAGTAGCCGAAATAATTATCCGAGATGAAAGTGACAATGACGCCCGCGGCCGTGCGGGCCGTAAGTTTGAAGGCGCCGCCATCGTTGTAGAGCTCATCGGGCTGGAGCCAGCACATGCCATCGCGGCGTTGCCGCGCGGTCGCATCGGCGTGAGCGGGCAGGCCGAGCTCGCGTTTAGTTAAATTGTTGAGGTGCGTCGCTAGGATAATACAGCCGGTGTGGCCGGTCCAGTGGGCGGGATTGAGGCCGGCGTCATTTTCTGGTAGATGGGGATCACCTGCATTGCCAAAAATACTTTCAATGAAATCCAGATTGGCGACGAGAGCGCCCGGGACAAAGAAACGTGTTTCCATCGCACGCACTGGGCTGAAACCGGGTACGGCGGGCACGACGACGGGGCGAAGGTGGAGTGAGACGAAGCACTCGGCCGGTTTGGGCGCGCCGGCGGTGAAGGGGAGGCGGAGCAATTCGGCTGGCGGGTTGAGCGCGTGAGCTAACAGCCGACCAAAGACGGCCGCGGGCACCGCCTTTTTATCATCAGGAATAGGCAAGCCGCCTTCCGCGACGTGAAAAATTCCGGAAGTGGTGCGGCGATCGCTGCGGGGATTGTGCAGGACGCCTTGGCGCACGCGGACCGAGGCCAGAATGCTGCTATGATGTTCATCACACCCAGGCGGGAGCGACAACGCGCGCGCTAGGCCGGGGCGATCGAGCACCAGGGTCGTAGCCGGCAGGCGCGGGGTGAGGTCAGTGCCTTGGAGATAGTCGGTAAGAAAATCCTGAATACGCTGGTCAACGGGGCAAAGGTGACGAGCCAGCGCGCGATCCTTTTCGCGGCTGAGCGTGAGGAAATGGTCAACTAAGCTGGAAAGTCCATCGCCCGCTGGGAGGGTCACGCTGGGCTGGCCGATCTCGTGGAGCTTGAGATTAAGGTACGCCAGCAGCTGCGGATCAGCGGGGTCGGGAATCGGTGAAAGCTT
>CAMAVZ010000076.1:0-7555 GCA_945861645.1 Opitutus sp. GAS368 | reverse complement strand
ACCGCCGGTTTGCAGCGTTCCTTGGTCAGGGGGAAGAGTCGCGTACCACGGCCACCGCCCATGATAACAGATAGCACTCTTTTTGATTCGGTCATAAAAAAATTAGCGAAGTATTAGCGATATCATTTGAATGCCCGCAGGGGAAGCGCCAGCCTAAATCCAATATGTGCGGAATCATCGGTTATCTCGGCAAACAAAAAGCCGCCACGATCATCCTCGAGGGCCTCAAACGCCTCGAATATCGGGGCTATGACTCCGCTGGGCTCGTGGTCTTAAAAGATGGCGAATTCGAGCTAGCTAAAAAAGCGGGCCGGGTCGACGGACTGATCAAGAGCACCCCCGCCCAGAAAATCGCTGGCACGACCGGCATCGGGCACACGCGCTGGGCCACGCACGGGGGCGTGACGGATGCCAATTCCCACCCCCACCTCAGCAGCGACGGGAAAATTGCCCTGATTCACAACGGCGTGATGGAAAATTATGCCAGCGCAAAAAAATTCCTCCTGACCAAGGGCTACACGTTTAAGTCTGAAACCGACACCGAGGTGCTCAGCAATCTGATCGCCTATCATTATCAAAAAGAGCCCGTGCCCGCGGAGGGGAGCCGCTTCCTCGAAGCCATCCGCAAAACGCTCCGCCACGTTGAGGGTACTTACGGCATCGCTGTGATGTGCGGTGACTGTCCCGACGAAATCGTCTCCGCCCGCAAGGGTTCCCCGCTGATTTTAGGCGTGGGCGATGGTGAATTCATGCTGGCCAGCGACGTCTCCGCCATCATCAGCCGCACGCAGAATGTCGTCTACCTCAAGGATGGCGAAATAGTTCACCTGACCGCAAAAAACTTCTCCATTACTACCCTCGATTCAGAGGATGTATCGCCGGTGATCGATACCGTCACTTGGAAGATCGAAGACTCCGAAATGAATGGCTACGCGCATTTCATGGAGAAGGAAATTTTCGAACAGCCCACGTCGCTGGAAAATGCGATGCGGGGTCGCTTCTCTGAGGATGGCAGCACGGCCCAGTTTGGCGGTTTAAACGTTTCCGCTCTAGATCTGCGCCAAGTCGACCGCCTGCATTTTCTGGCCTGCGGCAGCGCGTGGCATTCCTGCCTCGTGGCTGAACAACTCATTGAGCGTTTCGCCCGTGTGCCCGTGGAAGTCGATTACGCCTCCGAGTTTCGCTACCGCAACATGCCACTGGGCAAAAGCACCCTCTTTTTCACCTACAGCCAATCCGGTGAAACCATAGATACCCTCGCCGCCATGCGCGAAGCCCAGCGCAAAGGGTACAAGGTTCTCGCCATCAATAATGTCGTCGGCTCGAGCATTGCCCGCGAAGCGGACGGCGGCATTTACCAACACGCCGGCCCAGAAATTGGGGTAGCTTCGACGAAGGCATTTACCTCGCAATTACTGGTCGGCGCCATGCTCGCGCTCTACTTCGGGCGCATGCGTGATATGAGCTTTAGCGATGGCATAGACTACGTGCAGGCCTTGAGAGGTGCCCCTGATCTCGTGCGCCGCACCCTCCTGCAAGCCCCCCACATCAAGGCCATCGCGCAGCGTTACGCGCATTATCACGATTTTCTTTTCCTCGGCCGGCTTGCCCTTTTCCCCGTCGCCCTCGAAGGCGCGCTGAAGTTGAAGGAAATTTCCTACATCCACGCCGAAGGCTACCCTGCGGCCGAAATGAAACACGGACCGATTGCCCTCATCAGCGAACAGTGTCCCTCCGTCTTCCTCGTGCCCTCCGGCGAAATGTTCAATAAAGTCGTTTCCTCCATGCAGGAAATTAAGGCGCGCAAGGGTAAGATTATTGCGGTCATCACTGAGAAATGCGAACTCCCCGCGGGCCTGGCGGACGAGGTGATCCTCATCCCAGAATGCCATGAGGCGGTCCTGCCGATCGTCGCGACCGTCACCGTGCAATTACTTAGCTACTACATCGCCGTGGCCTTGCATCGCGATGTGGACAAGCCGCGTAATCTCGCTAAGTCGGTCACGGTCGAATAACGTTTATGCAAGTTTTCCCCTCTCGCGAAGAATTTATCCGCCTTAGCCAAGACGGTAATGTCATTCCCGTGCGAGCCGATCTACTCGCTGATCTGGAAACTCCCGTCTCGGCCTACGCTAAGCTCCGTGGAGCGGGTCCCGCCTTTCTGCTCGAATCAGTCGAGGGCGGCGAAACTGTCTCGCGCTACAGCTTCATCGGCTGCAACCCGCGGAAGATTTTCCGCGCCCAACCGGGCGATACCGACCCCCTCATCGCTCTCCAACAGGAACTCGCCCAGCACCGCCCAGTGAGCGTACCTGGCCTACCGCCTTTTACCGGCGGCGCCGTTGGCTACCTCGGCTACGAATATATTAATAGTGTCGAAAAATCGGTGCCACTGGCTCCTCGCGATGAATTGGGCATGCCCATGATGTGGTTCATGCTCTGCGATTCCGTCGTCGCCTTCGATCGCGCTCACCAGACGATGCGCCTGATCGTCAATGCCCACGTCAACGGCAACGCCGCGGCCGCCTATGATGCCGCCTGCGCCGAACTGGCCCGCATGCAGACCGCCCTCGCCCAGCCTTCGCCGCTCGTTTCGGCGGCCTTAGTCGAAGCGGGCGCCGTGCAAGTCCCACCGGGGAATTTCACCCGCCCGGCTTTTGAGCAAATGGTGAATGACTCCAAAGAATTTATCCGCGCCGGTGACATTTTCCAACTCGTCCTCTCACAGCGCTTCACTCAGGAATTCACCCAGTCGCCCCTCGATCTCTATCGCGCCCTGCGCACCGTCAATCCGTCTCCGTATATGTTCATCCTCGAGGCGGATGATTTTGCCTTGGTCGGTGCCTCCCCCGAAGTGCATGTGCGCTTGACCGGCCGCAAAGTTGAAATCCGTCCCATCGCGGGCACGCGCCCACGCGGCAAAACAGCGGCGGAAGATGTGGCGCTAGAAAAAGAGCTGCTTGCCGATGACAAGGAGCGCGCCGAACACCTCATGCTGGTCGACCTCGCCCGCAACGATATCGGCCGCGTTTGTTCCTACGGCACAATTAAGGTGCCAGAATTCATGACCATTGAGCGCTACTCCCACGTGATGCACATTGTGTCACAGGTGGAGGGACAACTTGCGCCAGAAAGTTCCGCTTTTGATCTCATGCGGGCGACCTTTCCCGCGGGAACAGTCAGCGGTGCCCCTAAAATCCGCGCCATGCAGTTGATCGCTGAAAAAGAGGGAACTCAGCGCGGCAGCTACGCCGGAGCCCTGGGTTATTTTAGTTATAACGGAAACCTTGATTCCTGCATAACTCTGCGCACGGCATTAATTAAAGCGGGGAAAGTCCACATTCAGGCCGGGGCCGGCATCGTCGCCGACTCGGTACCAGCAGCCGAATATCAGGAGACGATCAACAAAGCATCCGCCCTGTTTAAGGCTATTGCTTTAGCTAATAAGCTAGGTCGCTGAGGCGTCCAGAGGGTACGGCACCGCGTAGTAGCGGTCAAAGATGAGTAACGTGATAAAATCGTCCGAGTTCGGCATGTTCTATGCATGAAGTTGGTCGTATTAAATCCTGTCACACTGCCGTCCTTAAAACCATGCCGCACCGCAAAAAGTTGCTTCGCTCCATCCCCGTCGTCCTTCAATTGCCGGAATCTCGCGTCACGTCCCCTCTGACGATCCCTTCATCTCGCGCTGGCCTAGTCCTGCGCCCGATCGACACCACGTCGGTGGTTCCTTCCCCTTTCGATCAAGCCTCGCCCGTCGATCGCCGCGACGATCGCTCGAATCTGCAGCTTTACCTCAACGAAATCCGCCGGACTCCACTGCTGACGGTCGAAGAAGAAATCAAACTCGCGGCTCGAATTAAGAAAGGCGAAAAAGCAGCCCGCGATCACATGATCAGCGCCAATCTGCGCTTGGTAGTTAAAATCGCCTACGATTACCACCAGATGGGCTTGCCGCTGATGGATCTCATCAGCGAAGGAAATCTTGGCCTCATCAAGGCCGTCGAACGCTTTGATCCAGCCAAAGGCGGAAAATTATCCACCTACGCCGCTTGGTGGATCAAACAGTGCATGAAGCGTGCCCTGACTAATCAGTCCAAAACGATCCGCCTACCAGTGCATCTCGTCGATAAAATCTCTCGCATGCGCAAGATGATCGTCAAACTCACCGACGAACTGGGCCGCGAACCAGAAAACGAGGAAATCGCCGCGGAGCTCCAAATTCCCACCGCCAAAGTGGCGCTGCTCAAAACCGTGAGCGTGCGCCCAGCTTCGCTTGACGCCCCCGTCGGCGAAGACCAAGACTCCGCCACCCTCGGCGATCTGGTTGGGGATGAGCTCGCGATCAGCCCTGATCAGGGGCTGGGCGATAAAAACTTCAAAGAGGACCTGAGCGCGATGGTCAATTCGCTGGACCCCCGTGAGGCCAGTATTATCAAAATGCGCTTCGGCCTCGACGGGGGCAACGAGCATACGCTCGAAGAGGTCGGCAAGAAATTTAAAGTCACCCGTGAACGCATCCGGCAACTCGAGTATCTCGCCCTCGGTCAATTGCGGAAACAAATCGAGAGTCACCACAAGCAACGCAACGCCGACGAGGTCGAAGAAGAAACCCTCGCCAGCGAGCGCGCCGAAGTGATCCGCGATTTCGTCGCCAAGCAAACCGTCGCTAGCGCGTAAGCTTCGATTCAGCCTATAAGCTGAATCACAAAATAGCCACGCCGCCTACGCAGCGGGGACACCCTTAGTGGCTTCAGCTCAAGCCGAGCAGCTGATTTTCCCTGTGAGTCTGAGCGTATAATCGCTCCGGCCGCATTTATATTTTACCTGCGAGGCTGAGCAAAATTAGTAACGACGCGCGACCGCAGCTAGAAATAAGCACCTATCATAAATGCTTTTCAGGTAAGCGCTAATAAACTGAATAGGCTTTGCCTATCTGCGAGCATGAGGTACTAATGAATTCAGTGCGAAAAAAAATCGCACTGCGCCGGCAGTAGAAAATCAGCCAGAATGACTCTAACCCCATCATGAGAATCACCTCCTCATTAATCATCACCGCGATACTGGCCTACGCTGGACTCGGGTCAGTCTCGGCGGCTGTTGTAGCGGGGAAGGCTCCGGTGGTTACGGGCATCACAACGGGGACAGTCACTCTCTCCAACCGGCATAATATTTACACCGCGACCTTCGATGCCGGCGGCAACTATCGCTTTCCGAGCGTCGATGCTGGGGTCTATGCCCTGAAGGCGGAGATCGCTGGCTACAATCAGGTCAGCACCATCACCGTGGATGCCTCCAGCGCGAGCACCATCGCCGTCGCCGATCTGGCCATTGAAAAATACACCGCTGTCGCCAGCACTTACAGCTACACGTGGGTGCAAGACCAAAGTTATGCCGGACTGCCGAAAACCGAAGTCGCGCAGAATATCGTCAAGCCAGTCTCCGTCACCATTCTTGGTAAAGCCTATGAGATGGCGGACATCAGCTACGCGCAGGAACTTTTTGATAAGTACGGGATCGTGCTGAACAATCTGAATGCAACTTGGACCCAAGAATATGCGTATCGGCTTTTTGCTGTGCTGGGCCGCATTCCCCAAATCATGGGCTCGGATTATAAATACAACGCGAGCCTGAGCCCGACGCAATGGACTTTAACCACTGACGCGATCGCTGATGATATCCAGATCGGCACGGGTGCGACGGCGGGCACGATTCGCATTTCAACGGCCGCTTTTACCTACGCGGCTCCTTTGGTGGCGGAAATCGAGGGGGTGCGCGGGCTTTATTTCTCCAAGCGCTTACACCACGCGCTCGTTAATTTTGTGACCAACAATGGTACCAACCAAGCCGCCGTCGCCAAAATCCTGACGGAGCGCTTTGGCCTTACCATCGACACCGATGCCCAGCCGCTCAATTACGCTTTGTTCACCAGTGAAGCCTCCTCGCGCTTTCAGAATTGGTTCAAACATCCCGCGGAAATCGTTGAAGTAATTAATAATTTCGAGGAACTGCCCGAAGGTATGCATAAAATTCCCGGCTTTAAGTGGCTGGTGCGCCGACTCGACGGTACCGTGAACCCGACTTACCCAGAAGCACCGGCGATTGCCTGGACCAAAGGCTACATGGAATTCATGGAGGCCGCCTACAAGAGCTTTGATCTTGCTTACATTGCACGGCTCATCCTCCACGAAAAAGCCCATTATATTTATCAATTTATTTTAACGACTGCCTTCAAAAAAGAATGGGCTGACTTAGGCGGCTGGCAGTACGCGGCGAATCCCACCAAGCCGGACTACGATGCGATCACTGGCTGGCAGACCACGAAGACCACGGAATTCGTCAGCGCTTATGCCCACGGAAAAAATCCCAATGAGGATTTTGCTGAGACGGTCGCGGCGTTTGTTAAGAACCCAGATATCTTGAAGGCTCGCTCAGTCGCGAAGTATAATTTCATCCGCGATACGGTGATGTTAGGTAATTCCTACGTATCGATTATTCGCCCCGACCTCACCTTTACGGTCCTCAATCTCTATCCGTCCTATGATTACCCGGGGAAAATTAAACGAATTGCGACCACCATCACTGGCGCGGCGGAGGCAGATAAAACGCTGACGGTAGAATTTGAAATCACGCCCTTTGCCGCTAACGCCAATCCCGCAACGGCGATCCGTGCGCGCATCTTAAGTCCGGTGAGCGTGGCGGCCCCCGTCGCTAGCTATTTTAATATGTATTTTGAGGCCGTAAATGATGCCCGCACTATTTTTCGCGGGACGCAGGTTTTAAGTAAACATTACCGCTCGGGCTATTGGCAGATGCCCAATGTGACTATCATCAATAGCGTCGGCCTGGAACGCTATGAATCATCCCTGCTCTACGGGTTTAAATGTTATCTGAATAATCCGCTGGAAGATATTGTGGCGCCCCAAGTGCAGCCTAATACCAGCAGCATTACGGTAAAGGCGGGCACTCTAGCCGGACGCCCCGTGCAAATCGCGACGGTGAAATTTGGCGTAACCGAAAACACCGGCCTCATTTATCATTACGCGGCCCTCGGTCGGACCGGCGCTTACTCGCTGCAACAGTATGGCTCCAGCCAGACCTCGGGCTCAGGCGAACGCACCATCGATTTTTATATTCGAGACTATGCTCCCAGTGGACGCTACACGCTGAACCAAATCGCCCTGAAAGATTATGGGCTTAATTTAAATTACACCTATTTTAAATCGAACAGCGGCAATTCGGACGGGACCACGGTCAACCTCGATGAGAATGCTCCTAGCATCGATATTATCACTCCGCATCCGGATACCGTCGCCCCCGAGCTCGACGTTAATCGCATTTCAGTCATGGCGGTCCCCACTAATTTGAGTGCGCCTGATGGCGAGACGTTGGTGACCATTAAATATTTTGCCCGCGATAACGTTTCCGGCTACGGGAGCGGCAGTAATTTCAAGCTGCGTGATCCCCAAGGCATTGAGCATTTCTATTATGCTTACCACCGCAATTGGTACACGGATTTCTTTGAAGGCGACCCCACCGCCTGGGAACAATATAC
>CAMAVZ010000075.1:0-7566 GCA_945861645.1 Opitutus sp. GAS368 | reverse complement strand
CCGGAAGTGCCCTCGTGGCCGACCCAAGGCGTCAGGACGCAATTATTCTCTAAAGTTTTAAATTCAGTTTGGGCAAAGCGAAGGGCTTGGCGGAGCCGCGGCATACTGGTGCGGAGAAACGCCACATCGCCGGTCCACAGAAACGCATCGATCGCTCCCCGAATAAAATCGAAATTATTAATATTATGCCGGGTGTCGTAGTGAGAAAAAATCGCCTGGAGCGTGACGGCGCTGGTGGGGCGCTGATTGCCGAAATTAATTCTCACGGCCGTGATCGCGCCTTGCCACAACGGGTGTTGGTAGAGCGGAATCATATGATAACTCATTGGACCGTCGCGAGCGGCCGCAGCGGGAATTGACATCCGTTGCTCGGGACGAAACCCCGGCTGGCCGGCAATTTCCCATTCGAGAAAGGCCCCAACTCCAGCAAAGTCCTTCGCGGCCCAGCGAATCTGAATGAAGGGCGAGCGGCGCGGATCAATCGGGCCTAAAGGTAACGGCGGGGTGAGGGTGGCTTGAGGGGCGGTGAAGTTAATCAGCCAACCCTCTGGGGTGAGCGCTCCACTTTCGCCGTTGGTTATAATCCAATCTTTAACCTCGGTGGTTAAGGGTGCGCCGCGCGGCAACACGGCCGAGACGGTTCCTTTTTGCGAGAAATGCGCACCGATGACACCCTGCGATCTCACCCAATAGGGAAATGGCCAACCAAGCAGATGGCCAATGCCTTCATGTTGATGCGTGGCGACGTACCCTTCCGCATCAATAATTTTATTAAGAAAAGAATTTTTTAGGCGGTCAGAGATGGTGACTTGGCGATCGCATACCAGCAGGCCGGAGGTATCAGCCCAGAGGCAGGGCCCGGTCAGCCATTCATCCCAGAGCGTGCACAGTCCAGCGGCGGGATCGCGGTGCGGGTAATCGAGCCAGAGGGGAGGATAGTGGAGGCGATGCAGGGCATTTAAGGCGGTCATCGCCTTTTCTTGTCCGGGAACGGCGAAGACCGGAAAATTTTCGAGCGGCTGGCGATAAGGGCGAGATTTGAGAATGTCTTCGCTGTAGCCAAAAATAAATAGAGCGGCGAAGAGCCAGCCGACGCGGAGAGGCGTTAAATACAAACTCATAGAAGCAGAAAATTAAAGGGAGGGCTTCAGGATTTACGCATGAGCCACAGGCCACCGCAAGGCGAGTCACTGTTATTTACCGCGGCCTGTCGGCGCGCTGGAGTCGGCGTCGAATCGCATGTCTTATCGCAAGGCAAACATGCGTTTCGTGATGAAGCTATTCGCGGGGAAGCTTATGAATACCTGCAGGACTGGTTAAAAAGAAACGGCTGGTTGAATGCAGCCGCGCGGTGAGGCCAGGGCAAGGCTGGTGGCCTTTAATAATTAGTCTGAAGTTTGGCGGGCCGCAGGGGATCGGCGAGGACGGCCGCGTGAAATTTATGAAAAGCGGCGGTGAGTGCGGCGACGCGCGCGGGCTCCGTGGCGAGGCGGTTATTCATTTCAATCGGGTCGCGGGCCAGATCGTAGAGTTCGATGGGTTGGAGCTGCGTATTGATCATTAATTTCCAATCACCTACGCGAAAGGCGAATTCTTTGCCGTCCGGATGGGGTAAGGCCCAGTAAAAGGAACGTTCGGCGGGGGCGGCGCCGCCGCGAAGCAGGCGGCCTAAGTCAACGCCATCGATCGTCCGATCGCTCGGAATGGGCACGCCGCAGAACGTGGCGATGCTGGTAAAAAAATCTAAACCCGTGGCGGGCGCGTTGGTGACGGCTTCAGCTGGCACAACCAAAGGAAGGCGCACGATCGCGGGGACGCGGATGCCGCCTTCGTAGAGGTGATGCTTGCGGCCGCGCAAGCCGCCGGTTTCCCCGTGCGCATTTACCTCATACCAATTTTCCCATTGGCTCGTGACCGGACCATTGTCGCTGGCGAAGACGACGAGGGTATCATCGCGATGACCCAGTCGGTCGAGGGCGGCCAGCACGCGACCGAGTTGAGCATCGAGGTAGGCCACGTTGGCATAATATTCGCCGGGACCGCGGGGCACCAGCAAGGCCTCGGGGCGTGGACCAAGGCCGCCGTTGGGAATGGGTACGATGGGTCCCTTGGTGTACGCGGAATACTGGGCGTTGTACTCGGGGGGATTTTCAATGGAGGCGTGTGGTTCGGCGGGGGCGAGGTAGAGAAAGAAAGGCGCGGTTGCGGCCGAGTGTTGCTCGAGCCACGCGATGGCTTCATCCGCGTAAAGTTGGGCGGTATAACCCGGCTGCATCGGCAGGGGTTGGCCGTTGCGATAGAGGTTGGTGGGATTGTGATTCGTGGGGATTTGAAAAGCGTTGTGGCCATAGGCGTAGTCAAAACCCAGATCTTTGGGCTGCGGTTGTATCGGGTCGCCCAGATCGCTGTTGAGGTGCCATTTGCCGATGAGAGCAGTGGCGTAGCCCGCTTGTTTGAGCAACGCCGCGAGCGTGAGCTCGGATCGGTGCAAATAAATACCCGACCCATCGGGAATCCAGCTCTTGATGCCGGTACGATACGGCGTGCGGCCGGTAAGCAGTCCCGCGCGCGAAGGCGAGCAGAGCGCGGACGGCGCATAATATTGGGTGAACCGCATGCCCTCAGTGGCGAGCGTATCGAGGTGGGGCGTCTTGATGATCGGATGGCCATAGCAGCCCAGGTCGCCGTAGCCGAGATCATCGACATAAATCAACACGACGTTGGGCCGCGTGGCGTGGGCGGTGACGGCGAGCACTAAGCTCGCGAGCAACAAGCGGAGCATCATGACGCTCATTACGGCGCATGATCGCAGGGTCGTCGATGGCAAAGCCGTTGCCGCGTGTGGCCCGGCGGGTTGTTAAGTTGGGTCGCCCGCGGGGTAAAATAGCGGTGACGCGGCGCGCGCCACGCTCATTGAGGGTTGTCAGTTTACCGACTCGGCCTAGGTTGGAGGAAATTATTTATGCTCGGCCCGACCATGCATTCTCCCGCTTGTGCTTTTTGCCGACTTGCGCGCGACCGCCTCTGGCTAGAAACGGCGACGACGCTGACCTTTCTCGATGGTTTTCCGGTGACCGCTGGACATACGCTCGTCATTCCGAAACGGCATGTGGCCGCGCTATTTGATTTACCGGCGGAGGAGCAACTCAGTTTGTGGTCGCAGGTCGCGGTCGTGCGGCAATTGCTGATCGATCAATATCATCCAGATGGCTTTAATGTTGGAGTGAACGAGGGTCTGGCGGCTGGGCAAACTGTGCCCCATGCGCACATTCATGTTATCCCGCGTTGGCGCGGGGATGTGGCGGATCCGCGCGGGGGCGTGCGTTGGGTCATCCCGGCAAAGGCGCAATACTGGTAGTGTTCATTACGCCACCGCCGGCATTTTATTCTTAGCAGCTTAATCTATGAAATTACGTTTTCTTTTTGGTCTGAGTTGGCTTGCCACTTTTGCGGTTGCCGCCTCGCCTGACGCGACGCCGGGCTTTGTGCGGGCGGTCGACCAGGCTCCGACCACTACCTCTGTCCCTGCGCTGGAACCGGCCCAATGGCTATTGGCTCATTTGGATGTCGAGACGACGGGGCTCGTGCCCGGCTATCATGAGATGATCGATGCCGGCTGGGTAATTACTGATCTCGAAGGCCGCGTAGTTGATACATTGTTTATTCGCCTGCAGCCCGAGCATCCGGAGCGACTTTCGCCGGGGGCGGCGCGCGTCAATGGGTTTGATGCGGCGACTTGGCGCGCCCAAGGGGCGCTGACGCCGGCGGCGGCGGTGGCGCAGATCTTTGCTTTTCACGAACGCGTGACCCGCGGCAAGCAAGTCTTGTTGGTCACGTTTAATTCTCAATTCGACACCGCTTTTCTCGATCACCTGCTGCGCGCGGAGCAGCGCAGTTGGCGGGAGCTGTATCATTATTTTGTCTTAGATATTCCCTCCATGGCGTGGTCGTTGGGGTATCGCGAGCTCACCGGGGGAGCGTTGGCGCAGCGGTTGGGGGTAGCGGATGAGCCCCGGGTGGCGGTGGAGCACACCGGCATTACCGGTGCGATGCTCAACGTGAGAATTTATCAGGCCCTGCGGCGCTTCGCCCCAAGGTGATCGTGGATTCTGCGCTAGAGCTTGGCCTTCGCTTCGGCTTTTTTTGTGATTTCGTCGACGACTAGCGCGGTCGTCATGTCACAGCCGACGTTCGTCGCCGTGCGACACATGTCGAGGATGCGGTCGGTGCCAAGGATGATACCGATACCTTCTGCCGGGATGCCGAAGGTGATGAGTAGACCCGCGATCAGCGGCAGCGAGGCGCCCGGGATGCCGGCTACGGCTACCGCGCTGAACACGGAGAGCAGCAGCAGCGTGACTTGCTGACCTATTGATAGCTCTATGCCAAAGATCTGGGCGACAAACAAAACGACGCAGCCCTCATAGAGCGCAGTGCCGCTCATGTTCATCGTGGTGCCGAGCGGAAGGACGAAACCCGCGGTGCTGGCCCTGATCTGCAGCTTGTCGGTGGCATTGGCCAGCGCGGTGGGCAGCGTGGCATTGCTGGAGCTAGTCGAGAAGGCAGTGGCGATCACGTCCTTAGTTGCCGCGAAGAAGGCTTTTGGGGTCCAGGTCGTCCAGATTTTAAGCCATATGGACATCGTTCCGAAGAGGTGGATAGCCATCACGCTAGCGCAGCTGAGCACGAACATCCCAAGGGCGAAGAGGATGTCGAGGCCCGACTTCACTAGCACGCTGTAGATCATGCAGGGCACCGCGTAGGGCGCGAGCCGCAGGGCGAGACCTACGATGCCAGTCATCAGCTCGGTGATCATTTCGAGGGAGTTTTGCAGTTGCTTACGCTTGCCGTCGGCTAGGCTGGTGCCGGCTATGCCCACGAGAATAGCGAATAGAATGAGCGGCAGTACGTCGCCGATGCGGGCGGTGCTGTTGCCGACGACGGAGGCCAGCAGGTTGGCGGGCATGAACATTTCGATGATCACCGCCAGCGAGAGGCTGGGCTGGATTTGCGAGGCCGTGATATGTTTCTGGGCTGCGCCGCCGTATTCGGCCATAAGGTGCTCTTTGGTGGCGGCGTCGATGTGGGCGCCGGGCTCGAGCGTGTTCATCATGATGAGGCCAAGGGCCACGCCGATGGACATGTTGAGGAAGAAAAACAGAAAGGTGCGGCTCGCGAGAGGGCCGAGCTTATCGGGCCGGCCGAGTTGAACGACGCCTGTGGCGAGCGAGGCGAACACTAGTGGCATGACGACGAAGAACAGTATGCGCAGGAACACGCGGCCGAACGGGTCTAGCAGCACCGTGGAAACCCCGCGCATTAGCTCGAGCAAGTTGCCCGAGAATTTGATCCCGACATCGGGCAGCCATCCTTGCAGGGATAATGGAATCGGCACCTGCGGACCGACTAAGAGGGTGGCAATCCCTAGGATAATTCCGATCATGAGGCCGCGCAGGATGCGGTTAGCTAATTTATTAGGAGTGGAATCGACCATAGTGATTTAGCGGTGAGCATGAAAAGCGCACTCGATATGTCGAACGCGAAGTCGGTCAGCGGGCAGGGTGGAAGAAGACGGATTTTGCGATCATCCGGCCCTGTTTAACTGCCAATGAAGTCGGCACCTCTTTCTGCATCCACGTTAGACAATCTAATTCGTGCGCCACTTCGAGGTTCATAGCTGACCGTGCATAAATTTCAGCCCAGGCTTGATGGCCTACTATAAAATATTTAAGTAATTACGGTTGTGATGTTTAATACATAACATCGGTCAAATGAGTTGAACGTAAGGGCGCGGATATTAGCTTGGTATGTTGAACATAACTAACTCTTTTTTAAGCATCACCTTGGAGGCGCTCATTATTATTGGGTTAGTGGTCGCGAATGGATTTTTTGTGGCAGCCGAATTTGCTCTAGTTAAAGTGCGGGTCAGCCAGTTGCAGCCTCTGGCAAAAATCGGCGGTTGGCGCGTGAAATTTGCACTCAAGGCCGTTGCGCACCTCGACGCCGCGCTTTCCGCCACTCAGCTCGGCATCACCCTGGCCAGCCTCGGTCTCGGCTGGGTGGGTGAGCCGTTCCTCGCCCATCGTTTGGAGCCGCTGCTCAGGAACTGGGGGATTATCGATCCAGTCGCCATTTCCTCTATCGCCTTCGCTGTGGCGTTCGCGGTGATCACGCTCCTCCACATTATCTTCGGCGAATTGGCGCCCAAATCCCTAGCCATCCAGCGTGCCAAGGGCGTGACGCTCTGGACGGCCGGCCCGCTCTTGCTTTTTTATTATAGCTTTTTCCCCTTAATTTGGTTGCTCAACGGCATTGCGAATTACTTCTTGCGTTCCGTCGGTATCCAGCCTTCCAACGAAATCGACCACACCTTCAGCACCGAGGAGCTCGAATATGTCTTTAGTCAAGCGCGGCATGTCCATCCGGGTGATGCCCTCATCAACAAGCTGATGGTGCAATCCTTGCGTGCTCGGCAAACTCGCGCGCAGCACATTATGCGACCGCGCGATCAAGTGATCGCCCTCTGGTTAGATAAGCCGCTCGATGAAAATTTGCGCACAGCTCAGATCAGTGGTCATAGCCGTTTTCCGGTCTGTTCAGGTTCGCTCGATAAGGTGGAGGGACTTATTTTAGTGCGTGAATGGCTCTGGCAGATTCAGGCGCTCGGGCCAGAGACACCTTTTGAGCCGCTCATCCGACCGGCAGTGGAATTTGAATTAACCACTCCTCTGCATAGTATGATCGAGAGCTTCCGTTCGGCCCGCAGTCATTTGGCGGTGGTGCTCGACGAAAAAAAGGCTCTCGCAGGGATTGTAACTTTTGAAGATGTGCTCGAGGAAATTGTCGGCGATATCCGAGACGAGTTCGATATCGACCATGGTCCGGTGTATAAACGGACGGAGAGTCTCATTGTGGTCAGCGCCACGTTTACGATGCGGGAACTGCAGGCCGAGACGGGCTGGCCACTTGAGTGGCAGCCGCGCGAAACGGTAGCCGGTTGGTGTCAACGGGTGTTTGGCCATGTGCCGAAGCGCGATGAGAGTATCGTCACGGGAGAATATCGCCTGACCATCCTTGAAGCCAATGCCGAGCGGGCTCGCCGAGTGCGCATCGAACGCAGTAGCGCCAGTGGCGCAGCGGTAAGCCTTTAGTTAAGCCGTGGCGGCGGCCGCGCGGGCTGGCCCCTTAACGACTCGGGGTCAGCAGCATTTCGCGGCTAATTGCCATGACGGAGGGAATGCCGCCGCGCGACCAGATGAGCAAGAGACCGCGTCCATCATCCACCATGACGAATTCATTTTCGCCGCAGACCAATGACTGGCCGGCGAAAAGGTAGGCTTGGCCGGGGGGAACGACGCGTGAAGTCGGGGAGCCTTCGAGCGGCACCATCTGATCGCGGATAAAATCTTCGGCAATTTTTGTGGTGAGCACAGCACGTTTGAGCGGCTTAATGCCCTCGGAAATCGAGAGGCCTTGCGCATTAAAAGTAGCGGTGTAAACGAGGGCCCCATCAATCGATTCAATAAACCAGATCGCCATATTTTTGGGCGACTCGCGTTCCGGAGA
>CAMAVZ010000074.1:0-7721 GCA_945861645.1 Opitutus sp. GAS368 | reverse complement strand
AAATTTTTCGTGCAACATCCGTGGGAAGGGCAGGCCGAGGAGCGGCTCATGATTCATGACGCCCGAAGCAGAGTAATGGAGCACGGGCTCGCAGCCTTGGGCGCGCGAGGCGATCAGCGTGTCGGTTTCCGCTTGATCCATCGTGGTGTGGAAGAGGCTGCCCGCGACGGCCTTGTTCTCTGGATATTTGGGGTGCGCGTACGGCACATCATAACCTTTCACGAGCAGGGAAGGCGCTTCCCAGGTGACGTGTCCGCCCATGCCGGCTTTGATGTGCTGATGCTCAACCTTGAACGGTTCGATGCGCAAAATAACATCAAAGTCAGGGTTCAATTCAGCCGCCGCGGTCTGTAGATTTTTTAGATAACGGACGATGCTTTCGCCCGCCGCTTGCGCGACCTTATCGTGGTTACGCCATTCCCGGATTATGTAGGGTCCCCCATTGCGACCGACATAAAGGGAGGCGGTGTGTTCGAAGCCGGCGCCGCTGTCATTAGTCCAGACGGACATGTAGCTCAGGTCGGGCACATGGCGCATTAATTTTTGGAGAGCCTCGCGATAATGGCGCTGCACG
This sequence comes from Opitutus sp. GAS368, assembly GCA_945861645.1. Taxonomy (GTDB): domain Bacteria; phylum Verrucomicrobiota; class Verrucomicrobiia; order Opitutales; family Opitutaceae; genus Lacunisphaera. The sequence continues at coordinate 7,147 of CAMAVZ010000074.1, read as the reverse complement.
ATCGGGTGATCTTGCGCCATGGTGTAGCGCGGTAAGCGTGAGCGGAAGGGGTGATCGACGCGCGCGCCGCGGAGCGAGGGATATTTGACAAAAAAGCGATCCGGCATCGTGCGGGGCTCGAACATGCAGACGCCCGGTTTCAACCCATAGCGGCGACCTAAGTCAGCCAGCTTTTTGAGGTGGTTGAGATTAGCATCGAGGTAATGCGCGGGCCACAAGCCCTTGGTGAGCGGGGTATCAATGAAGTGATTGAAGCCCGGAGCGTAGGTGTAGAATTGCGGATAATACTCAAAGGCCACCATGTCCTCGAAGGGCATGTGCGACTGGAGGCCGTTAACTTCGCAGTGCGTGAAGCCGGCTTCGGCGAGCGCGGCGACGTAGCGCTCGGGCTCAAATTTGCGCGCGCTGCGCCAATATTGTGTGTAGCAGGCATCCCAATGCGGCCGATGCCAGCCGAAGGTGGCGGGCAACCACACGCCCGCGGCGAGTTTTTCGCGGGTCAGATCGCTGGTGGCCGTGGCCAAGAGGCGCACCGCGGCGAATAGAAAAGAACCGTGAGTTGCGCAGATTTCACCGCTGCCATCCTCGGCGATCCGCAGCCACATCCAAGCGGTGGCGGTTTGGGCGGCGGCCGGTAGACGTGCTGGGCGACCGCGGGCAGCAAGGGCTACCGTGACGCCCGTTTGGGCCCCGGCGTTTGCGCTGACGCTAGCCCCGGTCAGCTTGCCCAATTCATGGGCGGCCGTGATTTCACCCGGCTCAGCCGCGGGGGAATAATGAACGGAGGCCAGACGCAGAGGGGTAGGAGAGGTCGACATAAGAGTGAGGCGAAGCACAAAACGCCTGCTGCCGGCCAGCAATAGGAAAGATCAGCGAGCGCCAAGTAACACCAAACATTTCCCAGTACTTACATCACCGCGCCCCCCGCGGCCGATGAGCCGGCCCGAAAAATAACCACCCACCCCGGCGAGTGGAGACCGGCCCTCAAGCCGCCGAGCCGCCAGAAAAGGCGCAAAAGGCGCAGAAACCGACTAAGGCATGGCCACGAAAAACACGAGAAACACAAAAACGAACTAATCCATTTTTAACCGCGAAGGGCGCGAAGTGACGCGAAGGGTTCGAACTTAAACTCGCCGCCGCGCCCGCGCTAATCGGCCGCAGCCATTGAGTTCACCGCTGCTGCCACAGGGAGTTCAAACCAGAAAAGTGCCCCCGCACCTAACTGGCTCTCCACGCCGAACCCACCACCTAGCTTCTCCATCATGCGGCGGACGATCGAAAGACCGAGCCCATGGCTCGTCGCACTCACCTTAGCGACCCGCGTGAAGGGTACGAACATGCCTTGCTGGCTGGCGGCATCGAGTCCCGGTCCGTCATCTTTCACCCAAAAACGAATCATGTGACCGTCCGCCCTGACGGTGCTGCCGAGCGTGATCTGGGGTGAAGGACCACCGTACTTCAGCGCATTACTGATATAATTAACCCACACTTGGATCAACCAAGGAGCATACCCAAGTGCGGTCGGCCATTGACCAGGTTGATGAATAATCGCAGCGGAGGCCGTGAGCTGACTGGCCAAAGCAGCCAAGGACTCCGTCACGATCACCCCCATATCGAGCGCGGTCATCTTGGTTTTGATCGACTCCTGCCGCACCAGCGCGAGAAAGAGGAGCTCATCAATAATGGTGGAGAGATGGCCCGCCGCCAGACTGGCTTCTTGCAAGTTACGCCGCAGCGCGGGCTCATCCATTTTCCCGAGCCCCTCAGTGGCGAGGTACAATCGACCGCTGAGGGTGCAGAGCGGCGTTTTGAGATCGTGCGCCACCGTGTGAGCGAAGGCATCAAGCTCATCGAGGAGTGCTTTTTTCTCTAACTGTATCGTGATCGCACGCAGCACTTCGTTTTCGCTAAAGGGCTTGGTGATATAATCAGCCGCGCCCAGTTCCATCCCGCGGCGCGTATCGGCGCGATCAGTTTTGGCCGAGATCACAATCACCGGAATCGTGCGCAACCCTTCCGCTTGGTGTAACGCCTCCAACAAAGCAAAACCGGTCATCACCGGCATACTAATATCAGTAATAATGAGTGACGGGGCTTCCCGTTGCGCGATGGCGAGACCCGCCATGCCGTCGGCCGCGGTGAGGGCGCGGAAACCATTGAGCGTAATCAGATCGACCAAGGTTTCGCGGACGGCCACGTTGTCCTCAATGATCAGAATGGTGGTCTGACGAGGCGGTTTCATGCGTTAGAAATCAAGGGAAACCATCTGTATCGACCCCAAATTGCAAGTCATGAGCAAAATAGTTACCCCCCAGCCAATCCCACCCGAGGGCGGGATAAATACCCGGTCGGTTTTTGTGTTTTTCGTTTTTTTCGTGGCGATGCCTTGGTCGATTTCTATGCCTTTTGTGCTTTTTGTGGCGGCTCAAAGATCGAACTCGGGCTAAATTTAATCGCATCGATCGCAACGCGGAGGCCGCGCTGGGCGGCCTCAGCTAAACATGAGGCGGCAAATGATGACCGAGGCCACCACTCCAGCCAGATCGGCAATTAAGCCGGCGGCGACGGCGTGGCGCGCGCGCTGCACGGCGATCGAGCCAAAATAAACGGCGATCACATAAAAAGTTGTTTCGGTGCTGCCAAAAATAGTGCCGGCCATGCGGGCCGTCAGGGAATCAGGCCCGAGTCGCTGCACGAGTTCCGTAAACAATCCGGTCGTCGCGCTGCCGCTCAACGGCCGCACGAGTACCATGGGCAGAAGATCGGGCGGAAAGCCGAGGGGCGTTAGCACCGGAGCGAGCGCGCTCTTCAGCGCCTCGATGCCACCGGCACCGCGAAACATGCCGACCGCCACCAAGATCGCGACGAGAAACGGAATAACGCGCAAGGCCACCGCGAATCCTTCCTTCGCCCCTTCCACAAATTCTTCATAGACCTTCACTCCCCGCAGCGCCGCGTAGAGCGGGAAAAATCCCAGCAGAAAAGGTACGGCCAATAAGGAGAGCATCCCGATGGCCCGCAAGGCGAGGGGCGCGGTTACTTCGGCGGCGGGGGCGACGACCGTGCTGGGAAAAATGGCCCGGTGCAGGTAAGCGGTCGATGCTTGGTAGGCGGCGGGCGCCATGACCTGCCAAAAGAAAAGCCCGACAAAAAGCGCCGCGAATAAAATTAACGCGGCGCGGCCCCACGCCGGCAAGGGCGCGGGCGCCGGCGGCAGAATGGGCGCGGCCGCCGCGGGACTCGCGCTGGGGTCGACGGGGGCTCCTTCGCCTGGCGGGACTCGAAACATCGCCCAATTTTGCATCGCCTTCACGGCGACCACGCCCGCGACGGTTGAGCAAATGGTCGCGAGGAAAGCCGTCCCCACGATGGCCGTTGGATCTTGCGCATGCTGTGAGGCGAGAATGGCAATGGCGGTGGTCGGCAGGAGTTGAATGCTACTGGTGTTGATCGCGAGAAAAGTGCACATCGCATTAGTGGCCGTGCCCGGTGTGCGATTGAGCGTTTCCAAATCACGCATCGCGCGCAGACCCAAGGGGGTCGCCGCATTGGCCAGGCCCAGCATGTTGGCGGCCATATTCATCACCATCGAGCCCATCGCCGGATGATCAGCGGGGACGTCAGGGAAAAGGCGGCTCATGAGCGGCCGCAACGCGGCGGCGAGTTTTTGCACGAGCCCGCTCTGTTCCGCGAGTCGCATAACGCCTAACCACAGGGCCATGATGCCCACGAGCGGCAGGGCGATTTTCATGACCGCCATATCCGCCATCTGGAAGGCGCCCTCGGTGACTTCCCGCAAACGACCGGTCGCGCCGCCGATCAAAACCGCCAAGGTCACCAACGCGAGCCAGAGGTAATTGAGCATCGCGGAGCATTAAAAGCTCCCCGGGTAACGCCGCGAGCGAAAACCAAACATGGAAATACAGGCAGGCTGGAATTGCCGCGCGCCGCTGACGTAAGATTGCCATTTGGTGCGGTGGGCCTAGCTATGCGGCTGTGTCCTTCGCTCAATTATTGGCTCCTCAGGTACGCCGCGCCGGTCGTCGGCGGCTCCCATGAGTGCCTCGACTGATCGTTCACCTCATCGCGAAGTGCATTGCGCTGATGCGATCCCGTGGATGCAGGCGCGCGGTCGGATGGCGGGAGCTTGCGCGGTGACCTCTTTGCCCGATGTTTCCGAAGTCGGCCTCGCGCTGCCCGTGTGGCGTGAATGGTTTCTCGCTGCGGTCCAGCTGGTCGTCGCGGCGGTGCCCGATGACAGCGCCGCCATTTTCTTCCAATCCGACATCAAGCGGGATGGGTGCTGGGTCGATAAAGGGGCGCTGGTTATGAGCGCAGCGGAAGCGGCGGGAGCGCGGGTGCTTTTTCATAAATTAATTTGCCGGCGGCCGCCCGGTACCCTGACGCTCGGTCGGCCGGGCTACACGCATTTGATCGCGGTTTCTCGGGCGCTGCGGTGTCCGGATAGCTTGCCCATTCCCGACATTATTACGGATGCCGGCCGGCAACCTTGGGTCCGCGCGATGGGGGTGCGGGCGGCGGCGCATGCGGTCCGTTTTGCTCGCGATCAGGCGGCGGCCAAAATAATTTTTGATCCATTTTGCGGGGTGGGGACGGTACTCGCCGCGGCCAACTGCCTCGGCTTGGACGCGCTCGGGGTCGAAAAAGCTAAAAAACGCTGCGAGCAATCGCGCCAGCTAATCGTGACCCTGGGCGAAGTGTGAGCCTGTCCCCAGGGGGCGACCGTCCTATCAAAAGTGTAGTTTGCTGGATTGCGCTTTGTCGTTTGCGCGGTAGCCCTCGCGCATGACGCCAACGCGCAGTGGATCTATCCACTTTTTTAAATTTTGGGGCATCGCGGTTTACGTGCACTGGTCTTGGTTCTTTGTCGCCTTTTATTCCATCTCGACACGGATTAATCATTACACGTCACCGCTGTGGAGCGCGCTGGAATATCTTGCGCTGTTTTCCATCGTGCTCTTGCACGAATTTGGGCACGCGCTGGCCTGTCGCCAAGTCGGCGGACAAGCCGATCAAATCATCTTGTGGCCCTTAGGCGGGGTAGCGTACGTCGATCCACCCGAGCGGCCGGGGGCCGTCCTGTGGAGTATAGTAGCCGGGCCGCTTGTGAATGTGGTGCTGCTGCCCTTCGCGTGGTTACTGCAGGGATGGATGCATGCGATCGGGGGCGCTCAGTTATACCCTAATTTGACCAGTTTCGTGTCCGCGCTCTTCATGATTAATCTGGGCTTATTGATATTCAATTTGCTGCCCATTTATCCATTGGATGGGGGGCAAATATTGCGATCATTCCTTTGGTATTTTTTTGGGCCCGCGCGAAGTTTACTCGCGGTTGCCGCCATCGGGTTTATCGGCGGCCTTGGACTCCTCGGCCTCGCGGTGTGGATCCGCTCGCCTTGGATTGGGATCATGGTGCTCTTCTTGTTGGTGAATTGCTGGCGCAGTTTTCGTGAGGCCCGGCTATTCCGTCAGCTGGAGCTGCTGCCGCGTCGAACCGAGTGGCAATGTTCGGTCTGCCAGAGGGCGCCGCTCGAGGGTCGGTATTGGCTGTGTCACACCTGCCTCCACGTTTTCGATGTTTTTGCCGGTCAAGGGGTCTGTCCCCATTGTAACAGCTTTCTTTCACTCGTGACTTGCCCCGATTGTAGCGAGGCTCGGAGTCTGCTGTTGTGGCGCTCGCGCCGCCCCGAAGTTAAGGCGCCCCCGTCGGCGCACGATTTGTAATATATTATGTTACACACTGCGCGCCTTATTCCGGCGAGGTTTTGGCCCTCGCCCGCGCTTAATTGGTAACCGGGCTTGGGGGGCGCTTAATCTCCGTGATATGCTCTGCTTTCAGCGTAAGCCCGATGACCTGGCTTAGGCTCGCTCTGTTTGTAACATATTATGTTACAAACAGAGCGAATCGAGGTGGGGCTTTTTGGCGAGGAGTCAGTGACTACGAGGGCGAGCGGAAGGCGGCGGGCGGGCGGGCTGAGCGTACAAGTAAAAGCGCAAGCGCGAGTAGAGGGGTGAATCCAGGGCCAAGTTCAGGTCCAAATTCAGATGCGAGTTCAAGCGCGAGTACGAGCGCAAGCGGGCGGGGGGGGTGTTTTGCGGATGAGCTGGGTTTTAATAGATAGTTTTTTTGATTCGTGTTTCTAGCATTAATGGCCGGAATTCGTTGGATGGGTGGGACTTTTTCTAACCGCAGCGAGATGCAGAACCGTTTATTCGCGGAGCTCTCGCAGATGTTTGGCCTGGAGGTGCCGCTTTACGCGAAATCCCTGCTGGTCAATCGGTGCTGCAACGAAACCATCTGCGCTTTGCTGGCCGCCCGCTTCCCTGATTTTAAATTGACGGCCGCGCAGCAGGAGCAAATGAGCGGCGAGCGGCATGGGGCGATTCGGATCGGGCGGCCGGATGAATATCGGTGGGTGGGGCGCTTCTTCGCGGCGTTCGGACTGGAGCCGCATAATTATTACGACCTAACAAAACTCGGCGCGAAGAGTCAGCCGATTATCGCGACGGCTTTCCGTTCCCGCCGTAATCCCGAGCACCGCATTTTCTGTTCGTTGCTGATGACGGACTATTTTGCGCCCGCCACGCGGGTGCGGCTCGAGGCACAATTGGCCACGCGCGAGATTTTTTCGGCGCAGGCTAAGGCGCTGATTGAGCAGCAGGAGCAACAGAGCGGCTTAACCGCGGACGAGGCGACGCAACTCATCCAGGAGGGCGTCCAACGCATCTTTAAATGGACGGGGCGGGCCTGCCATTATGAGCTGTATCAAGAGCTATGCGCCGCTGGTTTTAAAATCGCGGCGGACATTGTTTGTTTTGAGTCGCATCATCTCAATCACCTGACACCGAACACGCTCTGGCTGGATCTTTACACGGCGGCGATGCGGCATTGCCTCGGTGAATTAAGTGCCACCGATTTTCGCGCCAGAGCCGCCGTGGTGCTGGCGCGGGTGGCGGCACGGGCCGATCACGATTATCTCCGGCTGCATTTCCGGCACCTCGTGGACGAAGAAATTGCCGGCTGGAAATCCCGCCTGGTCCCGGCGGCCACGCTCGCGGCGCTGGGGGATAAATTAGCGGAACGTCTCCAAGCGGCCGACCTCAAGCTCGCGGATTGGCCGCATGC
>CAMAVZ010000073.1:0-7850 GCA_945861645.1 Opitutus sp. GAS368 | reverse complement strand
GTGGCGCCGATCAGACCGCCGCATAAACCGATCAGGGTGAAAGTCAGCCAGGTTGAGCCGGTGGAAATCGAGCCAGGCTCAGCGGCGCTTTTCAAATTTTTCATACCAGCAAAGTGCGAATCGCGCGGGCTACGTCGAGCGCACAAACGCCCCGGCCCCGCCCCGGCGCCGTTATCCGCCAAGCTTAAAGGCCAAAAAAGCGAGGGGCTCGATTCGTAATATATTATGTTACAAACCGAGCGCGGGCACAAAAAGTGGTAGGCGCAAATAGTTGCGCCTCCTGCGATCAGGGAAGCGTGATGCTGTAGCGCTGCAGCGAGCTACCCTCAATGCGATGCAAGGCGGCTAGAGCGGTGTGCAGAGTGACTTTAGCCTGCAGTTCATTCACGCGGGCGGTATCCAAGTCGGTTTGAGCTTGAAGCACGCGATAGGAGGTCGAGAGGCCGGCGTCGAAGCGGGCTTTTTCGAGTTCGTATTGTTTGAGGCTTAGACTCGAGGCGAGGGTCGCGAGCTTGACGCTTTCGCCATTGGTTTCAACGGAGCGAACAGCACTGCGCACTTGGACTTCAATTGTTTGTTCAATTTGGCGGAGGCGAACTTCCTCGCGGCTGAGCGTCGCGAGGCTTTGGCGGTAGCGCGCTTTGTCAGCTTTTTGGCCCCAAGGGTAGCTGAAGGAAAAATCAACCTGCCAGGAATGGTTTTGCTGTTCAAGGGCGTCGCCGAAGGCATCGATGCCGCTGCCATTGCGGCCGTTTAGGCCGAGCGCAGCGCCCACGGCGAGGTCGGGTTTGGTGGCATCTCGGGTGACGAGCAGGTCGAGTTTGAATTGATTGATCGCTTCGATGGAGGAGAGGAAATCCGGCTGGTTTTGTTTGGCCATCTGGTAAGAGGAAGCGAAAATCGGCGTGGCTTCGGTGACCTCGGTGAAGCGTACCGTGCCCACTGCGCCATCGAGTTCAAATTGTCCAATGAGAGCCAGCAGGGCATCTTGGCGGTCCTTAGCGGTTTGTTCAGCCAGAATGACATTCCGGCGGGCGTTAGCGACCCCAACGTCGGCCGAGAGTACATCGAGATCAGTAGCGACGCCGGTATCGCGGCGAACTTTGGCTTCTTCGTAGAGTCGCGTCGCAAGAGCCAAGGAGGCATTGCGTACGGTCAATTGTTCGCGCGCGAAGGCTAAATTATAATAAGCATTTTCAGTGCTTTGAATGACGTTCAGCGCTTGGGCCTTAAATTCTAGGTTGGCGCGGGTCAGCCCAATTTCAGCGCGGCGAAGAGAAGCCTGATTGACGGAGGTCGTTGCCCCGTTGAGTAAATTTTGACGAACGGCGAGAGTAAGATCGGCATTATAGGCGGGGTTGATGGCCGAGTAGGCTGGATTGGCGGCGCTGCGGTCGAGCTTGCTACTCGCGCTCAAGGTCGTGCCGCTATAAAGTTGCTGACTAACATCCACACGAAGATCTGAACTGGTGGCGCTAGTGGCGCGGGAGGTGCCGACGGCCCCAGTGGAGTTTTTGCCCTGGGAACCGCTGATCCTGAGAAGGGGATCGTACCCGCTTTGGGCGAGGTTGATGCTTTCTGTGGCGAGTTGCGGATTATAGCGGCTGATTTCTAAGTCGAAATTTTTGAGTAAGGCGCGCGCTACGCAGGCCGAAAGGGTGAGTTCCGGCTGGGTCGGGGTCCCTTGCGCGAGCAGGCGGGAGCTGGCGAGTGCGGCGGCGAGAATGACAGTGGAGCAGAGGCGAAAAGAGATGGTCATAATTAGAAAATTTAGGTGACTAAGCACTAACCCGCGGGCGAGGTGGAAAGTTTAAGCTTTTTGTGACGACAGTTAGTGGGCGTTGGTTTCGATCCAGAAAAATGCCACCGCGGGTGAGCGGTGGCAGTGACCTGATAGGTGGGCGGCTTTATGGCGGGATGGGCGGCCCGGACCATGCGCTCAGGGCGTCACCGGGGTGGATTTTTTGAGTTCGTTTTCCACTAAGCCGCCGAGGTAGGAATTTTGATTAGTGCCGGCCGTAAAAAGCATAAGCTGCGTTTGAAGCTCGGCATAACGCGGATTAGCTGGACTGAGGTCAGGGAGCTTTTTTTCTTGGGCGTAGACAATCAGGCCCTGCTCGGCGGTAGCGGTCATCGCAGAAACTTCGCCGGGGGCGAGATTCTGCAAGGCACTGAGCGCGGTGCTGGCCAAATCCTGGGGGGGGGTGCGCAGCGTAAAATTTGCAAAGCTCTTAACCTCTAATTTCGCATTGGTCGCGGTCGTCGTGAAATTGGCTGCCCCCATTTTGGCTGCGGCTTGCAGTTGGGTGTGCAAGGTGCGGCCACGCTCGCTGAAAAGCTTTCGCTTTTCGCTTTCCTTATAATCGCTAGCGACGCGCTCACGTACTTCGGTAAAAATCGGTTGATAGCCTGACAGACTTTCGTGCCAGAGAAGCACGACGATACTGTCGGCAGTGGGCAGTGGATCAGAGAAAAAGCGTTCGGCTGAGAGACGGGAAATCGGCTCGGCGTAGCTGGCGAGCCACGGGAGATTGGCGGGCGGGAAATCTGGGGAAAAAGGCGTGATCGCAACTGCTGGCCGGCGCTGCGCGGTCAGGAATGCCGTCAGGCCGGTTGAGTTTGCGGTAAGTTTTTGCTCAAACAGGGCGACCGTGAAATCATTGGCGGCTTTGGCGGCCAGTTGACCGGCGGCCGCGTTGCGCAGGGCGGTCTCAACTTGAGCTCGCACCTTGGGGAAATTATCCACTGGGCTAGTCGTTGGGCCGGGATCTTTTTTCGTCGTATCGATCGGCGCGGGAAAGCTGGCGATATTGGCGGAGTAGAAAGCGCGCAATTCAGCTTCGGTCGGCGCTCCCGGCGGCATAAATTCCGCGGCCTTAAACTCAACATAGCTAAAACGTGGCCGCGCCGGTACCTCGTAGCGGAAAGAATTTTCCGTATGGAATTTTTTGATCAGCTCGTCCGTGACCACGAGGGTAGGGGTGAACGTCGCGTAATCGAGCGTGGCAACCTGCACCGTCCAGTTGGACTCGGCCCGAATCAATTGCTGCTTAACATCGGCCGGGAGTACGTAACCAGGTCCGCCAATGATTTGACCGACTTGGGCTAGACGCGTGTCATCGCGAAGTACGCGATTAACATCAGCGGTGGTGAAAGAGGAGCCGGTCTTGAGCGCATCGCCAAAGGCGGCATAGCGCTTTTGGTCGAACTGGCCGGCTTGATCCTGAAATGCGCGCAGGGTTAAGATGTATTTATTCACTTGATCAGCGGTTGGCGCTGGAAGGTGGATTTCGTCGGCCACAGCTAAGCCCGCAACGCGCTGGAGAGCGTATTGCTGGAGTTGGGCGCCCTCGATGGCGTTATAGCCGGCCTTGAGTTGGGCGCTTAGGTTGCCGTCGCCCATGACGCGACGAGCATCGCCTTCCTTGCTGAGGTTTACGCCAAAGAACATCTGTTCTTTCACCTTGTTGTCGGCCTTGCCGATGCCAGGGGCGGCGCCGATCGTGAAGACGAAAGGAATCGTGACGGCGAAAAGGAGGAACAGGAACACCAGTTTAGTGTGCCTCTGAAAAGTGCGTTGAATCCAGGTAATCATAGGGAGAAAGAGGCCCAAAGTAGAAATGGCTCGCTGGCTGTCAACAGGGGAAGCAGTGACCCGGTAGGGGCGAGCCAGGCCTCACCCGTCGCCGGGTGGGGTATTTTATCGAGTGCCGCAAGGTAACCAAGGCCACCTGCTGATAGGCTCCGCCGAACCAGTGGCCGCGACCCGAGCCGATTTAGTGAGACTCCCTCCTTTAACAATAAATGCTACACGGCGCTAGGGAGTTAAAACTGGGCCCGCCTTCAGGTAAGCGTGGTGGCAGACTCCTGCGGCTCATAGCGATAGTCGGAAAATCCCTTGAGGATAGCCCAGTGGATGAGTTTTTCCGTGCTGTGAATGTTTAACTTGCTCAAGATATTCTGGCGATGAGTCCGGATAGTCGCGGGACTGATACCGGCGCGGCGGGCGATTTTATCATTAGCCCAACCGTAGCCGAATAACGGCATGAGTTCGAGTTCCCGGGGGGAAAGAATTTTCGTAAAGTGATTCGGCTCCGCGCGCGCTGCCGCCATCGCGTGGCGCACGGTCTGGGAGAAATATCTTTGGCCAGACTGGATGGCTTCAATCGCGATCAGCAGTTCGTTGGTGCTGGTATCAGTCTTTAACAACAGGCCGCTTACCTTGCTCCGCTGGACTAGGGCAAGCACTTGATCAGGAGCTGAAGCCGTGAGAATCAAAATTCGTGTACGGGCCTGGAGGTGATAGAGTCCCTCGATAACCTGGAAGCCGCTAATATCCGGCAAGCCTAGATCGAGCAAAATGAGATCGGGGCGATGTTCGCGGGCTAGGCTCAGGCCTGAGGCGCCATCTCCCGCCGAAAAAATAATAGTCTTCGGGGGCGTGATTTCGCGTAATTGCCTGATGAGGAAATCGCGAATTAAAGTATCATCATCGATGCAAAGGAGAGTGAATGGTAGCATGGTGGGCAAATTCAGAGCATGGCTAGTTAATGAAAAGCCCGTCCCTGCGGCGGCCGGCAAATGGGCCTTTATTTAGGTGAGTACGCCGCGAACCAACGCGTAGCTCACTGGAGGAGGTTCTGGCTATCCCACGGGCTCAGCGCGTCGTGCCCCTTGGGGCCGTTCGGCCTGCCGCCCGCCGGCGGCGGGGCCAATCAAAGATACGCCATCGTCGCCAGTAGGGCCATGCCACCCACGCCGAAGAGCGCCGCCAGGGCGAGGGGAATATAGCTGAGAAAAATGGTGCTAAAATATAACCCCAAAGAACCGGCCGCGATCGCTAAGGCGGGCGCGTATTGATTTTGCGTTATTAAAACGAGACCAAGAAATCCTAAACCAAAAACGGCTCGAAAGCGGATGAAAGGATAAAGGCTAATCATACCGAGCAGGAGCATGAGCCCGACAAAAGCGTCAACTAATCCTAGCAGGACAAACGGATGGCTGCCGAGCTTAGCCCAATCCAGCGCGAGGACTACTTCGATGCTCGGTAAAATCAGCGCGACGGCGCTAAGCAGGCAGATGAGCGCCGCGGAGCGGGTGCCCCACTGGGCCGCATTCATCATGGCAACGGACTGGTCGACCCTGCCTTTCGTATCCTTCGTTTTGCCTTCCGCTGCCGCGAGAAAATCCTGAACGGTAATTGGCTCCGCGCTGCCTGCTCGCTCGGTATTAATGACGGTAAAGTTTTTTTGTTTGAATCCTAATTTTTTCTTCTCCGGCCAGAGCGTGGCTTTCAGGTCGGCGTGGCTGCCAATGGTGGCCCATTGCTCCGTGCTGTTATCATAATAAAAAGTTTCCGGCGTCACACTTTTGGCGGGATCACTCGACTCGGTGAGTGAGGCCAACTGCTCAGCGGTAAAAGGCCCCCGCGCCTCGGTGTCATGCTGACCGCGGATATAATATTCTAGTCCGGAGGAGGCGGAAGAGTCGCTCGACATAACGCTATCTCTGCAATTTGCGGCGGATACGGCAAGAGTGAATTGCGCAAATTACATGCGCGCTAAGTCCGTCCGGAGTCCCAGCAGGTGCAGCCCAGTCTCCAAAACCGTGAGGGTGCGATGGCAGAGCAAGAGGCGACGCGCGCGCAAGGCCGGATCATCCACGATGACCTTATCGGCGGCATAAAAAGAGCTGTAGTCGCCCGCTAATTCATAGAGGTAGAGACTGAGGAAGTGCGGGCGCAGATTATTAGTGGCGAGCTGGACCGCATCGGAAAATTTGACCAATTTTCGGGCGAGCATGATTTCAGCCGCGGTGGCTGGGGCGGTGGCGCCACTTACCGGTGGTTGCGCCGGATCAAAACCGGCTTTGCGGAAAATGCTGCGGATGCGCGCGACGGCGTATAAGAGATAGGCCGCCGTGTTGCCTTCGAGTGAGATCATTTTTTCCCAAGTGAAGACATAATCGCTGGAGCGATTCTGGGAGAGGTCCGCGTATTGGACTGAGGCGACGCCGACGACATCGGCGATAGCGCGCCGTTCGGCTTCAGGGAAATCTGGGTTTTTAGTGCTGACTAACTGGAAGGCCCGCTCGCGCGCCTCGTGCAGCAGATCTTTTAAGCGGATGTTTTCCCCGTTGCGAGTTTTGAGCGGTTTATTGTCTTCGCCGAGTACCGTGCCGAAATCCACATGTTCGAGTTGGGGGAGCGGGCGCCGCGTTTGTTCGAACCATTTTTTGGTGGTGAGAAAGAGCTGATCCATGTGATCGCTCTGGCGAAAATCGATGACGTAGGCCACGCCATCGGCTTGGAAATGTTCGCTGCGATAAAGCGCCGTCGCGAGGTCGCTGGAGGCATAGTTGGCGGCGCCGTCTTTTTTGCGGATGAGAAAAGGCTGGGTTTTGAAGCGCGGATGCTCGGGGTGGAAGACGACGAGTGCGCCTTGGCTCTCAGCGGCGAGGCCGCTGGCGGTGAGCTCTTGGTAGACGCGCGCGACCTTGTCGTTATAAAAACTCTCCCCGAGGGTATAATCAAATTTGATGCCCAGTTGGTCGTAGATGACTTGGAAGGCGGCGAGGGAGACATCGTTGATTTTCTGCCAGATGGCTAAATTGGTCGCATCGCCCCCCTGGAGTTGCACGAGCTCTTGCTGGGCTTGGGTGAGTACGGCTGGATCAGCTTCGGCGGCATGGTTGCCGAATTTATAGAGCCGCTCAAATTCTTCTAACGGATCAGCGGCGAGGGCCGCGGAATCAAGGTGGCGTTTGTAAGCCCAAATGAGTTTGCCGAATTGGGTGCCCCAATCGCCAATATGATTATCGCGAATAACTTTTGCGCCGGAGAAAACCAACAGCCGGCAGAGCGCCTCGCCGATCACCGCGGAGCGCAAGTGACCGACGTGCATTTGCTTGGCGGTATTGGGCGAAGAGTAATCCACGATCCAGGTTTGTCCGCGGCGCGCACTGGCTGCGCCCGACTGGAGGTGCTGTTCTGAATCGTAAATTTGTAGCCAGCGGAGGAGGGCCTCCGGCTTCAGGCGGAAATTGATAAAGCCAGGCCCAGCCAAGGTTAGCTCGAAATCTGCGGAGAGTTCGCCGAGCAAATCGACGATCTGCTGCGCCAGCGCGCGGGGATTTTGCTTTTCGCGCTTGGCAAAAGCTAAGGCGCCATTGGCCTGAAAATCTCCGTGGGCTGGATCGGCCACTCGCACCTCAGGCTGGAAGCCACGTTCCATCAAACTGAGCTTACCGGCGGCCACACGCAGGGCGGCGTCAAGGTGAGTGGCGATGTTAAACGGGAGATCCATTAGCGGATTCAGGAATCGCGCTTGGCATTGAGCAAGAAGGATTTTGGCGCCATCATGACCGGCAAAAGGGGTCCAATTGCATGACCCTGCCGATCCCTTGGTTTAGACTTAAATGGCTTATTTTAGTCTCGACAAAATCGATAAAACTCATTGCTTTTTCCCCCTTGCGCCGCACGGCGTCATCCCCCGCAACACTATGACATCCATGAGAAAACGTCCAATTCCTACCCGTCGTTTCATTAAACCGTCATTTACTTCCTTAATTGAGAAGAAACGTGATGGTCAGGAATTCACCCAGGAGGAAATCCGCTATATTATTGATTCTACATTGGATGGGGAAATGCCCAAGCACCAACAATCGGCGCTCCTCATGGCGATTTACTTCGCTAATATGTCGGCCCAAGAAACCGCTATTCTCACCGAAGAAATGATGCTTTCGGGCGAAGTCATCGACTTATCGCATATCGCCAAGCCGAAAATTGATAAGTACTCCACTGGCGGAGTGGGTGACAAAACGGCGCTCGTCTTAGCTCCTTTGGCCATGGC
>CAMAVZ010000072.1:0-7872 GCA_945861645.1 Opitutus sp. GAS368 | reverse complement strand
ACCATGACAGCGCCGCCGGATTATTTTTTCCACAAAGGCGGCATGATGAATCTCACTCGTTATTTTGCTGCTCTCTACGGCCCCCAAGGCGTTCGGGTTAATTGCCTCGCGCCGGGTGGATTTTATAACGGACAGCATCCCACCTTCGTTGAGCGCTACATCAAAGCGACATTTCTGCGGCGGATGGCAGATGATCGCGATCTCGGGGGCCCGGTGATATTCTTACTGAGCGAGGCCGCGCGTTACGTCACCGGAGTCAATCTCCCCGTCGACGCGGGCTACACCGCGCATTAAGCAGCCAATCCCCGCCATGCCACTGACCAGGCTCTATCCCTCCGCGCCGTCGCTCAGCCGGATCACACTCGGCAGTTCCAACTTTGCTCGCGAAAATGATGCGGCCACCGCCTTCACCCTGATGGATCACGCCCAGAAGCTCGGCGTTACGCTCTTCGACACCGCCGCCACCTACTCCGCGGGCGCATCAGAATTAGTAGTGGGAGCTTGGCTGGCCTCGCGACGGCCGGAACCAGGTCGCCTGATGATCGCGACAAAAATATATCCACCGTACACCTCCGCGGCCATGGAGGCGGCGGTCACCGCCAGCGCCGCCCGACTGGGAGTCGAGACGATTGATCTGCTCTATCTGCATAAATGGGATCCTGAGGCCGCCACCCCAGCCGCCCTGACCACCCTGGACCAACTGGTGCGCAGTGGCCGCGTCCGCACACTCGGCGCGAGCAATTTTAACGCCCACCAACTCGATACGGTTCTCACCCTGCAGAAGGAACTGGGCCTCACTCGCTTCACTGTGCTGCAGAATAATCACAACCTCGCGGTCCGAGAAGTCGATGCCCCCCTCCGCGAACTCTGCGCAGCGCAGGGTGTCGCCATTGTTACTTACAGTCCGCTGGGCGGCGGATTTTTAACGGGGAAGCATCGCGGAGGCGTCGAGCCCGGTTCTCGCTTCGCCGTGGTTCCCGGCATGCAGCCGGTCTATTTTCATGCCGTCGCGGAGCAGCGCTTGGCTCGCTTAGCCGCCGTCTCAGCCCGCACGGGGCACGCGATGCCGCACCTCGCGCTGGCTTGGGCCCTGCATCATCCGGGCACCACCTCCGTGCTCATCGGCGGCCGTGGCCCCACGCAAATTGATCAAGCTTTTGCGGCCCTGGATTTCAACGATCCCAAGCTTTTCGCTGAACTCACAGCGGACTAAATTTCGCCGCCTGATGAAAGTCGCCCTGCTTGGCCTAACTCATCCGCATTCGGGCATCCTGCTGAGCACGCTCGAGAATCTGCCGGAGATCACCAGCATCTGTCTTTGGGACCCCGAGGCGGCGGTGGTGGCTCAACCCACGTTGCCGGCGAGCCGCAAGGTAACCCAAATTACCAGCGATCTCGAAAAGATCCTCGCGCAACCCGATCTTATTTTCGCCCTAGTCTGCCTCCGCAGTGATCAAACGGCCGCCATCGCCCAGCGCGTAGTGGCCGCGGGGAAACATTTGCTGGTGGAGAAACCGGGCGGCCTAACTACCGCCGAAATCATCGGCGTTCAATACGCCGCGCAACAAGCGGGCGTCATCGCCAGCGTTCTCTACCCACGCCGCGCCCATCCGTGTGTCATTGCCGCGCGGCGCTTAATTCAAGCTGATACCATCGGACCTTTGCTCACGCTCGAGGCGCGCTTCCTCACCACCCAAGTAAAATTTCGCACCCCCACCTCATGGCTATTCCGCCGCAGCCAAGCTGGCGGCGGGATCCTGCTCTGGCTCGGCTGCCATTGCTTAGATTTACTGCACTATATTCCAGATGATGAAATTATTGAAGTCGGTGCGCTGCTCGCCACGCGCTCGGGGGAAGCCATCGACGTCGAAGACACCGCCGCGCTCACTTTAAAATTTCGCTCGGGTGCCATCGGCACCTTCCACGCGGGCTACACGTTGGCCTATAGCGGTGAAGGCTATGTTAACCTCGCCGGCTACGATTCTTACCTCGGCTTCAATGGTCGCGCTGGTCGGGTCGTCTGGCCGGACCTCAACCCGCGCCTTCACATCGAATGCCCACCCGCCGCGGGTCAATCACCCGTGCGCGAAGAAAAATTCAGTCTCCCGCCATCGTCTTCCTATGGCGGGGCCAGTGGCGAAGATTTTTTTCGGCAATTTATCAACGCGGTCTTGGGTCGGGGCATTCCTCCCACCACGCTCGCCGACGCCGTGCGCACGGCGCGAATTCTCGATGCCGCCGAAGCCTCCGCCCACCAAGGCCGCTTTGTTGCAGTGGCCTCGGCGCAGCCTATCCAGACCGCCGGACACGACGCGACGCCCCCGCGACTCTTAGATGAATTAACTACTTACCGAACCAGTCACGCGAGCCAGCAGCGTCCTAGTTGAGCAGGATTTACCCCATTGTATCTCATGTCAGCCGCTCACCGTTTAATGTTTTCCTCGACCCCGCCTAAAGTGGAAGTGGAGGCCTTCACCGTTCCTGAACCGCAAGCTCAGGAAATTCTCATCCGCAACACCCACTCCCAAGTCAGCGCGGGGAGTGAATCTAATTTCCTCCGCTTCGGTCCCGAATCTTACGGCCTCCCCCCCGGGGTGCCGCGCGCCAATATCGGCTACATGGCCGTGGGTCGAATTATTGCAGTCGGTCGTGAGGTCCAAGGCTACGCCGTCGGCGATCGCGTCTCCACGGGCTCAGCCCATGCCTCGCATTCGATTGTGGCGGTCACGCCTACTGCCACCATCGATCCGGTTCCGGAGGGCGTCAGCGATGCCGCCGCCGGTTTCTGTTCTTTGGGTGACGTCGCCTTGCACGGCGTTCGTCGCGCGGCCTTGCAGGTTGATCAATCCGTCGCGGTGTTTGGCCTGGGCATCGTGGGCCAATTAGTCCTGCAGCTCGCCCGAATTTCTGGCGCCCATCCGCTGATCGCCATTGATTTGATTGATGAACGCCTCGCCCTAGCCCAGCAAAGCGGCGCGACGCACGTCATCAATGCCGGTCGCGAAGATGTGGTTCAACGCATCAAAGAAATCACTCAGGGCGTCGGGGCCGAAGCCGTTTTTCATTGTGCCCAAGCGGCTAATATTTTGCAGACCGCCATGGAATGCGCCGCGGATCGCGGTACGGTTATCCTCACGGGCAGCCCTCCAGGAACCGCGACCATCCGCCTGAAAGAGGAATTACTCCGCAAAGAACTGCTCGTAACGGGGACTTACGAGCGTGGTCTAAACCAGGCGCATGCGTATTGGCGGTGGACCCGGGAACGTAACCGCCGCGCCTGCTTGCGACTCATGGCGAGCGGCCAACTCCGGCTAGATCATTTGCTCACTCAGATCGTACCCGCGGCGCAAGCCCCCGGAATTTATGATCTGATGCTCAAGGGTAGCGCCGGCTGGCTCGGCATTGTCTTTAAGTGGGATTAAGCGCTCACCGGCGCGCCCGAGTAACCACGATCACCGTGCGCCAAAGCGCAGCATCGTCTGAGCATTGCCATAAAAGATCCGCTGAATATCAGCGGTATTCAGCTGAAGATCTTCGGCGGCTCGGCGCAGGCTTAATAATGATTCGATGCCGACTAAGGTCATCGCAGGATTCCCCAGATCATCGGCATAAATCCACTGCGCGGAATTGCCTGCCGTTACGCAACGTCCGCGGAAGTGACACACCGGATAATCAGTGCCAAAAAACACGCGGGCGGGACCAAGCGTCGCCAGGGCAATTTTCAAACTCTCGGCTTCGGTAATTGCGGAAGTATCGACAAAAATATTAGCGAGACCAGCGAGCGCGGCCAAACCACGCGTATTGTGATGGTTAAACGAGCGCCCCGCATGAGCGAGAATCACCTGACAGGCAGGATATTTTTGGGCCAAGCGCAGGAGCGCTTCCTGGTTATCAGGATGGAGGGCGGCCGCATCCTTGACCAAATGCAGCATCAAGATTCCGCGATGCTGATCACAGAGCCGCCACATCCATTCCGGCGCATATTCTTCGACGCCGCACTGCAGCGTATCGCCCGGTTTAGCGAAGAGGTGGTAAGGTTTCAGCCCGACGCACTGGCCCGCCGTAAACCACTCGGCGATGAGGGCTTGATCATCGCCCGGTCCCACCAGCGCAAGTGCGGCGACCGAGTGCGTTTTTGCCGCAACTTTGAGATCAGCAAACATCCAGCGATTCACCCCCGGACGATCATCGCGCCGCGTCGGATACGGAAAAACTAAGGCCCCGTCGATCGACCGCTGAGGCAGAAATTGCTGGATGGCTGCCACGTAGGCAGAAAAATCAATAATCTTACCGCGCAGCGCCGGTGAAATAAATTCCGCCACGTAAAAATCGGGATGCACCACATGGGCATGAAAATCGATCACCCGCGCCGGGACAAAGCCTTCCGTCGCCGCTGCGATCAGATCGCGATCGATCGAGGTCAGTTCTGTTTCTAATTTCATAATAAAATCAATGGATTGCTGGCGCTCCTCAGGGCTCAACGCGGAGCCGACCCAAAAGGCAACCGGCTGACCAGTTCTTCGGCGATGGCCAGTGAGGCCGTCGCGGCGGGACTGGGCGCATTGAGCACGTGTAAAGCGCGCGGTCGTTGCTCGAGCCAGAAATCCTGCAAAAGCGTGCCATCGACGTGCATGGCCTGCGCCCGGACCCCCGCGCCGCCCGGCAAAAGATCAGCGACCGTAATGGCGGGGACTAATTTCTGTAAAGCGCGGCAGGCCAGCCGCTGACTCAACGAGCGGATAATCTCTGCGCTGCATAGTGACGGATATTTTCGCATAAAGCGCCACAAGCCCGGAAAGCTCAACGCATCCGCCACATCCCGCGCCGAAAAATCCTTCCACGAATATCCCTCGCGGGCCAGCGCGAGGACGGCATTAGGGCCCGCCTCGACCCCGCCATGAATCATTCGGGTAAAGTGCACTCCGAGAAATGGAAATTCGGCATCGGGTACCGGATAGACCAAGTGGCGCACCAATGATTGCGCGGCGGGTTTGAGCAGAAAATATTCCCCGCGAAAAGGCACGATTTGGACCGTCCGTTGAATGCCCGCCAACTCCGCGATCCGATCGGAAAAAAGCCCCGCACAATTAATTAAATAATCTCCCTCGTATTCACCACTCGGAGTGGCCACGACCCACCCAGCAGCACACTCGCGAATCTGCGTCACCGCGCTATTCAGTCGCACCACGCCCCCACCCTGTTGGATTTCAGTTTGGAGCGCGGCACAAACACCGAGGTAATCAACGATGCCTTCCTCCGGCACATGGAGCGCGGCTACCCCCGCCACATGCGGTTCGATTTCTCTTAAAGCCTCTGGGGTTAGGCGACGCACCGCACGCAGGCCATTGCGCTGACCGCGTTCCCAGAGCTTATCTAGGGCGGGCAATTCACGAGCGGAGGTTGCCACCACCACCTTGCCGCAAATTTCATGGGCGATGCCATGCTGTTGGCAAAAAGCAGTCATCAAGCGAATGCCCTGCACGGCCAACCGGGCCTTGAGTGAACCCGGTTGGTAATACAGCCCCGCGTGGAGGACCCCGCTATTATGCGAACTTTGATGCCGGCCCACGCTTGGCTCTTTTTCTAAAACCGTGACCTGCGCCGTGGGCACGCGCCGGAGTAACTCGCGGGCGACCGCTAAACCCACGATACCGCCACCGATAATAATAACCCGCTGACTCATTTATTTTGCGGCAAGAAAATCCACTGCTTTTTGGCGGAAGATTCCAGCATGGCAACGCAAGCCTGCACACCCGCGCGACCATCTGCGCCGGTCCCTGCTTCGCCGGGGCGGCCTTCGATCGCGCCAATGAAGGCCGACAGTTGATCACAGTAGGCCTGCATCCGCACATCGCCGTAAGCAGAATTAGCGCCCTCATGTCCGACCGTGGGCTGCTGCGAAACGACGCGCCAACCTTTCTCATCGGCGAGTCGTAACTCCCCGTACGGATCGAGATCGATCAGGCCGGTGGTGCCGGTAATGCGAAAACGAAAATCCTCGCCCGGGAAAGACGGCGTCGGCAAAGCGCGACTAGAGAAAATTGAACAAATCGCGCCCGTCGAAAATTCTAAGAGACCCATGGTCGTGTCTTCCACTGGCACATCAGGGAGCAAGGTGCGCGAGAAAGCCGATACGGTGACGACATTGCCACCCGTGAACCAGCGCAATAGATCCACCGCGTGTGGCGCACTATTGAGCAAATGAGCGACACTCGCGGGGTCATTCCACCACGCCCAATTCCCGCCAAACCCACCCGCCTTAATGGCCCCTGCGTACATCGGCATCGAAATTTGTACCGCCGACACCCGACCAATCGCGCCTTCGCGAATGAGGGCGCAGGCGCGCGCATTATTAATGCGAAAACGTTGCTGATAGCCCACCGCTAGCGTCAGCTTTTTTTGCGCGGCTGAAGCAATCATGCGATCGCAATCCTCGACCTTCGTGGCTAACGGTTTCTCGACGAGCACATGTTTGCCATTAGCTAAAGCGGATAATGTCTCCTCCACGTGCAAGTGATGCGGCGTCGTGACGACGATGGCATCAATGTCTAAGCGACGCAGCAGCGCTTCCTTATTCGCCTCAAAAGCCATTTTGTACCGCTCCGCCAAAGCGGGGGCGCGACTACCGCCCGCGACGGCGACTAATTCTGCATTCGGCAGACGGCGCACCGCCTCCGCGTGAGTGCTGCCCATGTACCCAGAACCGATAATGCCAAAACGTATTTTTTTCATAAATAATTCTCCGATTAATGCGACGGAGCCGGTCGCGGCGGGGTGATTTTAAGTTCACCAGCGATCGTGGTGAGTTGTTGCCAAAGTTTTACGGGCACGGGAATTCCCGCTTGTTCGCGTTGGCGCTCGCAGCGCCATTCCGGTTCACCGGCGAGCATGACCTCATCGTACCCTGGAGCGGGCTCGGACGCTTTGACCAACTGCGCCAAGCGATCGACGCGGGTCTCCAATTCGCCTGGGGCCAGAAACCGCGCTGGATCGATCGCGATAAAGGTGTGACTAATCCCGAGCGGATCACCCCCCGTACGATACACCGGCAATTCGGTCGCCATCGCGCCACCGCTTAAACCCGAGCACAAGATCTCCACCATGACGGCGAGAGCGCTGCCTTTGTAACCTCCGATCGGAGACGGATAGGGCACGCCGTTTATTCCCTTGATGGCGGCCGCGGTACTCGTGGTTACTTTTCGTTCCGCATCCAGGAAACCCCATTCGGCGGGAATGGTGGTACGATTAAGATGAGCCGCATTGGTAAGTTTACCGAGCGCGACGGTCGTCGTGGCCATATCGAGCAACCAACGGCCAGAGCCACCGCGACTCGGCACCGCGACGCAGAGTGGGTTCGTGCCGAGGATGGCCGTTTTTCCCTGCCACGGGGCAACGGCGGGGCAGGCATTGCTCATGACGATGCCGATGTAGCCAGCGCGAGCGATTTTCTCACCCCACCAAGCCCCGGCTCCAAAATGATTGGAATGACTCGTCACCACCACGGCGACGCCCAAGGCCCGCGCAATGCGAATGGCATGATCGGTACATTGCTCGGCGACAACTTGACCAAGGCCATTTTGCCCGTCGTAGCGCAAACACACCCCATCTTCACGCACCACGCGACCAGCGGCGGGTACATTGATGCCGCCCGCCCGCAGTTGCTGGATGTAAGTAGCGAGCATTTGAATGCCATGGGAATCTACTCCCCGCAGATTGGCGCCGACCAATGAATCAGCGACGACCCGCGCATGAGACTCTGCGGTGCCCAAAGCCATTAAGAGCTGGCGACAAAATACGCGCAGGGTCTCTGCGGAGTAATTTACGGTCAGAAAATCAGAGGAAGATGACATAGGGGCAGAGGCTGAGGTTCAC
>CAMAVZ010000071.1:0-7966 GCA_945861645.1 Opitutus sp. GAS368 | reverse complement strand
TCGCTCGGCGTCAGCGGGTCGGGCATCGTCTCCAGCATCGGCCAGATAAGCACCATGTTGAATCCTAGCCGCTTCAAGCCTTCCAGATACCCACGCCAGTCCTCGATGGTCCAGGTGCGAGCGGCATACGGGTGGTTGTAGGCCCAGTGCTGGTGGATGTACATGCCGAGCAATTTTTCAGGGGGACGCGCCACGATCTGCGCCGCGACCGGCGGGAGCACGAGCCCCAGAAGGATCAGCGCGAACGCTACCCGGTTGAAGAAACGGTTGGATGGGTTCATTGGGAGGATTGCGGATCGGTTTTTTCGAGCTGGGTGAGGGTTTGCTTCATCGCCGTAATCAGGCGCGGCGTGTAGGTTTCAAGTTCGGCCAGACCGTTTTTCACCCGATCAAACGGGGTGGCGCCCTTGTCACTGACCCATCGCAGGGTGTCCAAAGTGGCATTCAGTTGGGCGGAATCGAGCCCACGCAGTGCTTCCTGCATCGGGGCCCAACGCCAGTGGTTGCGGTAGCCGTGCTTCCCCTGCCACCGTTCGGTGGCGGCGATAAAGGCCGCGAAAGTCCGCCGGACAATCGCGGGATCGGACGGCGTGGCGAGCGTGGCCGTCCTGAATTCGTACATCGCCGTGGCAAAATGCAACTGCCGCACAATGTCGTCCACAAACCGCGCCGGATCCCCGAAGAGCAATCCCGCGAGCGGTCCGGTCTTGAGCGGTGCCCCGCCGATGGCCACCAGTCGCGCCGCCGCGTCCTTCATGAGCGCCGGATCGCTGCCTTGGAGCTCCTCCCAGCCGGCGACGACGGTTTCGCCGTGGCCCGGGAGCAGATCGTTCGCAAATGCCACATAGTCCTTCCTCTCCAGCGGCAGGCCGGCCGCCCCGCGCGAAAACGCGAACAGGTTGGGCAGTTGCACGCAATGCGTCTGGGAATTGCCCATAGCCCCGCGCGGCGCTTCGCGTTTGCCGCCTTCATAGGCCTTGGTGCCGCCGTAGATCGTGAACGGCGACGAGGGTTCACCCTCGATCGCACCGTAATTCAGGGACAGGACCCGGTCGCTCATGCCGAGGGGGTCCGCCAAGTCAGGATACTTGTGGCTCGCGATGCCCCAGGGCTCGATGTTTTGCGGGGCGAGCAGCTTGATGGTCTCACGCAATTCCTCCGGCCGCCCGCCAAGGAGACCGACGTCACCCGTGCTGTAGAATTTTCCATAGGATTCCCAGCCATGGGCCGCCCAGTAGACCACCTCGATGCCGGGGCGCAGGCGGTCGAGCATGCGCCGGTGAGCCTTAAGGATGTAGACAAAGTCGAGCTTCGTGGAACCGGGATAGCCGCCCGGATCGCTGTCGATGATGAAGATGCCGTCGGCGGCGACCAGCGGCCGAAAAACCTTTTCCCGCCAGGCCATCATTTTTCCAAAGGCAACGGGATCGGCCGGATCGACGCGATCGTCGGTATAGAAAAATGGACGTTCCTCAAAAGTGTACTTCGCCGCCTCCGCGTTCTTCGCCGACACGTTGGGACAATAAACGATGTCCACGCGCATCTTGAAATCGCGGTGCGCCATGTCGATGACCGCGGCGATCTTCGCGAGGTTGGCCGTGTCGCTCGGCGTCAGCGGCTCCGGCATGTTCTCCAGCATGGGCCAGATGAGCACCTGGTTGAAGCCCAGCCGGCTGATGCCGTCGAGGTACCCGCGCCAGTCCGACAACGTCCAAGTGCGCGCGGCATAGGGATGATTGTAAGCCCAGTGTTGGTGGATGTACATGCCCAGGATTTTTTTCCTGGGCGGCGGGCTGGCCGAGGCGATCGAAGCCAACAGACAAAGGCCTGCGAAAAGGAATTGCGCGAGGCGGAACCGCTGGGGCAGCGGAGTACGGCTCACGAAACTCGTGGGGTGGAGATGGACACGCGGCGGAATCACTGCTTTTTGCCAGTCGCATTGCGCTCATCCAGCCGCGGGGCGCTGAAACCCTGGGTGACCTGCCGCTCTAGCGAGGCCGCCAGTTCCGCGGCCTTTGCCGGTTCAGCCAGCGCGAGATTAACGCGTTCGAAGGGATCCTTGGTGAGGTGATAGAGCTGGCCGCGCGGGCCGCCCGGCTCCGGCTCCACAACGGATGGCAAGGTGAATCCGCCGGAACCGAGCCCCGGCGCGTACTTCCAGCCATCCTTTACGATGGCGAGGCCGCGGGCTGCGTAGAGGATGGTCTCGCGCGTGGCGGTCGCGATGTCGCCGCGAAGCACCCGAAGAAAACTCACGCTGTCCTCAGCGCTGCTTTCGGCCAACGGCTGCCCCGTCAGTTCGGCGAGCGTTGCAAATACGTCGGTCAGGCTTACCGGATGCTCGTAAGTGGCGGGTGCGCGCAAGCCGCGCGGCCAGCTTATAAACAGCGGCACGTGGTGCCCGCCATCCCAAATGTCGGCCTTCTGGCCCCGGCGGCCGGCATTGGCCTGGTGGGCGGTGCGCTGTACGTCCTCCTCACTCCAGTGGGCGCCGTTGTCGCTGCTGAAGATCAGCAGCGTGTTATCGGCGACCCCAGCCTCGGCGAGCGCTTTCCGCACCTCGCCGACCATGTGGTCCATTTGCATCACCCAATCGCCATAAGTACCCAGGCTGGAACGGCCGCGGAATTCCTTGTCGGGCATCCAGGGCGTGTGCGGGCCCGGCAACGGCATATAAAGCAGGAAGGGACGGCGGTCACTGGCGGCGGCTTGGCGGCGGATGAAGCCGACGGCCTCGCCGAGCATGGTGCGCGCGTTATCCTCGATGCGGAAAGACCGCGAGATCTCACCATTCTTGAAGATCACTCCGCGCTGCCAATACGCATCGCCCTCCTCCGCCACATACTTGAGGTCCCAGTCGATCACGGTGTCAGGCTGGCGTGTGGGATAAATGTTGGGGATCATCACGACGTCCGGGTCGATGACCTTGCCGTCCCGGAGCGCGACGAAAGGCGGATCAGAAGCGGAGGAAGGGATAATGTAAGTGTAGTCGAACCCGCGCGTGTTTGGCCCGTCGCGGGTGATGCGGCTGAAATCGGTGTTGGTATACCTCACCGCGCTCTTGGGGTTCGGATCCAGCAGGCCCGGTGGCTTCGCCGGATCCTTGAGTTCCCAGTTCATGCCAAGGTGCCATTTGCCAATACAGCCGGTGGCGTAGCCGGCGCGCTGGAGCAAGGTTCCGATAGTCTCACGGCCGGACTCAATCAACGGCGACAGATAACCGACGCCGCCGATTTTCACCCCGCTCGGCATGAGGTCCGTTCTGCGGAAATACATCCGTCCCGTTAGCAACGCATAGCGCGAGGGGATGCACGTGGCGGCGGCGGCATGCGCATCGGCGAAACGGAGGCCGGAGCGCGCGAGTTCGTCGATCGCCGGCGTCTGCATCCGGGCCAGCGGGTTGTTGGCGGAAACGTCGCCATAACCCATGTCATCGGCGAGGATGATGACGACATTCGGTCTTTCCGCCGCCGGACTGGCCGCGGCCATGAAAACCGCCAGCCCAGAGGCCAACACCAGGGAATGTAGTGAGCGGATCATGATAAGGAATGAACCCGGCCGGCCTTAGAACGTGCCCTTCAGGCTGAGCGCCCAATGCGAACCGCTGGTGAAGGTCATAAAGTGTCGGGCCCGATCCGGCGTCGGCGAAGCATAAGTGTGCCAGACGGTGGCTTCGTTGGTCAGGTTCGACACGCTCAGCGCAATCATTAACCGCGGCGTCAGGCTGTAGCCGAGGTCCACGTCGGTGGCGAGTACCGGCTGGAAGTAAGTGTAGCCGCCGGCACCAACCGCCGGGGCCGCCGCGCGCCGAACCTCGCCGGTGTAATTCCATTTGAGGCCCGCATAAATCCGGTTGCGCCCGTATGAAACGCCCCAGTTGGCCGTCTCGGGCGTGAAGCTGGAGAAGTCCGCGTCGTTCGCGCCTTCCAACTTGAGCTTGGTGGCGTTGGCAAAAACGGTGAAGGACTTGCCCCACTCACCGAAGCCGCTCAAAGACTGGCGGGCATTGAACTCAATACCGCTCACGCGGGCGGCGCCCGAGTTAAACCGGGTGTTGACAAGCCAGTTCAGATACCGGTCGTCGAGCCCAAGGAGGTCGAGGTCGGCCTGCGTCGCAAGCCGAGAAGTAGCCCCGAAGAAATCGCTGATATCCTTCAGGAAAACGCCGGCCGTGAACAAGCCGCCGTTCTTGGTATAATATTCGAGGGACAAGTCGTAGTTGTCCGCCGTCCAGGGCTTCAGGCCGGTATTATTCACGCCGACCGTGCCGCGCGACAAATTGGGATCAATCATTTGGTCTGAGGTGAGATCGGCTTCGGTGATGGTGAGGCCCGGGATGATTTGCGTGTAGTCTGGCCGGCCGAATGAGCTAGCGTAGGCCGCGCGCACCAGGAGGTTTTCGCGGAGATTGTAGGTGAGGTGCAGGCTGGGATAATAGCCGTCATAGGACTTCTCCCCGCGCGCACCGCTTTCAATGGTGGTGAGGTTGAGTTCCTGCAACGAACCGGCTGCCCCGGCATCCGCGAGGCGGATCCGCGCGCCGCCGGACGTGCGGGCGAAGCTGCCGTTGGGGTTGCGCTGGAAGACCGCGGTGGGCTCGAAGAGGCTGCCGGTGCCTTCGTCGGCAGTTTTTTCGAAGCGGACGCCCGTGAGTAGGTGCAACCGGCCATTGAGCAGCCGGGCCTCAGCCTGCACGTAGGCGGTGTTGACGGTTTCCTCGATGTCCTGCGACAGCATGCGACGATTGCTTTCCTGGGCCACCACCTGTGCCGGGGTCTGCGTAAGCAGATTTGGGTTGGCGTTCCACGCGGCCCAGAGGCGATCAGGCGACACGAATGGTGCATACCCGCCACCGACAAGGGCGACCTGGGTATTTCGGTATACCTGCATGAGATACTCGGCGGGAATGGGATCCACCGTCGCGGCGACCCCGTCCGGACCGTTGTAGGTCAGCGTGCCGGTCCAGCCGCGATTCTGATAATTTTTGACTGTTTTGGAGGCGCCCACTTCAATCGAGCTGGGGAAGGAGAACAGGGCCAGGCGGCGCTGCACTTTGCCCTCATAATAAAGGGCCTTGGCCTTGTTGCGGTAGAATATCTCCTGGGCGGAATCGATCTTGTAGACCGCCGACGAGTTGAGGTTGATCGTGGCGTTGGCGTTGTCGAAAACCTCCGCGCTCGCCGGCGTGTTGTCGGGCCTCACCCCGCCGAAATTCACCCGGGCCGGCACGCGCAGGGAGGCGTTGACAGTAGCAAAGGTGCCGTCGGGATTATCCTTCTCCATGTAGGAGGTCGTGGAGCTGACACGACCCTCGACGCGCCAGCGGCCATCGTCATGCCGGAAGGAGAGACTCGGCGAAGTCGTGCCGCCGTTGAACTCCTGGAAGAGTCCAACCAACTGGACGATACCGCGACCGGTGGCTCCGTTCGTGGAGGTGTCACTGAAGCTCAGATTTGTGCCGCCCACGACCGTCGAGGTACCATTGGAGCCGGCATCTATGTTGCGGTAAGAATTTCCGATCAGCGTCTTGTTGATGCCGGTCGCGATGTTGAAGGACAGGACGGAGAACGGTGTGACGCGCCAGTCGGCCTTGAAGCTGAAATTGGTCTTGGTGTAGGTACGTGGTCCCTCGAACTGGAAAAGCGACTGCATGTACGGGTTGGACACCGTGGCCCCGGTGCTCACCCCGGCTGTCTGGTAGGGTGTGCGCATCTGCGTCAGTAGGCTGGCCTTTGGAAAATGCAGGAAGCTGACAAATATGCCAAAATCCTTCGAGAGAGGGAGGCTGTAATCAAAGCTGCCGCTGGGGAGCGATTTATAGTTCGTCCGGTCGCCGAGTGTGGTCGGCGTCTTCTGCCAGAACTTGGAGTCGAGGTTGCGACCGCTTATGTTGACGCCGAGGTTGAAATTTCCGACCGCGCGGGCGTGGTCGAAAGCGCTTTTGGTGATCAGGTTGATGGAGCCGCCGATCGAATCGGCCGGATCTGAGGGGCGCGGCACCTTCGTCACCTCCAGGCGTGCCGTGCTGTTGAGGTCGGAGGTATACGGATTGAAGATGCGAGACGAGGGCGAGAAGGACCCAAAAACCATCGGGGCGCCGTCCTGTGTGAAAGAACTCATGGCGCCGCCGATGCCGCGCACGGAGAATTCGGTGATCTCGTTGGCGTTGCCGGCATTGCTGACGCTAACGCCGGGGATGAATTTCATGAATTCGCCGACGCTATTCGCCATCTGGCTTCCGAAGGAGTCGGTCGCTAGGGCGGTCTTGATGTTGGACGCATACCGCTGCTCATTCGTGGCAACGTTTTGCGAATTGAGATCCCGGTCCGCCGTGACGCGGAAGGCATCCAGCTTCAGCAGCGCTCTGTCCGTGCCATAGCGGGCGACGCTGGTCAGGTCGATAGCCTGGCTTACGGACCCGCCGGCGGGCACCTGCAGCGGGATCCGCTGGGTGTCCAGACCCGTGTACTGCACGACCAGCTCGCGGTCGCCGGCCGGCACGTTCGCGAGAAAATAGGAACCGTCGGAATTGGTGGCACTCACAATTTCCGTGCCGGCCACTCGCACCTCCGCGTTGTTGAGGTATTGGTCGGTGACGATGTTTTTCACGCGACCCGTAATATTGCCGACGGCGGCGGTTGATTGGGCGATGACGCCATTCGTTGCGCTAGTAATCTGAGCATCGCCTGTGACTGCTGATGCAATCCAAGCGACTGCAATAGCAATAATATTGCGGGATGTTTTCATTTTGGGGGGTTTGGTTGTTTGCCGGTGATTGGCTGGATGATGTGGCCTGAGTTTGTGAGACACGGGAGTCTCTTGTTTTTGTTTATGGGTTTAGTTGCGGGATAGGCAATGGGGAACTGCCTTGCCCCCCATGGGGGGCAAAAATTTCGCCTCGGCTTGGAGCGGACTGAGGTAGCCGAGCCCGGCATGTTTCCTGAAGCGGTTGTAGAAGATTTCGATATAGTCGAAGACGTTGGCGCGCAGCGCAGCTTCATCGGCGAAAACATGGTCGCGCACTGAGGAGGTTTTGTAGCGGCCGTAAAATGATTCCATCGCCGCGTTGTCGTAGCAGTTGCCTTTGCGGCTCATGCTCGGGTTCATCTTGAACTGCGCCAGCAGGCGCTGGTAACGGTCACTGGCATATGTGCTGCCGCGATCACTGTGATGCACGATGCCTTCACGGACACCACCCCGAGCCATCACGGCATTTTCCAACGCGGTGCAGACCAGGTCCGTGTCATTGTGTTCGGAGAGGCTCCAGCCGACGATCCAGCGGGTGCACAGATCCATCACCGTGGCCAGGTATCGCCATCCCGATGCCGTTAACAAGTAGGTGGTGTCGGCCACCCAAATCTGGTCGCGGCAGGCGGGCTTCCCCAATTCACTCAGCAAGTTGGGACTGTAACCAAACAGATGGTCGCTCTGGGTCCCGCACGGTTTGAAGCGGGGCCCTTGCGTGGCTTGCAGGTCCAGTGCCTGCATGAGGCGCAGCGTGCGATCACGACCGCAATCGATGCCGTCCTCGACCAGATGGGCATGCACGGGACGATATCCGTAACGCCCTCCGGCCTGGGCATGGATCGACTCGATCCGCGTTTTAATCGCATGATCCGCCTCACTCCGGGCCGATGGCACCGCCGTGGCCCAACGATAATACCCGCTCCGCGACAGCCCCAAGGCGGCGCACATCTCGGACAAGTCGAACTCTTTGGCGTAGTTTCGCATGAACTCGTAGGTGTTCACGTTTCCTGAGCGAAGTAGCTCACCGTTTTTTTTAATATCTGGTTGATCCGTTCGGCCTTGGCCAGCTCCTTGCGCAGCCGGGTGAGCTCTGCGGCCATCTCCTGCGGACTGGACGCGCCGGGCCCAGCGGCCCCGCCCAACTCACCGAGATGTTCGCTCTTCCAGCGGTACAGCAGGCCGGTGTCCACCCCCAGCTTCTGCGCGACTTCCGGCGCAC
>CAMAVZ010000070.1:0-7983 GCA_945861645.1 Opitutus sp. GAS368 | reverse complement strand
CGCGCTCGATTTGCCCGTGAATTTTACACAGAGCCGGTCCATGAGCACGTAGACGATAGGAATAATATAAAGTGTGATCAGGGTCGAGAGCATCAAACCACCCACCACCACGATGCCCATTGGGTTGCGCGTTTCGGCCCCCGCCCCTTGCGCAAAGGCGATCGGAACGGCGCCTAAAATAGTCGAAATTGACGTCATTAAAATGGGGCGAAAACGAATCGTCGCCGCTTCAAACGCGGCCTCCGCTGCATTCTCGCCTTTTTGCACCTGGAGCTGGTTCGCGAATTCCACAATCAAGATACCGTTCTTCGCCACCAACCCGATCAACATGATCAGCCCAAAGCGCGAAAAAAGATTATCGGTCAGCGCCGGGCCCCAAAAACGCGTGGCATAGAGCACCAGCAAGCCGCCCGCTACCGCGATAAAGATACCGGTGAAAATCGTGATCGGATGAATCCAGGACTCAAACTGCGCCGCCAAAATCAGGAAGGTAAAAATGAGCGCCAACCCAAAAAGAATGATGGTGTCGTTGCCACTTTCTACGAATTCACGCGTTTCGCCATCCCAAGCATAAGTGTAGCCCACGGGTAATTTTTCCCGGCTCAGGTCAGTCAGGAAGTTAACTCCATCGCCGATCGTTCGGCCCTCGGCTAGTTGCGCCGATACCGTGACGGAGCGCAGGCGGTTAAAATGCGGGTAACTCTCGGGCACCGTGTTTTCATTCCAGGTGACCACATTGCTCAACTGAATCAGCACGCCATCCGTTGAGCGAACGTAGAGACGGGAGAGATCACTGGGCGTGGTACGATTCTGATCTGTCACCTGCACGATGGCATAGTATTGCTGACTGCCGCGCTGAAATTCAGTGACGCGCCGTCCCCCTAATAAGGATTCCAGGGTCGAGGCAATCGCACTTACTGGCACCCGGAGATCAGCCGCCTTTGCTCGGTCTATTTTGACATCTAATTGCGGCTTGGTCGGGGAAGGATCAACGCGGGGCTGGGTGAATTGCCCGCTTTCACGCATGGCGACAATGTATTCGCTGCCGATCCGCTGTAATTCATTGAAATCACTGCCGAGCAAAACCAATTGAATTCCCCCGCTACTACCGCCGCGCCCGCTGCTAAAAGGGCGAACCGGATTAGCTACGGCTTGGCCCCCGGTAACTTCTTGCTGAAATTTACGGCGGAGTTCCGCGGTAACTTCTTGGGTCTTACGTGTACGTTCCTCCCACGGTTTCAGGGTCGCGAATATGAAAGCCCGTCCCCCATCACCCGTGCGATGAAAAGTCCGATCAATCACGGGAAACTGGAGAATCATCTGCTCCATATCATAAGAGTAGAGGCGCAAGTACTCCGGCGTGGCCCCAATGGGAGCGATTAAATTAGCCGTAAAAATCCCGCGATCTTCGAGCGGCGTGAGTTCCCGCTGTAGCTTCGTGTAGAGAAATAGACCGCCCAGCGTAAATAGCAGCGCCGCCCCCAAGAAAATTCCGCGCTGCCGCAGCGAAAAACGCAGGGTCTGCGCAAAACGCGAATTGAGCCAAACGAAGAAGGGTTCGGTCCGGTTATAAAGCCACCCGTGCTGCACGTGACCGTCCACCACCTTCGCCTTCAGCATGCGCGAACACATCATCGGCGTAAGCGTCAAGGCCACGAAGGCGGACACCATCACGGCGACGGACAGCGTAATGCCAAATTCAAAAAACAAGCGTCCCGTCTGACCGGACTGAAAGGCGACCGGTAAGAAAACGGCGGCCAACGTCAGCGTCGTGGCGATGATCGCAAAGGCGACCTGCCGAGCGCCAAAAATTGCGGCAGGGATCGGCTTTTCCCCCGCTTCAATCCGGCGATAGATGTTTTCTAACATCACAATCGCGTCATCGACGACTAACCCGACCGCGAGAACCAGCGCGAGCAACGTCAAGGTGTTAATCGTAAAACCAAGCCACGCCATCACGGCAAAGGAACCCACGAGCGATACGGGAATCGCCACCAACGGCACCAAGGTGGCGCGCCAATCTCGCAAAAAGAGAAATATCATCAGCACGACGAGGAGCGCTGCTTCCCACAAAGTCTTGTAAACTTCGCGCACCGAGCGATCGACGAAGACAGAACTATCGTAGCCGACTTCCACGTTTATCCCTGCGGGCAGATCGAGTTTGATCAACGGTACCGCCCGCTTCACCGCGTTGGCCAGATCAAGCACATTAGCCTGTGCCTGCCGGAGGACTTGGATGCTGACGGTCGGCTTCCC
Source organism: Opitutus sp. GAS368 (assembly GCA_945861645.1). Taxonomy (GTDB): domain Bacteria; phylum Verrucomicrobiota; class Verrucomicrobiia; order Opitutales; family Opitutaceae; genus Lacunisphaera. The sequence goes on along the minus strand of CAMAVZ010000070.1, from coordinate 5,727 downwards.
GCGAAAATAACTTTCGGAACGATACTCCTCCGCCCCGAGTTCCACGCGGCCGATATCCGTAAATTTGACCTGATGCACTCCGCGGGTCGCGAGGATGAGGTTCTCGAAATCAGTGATTTTTGACATGCGGCCCTCAATGCGCACCGGAAATTCGCGGGCCGTGGATTCGATCCGCCCACCGGGAATTTCTACATTCTGCTGGCGCAGAGCATTCTCGACATCGAGTACCGTCAGCTGATGCGCCGCCAGCTTATCACTATCCACCCAAAGTCGCATGGCGTAACGGGGGCCGCGAATATTTACCGTGCCGACTCCAGGGATCGTCTGGATGCGTTGAATCGCGAGCCGCTCAATCAGCTCCACAATTTCCAAACGACTGTAGCGCTCCGAAGTAAAAGCCAAGGTGATGACCGGGTTAGCATCGGCATCCGCCTTGGTAATAACGGGGTCACTGACTTCATCCGGCAACCGCGCGCGCGCCCGACCGACCCGATCGCGCACGTCGTTGGCGGCTTCATCCACTTTTCGACTCAAGCCAAACTCGATGGTGATGCGTGATTGCTCTTCTTGGGAACTCGAGCGAATCACGCGAATGCCATCAATTGACGCGATTTCCTTTTCCAGCGGCTCAGTAATTTTAGCCTCCACCACTTCCGCGGAGGCCCCCCGATACGCCGTCTCAATCGAAACGATCGGGGAATCGATGAGCGGGTATTCGCGCACGGCTAAGCGGCCGAAATTTAAGACGCCAATCAACACCACCACAATGGAAGCAACTAAGGCGACCACGGGACGCCGGATCGAGACGTCAGACAAAATCATAACTTAATCCTCAATGCGGAATTCAGCTCGGAGCGGACGTGGCTCCAGCTTGATGCCTGGATATAAAATAAGCGCGCCCACCCCCGAGGCCACGATCGTTTGTTTATCGGTCAACACCGCCGGGCTGATCGCACGGATTTCGACCAACCCCTTTTCCCGCAACCCGAGTTGCACGGGCACAAAGGCCGCCACTTTTTCGCCTTTCTGCTCGACCACCGTAATCACTTGCGCGCCCCGGGAAGTTGTCAGGATCGCCCCCTCCGGCACTGTCAGTACCCCGCGATGCACCGCGAGCACCAACTCGATGCCGGCAAACATGCCCGGCTGGAAGCTCAGCGGCGCACCCGTGACGTAACCCTTCACTTGGCTGGAACGCGTGCTGCGCTCGATGACCGAGGCGATAAAGTAAACTTCGCCGGTCGCCCGCAGCTCCCCCGCTGGCGTTTGCACGCGCACGGCAAAGCTTGTACTCGGTTTTATCTTGGAGGTGTAACGTTCCGGCACCTGGAAATCAATTTTGAGTCGGCTCAGATCGTTGAGGGTCGTCACGATCGTGGCCGCGGTAATATAGTCGCCGGCGGAAATCGTGCGCGCGCCCACCACGCCATCAAAGGGCGCCTTGAGCTCCATTTTGGCTAGGCGAATCCGCAGCAACTGCACTTCCGCCTCCGACGCGGCGAACTCAGAACGCACTCGATCGGCTTCCGCTTGAGACATCGAGCGGGATTCCGTCAAATTTTGACTCCGCTTTAGACTGAGTTCATTCAAATGAAACCGCGCTTCGGCTTGCGCGAGTTGGGCCCGAAGTTCGGCGTCATCAATTTTCAGCAACACCTGTCCTTTTTTAACCATGCCCCCCTCTTCAAATAAAACCGCCCGAATCTGACCCGAGATTTCCGCGCGAATCTGCGCCGATTCATTGGGCGCCAAAGAACCGACCAAAGACAGCGTTTCGGTTAAGTCGCGCTGCCTAATCGCGGCCACTTCCACCGGTTGCTTCGGTACGACTCGCGCCACGGCGACGGGCTTTGGCTTACCGCAACCCGCGACCAGCGCGAAGCTCAAAGCACTCCCGATGATAAGTAGCCCGCGCTTGAAGGTGGGTGTATTCAGCATGAAATTAGGCCTAATTCAGCCAATGTGTTTACCGTAATCAGCGGCATTGAGCAGAGTATTTACGTCGGCCGGATTAGCCAACGTCAACTTCAGCATCCAGCCGTCGGTGTAAGGAGCTTGATTCACTTTCTCAGGCGTCGTCTCTAACTGCTGATTGACCGCCAGCACCGTGCCGGCCACCGGCGCATAAACATCGGAGGCGGCTTTGACCGATTCCACCACCCCGAAAGTTTCACCGGCTTTGAGCACGGCCCCCACTTTAGGCACTTGGATGTAAGTGATATCACCCAAGCTATTTTGCGCATAATCAGTGATGCCGATTGTGACGGTGCCATCAGCCGCGACCTGGGCCCATTCGTGGGTTTTAGCGTAGCGCAGATCAGCGGGAACATTGCTCATAGAATTAGTTCTTTTTTAACGAGACGAACGGCGGTTTGACGAGTTGCAAATTTATTTTTGTGCCGCGGATATCGACCAGTAAAGGGACCGCCGCCGCTGTTGCGGCGACGAGCGCGGTGCCGATCGCTTCGTTGATGATCGGTGACAGCGTGCCGGAAACAACCCGGCCCACCACCAGCCCAGCGGCATCGCAAACCGGCGTTTCTGCGCGAACGATGCGCCGATCGTTCGTTTTAAAATAGACAATCTTCTGCGTGGAGCCCTCCGCTTTTTCTCGCTGTAAAACTGCCGAGCCCACAAATGGGCCTTTATCGAATTTAACCACCCAACCGAGCCCTGCCGTAAGCGGGGTAATCTGGTCGGTGATTTCATGACCATAAAGCGGAAACCCTGCCTCCAAACGCAGACTATCCCGCGCTCCTAAGCCGGTGAGCTCGAGGCCAAAAGGAGCACCCGCCGCCATCACAGCCTCGGCCAAGCCCGCACCCGCGGTCGCGTCACAATAGAGCTCAAAACCATCTTCGCCCGTGTATCCCGTGCGACTGATTAGGCATTTAACCCCGGCCACCTCCCCGTGCACAAAGTGATAATATTTGATCTCCGCCAGGTTCGTGAGCGTCAGCGTTTGCACCAGCGCGGCAGCAGTCGGCCCTTGAATCGCCAATTGCGCAAAGTCAGCCGAGCGATCAACGACGGAACAGTTAAACCCCTGCGCCTGCTCCTTCATCCAAGCGATGTCTTTGGCAATATTCCCCGCGTTGATACACAGTAAATAATCATCGGGTGCCCGCATGTACACCAACAGATCATCCACCACCCCGCCGTGCGGGTAACACATGACCGTATAAAGAATGCGTCCGGGAAAAAGCTTCCTGCAGTCGTTCGTCACCAAGTGCTGGAGAAACTTGAGCGCATCCGGTCCTTGCACATCGGCTTCACCCATGTGGCTCACGTCAAATAAACCGCAGCGCTGACGAACTGCTTTATGTTCCTCCAAGATGCTGCGATACTGCACCGGCATATCCCAACCCGCGAAATCTACCATCCGCCCACCGTGCTGACGATGGAAGGCATTGAGAGGCGTAACCTGAGAAACACTCATGTAATCACTAAGCGTTGGCCTCATTACCCGAGCAAGGAAACTCGCGCCCCCCACCGAACTATAACCTGCGCGCAGTGTTGCTAAAAGAAATTGTGTTCGCCCGGCGCTTCGGGCCTAAAAGAGCCCATGCATGGCTCTGCTTTCTCCCGATGAAAATCTTGCCGCTCGCTTACTGGGTCCATGACCTCAGCCCCTTTCTATTTCGTCTCAACGAAAACTTCGGCCTGCGTTACTATGGCCTTTCCTATCTCTTGGGCTTCTTGGCGGCGGGCTGGCTTTTGCAGCGTTATTATCGTGCCGGACGCTCTCCCCTGGATACCAACGCCATCATCGACCTGTTAACCTTAATTATCGTAGGGGTGATCGTCGGCGGTCGCTGCGGTTATTTCGTGTTCTACCAAACCGAGCTCATCTTCCGCGACCCCCTCGCCTTATTTCGGGTTTGGGAAGGCGGGATGTCGAGCCATGGCGGCATGCTGGGCGTCGCCCTCGCCGCCGGCTGGTTTACGCGCCGACGCCCCTACCGATTTTTATCCATGGCCGACTTAATTGTGACCGTCGCCCCACTCGGATTATGCTTCGGGCGCATTGCGAATTTTATTAACGGAGAGCTCTGGGGTAAGCCCACCCGCGTGCCGTGGGCAGTGATCTTTCCCGCGAGCCCCTACCCGCTCATGCCGCGCCATCCTTCCCAACTTTACGCCGCAGCCCTCGAGGGCTTGCTCGTCTTCGGGTGGATGCAAATTCGCTTCTGGAAAAGCTTCGCCCCGCAACAACCGGGCCGGCTCTCAGGGGAATTTTTGGTCGTCTACTCTGTGGCCCGCACGATCAGCGAGATTTTCCGCGAGCCGGATGCAGCGCTTCTCTTCGGCCTAAGCCGAGGAACCTTTTACTCGCTGTTTTTCTGTGCCGCTGGCCTCGCCCTCATCGCCTCCTCACGCCGAGCAAATTTACAGCGTAAAGCCTGAAGGAATCGTCGCGCCTTTACAGACACAAAGAATGCCGTCGCGAATCACGACGTCATGCGCGTAATCCCCATCGGGCTTGCCGGCCGGTGACAGCGTAACCCCGTCGCCGATCCGAGCATTTTTATCAATAATTGCGTGCCGGATATTACAATTACGGCCCACGCCAATCGTCGGCCGGCCCTGGGCGCGATCAGCCTGCACTTCTTTTTCGGTTTGATAATAATCCGCGCCCATCATCACGACATCCTCCAGGGTCGAAGCTTCCCCGAGAATCGAGCGGATACTAATAACGCAATGTTTCAGCGTAACATCGGTCACCAAACAGCCATCACCGATCACGACATGGTCGATATTGCAGCGATTAATTTTAGAGGCCGGCAAATAACCGGGATGGGTATAAATTGGGGCATCGCGATCAAAAAAGTTAAAAGGCGGCAGCGGTTGCGCGAGCGCCAGATTGGCATCAAAAAAAGCTTTCACCGTCCCGATATCTTCCCAGTAGCCTTCAAAAATATAACTACACAGTTTGGCGCGGCCGAGTAAGGCTGGGATGACCTCTTTACCAAAATCCTTCATCGAATTGTCCAGGGCCTGTCGGAGCACCTCGCGACTAAACACATAAATACCCATTGAAGCTAAGCAGCGCTTCTCTGACGCTGGGGTCAGCTTTTGCTCCAGCGCTGAGCTGATAGTGAGACTCTGGATGATCGCTGGATCCTTCGGCTTTTCGACAAATTCGGCGATCGTTAGGTCATCATTGACGCGCATCAGCCCCAAGCCCTCGACTTTCGAAACCGGAAAAGGAATCGCGGCGATGGTCACATCAGCCCCCAGCGCGATGTGTTGATCGATGATTTTATTAAAATCCACGCGGTACAACTGATCGCCGGATAAAATCATCACGTAATCGTGTCCGTGCTGATGGAAATGCACTAAATTGCGCCGCACCGCATCCGCCGTCCCCTCATACCATGCATTGCTTTTCTCCGTTTGTTCCGCGGAAAGAATGTCGATGAAGCCGCCGCCAAACGGATCAAATTGATAGCTTTTTTGAATATGCCGATGGAGCGAGGCCGTCAAAAATTGCGAGAGCACAAAAATCCGATTTAAACCCGAATTCAGGCAATTGCTGATCGGAATATCCACGAGCCGATACTTACCCGCCAGCGGTACCGCCGGTTTGCAGCGTTCCTTGGTCAGGGGGAAGAGTCGCGTACCACGGCCACCGCCCATGATAACAGATAGCACTCTTTTTGATTCGGTCATAAAAAAATTAGCGAAGTATTAGCGATATCATTTGAATGCCCGCAGGGGAAGCGC
>CAMAVZ010000069.1:0-8066 GCA_945861645.1 Opitutus sp. GAS368 | reverse complement strand
GCCGAGCGTCGAACCCAGCGGGGCACCACCCAGCGCATTCAGTAAATAATTCAGCGTCACTAAATCATCAGAGACTCCAGCTGGCCCAGGGACCGCACGGGCAAATTTCTGCAATCGGAATTGTTGATTCACGAACGTGCCCGCTTTTTCGAAAACCGTCAGCGTGGGAATCACCACCGACGCAACTGCGCTGGTAGCATTTTGGTGCGTGCCCAAATAAATCACGGCAATCTTAGCCTGCTGGGCTTCCGTCAGGCCGGCCGCGATTAAATCTTCCCCAATCGAAAGGACCACTTGGACCTGACCAGCGTCGATCGCCGCACCCAACGCCGTCAGTTTCTGCTCCGGCAAAGCGCGAATCAACCCCGTGACTAAGGCACCCCGGATATTCGGATTACGATCAGCGGAAACTAAGATTTTATCCCCCACCCCCACCCGACTGACAAGGGCCACGGTAACGTTCAGTTTAGCCGCAATTTTTTGCGTCAGAAATTGCTCCTCCACCGTACTGCGCCCAGAACTAACCACCGCCACCCCTTTAACCGCGCCCGACTCAGCCCGACCGCCGCGCCCGGACAATAAATCTACCGCGGCTTGGAGTGCCTTTCCCTGGGTCACCTGAACCCCGTTAAGCGTAGCACAGCTGAGGCGATCAGCGACTGACACCTCCTTGAAAAGTACGCGACCAGAATCGGCCATCCATGTATCATTGACGGCATCATTCTGTCGCGGCGTGATGCGGTAGATCACGCCTTCGCGACTCCAGACCTCGGTATTGGCCCCGACCGATGATTCGCAATCAAGGCTGGGGGTTTGCTTGAGAAACCAGACGCGCATCTTGAAGCGGAAATCGGTACTGGTGAGCGCCCCAACCGGACAAAGATCAACCGTGTTGAGCGAATAATTATGCGCGAGCTGCTTACCCGGATAGCACGTCAGGGTGCTGTAACTACCGCGATCGATGAAGCCCAAGACATCATCCTGCGCGATCTCTTTACTAAAACGCACACAGCGTGAGCACAGAATGCAGCGTTCGTCATCCAGCGTAACCCGCGGCCCAAGCTGGGTGCGCTTAGGCTTAACATTTTTCTGCTCCACGAAGCGCGAATAGCCGCGGCCATAAGCCGTCGAGTGCTCCTGTAATTTACACTCACCCGCTTGATCACAAATTGGACAATCGAGTGGATGATTGATCAGGAGGAATTCTGTCACGCTATTGCGGCAATCCTGCACCGCCGCAGTGTTGGTGCGGATATGCAGCCCGGGAGAAGCATTGGTAGCGCAGGCGATCGTCGGACGCGGCATCCAATTAATTTTTGGTTTACCTGTGGCAGGGTCCATGAGCGGAGCCTTCGTCGCGGGATCAACCGCCGGCAGTCCCATTTCGACCAGACACATGCGACAGTTGCCGGAGATTGTAAGCTTAGGGTGATAGCAATAATGCGGCACCTCCACACTGGCCAGCCGAGCAGCCTCAATCATATTCGTCCCCTTCGGCACGGCGATGTCCTGGCCGTCAACGTTGACGGTTATGAGGTCGGATGAGAGCGGCTGAATCATGGCAAATATTTTAATCGCTAAGTTTTGCGGATAAAGAAAAGCGGCCCGGAGCGGCTCAGATCAGGGTGGCCGGAGCCGGTACCCCTTGCTTGGTCTCCGGGTAATTTTTAAATTCATCACCAAATTTCGCGAGGAAACTTTGCGTCGGCCAAGAACAGGCTTCGCCAAAAGCGCAGATGGTCCGGCCGGGAATTTGATCCGCGACACTCTTGAGCAAAGCCGCATCTTCCGCTCGCGCCGTGCCGTGCACCATCCGCGTCGTGATTTTTTTCATCCAAAGCGAACCTTCGCGACACGGCGTGCACTGCCCACAACTCTCGTGCGCGTAAAAAGCATTAATATTAGCCAAGGCCTCGACCATATTAACCGAATCATCCATCACGATCACTCCGCCGGAACCGCCCATGGTGCCGATCATGCCCAGCGAATCAAAATCCATCGGGACATCCTCGACGCCCCAATCGTAGTCGACCAGCTCCGCGCCGACCTTGCGCTTGCCCTTAAAGCGTTCGCCGAAGCGCAGGATTTTCGCGGAAGAGCCGCCGGGAATAACCGCCTTGAACCTGCGTCCAGGCCGCGGGCCCCCACAGACTTCATTCAGCAATTGACCGAGCGTTATCTTCCCAGCCTCAAATTCATAATAGCCAGGGCGCTGCACGTGACCCGAAACGCAGAAAATACGCGTACCCGTATTGTTGGGCGTGCCAATTTTAGTGTACGCCTCCCCGCCCATATCCGCGATATGCTTCACATGACAGAGTGTCTCCACGTTGTTCACGATCGTGGGACACTGATAAAGACCCAGGACGGCAGGAAAATAAGGCGGCTTAATTCGCGGATGGGCCCGTTTACCCTCGAGCGATTCGATCAAGCCGGTCTCCTCGCCGCATATGTAGGCGCCAGCGCCGCGGTGCACATAAATTTCGCAGCTGTAGCTCGTACCCAAAATATTAGGCCCGACCAGATTAGCCGCCCGCGCTTCGGCGATGGCTTGCTCTAAAATCCGCGCCCCGAGCGGCATCTCGCCGCGAATGTAAATATACGCCTGCTTCACGTTATTGGCAAAACAAGCAATGAGCGTGCCCTCCAATAACTGATGCGGATCTTGATGAATAATATAACGATCCTTAAAAGTACCGGGCTCCGATTCGTCGGCATTAACGATTAAATAAATCGGCTTGCCGCTCTTGCGATCGACTAAACTCCATTTGACGCCGCAGGGGAAACCCGCGCCACCGCGCCCGCGTAGTCCCGAGCGCTTAACTTCGTCGATTAATTCTTCGGGCTTACGCGCCAAGGCGCGCTTCATCACGGCGTAACCACCATGCTTTTGATAGCAGGCGAGGTCGGGGCTGTAGCCGGGCTCATCAATATGAGCAAAAATTAAGCGGTGTTGGTCAGGAGCAGGCATGCGCAAGGTTAGCTTTAAAATAATAATGATCAGGGACGACCCCTTAGGGCTTTTCCTCCATGACTAATTCTATGCCGCCCGTCCAACGCGCGGCAAAATTATAGGCCATCGCGAGCAAGAGCCCCACAAGGAAACCACCCACGGCATGAATCAGCGGCATGAACAGCGCCCCCGCGCCCACAAATAGCCAAGGGATGCCCAGCAGCTTCGGCGCCTCCGTCGCCGCAATCACCCCCCCGGCGAGCAGGATGATCGGCGCAACCAGCAAACCGATCAGGCCATTAATTAAACCCAAGACGATGCCGAAGCGGATCGGCGGAATTTGCAGCAAGCGATGTTTTTTCATGGGGTAGACTGGGCTTTTGCGCCGGCTTTAATTTGAGCACTGAGTTGTTGTGCGCGGGCGACGTCCACTTTGACGTGGAGGTCATCATCAATCATCACCACGGGGCCCGTGCCACAACTGGCCAGACATTCGACAAAATCGATCGTGACTTCGCCATCGGGGGACACGGCCCCCAGCTGGCTGCCAAACTGTTCCTGAAATTCTGCGCAAACTTTATAGCCGCCCGTCAACGCGCATGAAAGCGTTCGGCAGACCTTGATATGCCGACGGCCAATGGGCTTTTGCCGGAACATCGGATAAAAAGTAACGACCTCATAAACATTGATCGGCGTCAGTTCGAGCTTCGCGGCGATCCACTCCATCGCTTCCGGCGAGATCCAACCCAGATCCTCCTGGATCAAGTGCAAGAGCGGCAACGTCGCACTCCGCTTCACCGGATAATGGGTGATCACTTCGTCGATTTTTTGTAACGTGGTCGGCTGGAGATTCATCACAGGGAAGTTAGGCAGGTTCGCGGCAGTTTTTTTAGCGATCACACTCGCCCATCACGAAGTCAAGTGAACCCAAAATGGCGACCACATCGGAAACCAAATTACCCACGCATAATTTAGGCAAAATGCTCAGATTACAGAACGAGGGACTGCGGATCTTCATGCGGTAAGGCACCCCACCCCCTTTACTCACGATATAGAAACCGAGCGCCCCCTTGGGATTCTCCGCTTCAAAATAAACCTCCCCCACCGGCATCTGCGGCCCCTCGGTGACAATCATGAAGTTATTAATCAGCTCCTCCATGGAGGTGAGAATCTTTTCCTTCGGTGGCGCAAAAATCTTGCGCGCGTCGGGCGCATACCAATCACCACGGGGGAAATTCTTCACGATCTGCCGGATGATGCTAATCGACTGCTTCATTTCTTCGCCCCGGCACAAGTAACGATCATAACAATCTCCTTGCGCACCCACGGGCACTTCGAACGCATATTGCTCGTAGCCGCTATAAGGCCGGTCTTTGCGGAGATCGTTGGCCACCCCCGAGCCGCGGAGATTGGGGCCGCTCAGGCCATAAGCGATGGCATCAGCCCGCGAGATGACGCCAACGCCCACCGTACGATCGAGAAAGATTTTATTGCGCGAAAGCAGTGCCAACACCTCGTCCAGGATCGGCAAGAACTGGTCGGTGAAGGCATCCACGCGCTGAATCCAACCTTCCGGCACATCGCGGGCTAAACCTCCAATGCGACTGTAGCTCGTGGTAAAACGCGCGCCCGTCAGCTCTTCGAAGAGTTTGTAGAGTTTTTCGCGCTCTTCGAAACAATACATGAACACCGTCCACGCGCCGACATCGATTCCGAAGGCGCCCAAGCCCATGAGATGGGAAGAGACGCGGGCCATTTCTGCGGTGAGCACGCGGATGGCCTGACAGCGCGCCGGCACTTCCAATGTAGCCAGCCGCTCGACCGCGATGGCATAGGCCATGTTGTTCGCGAGCGGCGAAATGTAATCCAGCCGGTCCGTATAAGGCACGAACTGATTATAAGTCATGTTCTCCGCGATCTTCTCATCGCCGCGATGCAGATAACCAATCACCGGATCAGCCTTAGTCACAGTCTCGCCATCGAGTTCAAACTGGATGCGCAGCACGCCGTGAGTGGACGGATGGGACGGCCCCATCGATAGCGACATTTTTTCTGGCCCAAACTGCTGGGGCAAGGCCGCCGCTTTGGCGGCAGCATCAGGATAGGAAAAATCGGTGGCCATGAGGTTTACACGGTTTTCTCGGAATGCTCAGTCCACGCTTCATCTTTGGCGCGGGGTTCGGCCGCGCTCATCGGTTGACCTGGGGTGGCCACAAAGGGCCCGCCCATCATCGGGGCCGCAATGACGCCGGCGCCGGTCTCAGCGGAAATTTCCGCATCAGGCAACGCCGCGGGTAATCCAGCCAACGGAAATTCTTTACGCAGTGGAAAATAAGGATAGCCATCCCACATCAAAATTCGGCGCAAATCAGGGTGGCCCGTAAAAATAATCCCAAACATATCGTAGCACTCCCGCTCATGCCAATCGGCCCCCGCCCATAATCCGGTCACACTCGGCATCACTGGCTCGGTGGCGCTCGTACAGTCAGCTGCCACCCGCACATAGCGATGCTGCCCGCTCGAATAGAGATGCCAAATAACCGTAAAACGTGGTGATTTTTCTGCCGTCCAGTCGATCGCGGTCAAATCAGTTAAAAAATCAAAGCCTTGGGCATCGCGCAGATATTGTAAAATTGCAGGAACCTCCGCGGCCAAAATATTAAAGGCAGGGCAGTCGAGGCTGGCCCGCGGCGAGGCCGAAGGAAATTGTTGGCTAACGGCTGTCGTAAGATCGACGTCGGTGGTCATGCGCGCAGGAGATCAGATTAAGGCTGGAACAGCTTAGCGGCCGAGGGCTCACGTTTGACCTTCGCCTGAAGCTTCATCAAGGCGTCAAGGAGCGCCTCGGGACGAGGCGGACAACCGCTGACATAAACATCAACTGGTACAATCCGATCTACGCCCTGCAGGGTGGCATAACTGCGATACATCCCACCAGAGGAGGCGCAGGCACCCATCGCAATCACCCACTTGGGCGCCGCCATTTGATCATAAATTCGCCGCACCACTGGAGCCATTTTATAGGTAACGGTACCGGCCACGATCATACAATCGGCTTGCCGCGGAGAAAAACGCATTACTTCAGCCCCAAAGCGCGCGATATCAAAGCGACTCGCCGCCGAAGCCATGAGTTCAATGGCGCAGCAGGCCAAACCCATCGGCATGGGCCACATAGAGTTGGTCCGCACCCAATTAATGGCCGCATCCGCCCGAGTGACGATGATGTCGCCCTCTATTTTGCTGTTATACGTGAGCTCGGAGTTGGCAGTGACCATTTAAATAAAAAATCAAGCCAAGCTACCAAGCCACTTATCCCATGCAAGGAGGTTTTGGTTACAAAATGTGTCCTAGTAGCATGATTGCTAGGGCCGAGGAATTTCCGTTGACCGCGGCGACGAGTTTTAACTTAAATCGACCCTTAGGCCAGTCACGGAGAGGTGGCAGAGTGGTCGAATGCGCGTGCTTGGAAAGCACGTGTAGGCGCAAGCCTACCGGGGGTTCGAATCCCTTCCTCTCCGCCATTTAACCAAGCTAAATGGCGTTAGCACGAATCATGGTCATTTAACGCGCAGCGTCCATCAGAGGGGTATTCTCGGGGAATTAAGCCAAGCTTCGCCCCCCCCAGAAGATTCGGTCCTTGGCCGCTTACTTTTCGGCGCTGACGGTCGCCCCCGTAATTTTAAAAACAAAGGCATGCTGACACGGCGCCGCGTCTGGCTCAAGTCGAGGCGTGGTGATCGTCAGCGTAGTCCCATTGAAGCTGGTCGTGAGCGCCCCAGGCACGCCTAACAGCGTAATGATTGCCCCAGGAGGCACCGTCACATCGCGCAATACCAGCTGCGCACCGGGCCAACCAATACTTATCGCATAGAGCGCGTCAGGTTTCTTGGTGAAAAATACCTGCTTCACCGCCATACCGGCCCGCGGTTTTTGGCCGACTTGGTCGAGCAGGTTATATTTAACCATGTACTCGCCGTATTCCTGCTTAACTTGCTGCCCCTCCGTCCATTGGCACGAGCGCCCCGCTGTGCGAGTGCCGTAAATGGCTTCTCCGTTGACCTTGAGCCAGTCGCCAATTTCCAGCAACCGTTGCTCCATCAGGGGAGGAATCGTCCCATCAGCCGCCGGCCCAATATCCAAAAGAAGATTACCGCCGCGGCTGACCAGATCGATGAGCACTAAAATAAATTCTCGCGATGGCCGGTAGTCATCTACGCGTTCCGCTCGATTGAGACCATAAGAGTGCGCCATCCCACGACTCTCCTCCCAAGGGTGAGCGCCATCTTTTAACCCAGCGGCATATTCGGTCGTCCAATAACCACCATGCTTGTGGCGACTGTCCTTGCCCCAACGATCATTAATCACGACCTCCGCACGGGAGGGCGATTCGTTAAAAAGCCACGCCAACAGTGCTTCAGTTTTCCAATCGGCCGATGGCATATCCCACTCGCCATCCGCAAAAATAATATCCGGAGCGTAACGGGTCACCACATCTTTGAATTGGGGCGTCATATGCTCAGCCACATAACGGGCGCGATCTTTGAGCCAAAGCGGGTTAAACCATTCATAAAGTGAATAATAAAATCCAAACTTTAAACCCCGCGCACGGGTAGCCGTAGCGAGCTCGCCAAGCAAATCTCGCTTGGGCCCAACCTCCAGCGCGTTCCAAGGCCGGCCCCAAGTCCGGCTGGCCTCGGCACTGGGCCAAAGCGCGAAGCCTTCGTGATGCTTGGAGGTGGGCACGACATATTTAATCCCCGCGCGGGCGAAAATATCCGCCCACTGCCGTGCATCAAACAACTCCGCCTTAAACGCGGGGGCGAAATCTTTATAGGGAAAATCTGCGCCATAGTTTTTTGCATGATATTCACGCCACACCGCGTGCTCCGGTTTGGAGCTCGCGATGTAATTTCCATACCATTCGGCATACTGACCCACTTTACCCCAGGCCGGCACCGAATAGACGCCCCAGTGAATGAATACCCCAAATTTAGCATCACGAAACCACTCCGGCATCGGACGCGCATCAAGCGAAGCCCAGTTGGCCTCATAATGCGGCTCAACCGCATAAGCGGGAGCCGATGACCAACCAGCCGCGATCAGGGCCAGCAAA
>CAMAVZ010000068.1:0-8157 GCA_945861645.1 Opitutus sp. GAS368 | reverse complement strand
CCGGCTTGAACAAAGCCAATGTACAAAGCGGGCGCCCCTAAGTACGTCATAGAGATTTGCGTCGCATAGATCAACGCGTTGCGATTTTGCAGCCGCGGCTCCAACGGAAAAGGGGTTGAGGTTTCTTCAGGCATGGAATCGCACGGGGTGGGGGTTAATGGGGCGGGGTCGCGCGGCGCGTTAAAGCAGCGCGTTGAGGCCTAGGATAAAAATTATTGCGACCGTGCCGATGCCGGTCTCTACCACGGTCCAAGTGCGGAGGGTTTGCGGAACGGTCATGCCAAAATATTCTTTCACAAACCAGAAGCCCCCATCGTTCACGTGGGAGAGCAGCAACGACCCCGCGCCCATCGCGAGCACGAGTAACTCGCGATTAATTTCGGGCCGAGTGACTAAAATTGGCCCCATTAAACTTGCCGCCATCATCACCGCCACCGTGGCGGATCCGACCGCAATCCGCAGCAGACCGGCAATGACCCAGCCAAGCAGCAAGGGCGACACGGGAATATTTGATCCCATTTCGGCAATGGCCTGCCCCACACCAGAAGCCGTGAGCACCATACTAAAGCCACCGCCAGCACCGACCACCAAGATGATACTGGCGGCTGGGCCAACGCATTGTTCCGAGAACCGTAAAATCTGGGCGCTACTTAATCCGCAGTTCCAACCAAACGTCCAGAAGGAGACGAGTACCGCAATGAGCATGGCGACCGAGGGTGAGCCGAGGAAATCAGCCCATTGCCTAGCTGCATGATCGCGGGGCAGACCTGAGACATTAAAAGCCGTTGCCATGAGCATAAGTAAAATGGGCAGGAGCAGGGTGAATATACTAAGAGTAAAGCTCGGCGGCTGGGGGGCTGCGGCTCGAGTGATTGCTTCCGCGCCCTGTCCGCCTATTTCCAGTTCGACATGCTGCGCAAGCCAGCGGGTCAAGAGCGGTCCGGTGATCAGCGCGGTCGGTAATCCGATGAGGATGGAGTAGAGAATCGTCTTCCCGATATCAGCTTGGAGTGTGGCGATGGCCGCCATCGGGCCGGGATGCGGTGGAATGAGCCCATGGGCGGTCGATAGACCCGCCGCTAGCGGTAGGGCTAAACGCAAAATGGGGGTGCCCGTGCGCCGCGCGAGCATAAAGGCAATGGGTCCGAGCAAAACAATCCCGACTCCGAAAAATACTGAAATGCCCACCACAAAAGCGATCAGCATGACCGCGTAATCAAGCCGCTTCTCCCCCAGCCAACGCACGAGTTGATTAGCGATCACTTCGGCGGCTCCAGACTCGGCCAGTAACTTTCCCAAAATCATACCCAACCCAATAATCATGGCGATTCCGCCCAACGTTTTTGCGATGCCTGATTCTAGACTTTCGACTAAGCCCAGCTGCGCTCCTGTTCTGACTAACGGCATACCCGAGCCTAGGCCAACGGCCAGCGCAGCGAGGATCAATGCGACGAAGGCATTGCATTTAAATTTCGCGATTAAGATAACCACTCCGACGATAACTCCCAGCGTGAGTAACAATAAACCCGACGACGAAAGAATCGCGAGCGGGGTATTCATCAGGTTATCTTAACCAGCAATCTATGCTCCCTCGGGCCGACCTGGGTGATGTCGTAAGGCATGGTACTGGGGGAGGCGTGATTAGGTCGTCCTAGGATTTTCGTAAATGACGCCGCATCGAGAGTGCTGGGGTGGGCGACATGATCGAAGGAGTCGGTGGCGTTTGATCTTAGCTGAAGAGAAGTATGGCAGGTCTAGCGGCTCATTAGGCGAGAGATGATTGGGCTAAATAAGCTAGGCCTGCGCTCGCATTTTTAGCTACTCCGCTGGCGGGCTTGGTCGGCTCGGCAATTTAAATATCACCATAACGGTGGTGCAAAAAAGCAGTACGAGGGCCGCCCAAAAACTCACCCGCAGGCTCCACGTGTCGGAGATCCAGCCATAAAATATCGGCGCTAAGCCGACTAAGGAAGAGAGCAGGATTAAAAATGAAAGATTCCGGCGGACGCGGGTTTTGGGCGAACAGAGCATGGGGTAGTTCATATAATATACCCCGAAAAGTTCGCCGGCCCCGTTGATGCCAAAGGCCAGGAGGAACCAGTAGCCCGGGACAAAGAGCACCCAGAGGATACCGGCCATCTGCAGGCCGATGGTGACCAGCAGGGGGACTTTAGGATTAGTCCGCACCAGCAACCAACCCAGGAAAAATCCGCAGAGCATCTTAAAGGAAAAACGCAGGCCGAGCTGATAGCCGGTCAATTCCTCCGATAATCGGCCTACCGCCTCTTGCGTAAACAGGCTCATATTAATTTGTACCATGTTGCCGCAGTACACGAGGAGGTAGGCGAGGCTGGCGATGAGCAGGATGCGATGGCCGAGAAAAGCTTTAAAGCCTCCGACCAATCCTGCCCTGAAGCTCTCTCGTTTAACCTCAATTTCCGGCAGAGGAATTTGATAGAGATTAACTAGAAATCCCGCGAGCGTCATGCCGATCGCGCCTACGGTAAATAGCAGGGCGTAATTATAAGGATAGGCTATCGCGAGCCAAGCAGGCGCGACCCAATTAAAGAGGGAGCCATTAAATAGCAGCTGGGTGCCGAGCGAGCTCAAGACAGCGAAGGCGGGCCCCACGCCAAAGGCGAGGCTCAGGGCCTTCCCGCGATAGCGGGGGGAGAATCCACGGCTCAATACTTCCCAATTCATCACTGCGAGTACGCCATTGGCTGAGCCCACGAGTGTGGCGTGCAAAATAAGTGACCCAATAATGAAGGTGCTTGATAAATTAAAAAAAAGCACGAGGGCCACTCCGGCGCTAGCTGCTGCCATCACGCTATAGGCGGAGGCCAGAATGCGCTTAAGCAAGCGAGCTTCCGGAAACAACCAGGCCACGACCACCGAGACCCAAACCATCGCGAGCCACATCGTCGCGGGGAGATTAGCGAGGGTATCGGAAGTATGGAGGCGCTTGCAGAGACCGGCTTGGACAAACCCTATATAGAGAGCGGGCGCGGCTAAGTAAGTGAGCGAGCAAGCGGTCGCAAAGATAAAGGCATTACGGTTTTGTAATCGGGGTTCTAGCGCACACGAATCGGTGGTCTCATCGGTCATTTTTTCGGGAGGCTAGGGCGCTAAGCTTTAGGATTAACGGCCGCTTTTAATAATCAATTTTCTCAGTGCGCTCCCTTCGGGGCCGGTGCGCTCGGCTTGGGTGGCGTGCGATTCGGCCAGATTACTTTTGAGAATCCAGATATCACCCGTATCCGCCGTGTAAATCGCGCCGGTGGCGTCGACGGCGATCCCGTGGGGATAACAAAACATGCCCGGCTCAGCCCACACATCGAGGGGCTTACCATGGCGATCGAACCGAATCACCGCGTTGTCCATGCCAGCTGATCCATAAATTAAGCCATCCGGTGCAGCGTACAAACCATCCACGGAGTGCAGCCCGGGCCACGTCGCGCGGAGCTTCCCTTGCTGGTCGAATACTTGCACGCGATCGTTCTCCCGATCCGTCATGTAGAGCAGACCATCTTGGCCTAGGGTGATCACGTGGGGGGTATGAAATTCCCCGGGCGCAGTTCCGCGAATTCCCCATTCGAGCAGGTATTTCCCCGTAGCACTTAATTTAACAATGCGCGAATTGCCGTAGCCGTCGGTCACAAAAATCTCTCCCGTCGGCACAACACAAATATGCGTGGGTTGGCCGAAATGCTGCTGGTCACAGCCGGATTCACCATCAACACCTAAGGTCATAACTAATTTTCCCTTAGGATCGAATTTGAACACCAAATGGCGTCCCACGTCGGTCACCCAAACATTATCCCACGGATCGATATGGAGACCGTGTACCCAGTAACGCGTGGCGATCGGTATTGGCACGGGGCCGCGCAGATCATAGGCGGTGGTTTTTTTAAAAACTTCAGCGCCGATTTCACGACACAAGGTTCCATCGGGATGCAGGCAGAGCAGCGGGTGTTCCCCGCGGTGGGCGACGTAGATCAAGCCGCGGGAATCGACGGCGACACCAACAACGCGATCGAAGGTGATGTCCGGCAGACGGGGCCAGTTAGCTACGGGTACGAGCCGAGAGTGACTAGCGGTGGTGAAAGATTTTGCGCGAATGGGATTCATGATAGTTTGAGTGGAGGTTACGCGAGACGAGTGAAGCCCCGCAGGCCGCGGGCGACGCCTGACTCTTCGGCTAAGCGGCCAGCGAGTACGATGGCCGCAATCTCGCCCATGCTTTCATCCGCGGCGGTGAGCAGGAGCTGAATTTTTGCTTCATCATGGGCGAGCATCACATAGTAATAAGATGAGACGAGGAAGCCGCGCGCGCGCATCTTGCGCACATACAGCGTCTGGGCCAGCGGCGCATCTGCGCCGAGGTCGAAGCTCATCGTCGGCGTGGCGGGCATGCCCCCGACGATCAGTTTACAGGCGGGATGCCGCGCCGCCATGGTCTTGAGGCCGGTTTGTAGAATGCCGCCGCGTTGCCAGACCAGTTCAGAAACGCCGAGGCGTTTTATTTTCTTCAAGGCTGCGAGCGCGGCGGCGGGACCCACGCCATCGGTCCAATAGCTCGAGGAAATAAAACTACCGTCCGCCGCCTGCATGATGGCGTCGCGGCCGACAACTGTGCCAAACGGAAAACCATTACTCATCGCCTTAGCATAGACGGCTAAGTCGGGCTCAATGCCCAAGCGACTCAAGGCCCCGGGGAACCCATAACGGAGACCGCTCGTCACTTCATCGACGACGAAGATACCGCCGGCGGCGCGGCACCGGGCGGCGACCTTCGCGAGAAAATCATCTTTGGGTAACTGGGAACGCATGGGTTCCATCACCACGGCGGCAAGATTATCGCCGAGCTTGGCAATCGCGGCCTCCAGTGAAGCCAGATCATTGTACCGAAAGGGGACCGAGGTCCCTTTCAATTCACGCGGTACGCCCTTGGGTTCTAGGCCGGGCAGCAAGTGACCGTTGAGTGCATCGGTCTCACCGAGGTTGGCCGCGAGATACCAATCATGCCAGCCGTGGTAACCACAGAAGGCCACGCCACTCCGTCCGGTGGCGGCCCGCGCGATCCGCACGCTCATGGTCATCGCATCGCCGCCGCCGCGAGCATAGCGCACCTTGCCGGCCCACGGATGCAAGGCGATTAAGGTTTCGGCGAGTTCGACTTCCTGCGGATTAACGAGCGTGCAATAAGAGCCGAGCGTAAGCCGGCGGCGAACCGCTGCGGTTACATCAGGATCAGCGTAGCCCAGTAAAATGGCGCCGACGCCGCCGGCGAAATCGAGGTAGCGGCGATCTTGCAGATCCCAGACCTCGCAACCGGAACAACGGGAGAAATAAGCCGGCCACGATTTGGCATCGAACATTTCCGCGCGTTTGGAAAGCAAGCCCGTGCCGCCGGATATAACGGTCCGAGCGCGCTGCCAGAGTTCGAGCCCAGTGTCCGCCGCGGGCACCGCTGCAGCGGGTAAGTGTGGCGCCAGCGTCCGTAAAGCATTGCCCATGAAAATATCATTAATATCGCCCCAGGTCAGGCCGGTGTCTTCACAGGCTTCGCGCAAACTTTGCAGCGACTCGATCCCGACCAGCGTGAGGTCGGTGCTACTCGGAGCTTTATAATCTGCGCGAATTAATTCGGGGTGCAGCCAGAAAAAGAGGCCGCCGGTCGTGACGCAGCGCCCCCGTAATTCACTGACCGCAAAATCGGAGCCCCACAGCACTCGGCGGGGCCCTAAAATCTTGAGAGCCGCGCGAAAGGCCTCGGATTCACAGATGGCGGAGGTGTCGATGACCGCATTGTCGATATCCGCGATGGCGTGAAGTCCTTTGCGGGCGTTGCGGTAGCTGAAGCTGCGCGCCACGTGGGCTAAAATTAACTTAGCTTGAGGATAAGCGCGGCAGAGGCGGCGCAAGGAAGCTTGATTGCTCGCATCTTCCATCGCGCCATCCCGCACGATGTGCAGCAGGAGGACGCCGCGGGTCTCATGCAGCAATTCCCACATCCACTCCGGCGCAAATTCTTCGACGGTCGCGTTCATGGTGTCCGGCCGTTGCGAGTAGCAGTGGTAAACTTTAATCCCGCAAAATTGTCCGCTGCGTAAAGCCGCCGCGACCTCCGCTTGATTGTCGGTGGGCGCAACTACCATGAGGGCGCGGCTGAGGGGAGTGCCTTGGGCGCGAACTTCCCCAGTTACCCAGGTATTCATGGCCGCGCGATCTGCCGTTTTGTGCGGCATGCCGAAATAAAGCCCGTGGATTTTCTTAGCGGGCATATAACGCTGTAGTGCGGCGCGATGTTCCCCGCACCCCAGAACTTTTTTATCGCTTAAGAAGGGCCAAGCATTGGGGGCAAAATGATCCGCGTGATACGGGTGAGTGTGGATGTCGTAGATTTCCTGGGGTAAAAAATCTGCCACCGCGCTGGCGGCCAGTTGCTGGTCGCGGGAAGTAAGCGTTTCGAGATATTTCATTTGAGGGGAGGCGTGAGATTAAGGCGTGGTTTGATATTCCACAGAATCAGTGCGCAAACGAGTAAGCCGCCGGCGCCAAAATTGAATACGGTGGTGATGCTGACATTCGCATCACGCAGGGCGCCGCCGACATAGATGGTGGCGCCGCCGACCATCACGGCGAAGGCGTTGAGCAGGCCAAAGCCGGTGGCGAGATACCGCGGCTCAACCACCTGACACAAAACGGGCAGCATATTAGAGTCGGGGAACGTCCGGAAGAAGCCATAGATGAATAAACCGATGAGCACAAAAATCAGCGCCGGCGCATTAGCCACTAAAAGAACTGCGGGCACGGTCATGAGTATGCCGATCACTCCTACCCAAATTCGTCCGCGGGGATGAAGCCGGCTCCACCGATCGGCCCAGGCGCCGCTGACCACCATGCCAATCAGACTGGCCGAATAGATATAGCCGAGGGAGGTTAGGCCAGCGCGGCCTTGCGTCATGTGAAATTGCTCCTGGAGATAGGTGGGCAACCAGCCGATGATCGCGTGGCTGGCGACGCCGAGGGTGCCCCAAAAAAGCAGAGCGAGCACGTAGCCTCGGCAGCTGAACAAGCTGATGAGGGCTTCCCCTAAGCGCACGGGAGGCGGGGGCGTTGTGATCGTGCTGGGCTGAACGGGCGTAGCTGGTCGGTCGCGGAGAAAGAAAATCAACACTAACGCATAAATAATCCCGAGCCCGCCAAAGAATTTAAAAACAAAGGTCCAATCCTGTTTATCGGCGATCCAGCCGCCGAGGCCGCCTAAACCTGAGCCGACCATGACGCCGCTGAGGTGAATGCCATTCGCGAGTGAGCGGGTATGGTGGCGATGATAATCCATGAGCAGCGCACCAGCAGCGGGAAAGTAACAGGCTTCGCTGATCCCCATCAGCCCACGATAGAACAATAATTCGTTAACGGAGGTCGCATGGGCGGTTAGCCACGTGACGGCTGACCAGGCGAAGAGGGAAAAAATAATGATCCGGCTCCGGTTAAATTGGTCAGCTAGAAAACCGCCGATGGGACTCAATAGCCCATAGCTCACCAAAAATACTGTCGTGAGCAGACCAAATTGCGCGTCGGTCATCGGGATCGCCTCCTTGATGGAAGTGCGCATCGTAATCAAAATTAAGCGATCGAGATAATTCAGGCAGCCGGCCATCCATAATAAACCCACCATTAACCACGCGCGGGAAGGAAGGGTCTCAGGGGTGGGGGGCATGAGGGTAATAAAAGCGAACGGGAAGAAAAGCGGGGGGAAAGATGACGGTCGGCTGAGGGGGTAGCCGGCGCGTGGCTGAGGGGGAGTTACACGGGAGTAGCTTTGGGTTGGGCGAGAGTTTTGTTTTGCGTGCGAATTTCGTTTACGCGTTGGGTGAGGACGCCCTCGAGCATGCCGCTGGGCTCGCCAATGCAAATAAAGGGGTAGCCGCGCGGGATCCACGTGGCGGGATCGCCCACCATCATCATTTTCTTGCCGGCCTGTTCGCCGGCGACTTTGAGCCGATCAATCGCGGCGAGGAGGATGGGTGAGTCGGGCTCCCAGCACACGCCGAGTGAGGCGGATAAGTCGTAGGGGCCCACGCCCATCGTGGTCACAATTTCATGACGAGCGATCGCCTCGGCGTTAGCTAACCCTTCGCGGTCTTC
>CAMAVZ010000067.1:0-8259 GCA_945861645.1 Opitutus sp. GAS368 | reverse complement strand
CGACGATGGCGTCAACGAGATCATCCGGGAGGATAGCGGCGTTGCGCAGCGCGTAGAGCCGTTCGCAGACGATGTAGACCGCAACAAATGAACAGAGGGCCAAGGGCCAAATGAGGATGCCAGCGCCTTTAAGGATATCGATCATGGGGGAGAGAGAGTGTGAACTCGGGACTTAGACGCTCACAAGCCGGAAAAGTTCACTCTCATAGCGATTTAGGCATAAATCACCCAGTCCGACGACCGGTGCGACTGGTCGGCGGCATGAATCCGTCTGCGGGTTGCACCCACCGCGAGTTCAACCCGCCCCCCGCTAGATTATAACTCAAGGCATTACGCCGCTTTCAGTCGTGGGAGACTTAAGCTGAAATTCCAATTTATCTCCCTTACGCACCACGAGGATGGGTTCCCCTTCCTTAACATCGCCGCGCAGCAACGCTTCGGCGAGAGGATCTTCGAGGTAATGCTCGACGGCGCGCCGCAACGGCCGGGCCCCGTATTTTTCGTCATACCCCTTCTCGATGAGCAGAGTCTTTGATTCCGGAGAAAATTCGAGATGAATTTTGCGGGCGGCAAGGCGCTTGATGACTTTACCGGCCTCAATTTCAACGATCTTCAGGAGATCATCCTTGTTCAACGGCCGGAAAACCACGAGGTCGTTAATGCGATTCAGGAACTCGGGTTTAAAGATGCGCTTGGCTTCCTCCAACACTTTCTCCTTGAGCTTGTCCAGATCATGAAAATCAGAGCCGACGGCGGCCGCGAACCCCATCGTCGTCTGACGCTGGATCAGCTGGGCGCCCACATTGGTGGTCATGATAATGATGGTATTACGAAAATCGACGGTCCGACCTAATGAATCTGTGAGCCGACCATCTTCCATGATTTGCAGTAAAAGCTGCAGCGCATCCGGGTGAGCTTTTTCAATTTCATCAAAGAGGATCACGGAGTAAGGCCGGCGCCGGACTGCCTCGGTGAGTTGACCGCCTTCTTCGTAACCGACATAGCCCGGAGGGGAACCCACCAGACGGGAAACGGCGAATTTCTCCATGTATTCGCTCATGTCGATTTGGATTAAGGCGTCCTGATTGCCAAACATCTGCGCGGCTAACTGCTTAGCGAGTTCGGTCTTACCCACTCCAGTGGGTCCCATAAACATGAATGAACCAATGGGGCGGCGCGGATCTTTTAAATCCGCGCGGGAACGCCGCAGGGCGCGGGCAATCGCGATAGTGGCTAAATCTTGGCCGACAATATTTTTCTGCAATTCAATCTCCAGAGCGAGGAGGCGCTCGCTTTCTTTTTTCTCGAGCCGGCTGAGCGGAATGCCGGTCCATTCCGCGACGACGTAAGTCATTTGCTCTTCGTCGACGACAATTCGGTGTTCATCCCGGGTCTTCTTCCAATGGGTAATTTGCTCCTCTTGTTGCACCCGGAGCTGTTTCTCTTGGTCGCGATATTTGGCCGCCTCCTCAAAATGCTGGGCCCCGATGGCTTGTTCTTTTAGCACGCAGATTTCTTCGATTTGCTTGCCGAGCCCTTCGATTTCCGGCGGACGATTAAGCGTTTTGATGCGGGCGCGGGAGCCCGCTTCGTCCATCACATCAATGGCCTTATCCGGCAGGAAACGGCCGGTAATGTAGCGATCAGAAAGTTTGGCCGCGGTCTCAATCGCTTGATCCGTAAAAGTGGCTTTATGATGCTCTTCGTATTTACCGCGAATGCCTTTGAGAATAAGAATCGTATCTTCGACCGACGGCGCCTCGACCTTGACCATCTGAAAGCGACGATCGAGCGCACTATCTTTTTCGATATACTTACGGTATTCGTTCAGGGTGGTGGCGCCGAGACACTGCAACTCACCGCGCGAGAGCGCCGGTTTGAAAATATTCGAAGCATCCATCGCCCCTTCCGCGGCCCCGGCGCCGACGATGGTGTGCATTTCGTCGATAAAAATCATTACGTTTTTCGTCCGCTTGATCTCATCCATCACCGCTTTAATGCGCTCCTCAAATTGTCCGCGGTACTTGGTCCCCGCCACCATGAGTGCCAGATCGAGGGTAATGACTTTTTTATCCGCTAAAATCTCGGGAACATTACCCCTCGCAATTTCTTGCGCCAGACCCTCAATAATTGCGGTCTTACCGACCCCAGCCTCACCCACGAGCACGGGATTGTTTTTGGTGCGACGGCAAAGAATCTGAATGACGCGGCTAATTTCTTTTTGCCGACCAATCACGGGATCCAGTTCGCCTTTGCGGGCCAGTTCCGTCAGGTCACGACCAAAGGCTTTTAGGGCCGGGGTTTTAGCTTCTTTTTTATCATCAGGATTGGCCCCACGCGCCGCGGCCTCTTCTGGATTACCCCCAGCGGCGGCTCCCGCTGGGCCACCCTCTTCCCCTGCCCCCGCCGTAAATTGAGGATCAAGCTCCCGTAAAATCTCGTTTCGGGTGCGCTCAATATCGACCTCGAGCGTCTTCAATACCCGCGCCGCCACCCCTTCGCCCTCGCGCAATAGGCCGAGCAAGAGGTGTTCTGTGCCGACATAGGAATGATTGAGCGCTTTGGCTTCCTTCCCCGCCAGGGCCAAGACTTTTTTTACGCGAGGCGTGTAGGGAATACTGCCGACTGGCGTTTTCGATTCCTGACCGATCCCGACTTGCTTCTCCACTTCGCCCCGCACGGTCTCAAGATCGAGCCCCATTTTTTGTAAAACACTCACCGCCACGCCTTGGCCTAACTTAATCAGCCCCAGCAAGAGATGCTCGGTGCCAACATAATTATGATGAAAGCGATCAGCTTCTTTCCGCGCCAAAGCGAGGACTTGCTGCGCGCGCGGGGTGAAATTATTCATAGGTTCCATCGTGAAAAAGAGTCTAAGCGGTTAATTAGTCGTGTTGCTAAAGTCAGGTGGGGGCATTTTGGCGAATTCTGTCCGCAACCGCTCGGCGCGCAATACATCACGTTGCCCAGGCTCGAATGCCCCTTTGGCCGCGTGCTGCACATGACCCGGTTGGCACTCAATGAAGAGCCGATCAATCAGCCCACGTTGGGTGTCGGCATAAACCCCGAGATCGATGCCCAGGCGGATCAAGGAAAGCAGATTCATGGCCTCGCCGGAGTTCAGCAAATAGCCATTTTGCAAAATACCATACGCGCGACCGATCTTATCGTAAATTTTCTTCGGATCGGTCTCGAGCAACTTAGCCCGCGCATTTAGCTCTTGATCGACAATCGTCGTTAAGACGCCGTGCAGGTGCTTGATGATCTGCTCTTCACTTTCGCCCAGCGTCGTCTGATTCGAAATTTGAAAAATACTGCCGCTCGCATCTGAGCCCTCCCCGAAGAGGCCACGCACCACCATGCCTAGTTGACCAACCGCGCGCACCACTTTTTCCATTTGAGCGGAAATGACGAGCGCGGGGAGGTGCATCATGGCGGAGGCGCGCATCCCAGTACCCAAGTTGGTGGGACACGCCGACAAATACCCGAGCTTCGGCGAAAAGGCGTAGTCGAGATGTTCCTCCAAATCCGAGTCGAGCGTGTTGATGGTCGCCCACACCTTCTTAAACTGAAACCCGACGCGCAGGACCTGGATTCGCAGGTGATCTTCTTCGTTCACCATCACGACGCAGGATTGATCTTTGTTAATGATAATCCCCGAGCCCGCCTTGGAATGGCAAAGTTCACGGCTGATTAAGTGGCGTTCGACCAAAATCTGTTTCTGCAATTCATCGAGGGATTCCACGGGAATGGCCAAGCCGCGTTTCATTTGCGGCAGCGCGGCAACCGCCTGCATACATTGCTCGCGAATCTCGCGTTTCTGCGCGTCCTTGGCCCAACCGGGGAAGGGATGTTTGCGTAAATTCCGAGCGAGCCGAATGCGGGTCATGAGCACGACCGCGCTGCGGTTACTCGAGGTATCCGTCAGTTCAGAATGAGAATCGATGAGCTCGTTAATTTTCATTTAACAAGGGGCTTGGAACCCGCGGTTTGCCGCGCTTGGCTGAGCTCATCGCGAAAGCGGGCCGCGTCTTCGTAGCGCTCCGCCTTGATAGCTAAATTGAGATCGGTCTCCAACTGATTGAGACGCTCATTGATGGTTTTACGTTCTTGGGCTCGCTGCGGAATCTTGCCGGTATGCGCGATACCATTGTGCATGGTGTCGAGCATCGGCTCGAGGAAACTGCCAAAAAAATTATAGCACGAAGGGCACCCGAAGCGGCCGGTTTTTTTAAAATCTTGTTGGGTGAAGCCGCAGGATTCGCAGCGGATATCCCCGGTGGGCTCGGGATTAAGCGAAGACTTCAGCAACAGATCAGCCAACGAGAACCCACTGGGATCCGTCACGCCCTTGGCTTGGGCGCAGGCCTCACACAGATCAACCTTATGGATTTTATTATTAACGATCTGCGTCAGATGAACCGTCGCCGGTTGAACGCAAAGATCGCATTGGAGAGGATTAGCCATGGCGGTGGAGTTAGAAGCGAAGTTAGTCGGCCGCGCGAGAAATGCAAATGAAGCCCGCGTCCGGCTTAATCCCGTTGGGGCCAAGCGGTCGTGGGCGTTGGGATGCGGCGAGCATCGCGGCTAAACTCAGTGAGTTAAATGCGCGTACCATCGGTCAGTACACGTTGACGGAAACTAACCAGAACGCGTCCGGTAATCGGGCCCGGTTTCCCCGTGCCAATCACGCGACCATCGAGCTTTACCACGGGGATGACTTCCGCCCCTGTGCCCGTCAAAAAGCACTCGTCAGCGCACCAAATATCATAACGGGTTAGGTCGGCTTCGCGGATGGGGATTTTCAATTCCTGGGCAATATCGAAAATCGTGGACCGCGTGATTCCTTTGAGGGCGCCCGCGGCAGCGGCCGGAGTCAAAATCTCACCTTTGTGGACCGTGAATATGTTATCAGCCGTGCATTCGGCGACGAGCCCTTGTGCATTGAGCATGATCGCCTCGAGGGCGCCGGCCTGCCGCGCTTCGATTTTAGCAAAAATATTATTGAGATAATTCAACGACTTCACCGTCGGCGGCAGCATATCCGGCGAGATCCGGCGGGTCGGCACGGTCACAATACTCAAACCATTGTCGTAGTGTTCCTGCGGATAGAGCGAAATTTTGCTGGCGATGATGAAAACGGTGGGCTTGGGACAGAGCCAAGGCGCCAGACCCAGATCGCCGATGCCCCGCGTAATCACCAGACGGATGTAGCCGTCCATGAGTTCATTTTGACGGCAAGTTTCACAGACCGCGGCGGATAACTCAGCCCGGGACAGCGGCACGGTCAACATCAGGGCCTTGGCCGAGTATTCCAGCCGCTCCAAATGCTCATCGAGCCGATAGATATTGCCGCCATAAATGCGAATGCCTTCGAAGATCCCGTCACCGTAAAGCAGGCCGTGGTCGAAGACCGAAACCTTCGCGTTCGTGGAATCAACATACTGACCGTCGAGATAAACAATCATGGGGAAAGTTTCCCACAAAACGGCGGCCTTTGTCCAGTCCGGTAATCAGAGAATGCGCTTGTATTTATTGGCGCCGGTTAGAATGGTTTTAGCCGACGGGCCGCAGTTTCTATTCTTATGAAAACACGTCCTGTCAGTGCTGGTTTTACGCTCATCGAGTTGCTCACTGTGATTGCCATCATTGGCATTCTGGCCGCTCTGATTTTTCCTACTATCAGTAAAGTCCGCGAGACCGCTCAGCGCACCGTTGATGCCAATAACCTGCGGGAAATCGTTAAGGCCGCGATGATCTATGCGGCGGATAATAACGACCGCCTACCCGATCCCGCCGCGCTCCTCGCCCAAAGTACGCCTCCCTTATCAGGTGGAACCGGCCCTTTCCTCTGGGCCGGCATTCTGGCGCAACGCGGCATTCTCACTGATTCATCGTTTTATTTTTCAAAAAATGATCCGCTGTTTAATGGCCTCTACCCGACGGCCATTGTTAGTCCGAGTGATCGTACCGTTTTAGACGCAAATTTCGTCACCAACCGTTCCTTGAGCTATGAGTTCATCGGCGGGCTACGTCTGAGTGATGCCCCCAGTACCCCCCTCGCCTTCACCCGCGGCTTGCTCGCCTCGGGTCGGTGGAGCGCCGAGGCCGGCACTTACCGCGAGGCGGGCGGTCACATCGCTTTTCTCGGTGGCAATGTTCAGTTTTATCCCAATCTGACGGAATCAGCATTCCAATTGACCCTTAATAATGGCCGCAAAGGGTCATCAATCCTCCAGGCGCTGCCCTACAACGCCGATCCGGCGAGCAATCCACGCGTTTATGCCACTTCCCCAGCAGGGGTGGGAACTTTAGCCGGAACGCCCGCGGAAAGTTCGCCGTAGGCGCGCTCGCAACGGCCTCGGCCTCCGCCTCATCGAGGGGTGGGCTTTTTTAATTCTTCACCTTCGGGCCTCACGCCTCGTAGTCTGGCCGACATTCTTATGGTCAACGCTCCGCCCACTTTCGTCATTGGTCACAAAAACCCTGACACCGATTCTATTTGCTCCGCGA
Source organism: Opitutus sp. GAS368 (assembly GCA_945861645.1). GTDB lineage: Bacteria > Verrucomicrobiota > Verrucomicrobiia > Opitutales > Opitutaceae > Lacunisphaera. Next base: position 1,746 of record CAMAVZ010000067.1, on the reverse strand, counting down.
TCGCCTACGCCGCTTTCAAACAAATGCGGGGCGAAATTGGCTATACCGCCGCGCGGTGTGGCAATTCCAATGCGCGCATCGATGCGGTGCTGGCCCGCTTCAACTACCCATTGCCAACTTATCTGAGCGATGTGTCGCCGCGCGTGCACGATCTCATGGTGCCAAACCCGATCGCGGTAACCAATGACGCCACCTGCGCCGAGGCCCTGCACTTGCTGGACGAAAATCATATCACAGTCCTGCCGGTCATTTCTGCCCGGAAACGCGTGCTGGGTTCTGTGACGCTCGCCCAGTTGGGACATTTTTTCATCCCACGGCTGGATGAGCCCCGGGCCATGCGGCAAGTCCGCACCAGCTTGGCACGGATTGCGCGAACCCTCCAGGCGTCTGTTTTGCAAATCGTCGAGGAAGATCGTCTCGAGGATCTTTACGTCCGGATCGGCGCCATGGATCTTAGCACTTTCTGGAAAATCTCCGAAAAAGAAAATATCCCCGCCGAACATTCCCTGATTATCGTCGGCGATCGCCGCGATATTCAACAACGCGCCATCGAACTAGGCATTCGCGCGCTGATCATCGTCGGAAATTTAGCGGTTGATCCCGCCATCCTGGCCCTCGCGAAAAAACAAGGGGTCAGTATTATTGTCAGCCCGCACGATACCGCGACAACCGCTTGGTTCGTACGCACTGCGGCCACCATCGACAGCTTGGTTGACCGAAAATTTACGCCGCTCAACGTGGACACGCGCATCGTTGATTTACGCAAAAAATTTATTCAAGGCGCACCTCACGCCATGATGGTAACGCACGAAGATGGCACCCTCTTAGGCATTATCACTAAAACTGACTTGCTCAAACCAGTTCCCACTCGGCTGGTTTTGGTCGATCATAATGAACTGACCCAAGCCGTACCCGGCGCAGATGAAGTCACCATCACCGAGATTATTGATCACCATCGCTTGAGTCCGATGGCTACGCCGCAGCCGATTCTCTTCATCAACGAACCCGTTGGTTCCACCTGCACGATCATCGCCGATCTTTATCGTCGATCTAACTTGGTGCCGACCGCTGATCTGGCGGGAATCATGATGGCCGGACTGATCGCCGACACGCTTTTGCTCAAAAGTCCCACCACCACGCCGAAAGATGCCGCCGTTCTTGAATGGCTCGAGACGCATGCGGAGATCAAAGGTAAGGCGCTGGCTAAACTGATCTTCAGCTCGGGTTCAGTCATCCTCGCGAGCCCACCAGATAAAATTGTCCGCTCTGATTTCAAAATTTACGAAGAAGACGGCATCCCGTTTGCCGTATCACAAGTGGAAGAATTGGGGTTTGATAACTTTTGGTTGCACGCGAAGGCGATTACGAAGGCTTTGCGCGAACTACAGCAGGATGAAAAACTCTCGTTTGCGGCCTTACTCGTGACGGATATTAATACGCAAAACTCTCTGATGATCCTTCAGGGCGAGCCGGAATTCACTCGGCGCATTTCGTATGCCCATGTCGAACAGGACGAGATTTTCGATTTACCCGGGGTCGTGAGTCGGAAAAAACAGCTCATTCCTTATTTAACGAGTTTACTCAAAGAGATGTCGGTCGATGGCGAAACGGCCCCGCTACGGAAGAAAAGTGCCGCTGCGGCCCGCCGCTAAAAAATCAAGATCGCGCCCCTCTGCATCTCTGGCTTTTATATTTTTATGTCCACTGAACCTCTGCCCACTATCCCCGCCCCTAGTGATTTTATTC
>CAMAVZ010000066.1:0-8329 GCA_945861645.1 Opitutus sp. GAS368 | reverse complement strand
GTTACGCTGCTTTTCAATGAAAAAGCCGCTCAGTTCGCTAAACGTCCAGGTGGCTATACACGAATTTACAAACTTGGCCCGCAGCGCATTGGTGATGCGGCCGAGATGGCCATCATCGAGCTGATTAGCGCGGAGGATGAAGGTTACTCGAAATCTCGGGGTAAAAAGAAAGGATCAAAGAAATCTGGCGCTAAGAAAGCACCGGTGGCCGCAGAACCCGTTTCAGCGGTCGAAGTTGCACCAGAAACGCCTAAGGCCTGAAGAAAAAGCGAGTCCATTTAATCATCGAAAGCGTCGACTTAGCGGTTGGCGCTTTTTTATTTCATCTTGGCTCCGGCGTTACTTGGTGTGAACTGGGTGCGTGGCTCCTGTCCCTGATTTTACCTTTGATTTGCTGGCCTACGGAGTGCTGGTGCTCGGTGGATTTGGCTTGTTATGGCTTTATTACGATCGACGCGACCGGCAGTTTTACGACTCCGAGCGTCGGAAGATTACGTTCCATTGCATCCGCTGTGATCATCTTTACACGGAAAAGATGGGGACTGACCTGGCCCAATGCCCACGCTGCAACCAGCGTAATACTCGCTTGAAATTCTAAGGGGCCGCGGCGGGATTATCAGGCGCAGCAATTTTTTGATTTCACTTTAATAAAAACTATTTTAGTTTCTCCTATGGCGCAGACAATTGCTGTTCTCGATTTTGGCTCTCAACTCACGCAGGTAATTGCCCGCCGAATTCGTGAGGGTCAGATTTATTCCAAGATTTATCATTTCAGCACCCCCGCGGCAAAATTGCGTGAAGACGGGGTGGTGGGGGTGATCCTCTCCGGTGGTCCGCAGAGTGTTTACGCAAAGACGGCGCCGCATCCGGACGCCGATATTTTTAAACTAGGCGTGCCGGTGCTGGGGATTTGCTATGGCGTGCAGCTCATGGGCTATTTTCTCGGGGGTAAGGTCGCGCTCAGTAAGGCCCGCGAATATGGGCTTGGTCAGTTAACGATCAAGCGGCCTGGAAAACTTTTTGTTGGCTTGCCGCGGCAACTGCGGATCTGGAATTCGCATGGAGACAAACTCACAAAATTGCCGCCGGGTTTTGTGGCAACCGCGGTGTCTGAAAATTCGCCCTTCGCTAGTATTGAAGACCGTCGCCGGGGGTTTTATGGGATCCAATTTCATCCGGAGGTTTTTCATACGGAGCGCGGGGTAGATATAATCCGAAATTTCCTGGTCGGTATTTGTCGCGCAAAGCAGGACTGGACGACGAAGGATTTCATTGTTCAAGCGGTCGCCGATATTAAGGGGCAAGTAGGTAAAGCTCGGGTCCTGCTTGGTTTGTCGGGTGGAGTTGATTCCTCCGTGGCGGCAGCCTTATTGCACAAGGCTATCGGTCGCCAATTAACCTGTGTGTTTGTGGACAACGGTCTATTGCGTAAGGATGAGCGGGCCTATGTGGAGGCGCTTTATAAGAGGAACTTTAAAATCAATTTACGCGTAGTCGATGCTGCCGCTCTTTTTCTTAAGCGGCTCAAGGGGATCGTTGACCCTGAGGCGAAGCGCAAAATTATCGGACGTACCTTCGTTGAAGTTTTCGAAAAATCGCTGAAGTCCATTGGGGGCGCGAAATTCTTAGGGCAGGGGACTTTGTACCCAGATGTCATTGAAAGTGTTTCCATTGCCGGCAATCCCGCGTCGTTGATCAAAACTCACCATAATGTTGGGGGATTGCCGGACCGAATGAAGTTGAAATTGATTGAGCCGCTGCGGGCTTTGTTCAAGGATGAGGTTCGTCAAGTGGGGGCGGCGCTCGGTCTGCCGAAGGAAGTTGTTTGGCGGCAGCCTTTTCCAGGTCCTGGCCTAGGCGTACGCGTCATGGGTGATATCACAGCCGAGAAATTAGCAATCCTCCGCAACGCTGATGCGGTCTTACAGGACGAGATGATGCGCTCAGGTTACTACTGGAAAGTCTGGCAGTCCTTTGCCGTTTTTCTGCCGGTGAAGACGGTTGGAGTTTTCGGTGATGAGCGCACGTACGATTACGTGATAGCCTTACGCATTGTGGAAAGCATCGATGCCATGACTGCCGACTGGGCGAAGCTGCCGCCTGAGTTGCTGCAAAAAATATCGAGCCGGATCACTAATGAGGTGCGCGGAGTTAGTCGGGTAGTGCTCGATATCAGTTCCAAGCCACCGGCGACCATCGAGTGGGAGTAAAGTACCCGATGCAAAAACTGGTGCCACAGACTAATTTAGCGGTCGCCTCCTGATTTAATGAACTGGCGAATCCTTATGCTTAGACTGAGCGCAGTAGGTTTGCTGCCCATGGTATTATGGGCCGAAAGTGCTGAGCAAATTATCGCGAAAGCCCGAGCTTATCTTGGGAGCGAAAGTGCGCTTCAGGCTATCCATACCATTCATTTCACGGGCGCTTTAGAAGTCGATGCGCATACCCGTTGGCCGGCTGATATAATTTTTCGGAAAGATTATCAGCAGCGAATTACGGTTACTTATGAGAAATATATCGAGACGACGGCGCTTGATCATTATGATGCATGGCAGAAGCGTTTTAATCCTGCGGAGCCTACGCGCTGGCAGTTGGCCTTGCTGGATGGGACCCAAGTAAAGCGTTTGCGCGCGAATACGCTAGAAAACCTGAGCTTTTTTTCAGGGCTGGAGCGGCAGGGTGTCCTGATCCAAGTGAGCGGCGAGGTTGAGGTCGATGGGCTCGCTTGTGTAAAGTTATCGTTCAGTCACTCAAATAATATTAGCTTTCAGCGTTATTTTGATCAAAGGACCGGCCGCCTGGTAAAAACGGAGACGGAAAGCGGTGGAGAAATTCGTGAAGTAGGCGAAATCATCGTGCAAGGAGTTCGTTTTCCTAAAAAAGTTATTAACAAGGCGGCTAATGGTCAGACCACCAGCATCATTTTTGATCGAATAATTTTAAATGAGCTAATTCCGGCTAGTGAGTTTGCCGTGCCGGCAGTGCCCACGCCTTAATCTGGAGTCTGCGTGAGCGGACCTTGATGATATTATTTCTACCAAGGCCTAGGTGAAAATCTACTGCCGGTGAAACTGAGGTAGTGGGTTGCGGCTTTGCTTTGCAACCGGACAAATTTCTGCTCTTTTGTCTTCTCATCTATGTCAAAGACCGCCCTGCTCAAGATTGATGATAAAGAAATCTCCTGCCCTGTGCTGATGGGGACAGAAGGGGAATTGGCCATCGATGCGCGTAATCTGCGCAAAGATAGTGGCTATATATTTTACGATCAGGGTTACGGGAACACGGGTTCCTGTGAGAGTGCGATTACCTTCCTCGATGGCGATAATGGCATTTTGCGTCATCGTGGCTACCCGATCGATCAACTCGCTGGTCGCAGCGAATATATCGAAACTGCTTACCTGATGATTTACGGTGAATTGCCGACGCAGCAGCAGCGTACGGCGTTTGGTCAGTTATTGCGGGAGAATGCGGCAATCGAGACGCAGATGCAGAAAATCTTTGAAGGTTTTCCTAAAGATGCGCCACCGATGGCAATGTTATCCTCCATTGTGGGTTCACTCGCGGCGCATTACCCGCAATTGGCGACCAATAATTTTGAGAAAGATCTGCAGCAATTTGACCTCGCGGCGGCGATGGCCATTTCAAAAATTCGTACCATTGGAGCGATGATTTATCGTCACTCGCGGGGCTTGCCTTTCTTGCACCCCAAAGATTTGCCGTTCTGCGATAATTTCTTGCATCTGATGTTTTCCGAGCCCTATCAAGATTACGGGGTGGTCCCCGAGGTCACGAAGGCGCTGAATCTCATTTTGCTGATGCATGCTGATCATGAGCAAAATTGCAGCACCTCGACGGTGCGCATGGTAGGCTCGAGCGGGGCTAATTTATTTACTTCGCTCTCTGCGGGGATCAATGCCCTGTCGGGGCCCTTGCATGGCGGGGCTAATACGGCGGTCATGCAAATGCTGCAATCCATCCATGATGAGCATGATGATGGCACGAGATTTATTTCCGCCGCGAAAGGTGGCAGTAAGAGCAATCGGCTCATGGGTTTTGGGCATGCCGTTTACCGTAATTTTGATCCACGGGCGCGAATTATTGGCGAAGCTTGTAGTGTGGTGCTCGCCAAGTTGGGCAAATCTGACCCTCTCCTGGAGATTGCTAAAAATCTCGAGCAAGCTGCGCTGAAGGATGATTACTTCATTTCACGGAAGCTCTATCCGAATGTCGATTTTTACAGCGGAATTATTATGCGGGCGCTGGGCGTTCCGACTAGCATGTTCACGGTCTTATTTGCCATGGGTCGGGCGCCAGGCTGGATCGCTAATTGGCGCGAGGTTGCCTCGAACCCGAAGGGCCGGATCTACCGTCCTCGGCAAATCTATGTTGGTCCAGTGAAGCGCGATTACGTGCCGATTCAGCAGCGTGGCTGAGGCGGAGGGCGCGGCGAAGGTTAAGCTGCGGCATCGCCCTTGGGCGGCTGAATATTCTTGGGCGGTGGTGATTTAAGAATTTGGTCAAGGGTGAGGCCGGTGGCGACTTGGAGTCCCTTGAGTAAACGCCAGAGTGCATACATCATCATGGCCATGCTGGGAATAGAGATCCCGAGGAGACTGACCCAATGCATGCGGGCTAATTCCTGATTAAACATTTCGGTGCCAGGTGCGCTCCGGATAATTAAGCGAGCGAAGCCATAGTTCAGCGCGGCGCTAAGTAAGAACGAGGCCGCGAGCAGGTAGCTGGCCGCTTGCATTAAGCGCTGAAACTCGGGCTGCATTCCGCGTTCGTTGAGCGCGGTCTCGACGCGCTCAACATCGATCACTTGGGGGTTGTAGAGCATTTCGTGGACGAGGGGCTCCTTCGCTTTCATGGAGGCTAGTACCGCAAGCCCAATGAGAGCGGGCAGTGCGCCATCTTTAACGGCAAACCAAAAACCATCGAGATTCATCAACCCGAATCCACCGGAAATCAGCACGCTGCTGAAGCCGATGATTGATATAAAATTCATCCGCCGCCGGCGAATAAAATCATGGACGCCGTAGGCGAGAGGAAAGATGAGCGCGACGAGTAACCCGGCTTTGGGTCCGAGTAATTGATCGCCGCTGCCCCAAGACATAATGGCGGTGGGAAGACCAACATTGCAGATGAGATTAAGGAGCAGATTCTCGGCTTTGGGCTTAGCGGTAGTCACAGGCATGGGCTTCAGAGAAGGGGAACGCGGTCAAACGGAAAGGAAGAAACTGCGTTGAGGGTAAATTTCCTGATTCCCAGTAATCTTAATTTCAGTATGATGGTTTTTCGATGATTCTTCTGGGCGTAAATATTGATCATGCCGCAACTTTGCGGCAAGCTCGTTACCGGCAGCTCGGTGAGGCGGTGGGCGGTAATATTGAGCCGGATCCGGTCGCGCTAGCGTTTCGGTGTGAGCAGGCCGGGGCGGATGGAATTACGATTCATTTGCGCGAAGACCGGCGGCATATTCAAGAAAGCGATGTGCGGCGTTTGGGCGCAGTTAAAGGAACTCGCTTGAATTTGGAGATGGCTTGCACCCCGAGCATGACCAATTTCGCTTTGCAGTTGAAGCCCCATTCGGTGTGTCTCGTGCCAGAAAGTCGCGAGGAAATCACGACTGAAGGGGGGCTCGATGTGGTAAAAAATTTAGCGCGGGTAGCGCGGGTGACGGACGCCATGAATGCGGCCGGCATTAAGGTGAGTCTCTTTATCGATCCCGCTCTTGAGCAAATAGAGCTCGCGGCGCAGCTGAAGGCCACCTGGGTTGAGTTGCATACGGGGGCCTACGCCAACGCCTATTATAGTGCTGGGCGAGCGGTAGAATTTGGACGTTTAATCGCGGGCGCTCAGCAGGCGCACGCGGCTGGGCTCATCGTTAATGCGGGGCACGGGATTAATTATATAAATATCACGGAAGTTCGGACCCTCCCGCATCTCTGCGAATTAAATATTGGGCACAGCATAATTAGCCGCGCTTTATTTAGGGGAATTGATGAGGCGGTGCGCACGATGAAAGCGCTGATGAATCCGCGTCAGTAGTCCTTCGCGAGATGCAAACTTTGTTACCTAAACTTTCTATTTTTAGCGGTTAATTTATTCGCCAGCCACTTCTCTCCGACGGCGACTGCACCATGAATATTACCCTTCCTCCCGGCGGTACCTTGATTGGCCTAGGCTGTGACCTCATTGAGGTTGAGCGCATTCAGGCCATCTTAGCGAAGCACGGGGAGCGTTTTCTTAAGCGAATTTTTACCGAAGAAGAGCAAGCGTACTGCAACACGCTCAAATATTCGCACAAACACTATGCCGCGCGCTGGGCGGCGAAGGAGGCGGTTTCGAAATGCTTCACGACCGGCATAGGTGAGCATCTCGATTGGACTTCTATTTCGGTCTACCATGGTCGGCGCAAGGAGCCGCTGGTGCGACTGGATGCGAAGGCGGCCGCACTCCTGCAGGCCGTGGGGGCTACGCATGTGTGGCTGACTTTATCCCATACAGAGAGCCATGCGATGGCGGTCGCTGCTTTGGTGCGCAACAGTTGAGCCCGACGAGCAAGCCGCAATATTTGGACGTCAGATTTTAGGGTTTAACTCGAGCGGCGGCAGTTAATTGCTTTTCTCTATGCGCGGGCATCGGTAGGATCATGGCATGGCTCAGCCGGCATCAGTTCCTGTTTTAAGTTGCGCGGAGGCGCGGAGGTGGGAGGAGGGGTTACGCAAAAATCACGAGCAGGAGTGGGCGGCCATGCAGGCGGCGGGCGTGGGTCTGGCGCGGGCGCTTGAACAAGATTTTCGAGAAATAGGCGGATTGCCCGTGGCGCCGCGGTTACTCGTCTTGGCGGGGAAGGGGCACAACGGAGGTGACGCCTTATTGGCTGCTCAAGTTTTGCTCAAAGGGCGCCCCGCTGCGACCGTTGATTTATTGCTGAATTTTCCACCGACTACGCTGCGGCCACTGGCGGCCCGGGCACTGATGGAGTTACGTCAAACGGGGGCGGGGCGGGTGCGTTTAGTTACCTTGACTGAATTGAAGGCCGAGCTGGCGAGTTATGAGATATGTTTGGATGGAGTTTTTGGTTTTAATTTTCGATGCCCGCTGGATGAGGTCAGCGAGGAATTGTTGGCTTGGGTGAACACGCATCCACGAATTCGGTTACGCGCGGCGGTGGATTTGCCCAGTGGCTTGGGCGAGGTGAATGCGGCGACTATTTTTCGGGCAGATTTTACCTATGCGACGGGTAGCGTAAAATCGGTAGTACTCTGGCCGGCGAATATGCCGTGGGTGGGGCGAGTGCGTTTGGTTGATCTGGGATTTTTAAAAGAGGCTGACGTTTCCCCGACCCAAGAAGATCGAGTTCTACGGCCAACAGTGCTTGGTGCGTTAACTCAATTTCGGTCACCGCAATCGGACAAACGCACTTTGGGACATCTCGTTGTGATCGGGGGCTCACACGGTTATCCAGGGGCAGTGTTGTTGGCTGTTCGTGCTGCGCTGCGCAGTGGGGTGGGATTAGTCACGGCCTTAGTTCCTAAGTTTTTAGTGCCTGAATATGCCGCGCGTTGTCCGGAGGCGATGTGGGTGGCTTGCCCCATTGCCGCGACTGGAGGGTTAGCGGCGAGTACACTCCCCTTAGTGCGGGCACGGTTAGCGCGAGCGAATGCGGTTTTGATTGGGCCAGGCTTAGGCGCTGAGCCTGCCACCATCAGTTGGGTGGCGCAGTTAGTTCAAGCGTTACAGGTGCCAGTCGTGCTGGATGCTGATGCCTTGCGCCCTGAAGTGATGGCGGCAGCCATGCCGGGGGCGCTCATTGCGACGCCCCACCGAGGGGAATTTCAGCGAATAGCCGCGGGGCTGACATTGCCGGAATATTGTGCAAAGCAGCAAGCGGTGGTGGTTTTAAAAGGCTCGCGTACGCAAATTTGTAGGCCGGCTTTCGCCGATAATCAGGTCAGCGGTAGCGGCTCGATTATCTATCACTCACTGAGTGGCGGGCCTGTTTTGGCGCGCGGGGGTAGCGGGGATATGTTGGCGGGCCTGATCGGCGGATTGTTGGCGCAGGAACCTTCTGACCTATTGCAGGCGGCGTGTCGGGGGGTGGTCTGGCATGGTCGGGCCGCTGATTTACTAGCTCGCACTCACGGGCAAGTAGCCATAGAAATTTCCCAACTTTTAGAGCAGCTTGGGCCAGCGCTCACCCCACTGCATGATTGATTTATTAACAGAGCGTCAGGCGTTCATGGTTTTGAATGACCTGCCAAATATTGGCCCGATCACTTTGAATCGCTTGCTGGAGGAATTCGGCGGTGATCCGCGCGCA
>CAMAVZ010000065.1:0-8543 GCA_945861645.1 Opitutus sp. GAS368 | reverse complement strand
TTCGCGTAGCCAAAGAACCCACGCTTCTTGATCATCTCCGCCACTTCGGCCGGCACCATCTGCTCCCAGGAGGCGTCATGCGCGGCGATGCGCTTAAGCACGTCGCGGGAAAAAATGTGGAGGTATTCGGGCTTGATGTTGTCGAGCTGTATGAAGCTGCCGCGGTCGGCGAGGTAGCCGTAGAGTTTGCGCAGTTCCGGGGCGACCTTCAGGGTTTCCACTGTCGTCATCGGCGCGGACTCGCTGGGCCGCAGGGGATAGACGAAGACTTTCAGCTCGTTTTTGAAAAGGCGTCCGAACGACTCGAGGATCCCGCCGGGGAGCGCGGGGTAGTATTTCTCGTCGAACAACTCGATGAGGCTGGCCGCACCCATGACGACGCCAACGCGTTCCTTGGTGCGCCAGGCGAGGTAGGCGGCCAGACGGTAGTATTCGGAAAAATCCGAGATCAGGACCGTGAAGCCGCAGGCCGAGAGGAGGTCGGCGCGGGCGAGGAAGTCGCGACGATCCACCTCGGCGGTCGCGGCCAGCAGATTGTGCATGGTGATCTCCATGAGCGGCAGCACGGCCTTGCCGACGACGGCGGGATCGGCCGTGAATTTTTCGAGCGCCGCTTGGAGCATGTCCACGTTGACGTGCGTGACCGGGCGAAAGCTCCCGCGTTCGACGAGCACAGCCTTTTTATGCAGCGCCTCGCTCGGCTGAAGGACCGCGCGGTCCGGGCCAAACATGGCCGCGCCGCTGAGGCCGAGTTGCACGAGCTGCAGCGACATCAGGCGGTTGTCCACGTAGCGGAATTCGATGCCTTGGAAATCGATCATGTCGATCTCGATGCGGCCGATGCTCAACTTGTCCAGCAGGCTCTCCACCAGCTGCTCGGGTTCGTGATGGAGAAAAAAAGCGCCGTAGAGCAGGTTCACGCCGACGATGCCCAACGCTTCCTGCTGGAGCGCCGCCTCGGTGTCCAGCATACGCACGTGGACGATGATCTGGCTCGGCTCATCGCGCGGGTGCGACTGGAATTTCACGCCCATCCAGCCGTGACACTCGTTGCCGCCCATGTGGCTGCGGGCGACCACGGTGTCGGCGAACGTGAAGAAGGCCGTACTGTCGCCGCGGCTCTCCCCGAGGCGGTCGATGTTGAGTTGGAACTCGTGGTCGAGCATGGCTTGGAGCCGATCGCGCGAGACGTAGCGCTGGGTCTCACCGTAGATGGCGTCGCTGACCGTCATGTCGTAGGCCGATATGCTCTTCGCGATCGTCCCCGCCGCGCCGCCCACGCGGAAAAACCACCGCACCACCTCCTGCCCCGCGCCGATCTCGGCAAAGGTGCCGTAGAAGCGCGAATCGAGATTGATATTGAGCGCCTTTTGGTGCGTGTTGAAAATGCCTTCGCGTTTTGTCATGGCCGCGACTAAAGAATAGGTGCGGAAGCGTAGCGAGTCTGGATGTGGACTGGCTGCATGCCCGCTGACGCTTAAGAATTATCTACCGATGATTTTGCTCACCCCTGAATCCACGCGGAGACAGGGGATTTTTTTTCAGCTGTCGATGGCGTTAGCCAGTGTACCTCAGCAACGCAGCGCGGCATCCTTGGATTATTGTAATCTTAAATAGCATGATGATGAACTAATTGCTCATCACATGCCCGGCCTGCTGGATGGCGTTACAGGCATCAGCGAGACGAGCGCTGGGCACGAGGAGGTAGTCGGTGTTGTAGGTCGCCAAGGTGAAAATAGGCACGCCGGCCTGTGCCAGTGGTGTCGCCACTCGCGCCATGATGCCTGGCAATGACAAATCAAAGGGCCCGACAAATTGCAGACAACGCCAGCCATCATTAATCACCGCTCCTGCTGGCGCATGGGATGTTTCACATACTCCAGATAATTCGTCGGCGGTGCGAATCACGACGTTCAAGGTACTCGCGTCGATGGTCGGGGTGGGGGCATTACTGGGTAATTGCCAAATCACATAGGTAGCGGGGAGCACTTTTAAAGTTAACATATAAACTCCCTTGGTGTGGTAATAAAAAACAACAGCTGTTATAGAAATCACAACAAATTCTACGAAAGCTATGGATGGATATTTGGCGTTTAGACGACAAAATTGACTCCACCCCGGGTACCAGTTGAGGGCAGGCGCGACCAGCTTCGGGCTGAAGCGGTTAGCGGGAACGCGGGGCGGGGGGGGAGATGCCGACCGCGGGGAGGTCGCGGGAGAACGGAAATTAGGGGTGAATTGAAACCATGATGGATGGTGACAATTAAGACAACGGCAGGGCGTGGTGTCGGGTGAGGTGATCCGCACTTTTCTAGGCCTGACCCAAAGGTCTGGATTGTCAGCGATGAGCGGTGATGCTAACTCCATGGTCCATGAATATTGCCTACTCCTGCTGCCGGGGATGTTGCTTCGTGCTTTTGACTCTCTCGCTCGCGTCGGTGATGATGCGCGCGGCCGAGATGAAACCGGTCGAACCACCGGCCGATCCGATCAAGACGATGGTGGGGCGCCTTGAACTTGAGCGGTATAAAGCCACGATAAAAGGGCTCACGCAGTTCGGCGACCGGCGCCAAGGGACTAGCCGTAACCGCGCGGCGCTCGACTGGATTGAGGCACAGTTAAAGAGCTACGGTTATGCGAATACCACGAGAATGAAGTATGAGTATTTTCCTGCGGATCCGCGTCGTCCGAGCGGCCCGGTGGCAACTGGAGCAACCGATGCGGCGCAGGGGGGAGGACGTTATCGCGGCATTCGTGCCAAAACGGGCGTTAACCTTGATCCAAATTTGCAACCCGACAAAAAATTGCGCGCGTTGAACTCTCTGCCTGGTGACATCGGGCCACGTGAACAAGTTTATTGCACAAAGATCGGCACAACCCATCCCGAGGAAATGTACATCGTCGGCGCACATTTCGATGGCCACGGTTACGGCGAAGCCGCCAACGACGACGGCTCCGGCACGGCAATCGTGATGGAACTTGCGCGAATCTACATGTCGCCCGACTTGAAGACAGAGCGTTCGATTCGTTTTGTATTGTGGAATAACGAAGAGACGGGCCTCAACGGCGCGCGCGCCTATGTAGCGCAACGCGCCGCGCAGCAAGGCCAAGAAGTGCCAGCTGGCTCCGGCCTTTATCCTGAGCCTAAGTGGCTCGGCATGATCCAGCACGATATGATGCTCTTCGATCACGGGGCCCCGCGGACCGATGGGACGGTTGCAAAAGACCAGCGCCCCGAAGCCGACGTAAATATCGAGTTTCAGTCTACCGCCAAGTTTGCCACCGGGGCGCAAAAACTCGCCTGGTTTTTCCACGCCGCCAACGAAGCCTACGCGACCGATTATCCTGCGGCTGTCGGGCCGCACATGACCAATACCGATAGCACGCCCTTCATGGATCTGGTGCCGGCGATCAGCTTGCGTGAAAACGAACGCGGTCGCGAAATCGGCGCCGGGTGGGATCCGCACTGGCACCAGCCGACGGACATGTTTGCGACGTTTAGCGACGCCGATTTCCGTCTGGGCCTTAACGCTGCGCAGACGTCGCTCGGCGCCCTCGGCCGTCTCACGGGCGCTACGCTCACCAAATAATTCTCCGGCTCACGATACCTCATGAAGCCGATTACCGAACTGCAACGTCTCGCCTCGCCGGCACCAAAACCTCAGTCGCTCGCCTGGGATGGTGCGACCCTATGGATGGGTTCTCGCGCGACGAAGAATATCTACGCGATCCAACCTGCGACGTGGACCGTGACGAGTGAAACGGCTGCGCCCGGCACCCCCTGGGGCATGACGGCGGTGGGCAATGAACTTCGCGTGATTTGTGGCGAGACGGCGGAAGATCATCGCTTGATTCGGCGCTTCGTGCCGGGCGTGGGCTTCGATGCAACATGGGCGCAGCATTGTCCGGACGACACGGGATCACAGCTCGGGTTCTCCGACGAAAAACTGCACGTCAGTCAGTGGTATCCGAAGAAAATTTTGACCCTCGCCGGTGACGGGCAAATCGAGCGTGTGATTCAGCTGCCGCGCGGTATCTGCGGTCAAGTGTGGGTCGATGGGCTGATTTATCTCGTGACCACCGATGCTGAGGAGACGAACGAATATTGGCTGACGCGCGTGGATCCACGACCGGCAACGCCGGTGATTAAGGATGTCGCACTCATTCCATTTCAAGCGCGGGCGTTGGCGTGGGACGGCACAAAATTTTGGACTAACCACCGTGAGCAAAACCAGATCGTGGCTTTTTTGTAGGCGTGAAATTCAGTGAATTGCTACACCGCATGCGAACTCGAGTCCTTTTTAGCGATTAAACGTGAGAGCTAAATGCTACCCTGCCATATTGAGCCACCAGTTGAGGGCTGCGCGCCCAGCTGCAGGCTGAAGCGGTTAGCGGGAACGCGGGGCGGGACATGATCGCCGAGCGTTTCTTCCGCGTGAAAACGGCGGGCATGGGCCGGTCAGGGCTGGCTGCTAGGAAGAAAATCAGCCTAGTACACCCCTTGCGATCTCGGCAATCTGCCGGGCCAGCAAAGGCGGGACAGCATTACCTGCGGTGATCCCCCGAAATCTAGGCCACTTGAAATGTTAGTCTGCGGCTCTAAAAGGAGCCCCCATCTTTCGTTAAACAACCAGAGGTTTTAATCCCTGTTAAGACTTCAAGAGCCTCGGAAGTATGACTGACCTTCGAGGTGATACAACTCAACACCAAGGCGCACTTGACGGGATACGTTTTTTCGAGCCACTCGGAGAGTTAGTCGGAGTGATGAGTTGAGATCAGGCGCGACTCACTTCTCTCTGAAGCGGTTAGCGGGAACGCGGGGGGGGGAGACGCAGGTAGCGGGGAGAGCGCGGGGGAACGGGAATTAGGGGTGCGCAGAGCGTCACGTATCCATTTTCTGCCTAGGGTTACGGTCGATGAGAAATGCGAGGATGAATCCACCCGCCATTAGGGCGCCGCCGAGAAGCGCCATCTGCTGACCTTGCGATGACGACACAGGGCTGCACGCCATCACAATCAACCCAGTCAGCAGTACAAATAGGCTTAGGCCACCGACCAAACGCGAGGCAATCGCCCAACCGGAACTTTTTTTGCCTATCGATTGTTCCGCCAAGGGCGTCACTGGATCAATGGCCAGCCAGCTTAATCCGCCGACCACATATACGGCGGCGAAGAGATAGAAGACGGCGTTCCACGAAGGCGCTGCGGCGTCGGGCGCATTTGTCAGGGTTAGCACTATCGGCACGACGAACCCCGGCATTGCTCCACCAAGGTTGCCCATCATGTTCATGCTGCCCGCAAGCGAGCCGGTATGCTTGCCGCCCAGTTCCATACAAGCGCCCCACGCGCCAGGCAGCGCGAGGTCGTTGCAGAAGCTCGCCATGCCCACTGCGAGCATTGAGAGAAGTGGGATCCAAGACCCAGCTATGACAGCGGAGGCAGATTGGCGCAAACCAATCGAGGCCAGCAGCATCACCGCTGCCCCGCACAACCCCGCGCAGCCCAGGAAGCGCCGAGTTACGGCCGCGTTGAAGCAGTAGCGCTCCAGCGGAGCTGCAACCAGACCGGCAAAAATTGAACCAAGTCCACCAAAGAACAGCGGCACGCAGCCAAGCAGGGCTCGCTGGATGTCGGTGAAGTGCGGGAAAGTCTCCTTGATGAAGGTGGGCATCCACGTGATGTAAAAATACCAAGCAAACGACATGCAGAAGTATTGTAGCCAGAGCATCCATACGCTGCCGCTGGAGAATAATTTCGCCCAAGGCACGGAATGGTCATCCCCTGGCGCGTCGAATTGATCGCCAATGAGGGCGAGCTCCTCAGCATTAACACTCGGATGGTTTTTTGGTAGGTCACAAAACCATTTATAAAAAAATCCCGCCCAAACTAAGCCGAGCAGGCCAAAGATTAGAAAGGTCCATTTGTAGTGGAGGCCCAAGCCCGCTTTCCCCCCATCCCCCGTGGCGAGCATCCAGCCAACGAGCAACGGAGTGAATGCTCCACCCCAGCGCGCACTCAGCCACATCACCCCTTGTGCCTTAACCCGTTCAAAAGCCGGAAACCAAAGGGTTAGCGCTTTCGTCAAATTTGGAAAACAGCCGGCTTCACCGATGCCGAAAAGGGATCGGAAGATTACGAGCGAACTCAGGTTCCAGGCCCAGCCGGTCGCGACGGTGAAGGCAGACCACATCGCGACCACGCGTATGAGCACCTTACGCGGCCCGATTTTATCGCCCAACCAGCCGCCGGGAATTTCGAACAGTGCATAGGCCAAGCTGAATGCGGTGAAGGCCCAACCCATCTGGGCTTTCGTCAATCCAAGGTCTTTTTGCATCTGGGGGGCGGCCTGCGAAATGCACACGCGGTCCACATAAGTGATGACTGCGAGCGAGATGACGAAAAAGAGAACGATGTTGCGGGCTTTTGTCGGCGCGGTAACAGCTGGGGGCGAATTCATGCGACTACGGGTTAACTGGATTTCCACTGGGGTACGGGGCGGATTACTCGAGTTGCGGCTAATACTTGCGGGAAACTGGATGCGCCGCAGGGCAGGGTCAACCACCGCTCCTTGTGCGTAGCTGGCGGGCGCTAAAACCGGTAACGTGCGCATCAGCGCAAGCCGGAGCAAAGAGCAAAGAGCAAAAACGACTGCATGGGGCAAATTCTAGACGATGCTTGCTCGGAGGATGACGAGCATCTTATAATTTTAGCATTAGGAGCCGCTACGCAATGCCGATAATTGCGACCCGCTGGCTCCGAGTAGCAGTCGCGTTGGGGTGGAGTTGGTGACCGGCTAGCTTTCCATGATCCACGGCGATGTCATGTTGCCGTTTTGGTCAAAGCTCAGCGGCACTTCGCCCAGAACGGTGAGGCGCGGATGCGCCTCGACTTGCGCGCGCAGCGAAGGGCTTACCCATAGTTTCTCTACCGTGAGTGTGTTGCGCGCAAAAACAAACGTCACCGCGCTACCGGGTGCAGCGCCGCAAGCGCGCACCGCCACGGCAAGCGCGCACTGGTCGTCAGCCATGGTGATCGGAATAGTACTGCGTTTGAGGCCGAACGTTGTGGCCGTCACTGCATTGGTATAAGTCGCCACAAAATCGATCTTGTTGACCGCGCGCAGCGTGGTCACATCGGCTAGGCCAATGCCGGAAGCGTTGCCGTGGGTTGCCTCCGTCAAATCCAGCAAAGCAATGGCTCCAATATCGAGGCGATCGTCCGGCTCAGGCTGCCGGTTAACCATGAGGCGCCCAAGCACATTGGTATCCATGCCTGTACCGCTGATGTTCTTGCCTAGTTCGCGCATCACCAGCACATCCATGGCGGCAAAAGGCAGACTAGGCATAAAGGATTTGGCCTTGCGCAGCAGGAGGGTCTCGCTTTCGGTGCCAATTTGTTGCGCACTCAGCCAAGTGATTTCGGCTGTTTCTTCGTGCGCGTTCTCGATGATGGCTAGCGCTCCGCGGACGTTGGTATTGGCGGCGTAGATCCGTGCGGCCGGCGCTAAATAGCGCTGAAAACCACTCGTGCCATAAGCGTGCATCATCTCCGCCCCGCGTTGCTTGCCCAGCCCGATCACCTCCATTTTCGTCGGTCCACTTTCAAGCTCGCCGTGAAAATCTGTATGGGGCTTAATGCGGCTGAGCAGCATCGTGTGGTTTGCCGCCGCGCTGTCGGTGTCTTGGTAAAGTTCGGGGCCTTCCGGAATACGGCCTACTGACTGCACTTCCATCGTTACCCGCAACTCGCATCCCATGGAGACTGCGGTCACACCCATGGATGCCAATAACTCGATTTGACCAGCACTTGTGGCCCCTCCGTGGCTACCCATGACCGCGACAATGAAAGGGATTGCTCCATGGGCCCTGATGGAGTCCACCGCTGCCCGTGCAATTATGGCGATATTGGCAATGCCGCGCGAGCCAACGCCCACCGCCACCGTTTCCCCGGGTTTAACCAAACTAAATAAGCCACCGCCGACCAATGCCTCGCGAACCGCCAAGGCAACATCTGCCACTCGCGGCGTAATAAAATTTTGCCGCACCACCAACAGCTTATCTGGCAACCCTGCTCGGAACCTCAACTTTTTGACCGCATCATTTAATGTCTGCTGCATTAGTGTGAGTAAACTAGCTGAGCTAAAGAGAAAGGGATCAAGTGGGATCGTGACAGTCTTTGCGGATAAATCAAGGCCGCTTGATTTTCCTGCGGGCGCTGGAGGCTGCGCGGTCAATATCCACTAGGCGTAACCGTAAATCGTCGTCCGGCCCTTCGCTCCGCCTACCATCTGCAGGCGCTCGATTATTATAAAAAAATTGACCTAGATAAATTTGTCACCGCCGAAAAAGAATCCCTCGGTGCTTAAAAAATAAATGAGGTGCGACCAGCTTCAGTCTGAAGCGGTTAGCGGGAACGCGGGGCGGGTGCGGCGGGCCGATCACTCGGCCTTGATCCAATCGACCTCGAGGGCGAACGCTCCGGGGTTGCCGTCGGAGAGGGAGAGACCGATTTCTTCGATGCGGGTGCGATTCAAGGTCGGGCCC
>CAMAVZ010000064.1:0-8635 GCA_945861645.1 Opitutus sp. GAS368 | reverse complement strand
CCTTTGCCCAGATAACCGAGACCGTGGCTTTTGTTCCACCCCGTAAATTATTTTCAATCGCTCGGCTGTCTTTCTATGACTTCCCCCGCTTCCACCAGTAAGGCTCAGCTTTTTTTCATGATGGTGCTAGAATTTTTTATCTGGGGGGCTTGGCTTCCGCTAATTTTTGGCTATTTACCGAGTCTGGGTTTTACGCCGGGCCAGCAAGCACTGATCCTCAATGCCTTTCCGGTCGCCTCTATTGTCGGAATGTTTTTTAGTAATCAGTGGGCTGATCAGCGCTTTGTCCCAGAGAAATTTTTGGCTTTCTCCCATCTCGTCGGCGGTCTCGCTATTCTCGGCTGCGGGTTCACCCGAGACTTTAGCGCCTTCTTTATTTTGATGCTCGCGCACTGTTTGTTTTATGTCCCCACCATCTCGATCACCAATTCGATCGCGTTCGCCAATATGCGCAATCCCGACAAGGAATTTGGTCTCGTGCGCATGGGCGGCACCCTCGGGTGGATTCTCGCCGCGTGGCCCTTCACTTTTATTTTTGTTAATTGGGCGGCCGTGAGCGCGGCGCAGCCCGTTGGTCTGGTGGCGTGGTTAAGCACCGCTTTGGCCAATCCACTGACCGGATCGGCCGCCCAAGCAGCGACTAAATGGACGTTCATCGTCGCGGGTCTCGCCTCGCTTGTGTTGGCGGTCTTCAGTCTAACCCTGCCGCGGAGCACACCGAAAGTGGCTGGTCCGGTCGGGGAAAAATTGGCGTGGGTTGAAGCCCTCAAACTTTTGCGTCATCCCTTCCTGCTTACCCTGTGGTTGGTGACGCTGGTGGATTCTTTTGTACATAATTGTTATTTTAATTGGACGGGGGTTTTTCTCGGCACCGCGCGCGCAGCGGGGGGCGTCGGCATTGCGGCTAATTGGATCACACCGATCATGAGCATCGGTCAGGTGGCCGAAATTCTTACGATGTTCGTTCTCGGAGCGATGTTGAAGAAATTCGGGTGGCGCACGACTATGATCGTGGGAATTTTGGGGCACGCCGCCCGTTTTGCGGTCTACGCTTTTTATCCCCAGAGTGCGGCTATGATCATTTTGGTCCAAGTGCTGCATGGCATCTGTTACGCTTTCTTCTTCGCGACCGTTTATATTTTTGTGGATGCTTATTGTCCGAAAGATATCCGAACCAGTGCCCAGGGGCTCTTTAATTTACAGATTCTCGGGGTCGGGGCTTTACTCGCGAACTCCCTCTGTCCGTACCTCATTCAAAAAATTTACACCACGGGCACGGGGACTGATTTTCGGGGGCTTTTTCTGGTGCCACTCGCGACAGCGTCAATTGCGGCTATTGGCCTAGCACTTTTTTTCCGACCGCCGACCGCTGGTCCCGGGGTGCTGGCGGGAAGTGGCGCGGCGCAACCTTGAGCGAGGGCGTACAACCATGAGTATTAAATTACGGGTCCTCGTGGTGGGCTGCGGTCACATGGGAAAATCGCATGCGCGGGCTTATCATAATTTATCGCCTGATTTTACGATTGTCGGTCTCGTCGCGCGCGGGCCAGCTTCTCGCGGAAAACTGAATGCGGAGTTAGGCGGAAGTTATGCAGAATTTGCGGATTATTATCAGGCGCTTGCGCAAACCAAACCTGACGTCGTCTGTATTAGTACTTACGTGGAGACCCATGCCCCGTACGCCTTGGCCGCCTTGGAAGCTGGCGCGCATGTTTTTTTAGAGAAACCGGTCGCGGATAATTTAGCGGACTGCGAGCGGGTTATTGCCGCGGCGCGACGGCTGCAACGTCAGTTGGTGGTGGGCTACATTCTCCAAGTTCATCCTGCCTGGCAAAAATTCACCGAATTAGCCCGCACCTTAGGGAAGCCGCTGGTGATGCGCATGAATTTAAATCAGCAAAGCTCAGGCGCGGAGTGGGCGACTCATCAAAATTTGCTTCGCGCGACATCACCGATCGTCGATTGCGGCGTTCACTATGTTGATGTGATGTGTCGGATGACTGAGTCACGGCCGGTGAGCGTGAACGGAATCGGTGCTCGGCTCTCCGATGAAATCGCGCCTGGACAGTTTAATTATGGTCATTTGCAGGTTACTTTTGCGGACGGGTCCGTTGGTTGGTATGAAGCCGGTTGGGGTCCGATGATGAGTGAGACCGCTTATTTTGTTAAAGACGTGATCGGTCCGAAAGGGGCGGTCAGTATTCTCGCGGCGGCGGCGGAGGGCGTTGGCCAATCGGCGAACGTGGAGGCGCACACGCAGACGGAGCAGTTGCGCCTGCACCATGCCGCGCGCGGTGCGGATGGGAAATTTTTGCAAGCGGATGAAGTTATTCCCGTCCGCGATGAGCCGACCCACGATGAATTGTGCCGCCGGGAGCAGGAACATTTTCTTCGCGCTATTCGCGAGAAAACCGATCTGAGCGCACATTGGCAAAGTGCACTGGATAGTCTGCGCATCGTCCTAGCGGCTGATCAATCCTTTCGCGAAGGCCGGACCATCAAACTCTAACGATGAACCCACCACCGCATGCCGCTTCGCGCCAATATTAAGACATGTTTTTTGATCGCGTTCATTGGTGGGTCGGTCTGCGCCGGGGTTACCCCACCGGTTGGCTTCACCGCTCTTTATAACGGACGTGATCTTACCGGTTGGCGCGGTGGGGATACGTTTGATCACCGGCAATGGTTGGCCCTAGCCGCCACCGCGCGCGCGAAGCAAGATGCCGAGTGGACGGCTGATATGCAGAAGCATTGGCACGCGGTGGGTGATGAATTGGTTAATGATGGCAATGGTAAGTACGCCACGACGGTAGCCGATTACGGTGACTTCGAACTACTGGTTGATTATCGCACCGTGGCACGGGCCGACTCGGGGATTTATTTGCGCGGCTGTCCGCAGGTGCAAATTTGGGATTATACTGATCCGGCTAAGTTCAGTTTGGGCGCCGACAAAGGATCGGGCGGGCTCTGGAATAATTCAGTGGGTGCTGCCGGCAAAGATCCTTTGGTTAAGGCGGATCGTCCATTGGGGGAGTGGAATCATTTTCGGATCGTCATGGTGGGGGCTCGCGTGACGGTTTGGCTGAATGAACAACTTGTCGTCGATCACGCCCGATTAGAAAATTATTATGATCGGTCTAAACCGATTCCGGTCCGTGGACCGATTGAATTGCAAACGCATGGCGGGGAAATTCGCTGGCGTAATATTTTTATCCGCGAAATTGGCGCCACGGAGGCGAACCAGTGGCTGGCGAGTCACGGTGAATACGCTGGTTTTCGTAGCGCTTTCAATGGCCATGATTTGACCGGCTGGGCGGGGGCCAGGGCGAGCTATGCTGTCATTGATGGGGCAATCGTCTGCCGGCCTGAGCAAAGCGGAGTGATTCATACGACTGAGGAATTTTCGGATTTTGTTGCTCGCTTAGAGTTTAAGCTGCCGCCTGGAGGCAACAATGGCTTGGCTTTGCGTTACGCGGGTACGGGGGATGCGGCCTATATGGGTTGGTGTGAGTCGCAGGTACTTGATGACCATTATGAACAGGTGACGGGAGAAAAAATTGATCCTCGGCAGGCCCATGGATCGGCCTATGGGATGATCGCGGCGGCGCGCGGTTATCAGCGACCGACGGGCGAGTGGAATTTTGAAGAAGTTACCGTGCGCGGCTCGACCTTGAAGGTAGAATTGAACGGCACGCTTATTCTCGAGGGCGATCTTGCTTTGGTGAAAGAGAGTTTGGCCAACCGCCTTCATCCCGGCCAGACTCGGACAAGTGGCTCCTTCGGTTTTGCCGGTCACAATGACCCCGTCGCCTTCCGCGCGATTCGTCTACTCCGGCTGTAGGGGAATCCGGCTCAGCGTAATTACACTAATCTGAGCGGCGTTGAAAAATTAAGCGAATTGCCTCCCCAAGGCGCGTGGTTGGGTTCACGTTGCGGGCGTTATGGCACTTATCGGCAAACGTAATTTACTTCCTATCGTTCGTTCCGCTCAACCCGGATTTTACTTGGACGGGGGGCCGCATGGGGAAATTTTGCTGCCGGGCCGCTATGTCCCGCCGGGGGCAACCCCAGGTGGAACCATAGATGTTTTTGTTTATCGCGATTCCGAAGATCGCTTGGTCGCCACGACGCAAAAGCCCAAAGCGGCGGTCGGGGAATTCGCTTATTTGCAAGTTGCGGCCGTCAGTCCGCGCATCGGAGTTTTTCTTAATTGGGATTTGGAGAAAGATTTGCTGCTGCCGATTCGGGAGCTGGATGGCCCGTTGAACCCCGGTGACTGGGTAGTCGTACAGGTGGCGCTTGATGAGCAAACGGATCGCTTGGTCGCCAGCGCCCGATTAAATCGTCGGCTCGATCTCACTCCCGCTATGTACGGTGAAGGCGAAGCCGTTAAGCTGTTGGTCGCAAGTAAGAGTCCCCTCGGCTATAACCTGATCGTGAATGACGCTCACTGGGGCTTAATCTACGATTCGGAGCTGCCCGCGGGTTTAAAAATTGGCGATTTGCTGGCGGGCTATGTGCGGAGAATTCGACCCGATGGAAAGCTCGACTTGGCGCTTGGTCAGGCTGGTTATCGCCGGATTGGCCCATTGACCGATCAGATTATCGCTATTCTCCAAGCCAAGGGTGGTCGCTTGCCTTATCATGATAATAGTCTGCCGGAAGAAATTCGGGAAGTCTTTGGGATGAGCAAAAAAGCTTTTAAGCAGGCGATCGGTTTACTTTTCCGTGAGCGGCGGATTTATATCGAGCCTGATGGTATTCGGCTAGCGACGCCGGAGGATAAAATCTGAGGATGGACTCAGCCCCAACCCGCCTTCATCTTGTGGTCATGAACAAAGCTAAAACGCCCCGTCAGGAAACCAATTCCTCCAGTCCGCGTAACGTCGCGGTGCGCGCTGTGCCGATCGAGCTCTGTCAATTTATCAAATTTGGTGGGCTGACCGAGAGCGGTGGCGAAGCGAAACAGCTGATCAGCGAGGGGCTCGTCTTATTGAACGGAGTGGTCGAGACGCAAAAGCGCAAGCAGCTCGTGGTCGGCGATAAGGTAAAGGCCAATGGCCATGTGATTATTGTTAAATTAGCCTAAGGGTCGCGCGACTCGCCATGCCTTTTTCTAATTTAGGATTATCGGCGCCACTTCTGCGAGCGGTCGCCGCTCGAAAATATTTAACTCCCACGCCGATCCAGACGGCTGCCATTCCGGCGGTGCTGGGTGGCGGTGATGTCTGGGCCTGCGCGCAGACGGGTTCCGGCAAGACGGCCGCGTTTGCGCTGCCCTTATTGCAGAAATTAGCGACGACGCGGCGCGAACGGGGCCGCTTGGTGCGCGCCTTGATTTTGGCTCCGACGCGGGAGCTCGCCGCACAGATTGGGGAGTCGCTGCGGAATTATGCGCAATTTCTGACCGAGCCACTTAAAACGCTCGTGGTTTATGGCGGCGTCTCGATCAACCCCCAGATGATGGCCCTTGGGGGCGGGGCGGATATCATCGTCGCTACGCCGGGGCGTTTGCTCGATCTCATCGATCACAATGCCGTCTCGTTGTCGGCGGTTTCCGTCTTAGTGTTAGATGAAGCCGACCGTTTGCTGGAGCTGGGCTTCACCGCCGAATTAAACCGTATCCTCGCGCTGCTGCCCGCGCGGCGGCAGAGTCTGTTATTTTCCGCGACGTTTCCGCCGAGCGTTGCGGCGTTAGCTGCCGGGCTATTGCGCAATCCTCTTCGGTTGGAAATTCCTGCTGCGCCAGCCACCACGCCTGATATTTTACAGCGCGCGATCGAAGTGGATCCGTTGCGGCGGACGCAATTATTGCGGCATTTAGTTCAGGAAAATAAATGGAGTCGGGTGCTCGTATTTCTGGCGACCAAGTATGCGACCGAGCATGTCGCGGAAAAACTGCGCAAGGCCGGCCTCGCCGCTACCGCTTTGCATGGCGAATTGAGTCAAGGGGCCCGCACGCAAGCGCTCGCTGATTTTAAAGCGGCCAAGATTCAGGTGTTACTGACCACCGATTTGGCGGCCCGCGGCATTGATATTATTGAATTACCGGCCGTCGTGAATTTTGATCTGCCCCGCTCGGCGGTTGATTATCTCCATCGGATTGGTCGGACCGGACGGGCAGGCGAGAGCGGGGTAGCGCTTAATTTTATCAGTGCGGGGACGCACGCGCATTTCTGTCTGATTGAGAAGCGGCATGGTCTCGATCTGCGGCGTGAACAGATCGAGGGATTTGAGCCGATCGAGCCCGAGCTGCCTTCGCCACCGACGGGGGGCATTAAGGGTCGGCGGAAGAGTAAAAAAGATAAGCGGCGGGAAGCGGCTGCGGGTAGGGCAGAGCGACCAGCAGACCCACCGGCAAGCAAGAAATTTCCTTGGCCGCGGTTGCGCTAACTTAATTATCCAGATCAATCACACCCTGAGCGGTGCTGAGAGCCTCTAGCACGCGATAGTCTAAGCTCTCTTTCACGTGGGCTTTGAGGTTGATTTTAAAACCGGTCAGCAAAGTTTTCATGACCTCGCTGTGGGTCTTGGCATTCGGCGTAATTTGAATGCGCTCGAGCGCCTTGGGGCCGTGATCGATAAACGCCGCGGCCGCGGCGTAGAGTTCGGTGCTGGTTTTCCCCTTGAGGGTACCATTCCGGACGGTGACTTCCATCAGCCCGTCTGGCGTGATGAATTTGAAGGGCATTTGGGGCAGCCTAATTTGCATGCGTTACTCTAACGCGAAAGCCCTGGGATGACAGTTATAACGTTAGTAATTCGATATTTGGCTTAAAAATGCGCTCCGGGGTTCGCGGGAAAACTCTGCGTGTCCCTTAGTCAGACCTAGTTAGCCGACTGGCGGGTCACTTAATTTATTTTCGGAATAGCAGTACGGACACGACTGCGGAGGCACATAGCGTCGGTCTTTTTGTTCAGTTTCGCTTAAAGGCATCTGGCATTTAAAGCACATGACCGAATTGGTTTCACGAAGGGCGGGATCAACGCCGACGCGATGGTCAAAGACGAAGCATTCGCCGTCGTAGTGTGCGCCCCCGCATTCTTCGAAATATTTTAAAATGCCGCCGTCGAGTTGGTGCACGTTGAGAAAGCCGGCTTGTTCCATGTAGGGCCCGGCTTTTTCACAGCGAATACCGCCGGTGCAAAACATCACGATCGGTTGGGTTTTTAGCTCTGCCGGTAATTTGCTGACTGCCGCGGGGAAGTCGCGAAAATGATCTATCCCTGCTGGGCGGGCGCCGCGAAAGGTGCCCATCCGGACTTCGTAGTCATTGCGCGTATCAAGGAGCGTAATGGGTCGGCCCTCATCGAGCCACTGCTTGAGCGTGCGCGCCGGCAGTTTGGCCGTTGGGCGCTGCCCTGGGTCGATGCCGGAAATTCCAAAGGCGATAATTTCTTTCTTAATTTTAACCAGCATCCGGTTGAATGGTTGCTCAAGGCTTTCACTTTCTTTGGGCGTCAGATCCTCCAGTCCTGGCACGAGGCGCAGGGCTTGAAGAAATTCATCCACCGCGGGGCGGGTGCCGGCGATGAAGAGATTAAGGCCTTCGGGGGTAAGTAAAATCGTGCCGCGCAGGGAGCCCGCCTGGGCTAAACTGATGAGGCGCTCCTTCAAGGGCGGCAGGTCGCCGAGCGGAGTGAATTTGTATCCCGAGAGATTGATATAAGGGAGCATCAGTGGACGAGCAGGCTACAGTCGCGGGCCCCGTTGCGGCCATCAAAATCCTCGGATTTTGGGCGCACGGATTGTCCTTTGGGGCTCAGATATTTTCTGGTTCAACTGCCCTGGCACTGGCACCGATGAAGCCCAATATTAAATTAGCCGAGACCCGCATGCCGGATGGTGCGCGCCTGACACTGCATTCGCACGATGGCAGCTTCTGCATTCGCCTCGATGGGCGCGATTTGATGCACTCGCTGACGGCAGCTTCCGAGTTGTTGCTTGGTGATTTAGCACTGGCGCCATTTGCCCAATCGGCTTCGCCCCGGGTGCTGATTGGGGGCTTGGGGCTGGGGTTTACTTTAAAGCGTGTCTTAGAAAAAACCAACGCTCATGCGGTGGTGCACGTCGCTGAATTGATGCCCGAGGTGGTGGAGTGGAATCGTACATTTATGGCCGGACTCAATGGGGCTCTCCTGCAGGATCCGCGGGTCACCGTGCTCGTTGAAGACGTCGGGGTGGTACTGGCGCGGGCGAGTCGCGCGCCATACGATGCGATTTTGCTGGATGTGGATAACGGCCCAGCGGCGATGGTGATGCCGGGCAATACTCGACTTTATGATAATCGCGGGCTGCAGCGGTTGGGCCAGGTGCTAAAACCGGGCGGCCGGATCGCGCTTTGGTCAGCGGGAATTGATCGGGCTTTCGCCAAACGTTTCGCCACGGCAGGATTTAAGGTCGAGGCAGTGCCGGCTCGGTTACATGCTACCGCGAAGAGCTCGTCCTACATGATCTATGTCGCCGACAAACCCGTAGTCCCTCAGCGGGCGGTTTAAGGAACGCGGTTCCTTGACTCTGGGCAAAGGGTGCGCCGAAATATGCCCATGCGCGCCCCCGAAATCAAAATTGAATCGATCAAGATTGGCACGGGCCGGACACCGCAAAAAGGTGAAGCGGTAACAGTCCACTATA
>CAMAVZ010000063.1:0-9068 GCA_945861645.1 Opitutus sp. GAS368 | reverse complement strand
TCGCTGGCGCCCCAACCCGCCCGGCGCGTTAATATTCTCGCCCCCCAGTTCGCCTTGTCGGGTTCGTTGCCGTTCACCCCCGCGCCGAATAATTTTATCATGATTGGTGAGCGCACCAATGTCGCCGGCTCACCTAAATTCGCGAAGCTCATCAAGGCGGGCAATTATGAAGAGGCGGTCGCAGTTGCTCGTCAGCAAGTCGACAACGGGGCCAACGTCATCGATATTTGCATGGACGAAGGCCTGATCGATGGCGTCGCCGCGATGAACCGCTACCTGCACTTGCTCGCGAGCGAACCAGAAGTCGCCAAGGTTCCGTTCATGATCGACTCCTCCAAGTGGGAGGTGATCGAGGCCGGCCTGAAATGCCTCCAAGGTAAAGGGATCGTGAACTCCATTTCGCTGAAAGAGGGCGAAGAGAAATTTCTCGACCAGGCACGGACCATTCAGCGCTACGGCGCGGCGGTGGTTATCATGGCCTTCGATGAAAACGGCCAAGCGGCCTCTTATGCGGAAAAAATTCGCATCTGCACGCGCGCCTACCGCCTACTCGTCGACGCGCTCCAATTCCCGCCAGAAGATATTATTTTTGATCCTAATATTCTCACCGTCGGCACCGGCATCGAGGAGCATAATAATTACGCCGTCGATTTCATTGAAGCGACGCGCTGGATCAAAGCCCACTTGCCTCACGCTAAAGTCAGCGGCGGCTTATCGAATGTCTCCTTTGCCTTCCGCGGCAATAATACCGTGCGCGAGGCCATGCACTCGGCTTTCCTTTACCACGCCATTAAAGCCGGCCTGGACATGGCCATCGTCAATCCGTCCATGCTGGAGGTTTACGAAGAGATCGACCCCGTTCTCCTCACGCACGTCGAGGATGTGCTGCTCAATCGCCGGTCCGATGCCACCGAAAGACTGGTCACGCTTGGGGAAGAATTAAAAGCGGCGGCGGCCGGCCCCAATAAAAACCAAGAAGCTAAAGCCGAAAACACTGAGGCCTGGCGCCAAGCGCCGATTGAAGCGCGACTTAGTCATGCCCTCGTGAAGGGCATCGACGCTTTCATTGACGTCGACACCGAAGAGGCCCGCCAGAAATACGGCAAACCCCTGCTGATTATTGAAGGCCCGCTCATGGAGGGTATGCGCGTGGTGGGTGATCTTTTCGGTTCCGGCAAAATGTTTCTGCCGCAGGTGGTCAAAAGCGCCCGAGTAATGAAGAAGGCCGTGGCCTACCTGCAGCCGTTCATGGAGGAAGAGAAAAAACAACTCGTGGCCGCCGGCGGCGTCGCCCGCGCGCAGGGCCGGATCATCATGGCAACGGTCAAGGGCGATGTGCATGACATCGGCAAGAACATCGTCGGCGTCGTCCTCGCCTGTAATAATTATGAAGTCATCGATTTGGGCGTGATGGTGTCCTGCGAAAAAATCCTCACGGCGGCCCAAGAAAAAAATGCTAATGTCATCGGGCTCTCGGGTCTGATCACCCCTTCCCTCGATGAAATGGTCCACGTGGCGAAAGAAATGCAGCGGCTTAATTTCAAACTGCCACTACTCATCGGTGGTGCGACGACTTCGGCGGCGCATACCGCCATCAAAATTGCCCCGCACTATCAAGAGCCCGTCTGTCATGTGCTCGACGCCTCGCGGGTCATTGGGGTCGTCGCCCAACTACTCAATCCGGAACACCAACCGGCTTACCACGCAGATTTGCGCGCGAAGCAAGAACGCCAGCGACTGGATTACGCCGACCGCCAAGGGGCCCGAAAAATGCTCACGCTCACCGAGGCCCGCGCGCGCCGGCAACCCACGGACTGGTCGACCGTCAAGATCGCTGAACCTGAATTCATCGGCTCGCGCATATATTCATCAGCTGCCGCGCGGGCGGGGGCGATTCAGCCATTAAATCTCAGCCAAATTGTTGAGTTCATTGATTGGGCCCCCTTTTTCTCGGCGTGGGAACTCCACGGTCGCTTCCCCGAAATCCTCACTGATGCCGTCGTGGGCGAAGAGGCCACGAAACTCTACGCAGATGCGCAAAAAATGCTCGCGCAAATTGTGGCAGAGCAACGTTACACGGCGCAAGCGGTCCTCGGCTTCTGGCCCGCCAATGCAGTCGGGGATAGTGTGGAAGTTTATACAGACGAAACGCGCACTAAAATTCTGCATACTTTTCACTTTCTGCGGCAGCAGAATGAAAAAACCCCAAGCCAGTACAACCACTGCCTCGCCGATTATCTCGCGCCAAAAGACTCCGGCCGACGTGATTATCTGGGCGGCTTCGCGGTCACCGTTGGTCACGGCGTGGAAGCGTTTGCGGCTGAATTTCGGGCGCAACACGACGACTACCAAGCGATCATGGCTCAAGCGCTCGGCGACCGTCTGGCTGAAGCCCTCGCTGAATTGCTGCACAAGCGAGCCCGCGATTACTGCGGCTATGGTTTGACCGAGAACCTGAGCATGCCGGATATGATCCGTGAAAAATACCGCGGCGTTCGTCCTGCGCCTGGCTACCCCGCGTGCCCCGATCACACCGAAAAAACGACGCTCTTCGAACTCTTGGCCGCGACCGCCGCCACCGGCATCACCCTCACGGAGTCTTACGCCATGCTGCCAGCCAGCAGCATCAGCGGATTTTACTGCAATCACCCCGACGCCAAATATTTTGCGGTCGGCAAGCTGCCGCGCGACCAGGTGCAAGATTACGCGCAGCGCAAGATGCAGACCATAGGGATGGCCGAAAAGTGGCTAGCCCCCTACCTCGACTACGAGCCCAGCCGCTAAAGCGGCCGCGGAGCCCAAGGGATCAGAGTTTACCCCGCCCAGACGCCGCCCAGCCAGGCGCCGCGGCTTACCCGCCACCACGATTGTCCTCCGCGATCACCGTGCAAATTTCGCCCTCACCACGAATTCAGGGCCCGCTTGAGTCTGACCCAACAAAATCGTCCCATGAATAATAATGGAAGACTTTACCCGTGGACATGGCGACCAACATTCCGTGGGGGTAACCTGGGAGCGCCGCACTCGTGACTTCGTTGCCGTCACTCTCAATCGCGGCCACCGGAATAGTCTTGATCAGAGGGTGCTCATGCGGGTGGCCGGGGGTCCCCTCGCGCGGGAAAAACTGAAAACGGTGATTTTGCTGGTCGGAGACAATCAGGTAGCCGGTGCCATCAGGGCGTTGGTAGATCGAAATGCCCTCGTGGTCGGAAGCGAAGCCGGTGGTGGCAAAGAGCGCGAGCTCCTGATTGGCAGCAGGTGCCTCGGGGTCGGCGGCGTATTTGCGGACGCCGAAAGTTTCATCCGAGTAATAGACATAGCCGAGCCCAGCATCGACCGCAATGGCCTCAATTTCCTTGCGACCGGAATAAGCGCCAAATTGGCGAATGAGCGTCATCTGCACGTGCCCAGTCCCATCATCCTCGAGCCGGTATTGACTGAGGTAACCCTCGGCGGGTCCGGACTTGCCGCCCACGATGACAAATAGAGCGCCGTCGCGCGGACGTTTATAGAGCGCCACACCCATCGGGGCGCGCAGGGGATCACCATTAAACACCCTGAGATTGCCCTGATCCACGGGAACCAGTTCCGGCAGACGAAAAATGCGGAGCCGGTACAATTCACGCTCGGTCGTGACGGCGATATCGACTGGTTTGCCATCGAGCATGAGGCCATAGGCCACGTCGACATTATTGGGACGCTTAAGCCCGCCGGCGCGGTGGACGATCTTACCAGCCAAGTCGTAGGCGTAGAGGGCGCCGTCGGTGTGCTTGTCGGTGCCAATGACGAGGGTCCGAGCGCGATCGGCCGGGATCCAGAACGCCGGATCATCGGTGTCGTGTTTGGTGGGCTCAGTGACGACGCGCGGCTGCACAGCCGATGCGCGGTAGCCCGGCAGGCCGGCGGCGGCCGGCGATTGGGCGAGGACGCAAGCGGCTTTCACGGCGTCGTCAAAGGCGGCATCGTCCGCATCATCCCATTTCACTTTATCGCGGAAAAAATCGGCCCAGCGGAATTCCTGGAAAAACACGCCCTTCTGCTCGGCGAAACCGCGCGCCTCCATCACTCCCCAGGCGAGGCTGCGCCAAGGGTCGCGCTCCATGACCAGTAGACTCTCGGGCAGCGCGGCCGGCGGCAGGGAGCGGCCACGGGCGTTCTTCAGGTAGGCGTAATTGTTCACCTCCATCCGCGCCCAGAAGGTGGCTGCGTCGAGGTCCGACCAGTTGGCGAGGATATGACCATAGGCGGTCTTGTCGGGGGCGTTGGACTCGATCAATGACCGCAGGGTGTGGTGGCCGTCGGTCATATACGGCACGCCGCCGGGGCCGATGACGACCGGCACATCCTTTTTCGTTAGGTAAACGGTCACTGCGGCGGGCGACATGGCGTTGATCTTCGCCGCCTTGTAAACTACTTCGCGCCAGCCATGGGAAAATTGCGTCGGATGAAGTTTCCGGGCATCGAGCGCATAAGCAGCGCCGGCCGGCAGGTCCGGGCGGAACGGCGGGTGGGTTTCAGCCGCCGAGGTCGTCAGGACGAGGAGACTTAGAAAAAGAAAGAGACGCATGGCGGTTTAGCTATAATTTTAAACTGGGAAATCACCCAGCCGTGATCCTTAAGAAAATAAAAAATCCAGCGCAATATTCCCTGCGGGTGGTGGTGCTGATTTTTCGCTGCGAGCAGGTTAATCGGCTTCGAAAATTACTGGAGAATTGAAAAGACGGGGCCTAGGCGAGGCGGGCACCCCTGCCCGCCTCGCGTTTACTACTACCCCAAACTAAATGGATTTACAGCTTCCAGCGCACGCCCAGATTCAAGGTAACGTCGTATTCCTCAAACTGGACAAGCCGGCGACCCTGACCGTTGCTGCTGTTGAAATACACGCGGAAGGGCTGGTTGGTGAGGTTGATCATCTCGCCGTAGACCTCCCAGTTCTTTTTGAAGCGATAGCTGGCGGAAAGATCGAGCTGGTAGAAATCATCGATGTAGCGGTCATCGTCGATATTGACGCCGATGGGCTCATCCTCGCGGAGGTGAGCATCGCGCCAGTTCAGGGCCAGGCGGGCGAAGAACTTATTCTTCTCGTAAGTGAGCGCGACGTTCCCCGTCAGGTCGCTCTGGCCGATGAAAGCCAGTTTTTCGCCGGGACGAGTCGGGTATTCTGCAGAGCTATCCGCGAAGGTCAGGTTGGCCATGAAGGCAAGGCCGTCAAACGGCGAGGGTAACATGCGCAACTGCTGCTGGTAGGCGAGTTCGAGGCCCGAGATTTTGCCGTCACTGCCGTTGGCGAAGGTGACGAGGTTGTAGGTCGGGAAAGCGGCGTCGCCGCCGAGGACGGAGTAGTCGTAGCTAAAATTCTCGATGTCCTTTTGGAAGACCGCGGCCGAGACCATCCCGAGCGAAGGCAGGTAATATTCGAGCGAGGCATCCCAGCTCCTAGCCTCGAGGGCCTTGAGATTGGGATTGCCGGCCGTGACGGTGGTGCTGACATCATCAACGTTCCGAAAAATGGCTGATTCCGCGAAGGACGGGCGGCGGATTGACCCTGAATAGGACACGCGGGCGACAACATTTCTGGAGAAATCATGGCGCAGATGCACCCCGGGCAGCATATGGTTGTAGTCGCGCGTCGCCGAGGTGGCGGTGATGACCGCGCCGCGGAGCCCATTACCCCTGGTCTCGAAGTCAGTGCGCTCGACGCGCGCGCCGGCCATCATGTTGGTCTTGCCCCAAGTGGCGCTGGTCATGATGTAGCCCGCGAGGACATCTTCCGTGGAATTCCAATCCTCCAGCAGGCTGTCGGCGACCTGCAGGGTCGGCGTGAAGGCGCTGAAATTGCCGTAGAAATCGCGGAGCACAGAGTCGTGATTGATCCGGGGAAGCTTCGGCCCGTAGCGGTAGGAAGGATTGAGCGGGCCAGCCAGCGCAGCGAAGGTGAAGGTGGCGGGAGCAGCAAAGCGCGTGGAGTCCACGCGGCTTTCCTTCTCCTTGGTCCGGATAACGGCGCCGGCCTTGATATAGGCTCGGCTGGCGTTCTCGAGGTCATAGCGGGCGTTCAAAGCGAAGCTGCTTTCCGTGTCCGTGCCCTTCTCGACGTTGAGTTGGATGCGATCGACCGTCGTGTAGTTGGCCGGGTCGGTGATGCTGGCGCCGGCGGTCTGCTCAACGCTGACATCATAAAGGCTGTTGAAGGTGTAACGCAGGCCGGTGTCGGCCGTGTTGCGGCGGAGACGGACGGTTAGCTCGTCTGGGCGGCGCTCGATGCCCTCGGACCAGGCCGCCTTGGCGTCAAAGGTCCAAGCTCCGGCCCGTTTCTCAAACCCGGCACTCAGGGCCCGCAGCTCCTGATCCTTCTCGCGAATGCGGATGTCGCGGCGAGGACGGCTGAGGCCGGCCACCGTCAGCGAGTTGGCGCTGATCGCCGTGACGGTACCGCGCGCGAAGGGAAGGTAGAGCAGATGGCGGTCCTCCGTGTCAGTAAAACGGTTATAGGCGCCGTTGACATAGAATTTGGTGAAGCTGTCCGGGCGGTATTCGATCGCACCGCTCGCGCCATAACGCTCGCGGGTGATGACGTAATCACGGAAGGCTAGGTTGTTGAGCGCGTAGAACGACGGGCCGCCTACCCCACTTGAACGCAGGCTGTATCCATCCTCCTCGTAATTATGCGAGCCGAAGTTGCGCTCCTGCCAGGTGACGGAGCCGAGTACGCCGAGTTTGCCGTCCATGAGGATGTCAGAGGCCGTCGCGTTGCCCTTGAGGCCGAAATCCTCTGTGAGGCGCGTGTAGATCGTCTGGGCGCTGAGGTTCACATTGCGCCCCGTGCTGTCGAAGGCGCTTTTCGTGCGGATGTTCACGTTGCCGCCGAGCCCCTCGGCCTCCATGTCAGGCGTTGGCACCTTAGTGACCTCGAGCGAGGCGAGCGAATCAGACGGAACGAGATCAAGGGCGATGGCGCGATCGCCCGCCTCGGGGCTGGCGAGTGAACTGCCGTTCAGCGTGACTCCGGTGTAAATGTAGTTGAGACCGCGCAGATTGACGAAGCGACCCTCGCCTTGATCGCGGTAGAGCGAGACGCCGGGCAGACGCTGGAGCGACTCGGCGGCATTCTGGTCGGGAAAGCGACCGATCTCGTCGGCCGCCACAATGTTGGTCAAGGTGTTCGCTGCACGCTGCTGATTTATTGCCCGCGCCGAGCCGACGGCACTACCGGTGATAATAAATTTGTCCAAGCGGATTGCCTCAACGGCGAACAGCGCGTCGCTCCGAGCGATCACCCCGGGCATAATCTGCACTGATTGCGTGCGGTCTGCGTAACCGAGGTAGCCGAACACAATCGTCTGGGCTCCGACCGGCACGGCACTAAGCACATAGTTGCCGGTGCCACTGGTGTAGGTTTCCAAATCGGTTCCTTGAATAGTCACGCGAGTGCCGGCCAATGATAATTGCGTAGCGGCATCAGCCACGTGACCTGTAAGACCGCCCGTGATTTGGCCGCACAAGGCTACCGCCGTGGTCGCCGCCAAGATATAAATCGCGCGAAATGCGCGAGCGCTAGAATCAAGTAATTTCAATAGTGAAGACATAGGTTTAGGTTTGACCGCAGACGCGAGTCTTCGAAAATCAGCACGTCAACGACTGAACCATGCCGTCACTAAATCGTTACGGGGGCGTCACCTATTTGTCATATAACCCCCGACCGCGCAGATGCCGGCTACTTAAGTCCACTCCCGATAATACTGGGGTGCACTTGATCTCAGCACCACCAGTGAGTAATTTTCTGCTCAATAAATTCTTTTAGGCGAAATTTAATTCTTGATGAGCGCCGCGTTGATTAGTCTGACGACAAAAACTGGCTGCCGGGACAAGAAATTCTGGCGAATCGCTCGCTGGAGCTTGGCCGCGCTTATTCTGCTCCTGCCGTTATTAGCGATGCAATTCACGACCGAGGTCGCTTGGGATTTCGCTGATTTCATGATCTTTGGCGCCCTGTTGGCGGGCGCTGGTGGGGCCTACGAGCTAGCCATGCGAGTGTCTGGCCATCGAGCCTATCGAGCCGCCATCGCCGTGGCGCTGGCAGCGGCCTTTATCCTCATCTGGGTAAATCTCGCGGTGGGAATTATCGGGGATGAAGGCAATCCCGCCAACCTCATGTATGTCGGTGTGCTCGCGGTGGGGATTATCGGAGCCATAATAACGCGCGGTCAACCACGCGGCATGGCTC
This sequence comes from Opitutus sp. GAS368, assembly GCA_945861645.1. Classification (GTDB taxonomy): domain Bacteria; phylum Verrucomicrobiota; class Verrucomicrobiia; order Opitutales; family Opitutaceae; genus Lacunisphaera. Next base: position 844 of record CAMAVZ010000063.1, on the reverse strand, counting down.
GCACGTTATCGGTGATGGCCTTCGCGCAGGCCTTAGTCCCAGTAATCGCCCTGCTATTTCTAAAGATTGCGCCAATCTCGGGGCCGGCGGGGCTGACCATCTTAGTCTTAAATATCGGCTTCATCATACTGTTTGTCGGCTCAGCCTTACTGTTTCGCCGCGCCAGCGGCACGCGACGGCCCGCCGAATCCACTCCAGAAAAATATTAATTGGTGATGGCGATGGCCTATTGCGCCGGGGGCCAAGGCGACCGTCACCGATTGAGCCGATTGCGCGCTCAGAATCGGCGACTTTTTTGGAGAGATCAGTCAGCTACGTAATGGCGTTGCCATTGCCACCATTCTCGCGCGCACGCCTGCCCGTTGCCTGCTCATGAACAAACGCGATTTCCTGCAGTTTCTCGTCAAAGACTTTACGATTAGTATCACCTTTGAGGAAATTAGCTCCAAGCGCCTCGGTTATCCTGTTTTCCCACTCAAAGGAAAATCTTTAGACCTATTCCGCGAATAATGGCGCGACTGGCTAAAGCGCCCCTTACCTTGAGCTAACCGCGCTGGATGGAGGGCGATCCTTTGCCCCATAAATTTTGACGCGCAAAGCAGGAAGTGGCGCGGCGTTAACGCTCGGCCGCCCCGTTCGCTTTGACCGGCAGCTCCGGATTCACGGCCAACAGCTCAACGTCAAAAATCAATCCTGATACTGGCGGGATAATCCCTGAGCGCATGCCGCCATAACCGAGACTCGGTGGAATAAAAAAAATCGCCCGACCGCCCGGTTTGAGCGCGGGCATCGCGGCGGCCCACCCGGTGATCAACCGGTTTACGGTAAAATCTGAGGGCTTCCC
>CAMAVZ010000062.1:0-9478 GCA_945861645.1 Opitutus sp. GAS368 | reverse complement strand
GACCATCGATTATTTTAAGACCAAGGTCTGAGGGGCGCGCATATCAGAGGCTCAAGCAGCTGGCTAAATTTTTGATTTAAAGTGATTTGGAGCAGGAGTCGGGTGAGCGATTTGTCATTTGCCAACCTGCTGCTGGCGGCTAACGATTATACCTCTTTTCATGCTAAGCTTCATCCTCAAGAAATTCTCGGGCCGTCACCATCGCAAGTACGTTGAAAAATGCCGCCCGGTCGTCGCGCGCATCAACGAATTCGAGCAGCAATATCAGCCGCTCACCGATGAACAGCTCCAAGCGAAGACCACTGAATTTCGGGCCCGGGTTCAGGGAGGGGAGACACTGGATCAAATTCTCCCCGAAGCTTTTGCCGCTGTTAAAAATGCCGCGCGTCGGCTCTGCGGGCGTAAGGTGCTCGTATGCGATCATGAGCTCACGTGGGACATGGTGCATTTTGATGTGCAGCTGATCGGTGGCATTACGCTGCACGAAGGGCGGATCGCGGAAATGGCCACTGGCGAGGGCAAGACGTTGGTTGCAACGTTGCCGCTTTATTTGAATGCGCTGACGGGGAAAAACGCGCAATTGGTGACGGTTAATGATTACCTAGCGCGCCGCGACTCTGAGTGGATGGGGCATTTGTATAATTTTTTGGGCATCACGGTCGGATGCATCCAGCAATCGATGCACTCCGAGAGTCGGCGGGAGATGTATAACCGCGGCATTACCTATGGGACCGCTTCTGAATTTGGGTTCGATTACCTGCGCGATAACGGCATGGCCACGCGCAAGGAAGATCAGGTGCAGCGCGACCATTTCTACTGCATCGTCGACGAAATCGACTCCATCCTCGTCGATGAGGCCCGCACCCCGCTCATTATTTCAGGGCCTGCCCCGATTGAGCGCGAACAGCCGTTTACCCGGTTGCGGCCCGGCGTGGAAGAGTTGGTCAGTGCCCAATTGCGGCAGATCAATAATCTCGTAAAGGAGGCGGGCGATGTCCTCGCCACGGCTGAGACAACCTCCGAGCAGCGGCAAGTTGCGGCGATGAAAATGCTCCAAGTTAAATTGGGCATGCCGAAGAATAAGCAACTTCTCCGGCTCCAAGAGAATCCAGAATGGCGTAAGCTCCTCGATAAAACCGACGTCGAGATGCACAGCGATTTTAACAAAGACGAGCTCTACAAGTACAAGGAGCAGCTTTTTTTCACCATTGATGAAAAGAATCACCAAGCGGATTTGACTGAAGTGGGTCGCACTAAGCTGCGGCCGGATGACCGCGATGCTTTCGTGCTGCCCGATCTCGCTACTATTTTTATCGATATCGAAAAAGATGTGACGCAGACGCCTGAACAGAAAGAGCAGGCCAAGCGAGCGGCGCAGCAGCGGTATGAGGTAGTTTCAGAGGATATTCATGCGCTGTCGCAATTGCTGCGGGCCTATTCGCTCTACGAACGCGATGTCGAGTATGTCGTGCAGGATGGCAAGGTAGTGATCGTTGATGAAAACACCGGGCGCATCATGACGGGGCGGCGCTGGTCCGATGGGCTGCACCAGGCGGTGGAAGCAAAAGAGAATGTTAATATTGAGCGTGAGACCCGGACGTACGCCACCGTGACAATTCAGAATTATTTTCGGATGTACGAAAAATTAGCGGGTATGACGGGTACCGCCGAGACGGAAGCGACAGAGTTTAGCGAAATTTATCAGCTGTCAGTGACGCAAATTCCGACGAATCAGCCGTGCATCCGCCTGGATCGGAACGATTCTATTTTTAAGACCCGGCGCGATAAATATGCCGCGGTCGTGAAGCAAATCCAGGAAGCGCAAGCGCGCGGTCAGCCCGTGCTTGTCGGCACGGTGACGGTTGAGCAATCGGAGGTCTTGAGTCGTATGCTCAAGCGCGCCGGCGTCATTCATACGGTGCTCAACGCTAAATTTCACCAGCAGGAAGCCGAGATTGTGACCCGCGCTGGCCATAAGGGTTCAGTCACGATTGCCACCAACATGGCCGGTCGCGGCACTGATATTAAGCTGGGTGAAGGGGTGCGCGAATTAGGCGGACTCTTTGTGGTGGGCACGGAACGCCATGAATCGCGCCGCATTGACCGGCAATTACGCGGTCGTTGCTCCCGGCAGGGCGATCCTGGGACGACTAAGTTTTTTCTCTCGTTGGAAGACGATCTCATGCGGCTTTTCCTGCAAGGTAACATTGCCTCGCGGATCATGGAAGGCGCCATGGCGGAAGGCGAAGAGCTGGAGCATTCGTTGCTCAATCGATCCATTGAATCGGCGCAGAAAAAAGTAGAGCAGCAGAATTTTTCTCAGCGTAAGCGTTTGTTGCAATATGATGATGTGCTGAACAAGCAGCGCGAAGTGATTTACGGGATTCGCAACGGTGCATTGCACAGTGATCGCCCGAAGGATGTTATTTTTGAGATGATTGAGGAAGAATTGGCCGCGCGGTTAGAGGCGGCTGGCTTCGGTGAAAAAGGCGGGGCGACGGCGGCCAACATTGAAAGCCTCATTGGTTGGCTTAATTCTCATTTCCCCGTCAGCGCTAAGGTCGCAGAAATCTCTGCGCGCGCTGATTTTGATGATTTGCTCAAGCAATTGGTCGCGCGCATCAGCCAAGCCTACGCGCTGAAAGAATCGGTCGAGGATGCGGCGGCCTTGGGGGGCTTGGAGCGTTACATTGTGATCAACGCGATTGACCATCACTGGCAGGAGCATTTGACCGAAATGGAGGAGTTGCGTCGATCGATTGGCCTGCGCAGTTATGGGCAAAAAGATCCGCTTTCGGAATATAAGGGCGAGGCTTTCCGTTTCTTTGAAGAGTTGATGAACAATGTTCGTCTGCAGATTTGCACGAGTCTTTTTCGGTCGGCTACTAATCGAGACGCCTTCGAGAATCTTTTTTCGATTCTCTCGCGCTCGGCGCGTTTACAAGGTCCGGCTTCAGGCCCCACCGCTCTTAATTCGGCGGTGCAAGCAGATGCGAATCTGGCGGGTGCCAGTGCCGCGTCCGCTGAGAATGAAGTGAAACTTCCTTCCGTCACGATCCGCCGCGATACCCCGAAGGTGGGGCGCAATGATCCGTGTCCGTGTGGTAGCGGTAAGAAGTACAAGAATTGCCACGGGGCCGCCTAAGTCCCATGACGGCTGCGCCGATTCCCGCGCTTGATCCTTATGAGCCTAGGCTGACGCTTTGGCAGCGGCGACCGCATTTGGGTTGGGGCTTGGCGGTATTTGGGCTCACGGCATTTTTAACTTTTGCGGCTTTTCCCCCGCTTAACGTCGGCGATGCTGGCTATGCATTCGCTCTTCCTGCCGTGTTGTGGGCTTACCGCCGGCCCCCTTTTTGGATTTACGCCAGGACCGTGCTGGGCGCACAGGTGGTGGCGTGGGTGGCGCTGCTGGGCTGGCTGCAGCATGTCACGTCGCTCGGGCCGCTTTTATTGGGATCTTTCGTCGGACTTTTAATTGGGAGTTGGTATTTGGCCGTATGGTGGGTGGTCCCGCGGCTGCGCGGTCACCAAGCGATCCTGCGCATCATCGCTTTGTTAGGTTTGGCGGCACTCTGGGTTATGCTGGAGTGGTTGCGCACCGTGATTTTTGGAGGTTTCCCTTGGCTGACGCTCGCGGCTAGCCAGTGGCAGCGGCCGCTGGTGCTGCAGAGTGCGGCTTATGCCGGAGCGTGGTCGGTCTCCTTTATCTTAATTTATTTCAACCTCGCTGGCGCGGCCTATGCGCACCGCATTTTTTACGAGGGATTCTCTGGTCTGCGGAAACGTAGTCCAGAGTTCATGGTCGCGTTGATGTTGTTGGTGTCGGCCTCGTTTCCCTTTTTGGCCGAGACGATGGGGGCACAGCGGCAAAAATTGGCGCGGGTTACTCTCGTGCAACCCGGCATTCCGCAAAATGAAAAATGGGATAGCGCCCGTGCGCAGGAAATCTTGCAGACGATCGAACAAGTGACCTTTGCCGCGCCGAAGGCGGGGCGCGGGGATTTTATCTTATGGCCGGAGTCGGTGGTACCATGGCCGCTATTTCGTGACGCCAATGTTGAGCCATGGTTGGCCTCTGTGGCTAAGCGGGCGGGGCGCCCTTTACTCGTCGGCACGGTGTACACCGCGCTGGGCTCAGCGTCCGAGCTCGTTTCGTGGTATAACGGGGCCGTCGTGGTCGAGCCCGTGGCAGGCGTGGCGCGGGAAGGCTATGCGAAGCGCAAGTTGGTGCCCTTTGGGGAATATATTCCGCTGCGACCGGTCTTGGGTTGGCTAGATAAAATAGTTCCGATTGGGGGAGATTTTCAGCCCGGTACTGAGGCGCGACCTTTGCTGGTGCCCGTGAGATCCGGTCAGGTGCGGGTGGGTGTGCTGATTTGCTACGAGGATATATTTCCGGAGTTCGCGCGCGCGAGTGCTTTAGCGGGCGCCGAAATGTTAGCTGTGTTGACCAACGATGCTTGGTTCGGTGAGGGTGGCGCAGCTTATCAGCATGCGGCCTCATCCGTGCTGCGAGCGGTGGAGACTCGGCGACCGGTCTTGCGGTGCGGCAATAGCGGCTGGAGCGGTTGGATTGACGAGTTTGGCAATATCCGAGCGACGCTCCTCAATGAAAAAGGGAGTATTTATTTTCGCGGATCCCAGACCCTAGATGTGACGCGTGATGTCCGCTGGCGTGATCGCTCGAGTTTTTATGTGCAGCACGGCGATTGGTTTTTACTGGTCTGCGCGGGGTGGGCCGTCGTCAGCTATTACCTAGTGCTGAACCTGCGTCCGCCGCGTTTACCGGCGGATGGGGTGGCGGCTTTTTGATTTAGAGGAGCGCCCCAGGGGTGGGCGCCCCCGGATCGCCGGGCTTTAATCGATGGAAGTAAAGAGTACGCAGACGGCCATCGGGACGGTCGCGGTCTGGCCATTGGCGGTTAGCCGGCCGGTTTCAGGATTAACTTTGAAGACGACGAGATTATTGCTGTCGCGATTGGCGCAGATCAGCCAAGACCCATCAGGGGATAGCGCAAAATTGCGGGGATGCGCGCCGCCGGAGGGCACGATTTCGATAAGCTGTAAGGAACCATCGCGAGGCTCGCGGGCAAAAACCGCGAGGCTGTCGTGACCGCGGTTCGAGCCATAAACAAAGCGTCCATTGGGGTGCAGGCGAATCTCGGCGCAGGTATTTTCGCCGGCGAAATTCTTCGGCAAAGTTGAGACCGTGTGGGGATCGCTTAGCTTGCCGGTCGCGGGAGCGCACGTGAATGTCGTGATGGTGCTGTTCAGCTCGTTGATCACGTAAAAAAATTTTCCATCAGTAGAGAATTTACTATGCCGGGGGCCGGCCCCTGGCGCCGTAGAAAAATCTCCGGCGGGAACCATCGTCGCGGCCTTCAGCTCGTAGCAGAACACTTTATCAAGGCCGAGATCGCAGAGATAAGCGAAGCGGCCGTCGGGGGAAACGGTCACCGAGTGAGGGTGAGGTTTATCTTGGCGATTTTGCTGCGGTCCCAAGATACCGGTGAGAATCTGGGTGCCGGCCGGGGGCTTGATCTGGCCGTTTTTAGCGAGAGGAAAGGAGGTCACCTGCCCACCGCTGTAACTAGCGAGCAGGAGGGTCGTGGCGTCGGGATCGAGTCCGAGATGCGCCCCGCCAACGCCACCGCTGGGTTGGCGATTGAGGAGCTCCAGTTGGCCGGTCTGGGTATCTAGGTTGAAGGCGGTGGCGCCGCCGCCCGGTTTCCCGCGTACCGTATCACTTTCGCTTAACGCATAAATCACGCGGCCGTTCGGGTGGAGGGCGAGAAAAGTCGGGTTAGACAATTTCGCGGCGAGCACAGGAGCACTGAGTTCACCCGTGGTGGGGTTGAACTGAAGTGAGTAGACACCTTTACTTTCTCCTTTGGGCGGAGTGTAGGTGCCGATGAAAATAAGCAGTGAGGCGATGGGCAAGAGCATGAGGGGGTTGGGCTCTCAGCTGAGTGTGAAATGGCGTAGTTTGGCAAGTTCACTTCGCAGCTCGGGCCAAAAATCAGGATGGGCGATGCTGCTGAGGGCCTCCCCGCGCTCGGGCTAGGTGCTCCCCTGCTGCTTGACGGCGACCTGTTTAGTAACGCCCTGCTTGGCGGTATTGAGCCGTGGGTTAGCCGCGGCGGGTCAAGTGGGTGCGAGCGCTGCTTTAAAATGCCGGCGGCACATTGCGACGTAGCGGTCATTGCCGCCGATCTCAACTTGTGCGCCTTCTTTCACGCCGCGGCCATCGGGGCCAATGCGAAGGTTCATGGTCGCTTTGCGACCGCAGTGACAAATCGTTTTCAATTCGATCAGGCTATCCGCCAGGGCGAGCAGGGCAGCGCTGCCGGGAAAAAGTTGGGCTTGGAAATCTGTCCGGAGGCCGTAGCAAAGCACGGGGATATCGAGTTGATCAGCGATATCAGTGACTTGCTCAACTTGGTGGCGGGTGAGAAATTGAGCTTCATCGATCAGGACGCAGGCGATGGCGGGCGGTTCGGCGCCAGCTCGGGGCGTGGTGTGTTCGGTGGAGACGTGCGTAAAAATATTATCTTCGGGCTGGAGCGTAATCGCCTCCGCTTCGAGTCCGATCCGAGATTTTACGCGACCGAGTCCGGCGCGGGTATCGATGGCCGGTACGAACAGAAGCGTGCGCATACCGCGCTCATGGTAATTGTAACTCGACTGAAGTAATACCGTTGATTTGCCCGCGTTCATTGCCGAGTAGTAAAAATAAACCTTCGCCATACTGGTAGAGCTAGCAGGCCCGGGCCGCGTGGCCAACAAAAAGCCCCGCGGATGAGGCGGGGCGAGAGGGCCGACGAGGCAGGAAATACTTCAGCGCATGCGGGCAAAGGTCTTCGACAGCAATTCGAGGTCGCTGGCGTTTTTGGTCTTTTCCCGGGTATTGGTGATCAGTTTTTGCTCGAGAGCGTTCTTGGTGGGGCGGTTTTTATTTTCGTAATAAATACCGAATTTGCCGGGCCAAGGCTCCAGCGCGAGGCGGAGGGCCGCGAGCTCATCGGTGGGATCATGGCGGGCGGCGTCTTCGGCCGAACCGTCATTTTTCTTCAGGTCAATCGTTTGGAATGAGCCGCCCTTGCGCGGGATCGAGGCGTCGAAGGCCCCTTCGAAAAATTCCACGCATTCCGACAGGATTTCTACCACCGAGAAGCCATCGTGCAATGCAGCGCGATGCATCATCTCCACCATATGGTTCACTTGCGTGGCATGGCTGCGGGCGATGAAGGTGGCACCGCTATTAATCAGCGTGCGCATCGGATTGATCGGTTGATCGTAGGCGCCCCACGGATCGGTCTTGGATTTGAAGCCGATGGGCGAGGTGGGGGAGGTTTGCTTCTTGGTCAGACCATAAACCGAATTGTCCATGATGACATACGTCATGCGCGGATTTTTACGCGCCGTGTGGACGAGGTGATTACCGCCGATGGAGAAGCCATCGCCGTCACCGCCAAACACAAAAACATGCAGATCATCGCGGCCGAGGCTAATCCCGGCGGCAAAAGGCAGAGAGCGGCCGTGAATATAGTGACCGCCATGCGTGTTGACGAAGTAGGGGAAGCGGGAGGAGCAACCGATGCCGGCGAACGTGACGATTTTTTCCTGCGGGTAATTAAGTTTCTCGAGAACTTTATAAAAAGAAGCGAGCACGGCAAAATCGCCGCAGCCGGGGCACCACGTGGGGTGGTCGGCGACGAGGACTTTTTTAGTCAGGGGCGCGCGAGGGGCCCCAGGCGCTGAGCTGACGGCGGGAGAAAGAGTGGGAGCGGACATAAATTTATATTTAGAGGGGAAAGACGCGGGTTATTTCTGGGCGGTGAGGGCCGAGGCAAGCAGGCTTTGTTTGCGCATGCCGACGGTGGTATCGGCGAGGCCGAGTTTGAGGGCGACGCGTTCGACGATCTCGCTCACTTTATAGGTCAGGCCGTCAGTTTTAGTGATGCTGCTGATAGCCGGGTTGCAATAACGCGAACGCAGCAGGGTTGCCAATTGACCGTAACCGTAGAGACCCTCGTCGTTGATTTCGACGACGAGAATGTGGCGGTAGCGGGCAAAAATTTCTTCGAGCCCACCATCGAGCGGATGAATATGCTGGATTTGGATATGGCCAACGGTGGCGCCAGCGCCGAGGAGGCGGCCGAGAGCTTCTCTGATGGGTCCGTAGGTGCAGCCCCAGCCGATGAGCAAGACATCGCCGGACTGATCGCCGAACAATTCAGGGGCGGGGAAGGTTGCGGCGACGGACTTAATTTTCTCCCGGCGCTTGATCGTCATTTTGGTGTGCATCGCGGGGCTGGCCGTAGGATGGCCATGCTCGTCGTGCTCCAAACCGGTGACGGTGGGATATTTGCCTGAGCCAATGACAGAGCCGGGAGGAGCGTGGCGTTGGACTTGATCGAGCGGGTAAGGCTTGTAGCTAACGTCACGCGGGCTGAGGTCGGGCTTCTGCTCGAGCATGAGCTTGGGCAGATCGGGTTCGTCGAAGGCTTCAATGCGAGTCGCCAGCGCTTGGTCGGTGAGGATAATGACCGGGGTGCTGAATTCGCGGGCAATGCGGCAGGCTTCGAGGGCGATGTAGAAGCAGTCTTCGACATTTTTCGGTGCGAGGACGACGCGCGGGCAATCGCCGTGGCTACCGTAGATGGCTTGGAGTAAATCGCTTTGCTCAATATTCGTCGGCATGCCGGTGGAAGGGCCGCCCCGTTGCACGTTGACGACGATCAGGGGCAGTTCGGCCATCGTGGCCCAGCCGAGAGCTTCCATTTTAAGCGAGAGACCTGGGCCAGAACTGCCGGTAATCGAGAGGTTACCCCCGTAGGAGAAGCCGAGGGCGGTTGAGGCCGCGGCGATCTCATCTTCACATTGCACGAAGATGCCGCCGTATTTTGGCAGCTCGGTGCGCAGCGTCTCCATAATGGAGGACCACGGCGTGATGGGGTAGCCGGCCCCGTGGCGCACGCCCGCAGCGATGAGACCGTAGGTGAGCGCGGTGTTGCCGTCGGTGGTGATTTGGGGGCGCCCACCCACCGTGGGGGTCGGGGTTTCAAGACGGAAAAGAATATGCGCCAGATTTTCTGCGGGGTAGGCGTAGCCGGCGTCGAAGGCGAGGAGGGCGTTGCGCACGATGTCCTCATTCTTGCCGCCAAAGCGCTCTTTAATAAGTTGGCTGAGTTTCGGTACATCGAGGTCGAACATGCGCGCGAGCAGGCCGAGGACGTAAATATTTTTGCCCTTCTCTTTGCTGGAGCCGCCGACGGCTTCAACCGTCGCGCTGGTCATGGGAACGCCGACCGCGGTGATTTCTTTATCATCGGGATTGGGGGTGACATGATCGGCATCGTAAAGCAGCACGCCGCCGGGCCGCAGGGAAGAGCGGTGGCTTTCATAACTGTGCTGGTAGAAAGCAACGAGAACATCAGCGCGATCGCCGGCTGAAAGAATTTCGCCTGAGCCA
>CAMAVZ010000061.1:0-9641 GCA_945861645.1 Opitutus sp. GAS368 | reverse complement strand
TACAAATCGCGGGGTCCCAGAAAGAGATTGATACGCACGCGAGGGCGAATCGGGAAGCGCTTCGTTTGAACAAGGCCTTTGCGGTAGAAGCTAAAAAAATAGGAGAGGCCCAGGCGTTTCGCCAAGCGCTGATGAATCCGGCGGAATTTGTTACGCTCTTGGGTCAGACCTTGCCCAAAGCGATCACGATTGAATCCGTGGAAGCTCGTTTGGCGGAACCGAACGGAGGGGTCACTTTTATGGTGCGAGGACAAGTTGCTGGGGTGGCAGGTGAAGCGGCCGGAGTGGCGGCGGGCTACGTTGATATGCTGCGAGCTCACCCGCGCCTGGGGGCCGTATTTTCGGCTATTAATCTCGCCAATCTCAGTCGTGATGCGCGCAGCAACTCTCTGACTTTCGATATTTCCCTTCGGGTTAAAGCTGACGGTAAGGAGAAAAAATAACATGACCTTGGCTGATCTCCTCGCGACTTTTAAGAAGCAACCGATCGGGTCTGTTTGTGGGGCTCTGGCGATTATTTTGGCTGGGCTGTTATATTTTCGCAATGATCTGATCGCCGAAAATCAAGCAAGCGCTGACGCGAAAGCAGCCGAGGCGGCCCAAATTCTTAGCAACACGCGACACGCCGAGGGGTTGGCCCAACAAGTGGAGCAGATGCAGGCGTTTGGGCAGGAAATCGATAGTCGGCTCATTCGGGCCGGCCAGTTAGGAATTAATCTGCAATATTTTTATAAGTTAGAGGCGAAGAACCAGGTTAAGCTGTTGGATGTGCGCCAGGGCCTTCCGCCTAAAGTGAGTAAAGGGCTTTATCTGGGCATTCCTTACACCCTCTCGGTGCAAGGGTCATTTAAGCAGGTAGTTTCCTTTTTGCAGCATTTGGAAAATGGGCCACATTTTTGCCATTTCACAACGGCCACTTACAGCAAGGCGGCTAGCGCTGGGGTCGATGCTCCCAGTGGCGCGGCCGGTGGCGTGACCCTCAATCTTACCCTCGAATTACTCGGTTTGCCATGATCCCATCCATTTCTAATTTATCGCGATGGATTTCTGTTTTAGCCGCGGCCGCCAGCCTCGTGGTGGCTCAAGCTGACGAAGACGGGGTGCTCAGCCCCAGCCAGCGGCAGGAAGCTTTAGATAAAGGTAAACAGCTCTTAGCTACGAAGGAGATTGCGGCCCCCGAAGCGGATCCATTTTATTACGCTGAATTAGGGGCCAAAAACGAAAAAGCGCCGCCCTCTGAAATTGCGAAGCCCGCCGCTGGGGTGCAAAAATCTAGCGGACCCTTGACGGAGCGAGCTAAACTGCAGGTGGTTGCGATGGGGCTGAAACCAACTTTTTTTATGCGAGCCGGTGAGCCGACGCTTCTCATCGGCGCTAAAAAAATAACTACCGGTGGCATTATGACGGTGACAGTTGAAGGCGTTCATTATGCTCTCGAAATCCTCTCAATTAGCCCACCAAACTTCACTTTTATGCTCAATCGCGAGCGATTTACTCGGCCCCTTAAATAAATATCCCCCATGAATATTACACGCTTGGTGCTCATCGCAATTTTTCTCGAGGCTGGCTGCCGGGCGGCACTGGCCCAGTCCGCCGCTCCTTCCGCAGATTCAACCCCGAGCGAATCGTCGCCAGAAATAGACCCAGCTGCGCCCGTCAGGACTGCGGCCAGTCGTGATAAAGATACGCTCTCAGTGGATTTTCCTGATGAAGAGCTGAAGACAATCCTCCGTAATGTCGGGGATCTTTTTGAACTTAATCTTGTGGTGCCTGACACCCTCGTGGGAAAAACCTCGATCAAATTGCGGGATGTCACGTGGCGGCAGATTTTTCATGTCGTTCTGACCCCGGTGGGCTACTCCTATATCGAGGAAGGTAATATTATTAAAATCGTTAATGAAAAACAGAATGATGAGCCGGTGGTAACGGAGGTTTTCATCCTCAACAACGCTAAGGCTTCTGAGATCAAGCCAATCATAGATGGTCTCATTACCGCCAAGGATGGAAAAATCGTAACCGATGTGCGCAGCAATTCCCTCGTGATTACCGAGCAGCCTTCAAAGTTGAAACGCATCAGCTTACTGATCGAGCAACTCGATAAGGCCACGGACCAAGTGATGATTGAATCTAAATTTGTTGAGGTCACCGATCGCGATATCCGTAATATTGGAGTTAATTGGGCGTCGCTGCAGGGCCTGCAGTTGGGGGTCGGCGGGGTCAATCAGACTTGGGATCGCGGTCGCGGTCAAACCTCGGGGAACGACGTCCAGGTCAGGGGGATCGCGGGCAATGGGGCTACGTTCCAAAACTCTAGCGGCACCAGTAACACCAATACGAACGGCACCAACGCGAGTGTGACTAATGGCACGTCGGGGAGCACGGCTAACGGCACTACTGCTAGCACCGTCGCCGGCAATACCATTATTTATGCGACTACCCCGACTCCGATTAGTTCGGCCAATGGAGTTTATACCACCGCCACGATGAATCCAGCTACGGGGGCCGTCAGTGGATTGCCCGCATCGGTTACCGCCGGCACGGGAGTAGCAAATTACGTGGCTCCAGTGATAACAGCAGGGACTCCGCCTACCGTCACTCCCGCAACGTTCACCAGTGTTAATACTTTCAACGGAACCAATGCTAACGGTACCACCGCCAGCACTGCCAATGGGACAACGAATGCAACCAGCAATGGCACCACCGGCACAACGGGTCGAACGATTACCGATGCGGTGGGTAACACGCTGAGTAATTCAGCCACTAACGCCATTAATTCCCTGATGGGACTCACCAATGCCGGCTCTACGAATCGCTTGGCTTCAGCGGTTTTCTCCTCCTCCGATTTTAATGTCATTGTTTCCGCGTTGAAGCAGCAAAACAACAGCAAGGTCGTATCGAATCCTACGATCGTCACCCTGAACAACACGGAAGCAGTCATCAATATTGGCCAGGAGTTCCCCGTGCCGAGTTACACCTATAACGAGCAGCGTGGGTCGTTTGAGGTTTCCGGTTTTACCTACAAGCCCATCGGCATTATCTTGAAAGTCACGCCGCAGGTAAACGCGCGCGGCGTCATCAAGCTCGCGTTGGAGCCAGAGGTTAGCATCCAGAACGGCTCCACTTCTTTTGGTGGTGCCGGCGGCGCGCAAATTCCGATTATTGGAACGCGCAAAGTCAAAACCCAGGTTTCTTTGAAAGATGGTTATACCATGGGTATCGGCGGCCTCATCAGCAGCGCGACCAGCCATGGCGGGACCAAGGTTCCTATTCTGGGCGATATCCCGTTATTGGGCCGGTTATTTTCTTCCAAATCAGTTAATGATGAGGCGACGAATCTTCTGATCTTCATCACCGCTAAGACGGTGAGCGCTGATGGGGCTTCGCCCGAAGAAGTGTTCGATCCTCGCGCAGTGCAGGCCATTGGCATGAGTCGGGAGGATATGCCCGGCAATCGGACGCCCAAGGGCGCCGATATGTTCGCGCCGGCCTCGAGTAATAAAAAATAAGCGCAGCCTGTTTTAACGACCCTCAACCGGTGGCCACCCCACCGGTTTTTTTATGCATAGTTGGGTTAGGGCTGGGCTTTTTTCCGTGTGGTGGCGGTACCGTTTTCTGCGGATTTTGCGCCACAAGTTGTCCGATAATATTTGTTAGCCATTTCGGTGGTCGTGATTAAATTTTGACTAATGGCTGGACCCTTGACCTCATCCCGACCGCCGCAACTCTCGCGCGATTTTCAGGAGCTTTCCCAGCACGTGAGCCCGCAGATGGCGGCGCTTGATGTTTTCATGCGCGACCAAGTCGAGCGTTTCGAACCAGAGATTCGCTCGATGGCGGCTTACTGCCTAGATACGATGGGTAAACGCCTGAGGCCAACCTTGGTATTTATTTGTGGCTGGCGCGGGGCCGGGGTGGTGGCCGACGAGTTGGTCCGCGTTGCCGGTGTTATCGAGATGGTGCATCTCGCCACCTTGGTGCATGACGATATCATGGATCGGGCTGACCTGCGCCGGAATCGCCAAACGGCGGCACGTGAATTTGGGCCTGAGGCGGCGGTATTATTGGGGGATGCACTTTTTTCTCAGGCCCTGCACATCGCTGCACAATTTCCTACAACGGAAGTTTGTCGGCTGGTGTCAGAGTCTACGCGCAAGGTTTGCTCGGGAGAAATCATGCAAACGCTGCGGCGGCGGGATATTAATATCTCACTCGCCGATTACCGCCGCATAATCGATTTAAAGACCGCGGAGCTATTCCGGATTTCTTGTCTCCTTGGGGCGCGCCTTGGTGGCTACGCCGCTGATTTCGCGGCGGCGGCCGATCGGTTTGGTCATCACCTGGGCATTGCTTATCAGATCTATGACGATCTTGCCGATTTTGTGGGCGAGGAGCAACGGATTGGCAAAACGCTTGGGACTGATTTGGCCACGGGCAAACTTACCTTGCCCTTGATGATGTTGTTGGAGCGAGTATCAGCCTCCGAGCGCGCGTCCATCGTAGCCGCATTGCAAGGCGGGCAGGCTTTAGGCTTGGCGGCAAGTCGGCAGCGTATGAAGGAAATGGATATCGCGGCTGCCGTGCGGGCGGCGATCGAGGATGAACTCACTTTAGCGGTCGCTGCGTTAAACCCCCACGCCGACTTAGCGCCGGTTCCCTTCATGTTGCAGCTGGCTGATATGTTGCGCCATCAGGTGGCGGGGCTGGAAACAGCCTCGATTGCTGGATAATTTCGATTGCTTGGCTCTTTAGCTAATTTAAGCTGTCTTTCCTCGAGATGAATCTGTCTAAGGTTTTCACCAAGGCTATCATCACCTCCCCTGAGCGTCAGCAGGAGGCGGATGCTGATTTATCCATCGTGAAGCGCGTCCAAGCTGGAGAGGTTGCGGCCTTTGATCAGCTGATTCTTAAATATCGAGAGCGGGTTTTTGGTATTATTTACAATCTGACCTCGAATCGTGAGGATGCTTCCGATCTTACCCAAGATGCCTTTATTAAGGCGTTTCAGTCCATCAACCGATTTCAGGGACATTGTTCTTTTTTTACGTGGCTTTACCGGATCGCCGTGAATGGAGCCCTTAGCCACCTGCGCAAGAATCGGTTGCGCACTTTTTTTAGCCTAGAGAAGCTGCATGAAGATGGCACAAATGCGCAAATTATTGATCAGCTGACAGATAAGAAAGGGGCTGATCGCGGAACTTATCTGAAAGAGCTTCAGGAAAAATTGAACGAAGCGCTCCAAAAATTGTCTATCCCGCACAGAACAGTGATTACCCTTTTTGAAATAGATGGCCTAGGCCACGCCGAAATCGCCGAAATTATGGGCTGCACCGAAGGAACCGTCCGTTCTCGGCTCCATTACGCCAAGCAGTTTCTCCAGGGAGAAATGGGCAAGTATCTCAATTCTTAATTTTCGCATGCCCCACTTCAAGCAACGCCCTAAAGTGACTATTGAGGATCTGATCCGCCTGAAACGAGATGAGCGTCCGGAGGCTGCCTTTTGGGTTAATTTTGACCATGAACTGCGCCAGAAGCAGCTGACGGCTTTGCTTAAAAAACGGGCTTGGTGGCAAGAGTTGCCGCAGTTGCTCATGCGGCGTGCTTATCTACCAGTCGGGGCTACCGCGATTCTTGCGTTCACTTTTGTCTCGGTTAAATATTATGGACCAACCCCAGCCCCTGCGTTGGCCTCTGCGCCGGTTCAGCAAAGTCAGGTCGCCGCAGAACCTGCGGTCGCCAATCAAGCCGTGAGTTCGCCGCTCGCTAATCGCAGTCCAATGATGACGGCCGTTCTCGAGGCTCGCCCCGCCGTGGTAACTGACTCAACTCCTTTACCTGAACCCATCGAGCTCATGCCGCGGCAAACTCGCGCGGTCGCTACGGAGACTCCTTCAGCGCAGACCATAGCGGCTAATCTTGCTAGCTTTGAGCTGACTGAGCCAGAGTTGGTAAATTCTGTGCGCGGGAGTCGCCTCAGCCCTGCCGCGCGGATCCAGAACGTCGATTTGGTTGTTTCTGAATTAGCCTCGGTACCAACCAATGCCTCCATGCGGAGTAGAATTCTCGCGCAGTATGCTGACCGTCCGCTTAGTCGTGAACCAAGTGCTCCTGAAATCGTCCGAGAGCGGCTCGCTCGTCGTCTGGGCAATAGTGACATTACGGATCGTCTTAATCGCATCGGTTTGAGGGGCGATCAAGTATCGTTGGGTGTGACCCTGCGACTTTAACGGTCGCTCAACCCGCCTTGGCTGGCGGGTTTTTTTATGGAGCGCGCCGGTTGATTTGCGCTCATCGTGCGGCCGCGATCGAGAGACGTTTTTGCTCGATGGCTTTACTTCTCGGGCACGCAAATGCCACAGGTATTCACAAAGAAATCGGTGCCTTTGTCATCGACCAAAATGAAGGCGGGAAAATCTTTTACCGTGATCTTCCAGATGGCCTCCATGCCGAGTTCAGGATAGTCGATAACTTCTACCTGAGTGATATTATCCTGAGCGAGAATAGCGGCGGGCCCCCCAATGCTGCCTAAATAAAAGCCGCCATATTTTTTGCACGCCGCGGTCACCGCTTTGCTCCGATTACCTTTTGCTAGCATGATCAAGGAGCCGCCGTGCGCTTGGAAAAAATCAACATAACTATCCATGCGTCCAGCCGTGGTGGGGCCAAACGAGCCCGAGGCCATGCCAAGGGGAGTTTTCGCCGGGCCCGCGTAATAGATCGGGTGATTTTTGGCGTAGTCTGGCAGGCCCTGACCGGCGGCGAGGCGGTCTTGCAATTTGGCGTGAGCACTATCGCGCGCCACAATTAGCGTGCCCGTCAGGGCCACCCGAGTGGTGACAGGATGTTTGGCCAGTTCTGCCAGAATGGCCGGCATCGGTTGGTTGAGATCGATGCGCACGAAATTATCATCTTTAAAAGTCCGCAACTCGGGGGGAATAAAACGCCCGGGATTAGTTTCCATCTGCTCAATAAAAATACCGTCCGCCGTAATTTTTGCTTTTATATTACGGTCGGCGCTGCAGGACACGCCCATCCCCACGGGGCAACTAGCTCCATGGCGAGCGAGGCGAATAATGCGTACATCGAGAGCGAAATATTTCCCCCCAAACTGTGCCCCGACGCCGGTTTGTTGGGCAATTTTGAGCACCTTATCCTCCATCGCTATGTCGCGAAAGGCGCGCCCGTGTTCGTTGCCGGTCGTGGGTAGCGCATCGAGATACTTAGTCGTGGCGAGCTTGAGGGTTTTTAGGCAGGCCTCGGCGCTGGTGCCGCCAATGACAAAGACAAGATGATAAGGCGGGCAGGCCGAGGTGCCGAGGAGCGCCATTTTTTCGGTAAAGAATTTCTCCAGAT
Source organism: Opitutus sp. GAS368 (assembly GCA_945861645.1). Taxonomy (GTDB): domain Bacteria; phylum Verrucomicrobiota; class Verrucomicrobiia; order Opitutales; family Opitutaceae; genus Lacunisphaera. The sequence continues at coordinate 2,291 of CAMAVZ010000061.1, read as the reverse complement.
TTTTTGGATTCAGGAGCGCTTTGGTTTCTTGGAAGAGATAAAGTTTGTTGGCCGAGCCGCCGCCCTTGGCGACAAAAAGGAATTCATATTTATCACCTTCGGTCGCCACGAGATCGATCTGCGCAGGTAGGTTGGTGCCCGTATTGACCTCCTTAAACATATCTAACGGGGCGACCTGAGAGTAGCGTAGATTTTCCGCCGTATAGCATTCATAGACCCCGCGCGCGAGTTGGGCGGCGTCGTTGCTATCGGTCCAGACTTGTTGGCCTTTTTTAGCGAAAATGGCACAGGTGCCAGTATCTTGGCACATGGGCAAAATACCGCGCGCGGCGATCTCGGCATTTTTGAGTAAAGTCAGGGCTACATAACGATCGTTAGCGGATGCTTCCGGATCGGTTAAAATTGCCGCTACTTGCGCTAAATGCTTTGGGCGCAGGAAAAAATTAGTATCATGAAACGCCTCGCGGGCGAGGTAGGTCAAGGCCGCGGGGGCGACCTTGAGAATGGGCTTTCCCTCGAAGGTTGTGGTCGTGATGCCGTCGCTGGAAAGCTGACGATAGACCGTATCATCGGGGCCGAGCGGCAGGGGATCTTGGTAGACGAAAGGCGGCGTAGGCATAGGGCGATGGCCGCTAATCAACCCAAAGCCCCAGCATTCGCAATCTTGAACCTCGACTGGCGGGCCTTACAAAATTTTAAGCTTCGGTAAATCTTGCACGTCGATGTAGCCGACGGGCTTTTGCTGAGCATCCAGCGCGATGAGATCAGAAATTCGATATTGCTGAAATATTTTGAGCGCTTCTACCGCGAGGACTTGGGCGGAGATCGTGCGCGGCTGGCGCGTCATGAATTTTTGCACGGAGGTTTTAAGAAAATCAGTGCCGCCATGCAGCGCGCTGCGGCGGAAATCGCCATCGGTAAAGATGCCCGTCATGACGCCATCGGCGTCAACTAAGGCCACGGCGCCCGCTTTGGCTTTAGTCATGGCAAAGATGGCCGCTTGCACGGTCGTGGTATTTTCGGGCAAGACGGGACAAGCCTCGCCGGTCCGCATGATATCTTTGACGCGCAGCAGTAGGGTCATCCCGAGCGTTCCCGCGGGGTGATATTTAGCGAAATCGTCGCGGGTGAGGCCCCGGCTCTCTAGGAGCACCATGGCTAGGGCGTCGCCGAGCGCGAGGGCGGCGGTCGTGCTCGCCGTCGGGGCCAAGGCGAGGGGGCAGGCTTCGCGCGGGGCTTGGTAAATGAGCCGGTAGTTAGCGCCGCGCGCCAGTTCGCTTTGGGGGGACCCCGTCAGCGCTACGGTCAGGAGGCCAAATTTTTCGAAAAGAGGCAAAAGTTGTAGGACTTCCGCGCTGGCGCCGCTGTTACTTAATAAAATAGCCAGATCGCCCGTTGCGCATAGGCCAAGATCGCCGTGCAGAGCTTGAGTGGGATCAAGAAAACAGGCAGGCACCCCTGTGCTGTTAAAAGTGCCGGCTAATTTCTGGGCGATGTGGGCATTTTTTCCCACCCCCGAGATGATGAGTTTATGGCCGGTGGCGACGACTGCTTCCACCGCCCGCACGACCTTAACGAAATCTTCGTTCAGGGCGCTGGCGGTGGCGTCAAGGGCCTCACGTTCAATGGCAAGGCATTGACGGGCTTGCGCGAGAAGAGTAGCGGAATCTAGGGGCATCAAAAACTTGTGTTGGGAGGGGTCACCGCCAAACCTAGGCAACGTCCCTTGCCGTTCAATTCATTTCCAATCGTGTTACGTTTTACGTTTCTGCCTCGTTTTCTGTGCTTCCTGTTACTGGGCGGGTTAACCATGGAGTGGGCGGGTTGCAGTGGTAGTGAGCGGCTTTCTTATGCGACGGAAGTGGATGAGCCGGCCTATCGTGAAGGCCAAGCGTTGCTTAAATCCGGTCGCTGGCAGGAGGCGCTCAATGCCTTTCTCAAGGTCATCGATCGGCGCGGGGAGGATGCCGCAGAATCGCACTTGGAGCTGGGCTTACTTTATTTGCAGCACATTAACGACCCGTTGTCGGCCATTTATCATTTCCGCAAGTACCTCGCTTTGCGCCCCAACAGCCCACAAGCCGCGTTGATTAAGCAACGGATTGATGCCGCCACCCGGGAATTTGCCCGCACCCTACCGGCGCAACCACTGGAAAATAAATTGCAGCGCATCGATCTCGTGGCGGCGCTCGATCGGCTCAAGCAGGAGAATGGGGCCCTGAAGCAAGATCTCGCTGACTTAAAAGCTAACCGGAGTGAGGCGGCCCAGACGTCCCCCGCTGAGGTTGACC
>CAMAVZ010000060.1:0-9839 GCA_945861645.1 Opitutus sp. GAS368 | reverse complement strand
ACTAAGCACACGAGTATCAGCCATCTGGTGCGGGCCGCGGTAGAGGCTTATCTCCCGAACTTAGAAGCTCCCTTGCTCGCTAAGCGTCAAACCGCGCGGCGTAAACCAGCGCGTAAACCCCAGCGCAAAGGTTGACGCCAGCCCCGTCGAGCAGTCGGGACGCCGCGAGGGCGCTATGACATCCTCGCGGGCAAGGGTTGGCTTGCGTTCGGAAACGTGGCTTAGTTATTTCTTAAGTTATGAGCACGCCGTTACCGTTGTCTACTTGGGCCAAAAATATCTCACCGTCACCGACCCTCGCGATTGATGCCAAGGCTAAGGCCTTGCAGGCCGCGGGTGAGGACGTCTGCAGCTTTGCTGCGGGGGAACCTGATTTTGATACACCGCAATTCATTAAAGATGCGGCCATCGCGGCGCTACAATCCGGCAAGACTAAGTATGCGCCGACGCCAGGAATCGAGCCGCTGCGCCAGGCCATCGCTGATCGTTATTTGACGGAGTATGGCTACAAAATAACCTCCGGCCAAGTCGTGGTATCGCCGGGTGGAAAATATTCCTGTTATCTCGCAATTTTGGCGACCTGCAGTCCAGGTGATGAGGCGATTGTCCCCGCTCCTTACTGGGTCAGTTATCCCGAGATGATTAAGCTCGCTGGGGCGACGCCCAAATTCGTGCTCTGTGATGATCGCGCTGGATTTAAATTAACGCCCGCGTTGTTGGCAGCAGCCATCACGCCTCGGACCAAGCTCGTGATTCTCAATTCTCCTTCAAATCCGACCGGCGCAATTTATTCGCGGGCTGAACTGAGTGCGTTGGCCGAAGTAGCGGTGCGGCATAATCTCTATGTGCTCGCGGACGAAATGTATGAGCATTTAATCTATGACGGTCATGAGCCCGTAAATTTTGCGACGCTGAGCACCGCCGTGGCGGAGCGTACGATTACCGTCGCGGGTTTTTCTAAAACTTATGCCATGACCGGCTGGCGTCTCGGGACGCTGGTGGCACCGCTGCCGATCGCCAAAGCCTGCTCCGAGTTGCAGAGCCAGATGTCATCCAATGCGACGACGTTCGCCCAATATGGAGCGCTCGCTGCGCTCAAAGAGAAGGCGCAGGCCGTGGCCGCTCTCGGCGAAATGAAAACGGCTTTCGATCGTCGCCGCCGCTACCTCCACGCTGAGCTCAATCGCATCCCAGGGGTGAGCTGCTTACTGGCGGGTGGGGCGTTTTATCTATTCCCAAATATTTCCAGTTTCGGAATCAAGGATGCTGATTTCTGCGCTTGCTTACTGGAGCAGGAGAAAGTGGCGGCCGTCCCTGGCTCGGCCTTCGGTGCGGAAGGTTACCTGCGACTGAGCTATGCGACTTCTGATGATATTCTTCGCAAGGGAGTCGAGCGGCTAACGCGGTTTTGCGCATCCCTCCAACGCTAGAAATAGTCCTCGGCGTAAAGCCCACGGTATCAGCCCTAGCGCCTATCGACCGCGGGCCAACTTAGGCTGATTGCTTACCAACTTGTTCGAGCGGCAACCGGGAGCCCCTGCGCATTCCCGTCAATGAACCTCGCTCCGCTGCGAGTTGACTCGCCGTGAACTACGTATTTCGTGCAAATTGATGAAAGATGTTTTCAGGCGCTTCCTGATCGTATGCTGGGCGGGGGTCTTGATTATGCTCCTCGATGCGGGGTGGGACAAGTTAAGTGGCTCTCACCGTTTCTTTAATATCGGTAGCTTTTACTGGATCGTAGCGCTGCCCACCTGGATTGCGCAGTTTGTTTTTTTAGGAATTTGGAACCCAGTTAAACTTTTTAAGCAGGCTCCGGTGGGGAAAAATTCATGAGGCCGCTTGGCCTTGGGCGAGGCCTAGAGCGGGTTGGATGAAAAAGCCGATCGGGCCAAGGCGTTTGAGCTTCCCCCGAAAACGTGTACGACTGAACTATCCGTAAAATTCTTATCGATGGCGATCGCTTGGAGGGGGCGCACCTAGCCGCCACTGCGAGGTAGCTGGCGTAAACGTTGAGCGAGTGAATACATCCGTGACAAATTTCTTGCAGGAATGTGATATTTGAACACTGATTAAAACGTATATGAGCGATCACGATCACGAGGAACCGGAAACCAAAGAAGGCATTGAACTCATCTTGGCGACGAAGCCTTTCGCCCAAGATAATCCAGTGCGTAGTTGGTGGGTTATTTTATCCACCGCGCTGCTCATTCTCGCCACCTTGGCGGGAACGGTATGGAACCTCAATCTAGGTCTGCAATTGGTCTGCAGTGTCATCGCTGGTCTGCTGATGACCCGCTTTTTCGTCATTTATCATGACCAACAGCATTATGCGATTTTGCCGCGCTCCAAACTAGCGGAAGGCTTGATGCGGGTTTATGGAATTTTGGCGCTCAGTCCGAGCAGCGTCTGGCGCAGCTCCCACAATCACCATCACAATCACAATTCGAAGCTGCGGGGCTCACACATCGGATCGTATCCGATTATGACGACGGCGCAGTTTAAGAAAAGTTCGCGGACTAAGCGTTTCGGTTACTTATTTATTCGTCATCCGCTGACCATTATGTTTGGTTACCTTTTCATGTTTTTTCATGGGATGTGTATCAAGCCATTCATCAATCATCCGCTCAAACATTTCGACTGCTTCTTGGCGATGGTGGTCCATTTTTCCATCAGCACGGTCTTCCTAATTTTTGGCGGCTGGCAGATGCTGGTTCTGACCCAGATCGTGCCTCATTTCGTGATGCACGGCATCGGCGCTTATTTCTTTTACGCCCAGCATAATTTCCCTGGCGTCTCGTTTACCGACAAAGATGGTTGGACCTATGAGAAAGCGGCGCTGGAGTCATCGAGCATGATGTACACCGGTCGGATCCTGGCCTGGTTTACGGCTAATATTGGTTACCATCACATTCATCATTTAAATTCTCGCATACCTTTTTACCGCTTACCGGAGGTGCTCAAAGCGATTCCCGAATTGCAATTGCCGAAGACGACTTCGTTGTGGCCGACGGATATTATACGCTGTCTGCGTCTGAAGGTTTGGGATGTTGAAGCCCAAAAAATGGTCGGTGTGCGCGGCTTATAAGCGCATTTATCTCAGCCATGAATTTCACGGTTGCGCAGATCGCGACTCAGGTTCAAGGTGAGGTATTCGGCGATGGCTCGATTATCTTGTCGGGTTTAGCTGCGGCGGCCGGGGCTAAAGTTGGCGAGATAACTTTTGCGGAAGGGGATAGTTATTTCGCGGCCGCGGAAGCCAGTGCGGCTTCTGCCATCTTGGTGGCGGGGGCGTTTACTTCTACGACCAAAGTAATCATTCGAGTGCGCAATGCCCGCGTCGCGGCTGCGCAAGTGCTCGAGCTTTTTTTCCCAGCGGCGCAATACGCCCCGGCGATTCACTCCAGTGCTCTGGTTGACCCTACGGCTAAGATAAATCCGACGGCGCATATCGGTCCTAATTGCGTCATCGCCGCCGGCACAATCATTGGAGCACGTGTGGTCTTAGTCGGCGGCAACCATCTCGGGCGTGACTGCCGCGTAGGCGACGACACGCGCTTGTATCCCCATGTCGTACTGTATGCCGGTACGCAACTGGGCCAACGCGTCGCGATTCACGCGGGCACGGTCATTGGTTCCGATGGGTACGGTTATGTTTTTGATCAAGGGCGTCATCTCAAAATCCCCCAAGTCGGCAACGTAATCATTCACGATGATGTAGAGATTGGGACTAATTGCACCATCGACCGAGCGGCGCTCGACTCCACCATAATTGGTGAAGGCTGCAAAATAGATAACCTAGTTCACATCGGGCATAACGTGGTTTTCGGTAAGCATTGTTTGATTATGGGCCAATGCGGTTTTGCGGGGAGCACTCACTTTGGTGATTATTGCGTCATTGCTTCGCAGACCGGCGTGGCCGGGCATCTTAAAATCGGCCGCCAAGTCACCGTCGGTGGAAAATCAGGCGTGACGCGGGATGTCGCTGACGGCGAAACGGTGATGGGATTCCCCGCCGTGCCCGATCAACAAGCCAAGCGCCAGTGGATTGGCATTCAGAAATTGCCCGATCTGATCAAGCGGATGCGTGAATTGGAAAAGCAGGTAGCCGCGCTGACGACCCGTCTCGGTTAATACCTAGAATAATTAAGGCGCGCTGACCCTGCTGGCTGGTGACCCTCGCCAGTGCCTCAAGTAAGAATCGCTTGCACTACTTCGCCGTGAACGTCGGTAAGGCGATATTGGCGCCCTTGGAATTTAAAAGTTAGGCGAGTGTGGTCGATACCCAAACAGTGGAGGATTGTAGCTTGCAGGTCATGAATATGGACCGGATTAGCGACAATGTTGAAGCCGAAATCATCAGTGGTACCGTGCGTAATGCCGCCCTTGATGCCGCCGCCCGCCATCCAAATCGAGAAAGCCTTGCCGTGGTGGTCACGACCATAGCGGTCCCGATTCGCGTCACCTTGGGCATAAGGGGTACGGCCGAATTCCCCGCCCCAAATCACCAAGGTTTCATCAAGTAGGCCGCGTTGTTTAAGATCTTTAATCAGCGCTGCGCTGGCTTGGTCTACATCGAGGGCCATGCGCGGCAAATGTTCATGTAACCCACCGTGGTGGTCCCAGTCGCGGTGGTAAAGTTGGATGAAACGCACGCCGCGCTCAGCTAGGCGGCGGGCGAGAAGACAATTGCGCGCAAAGGAACCGAGCTCTTTAACCTCGGCCCCGTAGCTCTCGAGCGTGGCGTTGGTTTCGCCGGCCAGGTCCATGAGTTCCGGCACGCTGCTTTGCATCCGGTAGGCCATCTCAAATTGGCTGATGCGTGTTTCAATTTCGGGATCGCCACTTTGGCTGAGTTGTTGGCGGTTGAGATCAGCGATCCCGTCGAGCATGAGACGACGGCGTTCGCGGGTGAGGCCGGGAGGATCATTGAGGTAGAGCACCGGTTCGCCAGCGGCGCGAAATTGCACGCCTTGATGTTGACTCGGGAGAAAGCCACTGCCCCACAGTCGCGCGAGCAAGCCCTGACCGGAGCGAGCTTTGTTGACTGAGATGAGCACCACAAAGGATGGAAGATTTTCGCTGAGGCGGCCGAGGCCGTAATCGGCCCAAGCGCCCATGCTGGGGCGGCCGGGTAGTTGACTGCCGCTTTGAAAAAAGGTGATCGCAGGATCGTGGTTAATGGCCTCCGTGTGCATCGATCGGATCACGCAAATTTCGTCCGCGATGCTACGGGTATGGGGCAGCAAATCACTGATGACGGTGCCGCTTTTGCCGCCCGGCTTAAAATCAAATTTACTGGGCTGAACGGCAAATCGCGCCTGGGAGGCGACCATGCCCGTGATGCGTTGTCCGCGCCGGATTGAATCCGGGAGGTCTTCGTTGAAGCGTTGCCGCAGGAGGGGTTTGTCGTCGAGTAAGTCGAGGTGCGAAGGTCCTCCTGACTGAAAAAGGCAAATAACCCGCTTAGCTTTAGGTGCGAAATGGGGCAGGTTAGGGAGACCATCAAATTTAGGCGTGGGAGAATAAAGCGGGCTGCCGGCCAGCGCAGGCGTAGTGGCCGCGAAAGCGCTGGGGTTAAGCAACTGCGTCAGCGCAGCGGTGCCCAAGCCGAGTCCTGATTTGATTAAGAAATCACGCCGCGAATAAAGTTTCTGATAATTATGGCAGGACATCGCATTTAATTTTTGGTGATCGTTTCATCCAAACTAAGAATCATGCTGGCGACGGCCGTGGCCGCGGCGAGCTCCGCTGGGGGGAGGAGTGGGTCCATGGGGGAGGCGCCGACTTTAACAAAGGCATAAGCGTCAGATCCGTGGGCGGTAAATTCTGTGCGGAGGCGGGCAAACGTTGTCGCTAGGACGCGCGTCTCCGTCGGCTTGGGGTAACGGCCCGTGGCGAGTCGAAAAGCAAAAGCGACGCGGGCAGAATCATCCTTACCGCCTTCATGCAACAAGCGGGTGCCGAGTTGGCGGGCGGCCTCGAGGTAACTTGGCTCATTCCAGAGCGTGAGTGCTTGCAGGGGCGTGTTGGTTCGAGCCCGGCGCACCGTGCAGTACTCACGATCTGGCGAATCGAAAGTCGTCATAGCAGGGTGCGGGACAGTGCGTTTCCAAAATGTATAGAGGCTACGGCGGTGAAGCTCTTCTCCGGTACTGACGCCCCAAGTGGTACTGGGATAGGGGGCATCGACGACAATCCCTTCATAAAGTTTTTCGGGTTGATAGGGGTAGACACTGGGACCGCCCAGATGCGGAGAAAGGAGGCCGGAGACGGCCAAAGCTTGATCCCGGATGAGTTCAGCCGGTAGCCGCACGCGGGGGCCGTGGGCAAGCAAACGATTCTCCGGGTCACGGGCCGTAAGTTCGGGCGTGGTGGCGCTCGATTGGCGGTAAGTGGAGGAAAGGACGAGTGTCTTCAAGAGTCCCTTCACATTCCATCCGTTGTCGATGAAATCACGCGCTAGCCAGTCAAGGAGTTCGGGATGGCTGGGCCATTCGCTTTGGGAGCCGAAGTCCTCCAGGGTTTTTACAATCCCCGTGCCGAAAATTTGCGCCCAAAAGCGGTTAACGACAACGCGCGCGGTGAGTGGGTGCTGGGGTTGAGTGAGCCATTGCGCTAGGCCCAGCCGATTGAGTGGTGCATTGGCCGGCCAGGGAGCGATGAGCTCCTCAGGCACGCCTGCGGTCACCGGTTCGCCGGGCGCATCGTAGTTGCCGCGGTTGAGCACAAAGGCGGGCCGCGGTTGGGGTAGTTCCTGCATTACCATCGCAGTCGGCAAGCTGCGTTGGAGGGCCAGATAGGAACTCCACAGGCGATCCCGTTCGGGGGAAGTGACGAGGGCACTGGTTAGCCAGCGACGTTCCAGTTCGGTGACCGCCGTCGGCAGCGTCTCCAGATGCGCGAGAGCTCGCGGGTAAGCACGAACGGCAAAACGAGCCTTGAGAATATTGGCGTCGAGGGCACGGGGAAAGGCGACGAGGTCGTCCAAGGCGCCGCGCCAGCGCGAACTAACCTTGGCGTTATCGGCGCCAATCAGAAAATCTAATTTAGGCTGCTCCGATACCGCTCCATCGTAGAGTGTGCGCGTGCGAATTTCTTGGCCATCGAGGAAGATGCGCAAGTTAGCCGCTTGTCTTCCCCCAGTATAAACTATGGCTACATGACGCCAATCTCCCGAACGAATGGCGGCTCCTTCCGTGCGCAGAATGAGCGCGTAAACCGGCAAGCGGTCGCTAAAGGTAATTTCGATTTCACCATCAATCAGGCGAATTTCGCGACCTTTGCCGTACTGCGAATCAAAGGGAGAGCCTAGGTGGTTGACGTTGGAAAATAGCGCGACATCGCGCGGATTGTCGGCGGCAGGTTTTAGCCAAAAAGCTAAGGTTAAACCTGATTTCGCGCTGAAATCAAGCAACGTGCCGGGAAGAATGGGGGCCGGCTTTTCGAGATCAGCGGACCATCCGTTCGCTGGGTCGGCATTTGTTGGGGTGGGGGTGATTTTAGGTAAAAGATCGAGGCCGAGGTTGGCCGCGGTTAGATTCGTGGCGGCCAAGATCAACGAATGAATACCGGCCGCGCTCGCGGGGGTCCACTGCCACGCTTGGCGAGTGACGGCGAGGGGTGCATCGAGATCGGCCAGATTTTTCTGATGAGCACTCAGCGCGACTTGTTGTTCCCGCGTGGGCGCGGCAATCATGGGCACAGCGTTGGCGACGCGACCGTCTTCACCGTGTTCGGGAACGTTATTAAAAAAAGCAGTTAACTGGTAAAAATCTTTTTGGCGGATCGGATCAAATTTATGATCGTGGCATTTAGCGCATTCCATGGTGAGGCCTAACCAAGCGGTACTGAGGGTGCGCACGCGATCAGCGACATACTCCAGGCGATATTCTTCATCGATAATGCCACCTTCTGAATTAATAACATGGTTACGGGAGAAGCCGGTCGCAATTCGCTGTTCCAAGGTTGGGTGCGGCAGCAGATCGCCGGCGATTTGCTCAGTAATGAAGCGGTCGTAGGGCAGGTTGGTGTTAAAAGCCTCGATGACCCAATCCCGCCAGCGCCACATGGTGCGGGACGAATCATTATTGAAACCGTGCGTATCGGCGTAGCGCGCGGCATCGAGCCATTCGATCGCTTGGCGTTCGCCAAAATGAGGTGAGGCGAGTAGGCGATCAACCGCTGCGCCATACGCTTTTTCACCGTGACGTTTGACCTCGGTGCTAAAAGTATCGAGTTCGCTCGGGGTGGGCGGGAGGCCAATCAGATCAAAACTAGTACGCCGTAACCACGTTTCAGGCGTCGCAGGACGCGCGGGGGATAAACTTTCTTTTTCTAGCCGAGATAGTACAAAATTATCGACTGGTGTGCGGGGCCAGTGGGTTGCTTTTACTTGCGGAGGAGTTGGCGTTTTCGGAGGAATGAAAGCCCAGTGTTTTTCATAGGCAGCGCCCTCGGCAATCCAGCGGCGAATCAGTGCAGTCTGCTCTGGGGTGACATGTTTGTTAGAGCTCGGTGGGGGCATCTGCTCTGCTTCGTCTTTAGCGAGCAGGCGAAACATGAGTTCGCTGTCGTTCGGTTGGCCGGGTGTAATGACCGCATAGCCCTCACGATCGGCGGTGGCACTATCGCGGTCATCGAGCCGCAGTTTAGCTTCGCGGTGATGCGGGTCCTGCCCGTGGCAGTGAAAGCAATTCTCCGAAAGAATCGGTCGAATATCTCGGTTAAATTCGAGTTTACGCGGTGGGTTGGCCATCGTTAGGCTACAGATGAATAAGATCAGGCTGGTTACCCCAACTGAGGTGTTCGCGTGGATTAGCATGAGGGGAAATTCAATTTCGGCGGTAAGAACCCACGGCTGGATGAGTTCGTCGTTTAGGATTTTTAAACCAAGCAGGCTTTGAGGGCCAGCGGGCTCCCGTCGATTTTGCAGGCGATTTCATAATCACCCGCTTGCCGCCGAATATTTTTTGCCTTGGTCCCGGCTTTGAGCACTTGGGATCCGCTGCCTAGTTTTAAATCTTTACGCAACGCAACCGTATCGCCCCCGGAGAGAGGCGTGCCATGGGCATCTTGGACGATTCGTGCTCCTTCGACTGGCGCGGCTTTGGGCCATTCATGACCACAGGTGACGCATTCCCCATGCTCGGAATGGCTGATGACATCAGCTAACATGCAGGCGGGGCAGACCGAATTTTGCATGATTTAAATTAGCGGATTTTGATCGTCCAGCGCAAGCTGCTTTGCCGGTGGTTATTTTTTAACGCTCGTCAATTAAGGCGGTAACGGTTGCCCCGAAGCTCGGCCCCAAAACAGTGAGCAACAATACTGCGGCTACGGCGGTGAGCGCTAAATGTTCGACGGCTCTTTTTGGGCTCGTCTCGTGAGCCCAGAGATTACTTGATGTTTTTAGTTACTATTTTGGTTATTTTTGCCCCCGTTATGGTTTGGTCACAAATTTATGCTCCGCTAGGCGGAGTGGGTGTATCCGCCTTGGTGGCGACCTTGCCGGTCGTTACGCTGCTAGCCTTGCTGGCTTTTTGGCATGTCGCCGCTCATCGCGCCGCTTTGGTTAGTTTATGCGTGGCGGCGCTCATCGCTGTTTTTGTTTATCGTATGCCCGCGTCGTTGGCCTTTGCCGCGATGGGTTACGGCGCAGCCTTTGGTCTTTTCCCCATCGGTTGGATCGTACTTAACGCTATTTTTCTTTATAATCTTTCGGTCGAGACCGGTGGTTTTTTAGTGCTCCAACGCCAAGTCGCAGGGGTGTCGGGCGATCGGCGCATTCAGGCGCTGCTCATCGCCTTTAGCTTCGGGGCATTTATCGAAGGCGCCGC
>CAMAVZ010000059.1:0-9899 GCA_945861645.1 Opitutus sp. GAS368 | reverse complement strand
CGCGGCTTACCTGCGGCCGTGAGCACACCTTCAATCACCGCCCGATCCGCGGTAGATTCCACAACCCTCGCCGACAGCTCTACGGGCTCATCAGTCGGGGTCGGCCGCAGTAGCTTGATCGCGTAGTCCGCAGTCACCGTGCAGAGCGGCTGGGTGAGTTGCTTCGTTTGCATGAGATGCCACGCGGCGGTCCAATTGCTATGGCAATCAAGTAACGTCCCAATAATCCCGCCATTTAACATGCCCGGGAAGGCCTCATAGTGTCGCTCTGGTTGCCACCTCGCCACCACCACTTCCCCTCGAACGAAACTGCTGATCCGCAGGCCCTGAAGGTTAGCGGGGCCACACCCGAAGCACAGACTGTTTGGCGCATATTTTTCTTGGAGACTTAGCTCGTCCATGGGACTCAGTTTTGCACGAATTGTGTCGAGGGAAACAATAATTAAGCACCGCTGCGCATCGTCTCTATCGCAATACATAAATGTTAAGTTAAATTAGGCATTTCATTCAAGAACGGGAAAATTTTAGGCAACTTAGCGCAGCGGCTCTCCTGCAGAAAATCCAAGCCTACTCAGACTAGGTTAGGTCGCCTGAAGTTGGTCCGGAAATAACCTGCTAGTAAGGGACGAGCGTAAAAATTGCCCTGCCTAAGCTATTTAAATGCTCCAAGGAACCTTATTGAATTTGGCCTTTCCAAGTGCGTTTACCCTCTTTATGTCCTTCCGCAACATGACCCTTCGTTCGCTGCCAACTGCCGCCCTATTCGCATTACTCTGCCTCCCAATTTACGTCTCCGCTCAACAATTGAGCGCCAACGAAGAGGAACGCTTGGAGGCCCTCGCCCGCTCAAATTCTGAAGTATATACTCCCCAAAGTAATGTGACAGTTGGTTTTCGGATACTCACTTCTGGTCCTAAGATCCGTTTCGGTAAACTCGGCGCCGTGCCGGTAAATACCACGATCGCCCCAGCGAGTGCTGGCGCCGCCAAGCGGGTTTATAATAACGGCGCCGTTGGTCTTGATGGCGTCCGCGATGATGAAACGTACCCAACCACGACAGATCTTGGCGGTGGTCGCTATCAGACTTCGTTAAATGGCACGCTTGCTGGCCCCGACGCCATTTTGGGCACCGCCGACGATATCATGACCAACACCATCATCGGTAATTTTTTAAAGTACGCCACGGGTCTTACGCGCAACTGGTCCTACGGCTCACCGACCCAGGCAGCCCTCAAGCCGGGCTACATCGCCTTCAGCAGTTACAGCGCCACCTCCGACGGCGGTTTCCGCGATGCCAAACAAGGGATTAATGGCGGGGTGGAAATTCAGTATGCGCGCAGGTTTGGGAAAATTGCTAAACGCACTGAGTGGAGCGTAACCACCGGCATCTCCCTCAATGACATCAATAGCAAGGTGAGCGGCGATGTTCGCTCCACCTTGCATACCTACACCGATTTCTACTCCCTGAATGGTTTGCCCGCTCCCGTGACTTCCTTAACAAACACTTACACGGCGCCCAAATTAATCGACTTCATTAATCCAGCCGGTGATTTAGTGACGCTCGGACTTGAGACGACCACACCCCTCAGCGCAGTTCCCGTGGGTTCACTTTCTACGTCCTCCGCCTTGGTCGGCGGAGCAACTGTCAACGGCAACTGGCAGGTTAAGGGCGCTTATTTTATGGTGAAGGTTGGTCCGTCTTTACGGACGCAACTAACTGAACGCCTCGGTCTCACCGCCAGCCTCGGTCTGGCGGGGGCCTATGCCGGCTCTAACTACAGCGCGACGGAAAGCTTCAAATCCCCGGAGGTCGAGACGACGGTTTCCATCACTGAAGTGAGCGCGACGACCAAATTTCTCAGCGGCCTATACGCTGATCTCAATTTAGAATGGCTGGCCAATGAGCGCACGGGCTTGTTTGGTGGTATTACAGCGCAAAAATTTGACGGTTATGATCAAACGGTAGGCGGTCGCACCGCGCGCATCGACTTGGGCAGCACGGTCGGCATCCGCGGCGGTATCTCGATCAAATTCTGAACGCGTCCCGCCGCAATCGTCGGTCAGATTAAATTTCCAGCGCGCAAAGATCGTAGTTCGCTCGGCGATTGAAGATGCCTTGGTCGATCTCGCCTATAACCGCGCAAATCTTAGCCGGTGGGAGAGGTGAGTCCGGCGATCACTGCCTGCACACTCCGGAGGCGCTGCGGGGGAAAGAATGAATTGATCCGCGTGACTACTTGCTGGACCAGACCGTCGGGACAAGAAGCTCCGCCCGTGATTAACACCCGCTTGGGGGTGTCGTCGCCGGGCCAGAGGGGGTGAAATTCGGTGTGAGCACCTTGGCCGGTCGTGGCGGAGAAGACATAATGCTCAATCGAATCACGGGACTGAATGTTAGCCTCTGATTGGATGAAGAAGGCCCGGTTTCCTAGCTTCTGTTCGCACAAGCGGTAGAGCTGATAAGTATTCGAGCTATTCTTTCCCCCGACGATAAAGGCCGCATCCAGCGGTTCACTCAGGGCGCGCTGCAAGGCGTCCTGATTAACTTGGGTGGCATAACAGAGGGTATCTTTTTTGCCGGCGCCCCCGACATGAGCTGGCCCCTCGATCTCGCCGTATTTCTTAACAAAGAGGTTTTTGAAATAATCGATGATGGCGGAGGTTTCGTTCATCAATAGGGTGGTCTGATTAACCATGGCGAGCCGATCGAGATGACGATCAGGATCAAAGTCTGGCGTATGCAGACTCGCAAATCGACTGAGGAGGGCGGCGCGTTTCTCGCGGCTGGGTGCCGTGATGTAGTCGCCCAGAATTTCGGCTTCCGCAAGATTGCGCAGGATTATGGAGGGCGCATGACGGCGGGTATTAGAAAAAGTGGCTTTCGTCTCCTCGTGTTCGCTCTTGCCGTGAATTACTACGGTGTAGCCTTCGCGACCAAAAGTGCGGGCAGCTTTCCAAACCTTTTCCACCAGCATACAGGTGGCATCATATTGCGCGACGCGGATGCCTTTGCGGACTAATTTCTTCTTGTCTTCATCGGTAGCCCCGAAGGCGGGGATGATGACAATATCTTCCGAGGTTAGGGTAGCCCAGAGGAGCGGGGCGGTGTGACCAGCGACGGCTATTTTTCCGTCGGTGGTGAAGGGCTGACCCTTATCCGTCTGCAGAAAACGCAAACCGCGTCGTAGTAAATCATCATTCACAAAAGAATTATGAATCAACTCACTCAGCATGAAGACTCGTTTGGTGGGGTTTTCCGCCAGGGTTTCGTAGGCCCGCTCGATGGCATTTTTAACCCCAAGGCAAAAGCCGAAATGACTGGGGATCACATAACTGACGGCGCCGAAATCGAGGGTGGCGGGTTGCGAAGCGGAACGCTCATTCGTCCGCGCCAAGGCCTTGATGGCTTCGCATAATCCACTTTGGTAAAGCGCCCGCGCGGCTGGGTCCTGCTGGTAGATATCACGGTTCCGATCCCGTTCGACGCGAAAGCGGTAGATGTAGTCGTTCTCTCCGAGATGCAAGTAGGGGACGGCAATCAGGTGAGGCCCCAGTTGGTCTAAGACCGCCGTTAAGGAGGGAGCCAAGGTCGCTCGGTTATCGGCCAACTGATCGAGGGTGTGATATTCTACTTCAACGTCGAGTGGGGCGCCGACGACTTGCGTGAAGAAAATTCGATAACTTAGGCCATTAGTCGTAGCGGTAAAATACTGGACCGGGGGCAGCGCGGTGGCAAAGCAACTAGCGAGCCTCGCTTGGGCCATGGTTTCATCTGCGCCGACAAACGCGTGCCCAAATTTTGTGCCAGCTCGGCGCACAGCCAATCGGTTGCTCGCATCAAAAGCGAGCAGCACGCACAGCGCGTTGGCAGCAGGGGGCGGCGCAATCATCAGCTTAAGCAAACACAACGCATCTACACGTCAACGATGACCTGTGCTCACGGATGCTTGCGATTTAGCGATAAGCCGCGCATCGTTTTCACGTGAATCTTTCCGACATGCGCCGCCAGTATGCCAGTCGCTCGCTCGATCTGGCTGATCTTCACGCTGATCCTTTCTTGCAATTTGACCTTTGGATGCGGGAGGCCATCGAAACCGAATTGCTTGAACCCAATGCGATGGCCCTGGCCACCGTCTCAGCGACGGGTGCACCCAGCGTGCGCACCGTCTTGCTGAAGGGTTTTGATGCGCGGGGTTTGGTGTTCTACACCAACTACACGAGCGCCAAGGCGCGCGATCTCGCCGCTAATACGCAGGTGGCGTGTCTTTTTCAATGGTTGCCCTTGGAGCGGCAAGTCAACGTGCGGGGCCGCGCGGAGAAAATTTCCACCGCGGAATCCTTGAAGTATTTTCTTAGCCGGCCCCACGAGAGTCAAATCGGAGCGTGGGCTTCGCGGCAAAGTCAGGTCATTACGACCCGCGCTTTGCTTGAAGAAAAATTTGCCGAGATGAAAAATAAATTTCCAGTGGGAGCAGTGCCCTTACCGGAATTTTGGGGCGGCTATCGCGTAGTCCCACAAATATTTGAATTTTGGCAAGGTCGGCCCAGCCGCCTGCACGATCGATTTGTTTATCGGCAAGACGCGGCGCAATCTTGGCAGATCAATCGGTTGATGCCTTAGGCTGCGACCGCTTAACCAAATATTCCAGGCAAGGGTTCCGAGCCGGTCAGATTTTGATGCTGTCAGCTAATTTACTGGCGTCACCACCACCGCCCATCGCGAAATCAAGTTTTCCGCCGCCTTTGCCGCCAAGTTTGGCCGTAAGTGCAGCAATAAGTTTACCGGCCTGATAGCCAGCCTTGATCGCGGCAGGAGAACAGTAAGCCACTAGGCTGACTTTACCGTCAAAATTTGACCCGAGCTGAACAACTCCGTGTTCAATTTTGTGCAATACTTGGCTGCCAAGTGAGCGCAGGGTCTCGGGTGAATCAGTGACAACCACTGCCGAAACCCACTGTAGTCCATCTTTAGCGATCGCCGTGTGGGCAAGTTCCTCGGCGAGTGCCGCGGATGCTTTGGCCTCAAAGGCTTTTAGTTTCAGTTCCAGCTCTTTTTGGTGCGTGAGGACTAATTCGAATTTTTGCACGACATCTTGAACCCCCGCATTCAGGCGGGTGCTGACGGTAGCAAGCGCGGCCTCTTTGGTCGCGATATAATCCAGCGCGGCTTGTCCGCAAACGGCTTCAATGCGCCGGGTGCCAGCGGCAATGGCCATTTCGGCCACAATTTTGATGACGCCAATTTCGCCTGTCGTAGCAACATGAGTGCCGCCGCAAAGCTCTTTGGAGTAACCGCCGATATCGACGAGTCGAACGCGCTGGCCGTATTTATCGCCAAAGAAGGCGAGGGCGTCCGCCGGTTTTTTATCGTAATCAATTTCGGCGGAAATGACCGGCGCATTATCAATCACTTTAGCGTTAATCAGCTGCTCGCATTCCTTGATCTGAGCGTGGGTGAGGGCTTCGAAATGCGTGAAATCAAAGCGCATGCGGTCGGGAGTTTTGTGCGTGCCAAACTGACGGACATGCGTCCCGAGCATTTTACGGAGGGCCCAGTGAATAAGGTGCGCACCCGAGTGGTGCCGACTGATAGCGCGCCGGCGATCCCAATCAATTTGCAGCGCCGCGGCGGCTCCGATGGCGGGGAGGGCGTTATTCGGCGCCACTTTATGCAGGTAACGGCCCGATTTATCTTTAACGCAATCGACGAGCTCGAGCTTGGCTCCGCCGATTAGCGCGTGACCCGAGTCGCCGACTTGCCCGCCCATTTCGGCGTAAAAGGGGGTTTGATCAAAGACGAGGTAGGCATCTTTTTCCGTCTGAACGATATCAATCAAGTTTGCCGTTGTGGTGTGGGTGGCATCAATTGCGTAGCCCGTAAATTTTGTCGCCGCAGCCACTGCTTCGCCTTTGGTCGAAGCCACAATGACATCGGTTTTACGGGCTGCGCGGCCGCGACCCCGTTGTTCTTCCATGAGTTGCTCAAAACCGGTCGCATCGACGGTAAGTCCATGCTCGGTCGCCAGGAGCTGCGTCATGTCCAGCGGGAATCCGTACGTGTCGTAGAGCGAAAAAGCCGCTGCGCCAGAAATAACCTGGGCCGCCGCAATTTTGCCGGCGCGCAGGGCGGTTACCTCAGCGTTAAAAATTGCGAGACCTTTGTCTAAGGTTTTGCCGAATGACTCTTCTTCCGCGCGGATGGCGCGCTCGATCATCGGGCGTTGCGTCTGCAGTTCCGGGAAGACGCTACCGAGGGAGGCGACGACGGGCTCGATGAGCGCCGTGAAATCGCTGGGCTTGAGGTTAAGCCATTTGCGCCCGTACATAATACCGCGGCGCAGGATACGGCGGATCACGTAATTGCGGCCTTCGTTGCCGGGTAAAATACCATCGGCGATTGCGCAAGAAACACAGCGCGCATGATCAGCCAGTACCCGGAAAGCGATATCGATCTGCTCTTGGTGGGACAACGCATCGCGCTTGGTCGGGACACTCCGCGTGTAGGTTTTGCCTGATAGTTGGGCCAGTTTGTCGAGCGTTGGTTGGAAAACGTCGGCATTGTAATTAGAAGGCTCGGCGGAAAAATCCTTGAAACCATTTGTGGTGGCGTAAATGCCCGCGACGCGTTCGAAGCCCATGCCGGTATCGACGTGTTTCGCCGCGAGGGGCGCGAAAGTACCATCGGCGTTGGCATTAAATTGAATGAAGACGTGATTCCAGATTTCGATACAGCGCGCGTTGCTCGAATTAACATTGGCGCGACCGGCCGCTTCATCATCGGAGGGGAGTAAATTGAAATGGATTTCCGAGCAGGGCCCACAAGGACCGGTGTCACCCATCATCCAGAAATTATCTTTTTTGTTACCATTAACAATGTGCACGGCAGGATCGAGACCCGCCGCGCGAAAAATGCCCGCCCAAATATCGTAAGCCTCTTGGTCGAAATCCGCTGCATCGCCCTGAGATTTATTAGGGGAATAAACGGTAGCAAAGAGTCGTTTGGCGGGAATGCCCCATACTTTGGTTAATAGTTCCCAGCCCCACTGGATTGACTCTTGCTTGAAATAATCGCCAAACGACCAGTTGCCCAGCATCTCGAACATCGTGTGGTGGTAAGTATCAAACCCGACGTCCTCGAGGTCGTTGTGTTTCCCGCCCGCCCGGATGCATTTTTGGGTATCCGCGACTCGTTGCCAAGGTGCCGTCTGATCGCCGAGGAAGTACGGCACGAATTGATTCATGCCCGCGTTCGTGAAGAGCAAATTGGGGGCGGTCGGCATGAGCGAAGCGGACGGCACGATGCTATGTTTTTTCGCAGCGAAAAAATCGAGGAACGACTGGCGGATTTCAGCGGAGGTCATGGCGGATAATAAAACCTAGGAGTCAGCAAGCAGCGAACGGAAAGGCAAGAGTAGGAATTAACGTTTGCGAACCCGCCGCCACTCCTAAATCTAAGACTGAGTGAAAATCCATGTTTTGCCCTCCGGCCCAATTAAAACGATTGGGTATTTATTAACGAACGCCTCCTTGGGGGAGGCGATCTTAATTGATGCCCCCGGCGACATTCTGGAAAAAATAATCCCTTTATTAGCGCAAGAAGGGTGTCGATTAAAAGAACTTTGGCTCACGCACGGTCATTGGGATCACACGCAAGACTCTGCTCGGCTGAAGCGGGAGCTGGCGGTGTTGATCCGCGCGCATCGCGCTGATCAAGCGCTGATTGAAACCCCCGAGTTGATGGAGGAATTCATGGGAGCGCGCCTCGGGCTCGAACCGGCGAAGATCGATGTTTTTTTCACGCCGGGTGAAACCCTTACCGCGGTCGGTCGCGACTTTGCGGTCCGCCATGTGCCTGGCCACTGCGCGGGTAACGTACTTTTCTATGCCGCGGCGCTGCAGGGACCGACTGGTCTAACCGCGAGCACCGCCTTTGTTGGTGATGCCTTATTTAAGGCTGGGGTCGGCCGGTGGGATTTGCAGGGCGGGGGCTTTGAGGTTCTCGCACAATCAATCAGGTCCCAGATCTATACGCTGCCTGATGACACGATTGTATTTCCTGGCCACGGTCCGCGCACAACGGTCGGCGAAGAAAAAGTGACTAATCCTTACGTGCCGCTCATCGCGGCGCAACGTCCGGTATGATTGATCTCGAAAGTCAGAATTATTTTATGCGCCGCGCGTTGGCCGCGGCCCGGCAGGGCTGGGGGCAGACGCACCCTAATCCAATGGTTGGGGCGCTCATCGTGGAAGCCGGCGAAATCGTTGCGGAAGGTTACCATGCCGCCGCGGGCGAGGCCCATGCCGAGATTAACGCACTGCGAAATCTGGGCCGGAAACCACGTCTAGGGGCGACCCTTTACGTTACCCTCGAGCCCTGTTGCACGCATGGCCGCACCCCTCCGTGCACCGATGCCATCGTCGATGCGGGTATTACCCGAGTCGTCGTTGGTTCGACTGACCCTAATCCTGCTCATGCCGGTAAAGGGTTCGGGTTGCTGCGGGCGAGTGGGGTCGAAGTGATTACCGGCGTACTAGCCGCTGAGTGTGATGATTTAAATTTAATTTTTAATCACACAATGCTGACGGGGCGACCACTGTTTGCGGCCAAATCAGGGGTAACCTTGGACGGCAAAGTGGCGACCCGCACGGGTGATTCGCAATGGATTACCGGTGAGGCCTCCCGCGCTAATGGGCATCATTGGCGCCGACTTTTCCCCGCCATCGCCGTCGGGGCGGGCACCGTGCGAGCGGATAATCCACGGCTGACCGCGCGAACCGGAGCGAGCGAATGGTGCCCTTGGCGCTTCGTCTTCGATGGTCTGCTCCGCACGGTGAACGACCAAAATATGCCAAATCTTTATACGGACGAATTCCGGACCCGGACGATTGTCGTGACCACTGTACTGGGTGGCATCGGCTATGTGCGTAAATTAACTGCCCTCGGGGTGAATACTTGGGTGCTGCCGTCGACCTCGGCCAAAGTAAGTTTTACTGATTTCCGGCGCCGCTGTTGGGCCGAGGGCATTAAGGGGGTATTTTTTGAAGGGGGCGCGCAACTGCTCAGCGAGTTGCTCCAGGCGCGCGAACTTGATTATCTTTTTACCTATCAAGCGCCGCTTTTGTTCGCTGATGATAAAGGCAAAAGTGTTCTGCGGGGCCTGCGGACCGAAACACTCGCCCAAGCGATCCGACTCGAGGAGGTGCGCCATGAGGTGCACGGTGAAGATTCCCTGATGCGTGGGTTTTTAAAATATCCCGAAAAAATGCAAGTTGATGAGGCAACTTTTACGCGTCCAGTTTATGGTGAGTGACACCGGCTGCAGCCAATCGACTGCCCCCCGGCCGACCCACATTTATCTCGCGACGACTAACGCGCACAAGGTTAGCGAATTTCAAGCTTTAGCGGATGCCATGGGAGGGGGGCTGCAAATGAGCGCCGCCTCACTTATGCCCGCGGTCCCGGAAGATACCGGGACTTTCATTGGAAACGCGCGGCAAAAAGCCCGCGCCGGGCAGTCGCTTCTGCCTAAAACGGCCTGGGTGTTGGCGGATGATAGCGGCGTTTGTGTTGATGCTTTAGGTGGCGCCCCAGGGGTAGAATCAGCTTATTTCGCCGGACCCCACCACGACAGCGCCGCTAATTTAAATAAACTCACTGCCGTGATGCGGGCCGTGCCCTTAGGTCAACGCGGAGCAAGTTTTCGCTGCGTATTAGTTTTGCTGGGACCCGACGGCCGTGAATACGTGGCCGAGGGTCGCTGCGAGGGCACGCTACGCCTCAACCCGGTCGGAGGTTACGGCTTCGGTTATGATCCCCTCTTCGAGCCTACCGGCTACACCAAAACTTACGCTGAATTGGATCAGTCGACCAAAAATAAAATCAGCCACCGCGGGCGCGC
>CAMAVZ010000058.1:0-9934 GCA_945861645.1 Opitutus sp. GAS368 | reverse complement strand
CGCACCGAGACCGCTTGTCTCGCCGCTATCACCTTAATCAAAGCCCGGTGCGGGTGGCTCTAAAAATACTGGCGGTCGGCTGACGCGCGCCTTTGCCCAGTCGCTTCACACAGGTCCAACCCTCGGGGGAGAACTCAACTTCCCCAGGCATTTCAAAAACTATTACTGGATCAGTAACCGCCGCCAGCCAGGGAGTTAGCCGCGCAAAAATTTGGGGAGCGACGGCGTGAATCAGATCATAGGGGGGATCAATAAAAATGAGATCGGGTGCTGTGCCCCACGGCGCCGTGAGGGCATCCGCAGTGATGACCTGGAGATCACGCGTATCCCGCCCAAGACTTTTACAGACTGCCGTAATATTTTGGTGAATAAAAGCGGCCGTCTGCGCGTTTTTTTCCACCCAAACTCCACCTGAAGCACCGCGACTTAACGCCTCCAAACCATAAGCCCCACTGCCGGCGAATAAATCTAAGAACCGGGCGGCGGGCACGCGCGCGGCCAGACTGGAAAACACCGCCTGCCGCAACGCATCGGTGGCGGGGCGCACCGCATCACCTTTCGGCAAAGTGAGCGGAATGCCGCGCGCTAAACCTCCCGTTATGCGCACGGCTGCCTCCCGGTTGATGGCGCGAATTCAACTGCTGGCAGCCGGGCTACCGCCGCCCAAGAGGGGCCAGTCAGGGCAGAATATCTTCCGAACAACCAGAGTGACATGATAGATTCTGCCGCGATCGTAACGGGGACAAAATGCATCGCCGCCCCGCGGCCGCCTTAGATTTTTGGCCCGCCTTGCGCTAGATTTCGCGCGCGCAAACGTAAACCGTTGAGCCGAATAAAACCCGTGGCATCACTTTGATTATACCAGCTCTTCACTCCTTCCATTGAGGCGATCTTATCGTCGTAGAGCGAGTACTTCGACTTACGGCCACAGGTGATGATATTACCTTTGTAAAGCTTGAGCCGGACGGTGCCGGTGACAAAACGCTGACTCTCGTCCACCATCGCTTGCAACATCTCGCGCTCAGGCGCAAACCAGAAGCCATTATAAACGAGCTCCGCATACTTGGGGATAAAACCGTCACGCAGATGGAGGACCTCGCGATCAAGCGTCAGCGACTCCACTTGCCGATGCGCCTGCATTAAAATGGTGCCACCAGGGGTCTCGTAGACGCCACGCGATTTCATACCGACGAAACGATTCTCCACCAAGTCGACGCGCCCGATGCCATGCCGGCCGCCAAGTTTATTTAAAACTTTCAGCACGCCGCCGGGGGTGAGTTTCTTCCCGTTTACGGCTACGCAATCGCCACGCACAAAATCGAGCTCAACATATTCCGCCTTATTCGGCGCGTCTTCGGGTGCAACCGAAAGCTTAAACATACCCTTATGAGCCGTGGTCGTGGGATCGAACCATGGATCTTCCAGAATGCCGGCCTCGTAGGAAATATGCAGCAAATTGCGATCCATCGAATAAGGCTTCTTGAGCGAGGCCTCGACGGGGATGCGATGCCGAGCGCAATAAGCAATCATTTCAGCCCGACCGGGGAATAGTTCACGATACGCTTCAATTTTCCACGGCGCGATGATTTGCAGGTGGGGCGCGAGCGCCATGTAGGTTAACTCAAAGCGGCATTGATCATTGCCCTTGCCGGTAGCTCCATGCGCGACGGTGTCCGCCTTTTCTTTTTTGGCGATGGCGACCTGAGCCTTAGCAATCAGCGGCCGAGCAATGGAGGTCCCAAGATAATATTGTCCCTCATAAATCGCATTCGCGCGAATCATCGGATAAATAAAATCCCGCGCAAATTCCTCGACGAGATCGAGGGTGTAATGCTTCGAAGCTCCGGTTTTCAGTGCTTTTTTATCTAAACCCTTGAGCTCCTCTGCTTGGCCGACATCAGCCGCAAACGTGATAATTTCTGCGTCGTAGGTTTCTTTAAGCCATTGAACGATAACGGAGGTGTCGAGGCCTCCGGAGTAGGCGAGCACAATTTTCATATTAAAAGAGCAGTGTTAGAAATCGTCTGGTTCGCGCAAAGTAAAAATGCAGCCTAGCCTAGGCAGCATCCGCCGGTGAACCCCGCCCTCAGCGCTTACCCGCGAGGGTGGCGAGAATGGCCTTCTGCACGTGCAGGCGATTTTCCGCTTCATCAAATATCACGCACCGCGGGTTGTTCAGCACCGCTTGCGTGACCTCTTCCCCCGCATGAGCGGGCAGGCAATGCATGAAGAGGGCATCGGACTTGGCGGCGGCAAATAATTTTTGATTCACCTGAAACGGCAACATGCGCTGCCGCCGCTCGGCGGCTTCTGCTTCTTGCCCCATACTCGCCCAGACATCGGTATAAACGATATCCGCTCCCGCCACGGCCTCGTAAGGGTCGGAGGTAAAATGAAAATCGGCCCCCGCCTGGGCGGCTAAAGCCCGAATCTTAGGCGTGGGCGCATCGCGCGCTGGTCCGCCTAAAGAAATCTTCATGCCAAATAAATGAGCCCCGAGAATCCATGAGTTGGCCATATTAAAAGCCGTGTCACCGAGAAATGCTACCTTACGACCGGCGAGCGCCGCGCACAAATCACCCTGCGGCCCAGCCCAACGCTCGGCCGCCGTAAAAGCGTCCGCATAGATTTGGCAGGGATGAAGAAAATCCGTAAGCGCATTAACCACGGGTAGCCCACCGTGGGCCGCGAGCTCGGCGAGTTCATCCTGCGCATGCGTCCGTACAATCAAACCATGCACAAACCGCGCCAGCACCTTCGCGGTGTCTGCAATCGTCTCACCCCGCCCAATCTGAATGTCGTTCTTATGCAAAAACAGCGGATTACCACCGAGTTCATGAATACCGACTTCAAACGATACGCGGGTCCGCGTGCTCGATTTTGCGAAAATCATGGCCCAAGTTTGGCCGGCTAGCGGCTGCTCGTGCCGACCGCGTTTCTGCTTAAAGTGCCGCGCCAGCGCGAATATACCCGCGACCTCAGCGCGAGAAAAATCAGTTTCTTGGAGAAAGTGCCTCATGGAAACAGCGGTTTCTAAGTCCTAGATCCCGTAGCGGCGAGAGTGAAATAACCCGCCAAGCACGACTGGCATTTTTGGTTAGTGATGCCGCTGAAGTTAATCGGGGCGCCTCTTGAACACCCCAGGAGAAGCCGTCGCCGGCTCAGGCCTGCTTGGCCAACACCGATCGGATAATGGCTGTGGCTCGATTGAGCTCTTCGGGCGTGGCAATCAGCGGCGGCAAGAGCCGGACCGTATTCGTGCCCGCTTGCGGCGCCAGCAGGCCAGCTTCGCGCAGCGCGGCCACGTAGGGCCCCGGCTCACCGCTCATCAACAGGCCCAGCATAAAGCCACGTCCCGTGACGGCTTTAACTTGAGCCGGAAAATCCGTGACAAGCTTTTCTAATTCGATGCGCCACGCCGCGCCATAAATTTGAACTTTCGACAACAACCTTTCACTTTCGAGCACGTCAAGCACCGCCAAGCCCGCCGCACAGGCCAGGGGCGTGCCCCCAAAAGTTGAGCCGTGCGAACCGGGCGTAAAAAGATCCGCATATTGATCGGCGACCCAGAGCGCTCCGATTGGATAACCGCCCCCCAGCCCTTTCGCCATCCCGATGGCATCGGCGCGCACTCCCGCATGCTGAAAAGCAAAAAAATCGCCAGTCCGACCCAGGCCCGATTGAACCTCATCAAGCATCAGCAGCAAATTATGCTCATTACATAACTGGCGCAGGCCGAGGAGAAACTCGCTGGTGCAAGGCGTTATCCCCCCCTCGCCTTGGATGGTCTCGACAAAAATCGCCGCGGTCTGCTCGTCAATCAGGCTACGGAAGCTCGCTAAATTATTGAGCTCCCCAAAGACAAAACCGGGCACGAGCGGCCGAAAGCCTTTTTGGATTTTCTCCTGCGGCGTCGCACTCATCCCGCCGAACGTCCGACCATGAAAAGCATTCTTGGCGCAAATAATCTTAATGCACTTTCCCTCTTCGCCCGATTTGCGGAGGCCATGCAGCCGAGCCAACTTGATGAGGCCTTCATTGGCCTCCGCCCCGCTATTACAAAAAAATACGCGGCCGGGCCCAGCTTGCTGCACGAGCCGCCGCGCTAACTCGCCCTGATGGGGATGGCGAAAAAGATTGCTGACGTGAATCAATTCCCCCGCCTGCCGGCGGATCGCCTCCACCCACACCGGATGACAATGCCCCAAGGCTGATACCGCGACGCCCGACGTGAAATCAAGATACGCCCGCCCAGTGTCGTCCCACACCGTCACGCCCTGCCCCCGGACGAGCGTCAAGGGTGGTCGGCCATAACTCTTCATCACGTAAGCGTCATAGAGCTCGGCCGCGTTGGAACGAATGATAGTGGGCTGGTTCATTTTAAATATTTTGCGCTGATAATTCTAGCTTACCCGCCAATGACCCGAAATTTAATCATGCACAATTTCTGTGCCGACGCCCTGATCCGTAAAGATCTCGAGTAACAAACTGTGGGGCATCCGGCCATCAACAAAGTGGACCCGCTGCACGCCTTCCTGCAAAGCGCGCACGGCGCTTTGGACCTTAGGCCGCATGCCTTTCCCAATAATTCCTTTCTTTTTCAGGCCCTCCACTTCGCCAACTTTGACGCTAGAAATTAAACTGGCTGGATCCTTGGGGTCAGCGAGTAAGCCAGGCACATCGCTCATATAAACTAAGCGGCGCGCGCGCAACGCACTAGCCACCCGCCCCGCGACCGTATCGGCATTTACATTGTAGGGCTTGCCATCGAGCCCCTCCGCCACGGGCGAAATCACCGGCATAAAACCATCCGCAATCTCTTTCTTGATCAGCTTGACCTTAACTTCTGTTACATCCCCCACAAAGCCGAGATCACAGGGGTTGCCGTCGTCATCAACACCCAATTTATCGCACACAATTACACTGTCACCCGGCAGGCCTTTCGGCCGCGCCCGCACCGCCGCCAACGTAGCACAAACATCCTGATTAACGACCTCGTCCAAAGTTTTTTTGACGATCGCAATGGTCGCTTCATCCGTGACCCGCAGTCCGTTGATAAAATTGGCCTTGAGTCCCGCCTCGTCCATCGCGCGGTTGATCGCTTTCCCGCCCCCATGAACTACGACCACGTTAATTCCCACCGCCGCCAAAAAAGCGATATCAGTGGCGACACTAATGCGCACCGTCGGATCAGGGTCATCCATGAAACTCCCGCCGTACTTAACGACGAAGATCGAGCCGTGAAAATCCTGAATATAAGGCAGGGCCTCTAATAAGACCTTGGCCTTGGCAATAATGTCAGGGATTTCCATGTAAAATATTTAACCCAGCCACGCGCGGGACCGCCCTCACTGATTGACGTGCACGACCTTCGCCGGCGGGAAGCCATTAAAATTAGTGGCGGAAGCGTGACTATAGGCCCCGATATTGGTGCTATAAACGAAATCATCCCGCTCGAGATTAGGCAGATTTTCCGCCATCGAGATGACATCCAACGCGTCGCAGGTCGGCCCGAAAACGGAGCACAAAGAAGTCGGGCCTTTCTTGAATGACCGAATGGGATAATTGCAGTGGTCAAAAATAACGCCCGAGTAGGTGTGATAAACGCCGTCGTTAATATAGTAACTCGTTTTGCCATCGCGCACCGCTTTACCAATAATCTTGGAAACGGCGTAACCAGCCGAAGCGACTAAGAACCGCCCCGGCTCAGCGAGCACTTGGATATTCTTGGGGAAGAGCCGATCAATTTCACTATTGATGAGCTTGGCCAAGTCCTTGAGCGGCTTAACGGTGGCATCATAAGGCGCCGGAAAACCGCCGCCGATATCGAGCAGATTCATCTTCGTATAACCACGATCCTGAGCTTCCTTAAAAATCGCGGCGGTCAAATTAAGCCCCTGAACATAATTTTCAAAATTGGTGGTCTGACTGCCGACGTGAAAACTGATCCCCTCAACGACAAGTCCATGCTTGTCGGCTTCGAGGATTAAATCGACCGCCTCCCCCGGCGTGGCGCCAAATTTTGAGGATAACTCCACCATCGCACCCGTGTTCGGTACTTTAAGCCGCAGTGCCAAACCCGCATGGGGCGCGTGTTGCTTAATTTTGTAAATCTCTTCGCGGTTATCGAACGTAACCAGCGGCTTATAGCGATTTAACTTCTCCAGCGTTTCCGTGGGCTTGGTCGGATTCGCGTAGATAATTTTGTCCCAAATCCAATCCTGCCGTTTTTTTGCCGACAGGTGCTTGATATTTTCATGGACGATCATGAACTCCGGCATCGAGGCGACGTCGAAGCTGGCCCCCTCTTTGAAGAGCGTCCGCACAATCGCGGGATCGGAATTAGCCTTAACGGCAAAATAAACCTGCACCCGGGGCAGATGCCGCCGGAAGGCTCGGTAGTTTTTCCGCAATTCGTCATGATCAATGACGAAGAGCGGCGTGCCGTGTTTTCTAGCTAGTTTCTGCAGCAGAGATTTTGCGATCATGTCAGCGCTAATCAGTCAGCCGTCTGGACCAGGAAGTTCTTAAACTGCCAAGGATCCTTCGGGTCGAGATCGGGCTTATTGTAGCCCTTAAAGGTATTCGTGTAATCTTGCAGGGGCGTCCAATCAGATTTGGTCGAAATGAATTTGCCCAAATAGGGTTTAGCGATTTTCAAGATGAAATCATGCGGTAAATCATCGGGAATGCAAACGCCCTGGGTCGGATTTTCCATCATCCACATCGAGGCGGCGACCACCGATATTGCGACCTGCATCGTGGTCGCATTTTGATGCGGCACTAAAGCCCGCGACTGCTGGATGCTTAGATCGCTGCCGATCCACCAAGAATTGTAATCATGCCCCATGATCAAGGCGCCCAAAATATCGGACCCCGTCGTGATCTCATCATTCATGATGCGCTGATTTTCGACTAAGCGATAATTGTAGCCGCGCATTTCATTGAGTGAGGCAATCGCCATATCACAGGGGCAATAAGCGTAGTGCATCGTTGGCCGATAGACCGCTTTGCCATTTTTCCAGACCGTTAATTTATCCGAGATCGTGAAGGCTTCACCGTGGCGTACCACCATGCCTTGGATGCTGTAATTAGGCACCCAAGTCCGTACCCACAGGTTAATCCCCATCCGGGCGATGCAGATCTGGTTTTTCGGGCCGCTCTTATGCTGATAGGCGTATTGCGGCAGTTGCTTCTCATGTGTGCCCCAACCCAGCTCGGAAGTCGTGGTCCCTTCCTCGCGGAAACCCTCGATGCTCCAGGTATTGACGAATTCATCGACCTGTTTTGGGCGGTTGGTGATTTGCGTGTCGCGCTCGCTGCAATGAATAACCTTAACCCCTAATTCTTGCGCCAAGCGGTTGAACTGACCGGTGGCGGTGAACTCTTTAATATTCTCGGCGGAACGACCCTTGCGCTTCTTGTCGGCCAGCAAGCTCTGCCCGATATCAATCAAGCCCTGCTTCGTGAAATGAGAAATCAAACCTGGGTTAGCCCCGTGTTCAATGACGGCGGTCGCGCCCTTGGTCTTCCACTTTGCCGTCATGCGACGGAGGTTCATGTGGCGCCAATAGAGGGTTTTTTCCGTGGGGTGCTTACCGCCGGCGTAGGGATCCCACAACTCGGTGGAGGTATTGATATACATCACGCCGTGATCACGGCACCATTGCAGGATCTCGAGGGCGTCGATATTCCAAGCCAAGTCGATTAACAGATCGCCCGGACCGACATGCTTGGCGAGCAGCGTGCTCATATTGTCTTCGGTGACGCGATCGCGCACGAAGCGCACGCCTTTCGCCGTCCACGGCTTTAACTTAGCCGTACGATTCTCGAAATCCATGATCGTGACATTCTTTGCCGGCACCTTGATGTGCTTGAAAAGAATGGGCAGAGTGCACTCGGCTACTGCGCCGTAGCCCACGAAGAGGATTTTATTTGGGAAGGTAGTCATTGATCGGTACTTTGGCGCCGTGAGGGCTGGTGATGGGCGTTGGCCCAAATTTAGGTTAGCACTGGGCTCGCGGCAATAAAGGGACGTTTATTTTGTTTGAGCGTAGCGCGACAGTGCAAGAATTTTTCGGGGCCGATCAGGAATGTTACGCCCCAGCCAATTGAGGCCGAATCACTCACTCTTATTATAATTTACGTAGCCATCAGTCAAATCGGTCGCCAGCAGACGAAAGGCGGCTTTGCCGAGATGCAAATTGAGCGTAATGGTAAAGCGCCGGGCGCGGACGATTTCCTTCCATCGCGGCTTCAATTCAGGCTGCGGCTTTCCGGCAATCATGGCCGGAGTATCATTGTAAGAAATATCGAGCTTCGCTTCGATCAGCTTGGCCCCCGCATAACCCGCGGCGTCAGCTAAGCGACCCCAATTGGGGTCTTCCCCAAACCATGATGACTTCACGAGTAGTGAATTACCGATCGCGCGGGCTACTTTTTCTGCATCCTCCGAGGAAGCCGCCCCGACCACTTTTACTTCAACCACCTTGGTGATTTTCTCGCCGTCGGAGACGATCTTATCGGCCAAGGCCTCGCACGCCTTCCAGACCGCTTCCGCAAAGAGCACCCGCAATTCCCGCGGACTTTTATCGCCAACGCTAACCCCGGAATGGCCATTAGCCAAAATGAGTACCGTATCGTTGGTGCTCATATCACCATCAACCGTAATGCAATTAAATGTGCCGGCCACCGCCTCCGAGAGCGTTTTTTGCAGAAAACTACGGGGCACGGAAAAGTCGGTCGCCAAAAAGGCCAACATCGTCGCCATATTGGGCTGAATCATGCCCGCCCCTTTCGCCATGCCGGCCACGAAATGCTTCTTCCCGTCGTAGGTGAAGCTGACGGTGACGGTCTTGGCCCGCGTATCAGAAGTGAGAATAGCGCTAGCGCCCTTATTGCCGTGCTCAGGCGTGCGCCCTTTTTCAGTGACGGCCCGCTCCAGCCCTTTAAGCAAACGCGGCATCGGCAGCGGCTGACCAATGCGGCCGGTAGAACAAACAAAAAAAGACGTCGGTTTTAAATTAAGTGAAGCAGCGGCGCGCTGGGCGGTCGCTTGAGCATCAGCTAAACCTTCGGCCCCAGTACAGGCATTGGCATTACCCGAATTAGCAATAATGCCATGAAACGGACCACCCTCGGCGAGATGTTTTTGACAAAGCAGCACCGGCGGCGCCTTGACGGCATTTTTAGTAAACGTGCCCGCGGCCGTGCAGGGACGCAGGGAAAAAAGCAGCGCGAGGTCGAGCCGCTTGAGATCTTGCTTCTCACGAATGTCGCAGGGTACCCCCGCGACCTCAAAGCCCGGAACGTCCGTAAGGCCAGGCGTATCTAAAGTAACGATCAGTGGGGTCATGGAAACAGGGGGTAGTTAAATAAGGCCGGCGGTTTCCGCAAAACCGCACCAGAGATTCATGATCTGCACCGCCTGACCGCTGGCGCCCTTAACGAGATTATCGAGCGCGGAGGTTAAAATAAAATTACCCGTGCGGACATCATGGACCGCAGAAATATCCACCCGATTACTGCCGGTGACATGCGCGGTATCCGGGGTCGTCCCCATGGGTAAAATCGCCACAAAAGGCCGCCCAGCGTAAGCGGTCCGCCACGCTGTATAAAGCTGATCAATGGTCGCCCCAGCGGTGGCTGGAACCGTGATGGTAGTCGCAATACCTCGCCGCATCGGCGCGAGATGGGGATTAAATTGCACCACGACCTGAGCGCCCGCCGCGCCGGTCAATTGCTCCTCAATTTCGGCGAGATGCCGATGCTGCGTTAAGCCATAGGCTTTGGCGCTTTCCGCCCGCTCGACAAAAAGATATTGTTCTTCGGCTTTTTTACCGGCGCCACTGACCCCACTAAAGGAGTTTACCACGATGTGGTCGCGGCTCACTAAACCAGCTTGGAGGAGTGGCATCAGCGGCACTAAGGTGCT
>CAMAVZ010000057.1:0-10046 GCA_945861645.1 Opitutus sp. GAS368 | reverse complement strand
CGTTTACTAATCTCAAGCCCGGCTGCCATGCGATTTTGACCATAAGCATTTCTGCTGCGCTGGCGGAGCAGGGCAGTGAGATCGACCGCCAATCCCACCGTTTTGTCTCCCTGGTCGCGCAGGCCTTTAAATAAAGCCTCCGCTGCGAGCATCGGCTCTTCGGCTTCACGCGTCTTGCCTTGCATCGATAAGGCCATGCCGAGTCGACTCAGGGCGACGCCTCGATAGCGCTCGCTGCTCGCATCACGAAATTCCGGTGGCAGCGCTTCAAAATAAGCGAGGGCGCGGCTCGCTAGACTGCTGACCACGGCGGTCCGGCCGGTGGACTCTAATTGCCGGTAAAGGTCATCGAGCAGAAAGCTCACGAGTTTTTCGGCTTCACCGCGGGAAGCTTGGGCGCGATCGCGCTCAGCACTGATATGGCTTTCGGCCGCTTCCGCTCGCCGCAAATTGATATAGCCCCAAATCGCCGCGCCGATGGCCACCACGGCGAGGACGCTGCTCCCTACGGCCACGAATCGTGAGCGCTGCGCTGAACGCTGAGCTTTGGCTGCGCTCTCTTGGGCGGCCAAGAGCTGGGCCGCGCTTGCCTGGCGGCGCTGCTCCTCGGCGACTCGCGCCTCGCGTTCTTGCCGAATTGCGCGGCTCGCTTTTACCACCCCACAGAGAACATCATGGGTGAGCTCAATGCGACGGACATCGAGTCGTTCTTCAATGCGGAGTAAGCGGCGCGCGACGAGCGTGTCGATCGCGGTGCTGGGGGCACCCGCAGTCGCTAAGAGTTTTTGCGCTCGCTCGAGTGCGATATTCTCACGGTAACCTGAATCAGTCAGCAATTCGTCTTCGATGAAGTGGCGGACAGCGTCCGGTTGGTCGGCTAAAGTACGTTCATAAAATTCAACGAGAATCGTCTCGCGCGAGCCATCGAGCAGGGCGGCATCAATCGCCGTAGCGCCCACCGCTTGGCGGCGATGGTTGAGTTCACGACACACCAAGCTTAGGAGTGAGGGCTCCACTTCCGCTTGGGTCAGATCAGTCCGGCCTGAGACAAAAGTTACGATTGCCCGCGCCACATCTTCGGTGACGAGACCAGGGGCGGGATTGACGACGGCCTCCAGCGCTTGAGTGCCGGAGAGGCGCTTAAGCCGCAAGCGATTCTGCATGAGGGAGGGCATGGCCCCCTTCAGGCTTTCAAGGTGCGGCAGATAATCTTCGCGGAGGGAAATCAGCACGCGATAATCGCTGCGGGTGAAATCAAATTTCTCCGCATCGACAGTGCCGGCATCGAGCCGAGCTTCAAACGAAGCCGGTGGGCGATTTTCCACGACATCTGCGAGTTCCGTGAGGAATGCTTGCGCACGTGCACGGGTGCTATCGGCCGCGGCCCCCAAGGTGAACAATTCTTCAAATTGATCGAAGACGAGCAGGGGAATGAGCAGCTGACCGCTGCCGCCCCGCAAAATGTCATCGCGGTGATGAAAGTATTCCCAGAGAGACTCGCCGGCCACGGCCACGCCGCCTTGCGACCACACGCCCATCAAAGACGTTGCGGCCGTCACCGTCGGCTTGATCTGCTCAGCGAGGGGCAAGGCATCGGGAGAGTGATCGAGTCGCACGTAGATCGGACAGTAGCCAGCCGAGCGTAAGCGCGGGAAAACTCCCGCTTGGAGGAGGGATGACTTGCCGAGGCCAGACTGACCAAAGAGCACGGTCAGCGTTTTACGTTCGAGTCGCCGGGTGAGTTCGCGAATCTCTTCGTCGCGGCCATGGAAAAATGCCCGTTGGGCTTCGGTAAATGTGGCTAAGCCCGGCCAAGGATTTTCGCGATCAACCGAGGATTGGGGTAAGTTGGAACTCATGAGAAAAGAGGGGTAGTTTATTTATCAGCTGAGGAGCTCGCGCAGGTGCTTTGTGAAATCAGCGCCGGGTTCACCAGCGGGAATACGCGTCCAGTGACTTTTCAGAAATTTCTCCGGTACAAGCGCGCCATTTTCTGGGGTGTCATCAATGCAGGCTGGTAGAATAAAAGCTGCGCCTTCGGCCATACCCCGGGTGCGATCAACCGCCCACGACCACTCCCGGCGGAAGTATCCTTCGACGCGCCGTTGAGTGGCGGCGGAGATGATGGGGATGAAGAATGAGCACCGGGCAATGTTGCGCTGAATTTTACGTTCGAAATCGTCGCCGCTCTCGAGCCGATCCATATCAAACCAGGTGACGATCCCGGCGGCGTCGAAAGCAGTTTTGAGGCGTTGCACGGCGGCTAAATCCTCCCGGGCATAGCTGATAAACACGGCGCGGTCGGGCATTTCGCGTTCGGGCGCAAAAAAACGTCGGGGGCCGGCCGCGACTGCCGCCGTCGATCCAGTTCCACTGGTTGCCCCGCGGCGCTCTAACCAACGGCGGTGCAACTCCGCGACGAACCCGTCAGCTGATCCACCAAATACTTGGGACCGACTACTCACTTGCTGCAGAAATCCCACTAAGCCGGTATCCCCGTTAAGCTGACGATCGGCGACAACTTCCCCCACCTCCCGCGGGTCGGACAGGCGCCGGCGTTTCGCTAGGCGTAAAAATAGCCGCATTAACCAATCGGGAAAGCCGCCGCCGAGCACAAGCAGGTGGCTTTCTTCGAGGGCCGCAAAAAGTTTTTCCGGACAGTACGCTTCCGTTTGGAGTGCGCACATGAACTCGAGCGTATCTTCATCGG
Organism: Opitutus sp. GAS368; assembly: GCA_945861645.1. GTDB lineage: Bacteria > Verrucomicrobiota > Verrucomicrobiia > Opitutales > Opitutaceae > Lacunisphaera. Next base: position 7,336 of record CAMAVZ010000057.1, on the reverse strand, counting down.
ACAAAACATAAGTGGGCGAAGCGGAGAGCCGGCCGAGCAGATGATAGACGAGTGGGCGAGTGAACTGGGCGCGTTCGGACGGAAGATCGGCCACCTTGTTGGGGGCGTAGGCGACGACTTCGGTGCTGCGGAGACCGGCGAAACGCACGGTATTGAGCGCATCTTCGAGCAGGCTATCGAAGGTCGTTGTGATATAGAGATCGAGGTCGGTGATCTCCGCGAGCTGGCGGAGGGCCAAGGGAGGAGCAAAGTTAGTTTCCCGAAGAATGGTGCGCAGCCGAGAATACGCATCTTCCCGTCGCCCCCGCCGCGCGAGGAAGCGCACCACGACATCGTTCAGGGTAGGCGTCGGCGAGAGTTCCTCCGGCGGAATCCCCAGCCGAGTGGCCAAGCGGGGAGCTAGCCACGTATAAAGATTTTGCGGTCCGGTCTCCGTCTCAACGGTGAGTAGCTCAGGCCCGATGATCGGAATGACTTTTTTCTCTTCAATGAAATTTAGCAGATCCTCCCAAGCATCATTTTCAAAAGGGGCGAGGAGGAGGGCAGAAAGCGTGGGGGCAGACATTTTTAAATAGATCCCAAGTTAATATTCACAAAAAAATTAGACAAGGCCTTGGCACGGTCCTAAAATGTGACCGCGCCGCATTTTTTCGGCGGCGCGATCACCTTAACAAACTATTATTTTTTGATTGGTGAAGCGATTATTTCAATAATCTCTTCGTCAACCTTGCTGACATCATCACCGATATTCTCCTGGAATTTTTCGTAAGAACCGGCTCCGTTCATTTTGTTGTAAGCAGCCGTAAATTTCGCTGAAGCGCTGAGGCTAAAATCTTTAAAGCCATTGGCGAACCGGCGGGCCACGATAACTCTCGGTTCACCGGAATATACCGTAGTGTAGAGTGCGACATTCCACCCCAGATTTTCCCAAGTATTTTTAATCAAGTTCATGCTCGCCATGAGATGATCCAATCTGCCGGGTTTAAGGTAAAAAATGCGGAGGGTAACCTTCATTCCGTTTTTTGGGATAATTGTTCCCGTACTATATTCCGGCCGAAAACGAAGATAGTTGGAACCGGTGCGACTCTCGACCAATGGGGTGATTGTTTGGTCATATTCGGCCATGTGCTCAGGCCCTAAGTCGCCGCGTTCTTCTAAACCAGCGAACGTATTGGGGCCTTCATTAATTTGAAACATGCCTTCCTGCATTCCCGAAATTACTTGGGCAATGCGCCAGCTATTAGCGCCGCCATGGAATTTTTCTCCATGCGCAATTAAAGCAGCTTTCAAAGCCGCATCTTTGCCTGGCTTTGCTTGGATTCGATAGCTGGTGGCAATTTGTTCTTCCGTGGTTTGAGCGAAACCAATCGCGGTTAACGCGATGAGAGATAACCATAATTTAATTTTCATTTTCTGCGCGATTTAATGTTAAACGACTAAACTAAAAATAAAATCAATTCTTGTTCGATCTTACCATTATTCAGCAATCATCGTAAGTTCCACTAAAATTAGTCAGGGGTGAGGAAACTTTTGGGTTAACTCAGGCTTGTTTTTTTAACGCAAAATAGTATCATTATATTCGGAAGCTTGGTGGTGTTACTAGCGGGCAACCGCGAAAAGTGAGTAGGGGGGAAGGGTCTGTTTCTGATCCCCGCAAAGGCCCTGCAATGCTGGTCAAGCGGTCGGCCCGGGCGGCTTTGACGTTGACGCACCTGTGAGCGTCGCGTGCGATTCGCTAACGCCCGCATGAATTCCTCCTCTGTTTTACCGTTGTTTCATGTTGTGGGTTTTTCTGGACATCGGTCCGTAGCGAATCCTGCCGGGGTCGCTCGTGCGATCACGACGGCACTGGCTTTGCTCCGGCAAGAGGCCGCGGGCGAGTGGATTGCGCTTTCCTCAATCGCGATTGGCAGCGATCAGCTCTTTGTTAAGCAGGCCCAGGCGCTTGGTCTTTCCTGGCACGCGATTTTGCCGCTACCGAAAGCCGAATTTCAAAAAGACTTTCTACCGGCAGAATGGCTAACCGCCGAGGAACTACTCGCGTGCGCAGAACACGAGCGCGTGATTGCGGAAAATGGTTCGCGCGAGGATGCTTATCTCGATTGTGGCATGGAGACGGTGGATGGCGCTGATGTCCTGATTGCGGTTTGGGACGGTCAACCTGCGCGCGGCAAAGGGGGCACGGCGGAGGTCGTGCATTACGCCAAATCACTGGGCAAGCCGGTACTGGTGATAGATGCGGTAACGCTCGAACTGCGGCGCGAAAATTTTGAGCGCCTCGAACGCACCGATCAGACTTTGGTTAATTTAAATTCGCTCCCAGTGGGATCAGCGGGCTGGGGCGAAAATCCTTTCGACGCCCCAGCGCCGATCTTTGCGTTTCAGCAAAAGTGCGACTTCGCGGCGAGTCATGGCGCGCCCCAATTTCGCCGCTTGATTGTGCTGACCGTTGGGCTGCATGTCTTGGCCACGCTGATTGCGGCGGCGGCGCTTTCCTTTGATCTGCACTTCACCGTTATTCCTTGGCTGAAATTACTCTGTCTTGCTGGCGCCTTGGGCGTGGCGGTCATCTTGCGTCAGCATCATCACTCGCAGCACAACTGGGTGCGGTGTCGGTTGGCCGCTGAATTTTGCCGCTCAGGTTTGGCTACCTGGGGCTTACCCCGCGCGGCGCCGTTATTCGAGGATCTTGATTTACCCATCATGCGCGGGCTGACCCGCTCGCTGGGGATTCTCCACACTCGCTCAGCGGGAGCCCAGCCGGTCTCCATGGAAGAATTCCGGCGAATTTATTTGGAAAAACGTATCGATGACCAACTGAAATACTATCGCCGGCAGGAGGCCCGCGCGGTGCCGCTCTTGCGTCGCTTAAGACTCGGATTTTGGGTGGCGACGCTGCTCGCCATGGCTTGCACGCTGGCCTACGCCGTTTGCCATACGGCCCACCTGATCGTCCCGCCGGCGCTTGAGACTAGCTTGTTCTATTTCCTGCCCATCGCCTTGCCGGTCATCGCCGCCTCCTTCATTTCCCTGATCTCGATCAACGACCTCCAGCGTCGCGTCGCCCGCTTCCGCGAGATGCAGCTTAATTTATCGAATAGCCGACAGCGGGTGATGTTCTGCCAAACGTGGAACAGTTTGGAGAAAATTGTATCAAGAACGGAGCGCGCGATCCTGCAAGAAGTGCTCGAATGGCATTCGATCACCAGCTTCGCTGAGTCGCACTAGGCCAATTGGCCGCGGCGCTGATACCACCGCCAATCGATCGAGCAATATACCGCGATCTCGTTGGGGGGCGGCCTAGAATCTCCCCCGCGGGCTCCTCCGCCGGAGGACGAGCAGCACCAGGAGTGACGAGCGGATCGTTTGATCTCGGTCGCCGCGGTCGCTCAGCCCGGCGGCTAAATACCCGTCGCGGCATTATGACTTAGCCATGGCGACCAGGAAAGGTGAGCTCGGCGATACCTGATTTATCTAGGCCGCCGAGGCCAAGCTCAGTCAGCCGAGCGAATTGTGCTTGGGTAACTTTGGCCACCGGTAAATTTAATTGGCAGTCGACTGCGAGTTGGCAGGCAATGCCAGAATCCTTGGCGGCATGCGAGGCGGAGAAGTAGCAATCGTGCGCGCGATTTTGCATGTCCTCGCCATCGGTCTTGAGCACTTGCGAGTTAGCGCCCGTCTGGCTGAAAACTTCCCGAAGCATATCAAGATCGAGGCCGAGAGCTTGGCCCAGGCCGAGCCCCTCAGCGAGACCGGCTGTGTTGATATTCATGACCATGTTGACCAGGGCCTTGACTTGCGCGGCGCTCCCAGTCGGCCCGATATAGCGGAGGGCGGTGCTTAATTTTTCCAAGATGGGACGCACCTGATCAAACGTCGACCGATCCCCGGCGCACATGAGATAGAGCGTGCCGTTGCGCGCCTGAGGAATACTGGAGGCCATGCAGCCTTCGAGGGTAATACCCCCGACGCGTTGGGCGCGCCGTTCAACTTCCACATGAACTTTAGGAGTGAGGGTCGCGCAGTTGACGAAAATTTTGCCTGAGGCGCCGATCAGCAATGAGTCACCCGTTTCGGCAAATACTTTTAGTTGGGCCGCATCATCGGTAACGACCGTGAAGATCAGATCGGCCGCGGCAGTGACTTCAGCCAAGGTGCGAGCGGCGCGCGCCCCGATTTCGGTGGCTAGGCTTTCGGCCAGGGGAGCATGAGCGTCATAGACCGCGGTGATCTGATAGCCGCAATCTTTGAGGCGACGAGCCATGTTGCCACCCATGCGACCGGTACCGACGAAAGCGATTTTTTGAGACATATTAGTGAGCGTAAAAAGGATTGTGCTGTTTTTCTTGTTTCAGAGTCGTGAGCGGGCCGTGGCCGCAGGCGAGGACGGTGTCAGCCTGCAGCTTCATGATTTTTTGTTTATTATTGCGGAGCTGCATATCGAAGTGAGTGGCGCTGCCACCCATGGAGCTGGCAAAGATTGCGTCGCCGACAATGGCGAGGGGCCAAGATAATCCCGTGACAAAGAATGTCGTCATGCCGGGTGAGTGGCCCCAGGTGAACAAAGTTTTTATCGCGAGCTCACCCAGATGAAAGTGGGCATTTTCTTGGAAGATTTTCGCCCCGGGCCGATCGCTGGGTTCGAGTTCGCTGGCCCACACTTCCGCGCCGCTGGCGGCTAAACGATCGAGGTCGGCGATGTGGTCGTCGTGGGTGTGAGTTAAGAAAATATAACGCAGCGTCAGATTTTCCCCCGCGATGGTATCGAGCATGGCCTGGCAGTTGGCGCCGGTGTCAAAGGCCGCGGCGAGGCGGGTCTTGCTATCCCAGACCAAGTAGCTGTTGACCGTCATATCATCGAATGGGGTATTAAACATGGCGAACCCCCGCTTGAAGATCGGCGGTTCGGGGTACCACTCGCGGCGGGCGTGAGCGAGCAGTGCATGGCGGCCTAAATCGAGCGCCCCGGCTACGGCCAGGAGGGCAGGCTCAATAATTTCGCCAGCCTTGAGGGCGGCGAGATCGCTGGCGGTGATTTGCGCTTTTTCGACGAGCGCAGCATCGGTGAGTTTGTAGCCACGCTGCGTCTTGCTAATAACGTCGGCGAAACTATCTTCGAGAGGAATGCGAGGCATGGGAGAATGCATTGAGTTGTTTAGCGGTTTGGCAAGTCGACTTTGGCGGGGAGGGGGAGATGATTTTTCACCAGAAATAATTACGCAGGCTGGACTCCCGCTGGGCGAGAGGTCAAATAAGCGAACTAATTTAATCCTACCCTCATGTCCCAAATCGCGCATATCGCTAATCTCTGGTCGCTCACTGGTCATCCTGTCGTGGCTCGCGAGTGGTCGCTCGAAAGAAAAATCAAGGCTGTCGCCGCCGCGGGCTTTGATGGCTTGACTACGGCCGTGACGCCCGAGCATCGCCGCCTCGCGGAAAAATACGGCCTCAAATATATTCTCGGATTTATCTCCACCGATCAACCGGCTGATTTCAGCCGCTTGATCCGGGCGCAAAAAGAAAGCGGTGCGGTGCATATTAATGTGCAGTTGGATAACCACGATACTCCGCCCGCCTTGGCGACGCGCCACTGGCTGCAGTTGGTGCGCGCGGCCGAGAAAATCGGCGGCGTTGTCCTCTCGCTGGAAATTCACCGTGATTGCTGCACCGAGACGCCCGAGAAAACCTACGAGATTGCCGATCGCTATCACCGCGCGACGGGCGAATTGATTAAAATGAATTTTGATTTCTCGCACTTGGCGGCGGTTAAACATTTGCATCCCGGTAATTATATTGAGCGCCTGCTCGATCATCCGGCTTTGCTGCAGAATAGTGAGCAGGTCCATTTCCGTCCTTTTAACGGCCACCACGCGCAGGTGGCGGTTACTCACCGCGGGGTCCTGACGCCTGAAGTTAAAAGCTATCTCATTTTTGTGGAAGCACTGATGAAATTATGGAAGCGGGCTCGCTCTAATAAAAACAAAACGATGTACGCTTGTCCTGAAATGGGGCCGTACTTTGCGGGCGGAGGCGGCTACAATATCACGGGCTTACCGCCAGCTTGGCCAGACGCCGTGGTCCTGCGGCAAGCTTTGGCCCGCGCTTGGCAGCAGACTTGAGCACGCGGGGCATGCTCTTATGTAATGGAGGCCGCCCGTCACGACCATCGCATAAATTTAGCTGGGCCTCTTGATTGTTAACCTACCCCTGATGCCCGCCTCGCATTCTATTCAACGCGTCGCGGTGGTCGGCACTGGTCTCATTGGCTCTAGTTGGACCGCATTTTTTCTGGCGCATGGTTTGGATGTAGTGGCGACAGATCCCGCGCCCAATGCGGAGCGTGATTTGCGCGGTTATGTGGATCGGGTCTGGCCGCTGCTGGTCACATTGGGTCTGGCGCCCGGAGCTGATCGCGCGCGGTTGCGTTTTGACGCCGATTTGCCGACGGCGCTAACCGGCGTTGATTTTGTGCAGGAGAATGGTCCAGAAAGAGCCGACTTTAAAATTAAATTGTTTGCGGAAATGGATGCGGTATTGCCGAGTACCGTGATCTTAGCGTCCAGCTCCTCGAGCTTGGCGATGAGCGTGATGCAGAGCGAGTGCCGCCATCCCGAACGCTGTGTCTTGGGGCATCCCTTTAATCCGCCGCATTTAATTCCGTTGGTGGAAATTGTCGGCGGACAGAAAACATCGCTCGCCACGATCATTGCGGCTGAGCAATTTTATACGCGACTCGGTAAGCGTACAATTCGCCTAAATAAGGAAATTCCCGGTCATGTGGCCAATCGGCTCCAAGCGGCGCTCTGGCGGGAGGCGGTGCATTTAGTCGCTGAGGGAGTCGTGAGTGTCGCAGATGTGGATGCCGCGGTGAGTGAAGGACCGGGTTTAAGATGGAGCGCGCTCGGACCTAATTTAATTTTCCATCTGGGGGGTGGTCAGGGTGGAATGACTCATTTTATGCATCATCTTGCGGGGCCCTTCGCCAAAATGTGGGCGGATCTGGGCCAACCAGAATTAACGCCCGAGCTCAAGGCGGCCATTATTCAGGGAGTGCACGAGGCGGCCGCGGGCCGGTCGTTGGAAGATTTGGAGAAAGCGCGCGACCAAGCAATTCTGAGCGTGCTCGCGCAGCGGGCCAAACCCGCTGTGTGATGCGGCGGTTGACCCATCAGTTCACAAAGACTGGTGCCAGGATCATTTCTGAATCGACGCTGAGAGGAGAATTAACAAATTGAGTTGGTCGCTCTCATTTTACCCTATGAAAATAAATCATCTGCTGGTTGTTATGTCGCTGGCCCTCATTTCCCCCCATCAGCTGCCGGCTGATTTCCATGAC
>CAMAVZ010000056.1:0-10637 GCA_945861645.1 Opitutus sp. GAS368 | reverse complement strand
GCCGCTAAATTATACTGCAAGCGCTCCGCCATGAGCTGACCGCGACCCACCAAAATTGAGGGGATTTTTAATAACAGCCAAGGCAGCGTAGACTTATTAGTCAGAATGAGCCGATCCCCTGGCGGTCGAGCGAGCACAAATCTTTTCTCCCATTCAATTTCATCAATGCCAGTATGCGAATAAAGCGGCTGCGCGAACCGACTCGTCGCCGTCACGACGGCGAGCAAGGCCAAGCCGATTAAAATTGTCCGCACCCCGGACCACCGCCGCGCGAGGAGCCCGCCGGCGCCGACGACCGCGAAAGCAAAAACTAAATGCAGCGGCAGACTCAGCCGCGAAGCCATGGGGTCATTGAAACTCGCCCAGTAATAAAAAAAAGTTAGCCCGGTATTCCCGATAACCCCCAACCCCAACCAAACCAGCGCCAGCTGATCTTCCGCGAGCGTACGCAGCACGGCCCGCTGCCGCAGGCTGTACCCAATCAGCCCAACCAAAGCAGCGCAGCCTAGCCATGAGAGCGTCAGAGAATTGGCGTAGCGCTGGCTCGTGCTAAAAAGAAAATCGATCGCCCCGGCCCAATTTTTATTGAGGTAATCTAGGCTAAAGCGAGTTTCCTGATCGGCTTTCAGCTCCCACATCCAGCGGGTGTTATTGAGCACTTTATTTTGCAGCGCACAAGGCACCAGCAGGAGCGGCGCGAGCACCGTTGGCCACGAAATGATAACCGTTCCTCGCCGCCACCAGCCCAGCCCGATCAAAACGGCGACCGGCAATACATAGACCGCTGATTCATAGCGCGACTGAGCTAGTAATAACGTGCCCAACACCAGCGCTGATAGCCGAACGTGATCAGGTTGCCGCAAGTAAGCACCGCCGAGCGCAATCACGGCGAGAATCATAAAAAAATTAAGCAGCTCCATGCCTGAGCCCGTGGCATTTTGCCCCAACAAAGGCAGAGAACCTAATAACAATAAAGCCAACCACGCGCCCCATTGGCCCGCTAAGCGCCGACCCTGATAATAGGCCAGCGCGAGGGTCAGGGGCAAAAGCGCGGCGTTTAACCAATAAGCATTGGCCGTGCGGTAACCCGTAAAATCATGCACCAGCGAGACCAAGAACGGATAAAAATTCGGTCGCTTATCGAGAAAATTATCTGTGGAAACAAATACCCCCAAAATATCATAGCCCCGCACCATCGTCGCCGTGTCGCGGAAATAATGCATATTAAAAGCCGTCGACTGCAGTACGAATTCATCGAAGAGCACTTTGCTGCGAAACGGCTCTGCATTAAACGCCAGCAGCGTTAACAGGCCAATCGCGAGCCCCGCCCCCCAACCCTCACGCCGGCTGATACCCATCGCCCCGCAGCGCTGCTGACTCAACTGCCAGAGCGCGACCAGCCAGAGCCCAAAAGTTAACCCAAGCACATAGTACCCAAAGCGCTTCACCAGCGTACCGCCAGTTTCTGGCGCCCAACCAATAAAGCCGAAATAAACCGCCGTGACCGCGGCGAGGCCAAATAGCCCCAGCCGAAACTCAGCCCGTGACCAGAAAGCTGGTTTAAAGTTTGGCACGAAAAATCTGCTCAAGGCAGTCGCTTAATAAAGCGTTCCAAATACTGATCCCGCACTTTTTCCTGCTCCAATGGCGTCAGCTGGTCCAAAACCGGCGGCGCAATTAACGGGTGGGCGGTAGGGCCTTCGCGGACCGACAGAATTCGACTGATCCGACTGACCGTGAGTGGGGTGAAGCGCTTTTCCCAGACCGTCTCAAGTTGATAATCTGCACCCAGATCATCCTCGACGGGCAAGACTAAGCGACCGGTCGCCGGCTCCACCGTGTAACGCTGAAAAACATAAGTGGCGGTGAAGGTGCGGTTGCGCAGGTTGAAAACAATATTTTCTTTATGGTCGAGCGCCTGGCGGACAGGCGTGCTAGAGACGAGGTGCGTAATCCAAATAATCGAATTATTATCGATGACCAAATAATCCCGCTCCGGGTGGGCTTTGATAAAAGCGCGGCGCCAATCCATTTCGCGGCCGACATAATATTCGATGGAATACCCGTGCCGTGCCATCGCCGGCAGCGAGTGCGCGAAAAATCCGACCCCGATCACCACCGCCAAAATACGCCAAACCTGCCCGCGCCAATTCATTTCTGCGGCCACCGTCACCACGGCCAAGACGAGCGCGAGATTAAACGGCAAGCTGAGTCGGCGAATTACCGGATCGTCAAATTTGCCCCAGAAATAACAAAGCAGCAACAAGGCGTGCGCCGCGAAACCCAAAGAAAAAATAGCTAAAGCCGCGCGCTCCGGCGGTGCCGTGCGCAATTGGCGGAGCGTCTTAAAACACCAGAGTCCGAAAAAAAGCAGCGCGCTAAAGCCCAGCATCGATAGCACGAGGGAATTCGAATGTTCCCCTGTCGAGTTAAAGAAGAAATTGAGATCATGCGCGAGATTGTCCGGCAGATAGGCCAAGGAGAAGGGCCGATCAAAACCAGGCTGGCTCGCCATCTCCCAAGCCGCAGCCCTCGCGCTAAAAACTTTTTGGTGCAACGCATAAGGGAGCAAAAGCAGCGGCATGATCAAGACGAGCCCGGTCAGCATTGGTCGCCGCTCGTCCCACCAAACCCAGAGCACCGTTAGCCCGACCGGTAACAAAAAAATCACGGACTCATAACGCGTCTGGGCCAGTAAAAGCCCGGACAAGCCCAAGGCATCAAGCGACGGCCCGTCACGGCGGCGCAGATAACGCATCGCCAGTAATAGGGTGCTCAAAATCATCACCAAATTTAACAATTCAAACCCTCCCCCGGTCGCGTTTTGCGCTAATAAAGGCAGGCTGGTGAGCAGCAATACGGCCACCGCGCCCGCGTCGCGTCCGCCGATGTTTCGGCCGGTTAAATATGCGAGTCCCAACAAGACAAAGGTCAGGGCGGTGTTAAGCGCAAAAATATTTTCAGGCCGATAACCGGTCAGATCATGCAAGACCGACACCAAAAACGGCTGAAACAGCGGCCGCTTATCAATTTGTCCGGCGAGCACTTGGAAAGCGCCTTGGATATCATGGCCGCGCATCGGCACGAGCGCCGTTTTATCCAAATGCATGCTCATCGAAGTGCCGAGGAGCATCACTTCATCCATCAATATTTTAAATCCATAGCTCTCGTGGACCAAGAGGAGCAACCCACAGGCGACCACCAGCGCAACCGGCCAGCGCGGATGTTGGCGCCAAGCAATGCCACCAGCGAACGAATCACGACTGATGCGAACAAGTGACCAACCGAACAATAGGGTCAGCCCCAACATTGCCCAGTAACCGCCGTAAATCACGGCGCTCAGTGACTGCTCAGCGCTTAAGGTGAAGAAACCTAAAATTACGGCCCAGGCCGCAATCAGAATAAATAAAACGAAGCGACGATCCATAAAATGTGTTTCGAAAACGCAGAAGAGGCAGTTGTCACAAGCGTGAACGACTCACTGGTAAAACAAAAGACCTCTTTCCACCCGAGCATCTGCGGTAATATTTCCGCTTTCACCCTAATATTGTATTCGTAGCCGCCCCATGCGGGACCATTAAAAATCGCCCCCATGGGACATAAAAAAGCCGCCTCAATTAAGAGCGGCCTTGGGTTGTCCTCTGCCTGTTTGCTTACGGCGCGTACGTGATCGTGCGGGAACCCGCGACACCACTGATGGTGATGGTGATACCTTGCGTGTAACCAGTGGGATAGGTCTCGCTGGCCACCGTGTTAACGGCCTTCACGTAGTTGGTCGCGCCAACCAGTGAAACAGAGGCAGCGCTAGTGACGCCGTTCTCGAGGAAGAATTGGTCAGCGGCCGCGGAGAGCTGGCGCGCATTGTTGAGCACCGCTTTATCTTGGGAGGACTGGCGAACCTTCTGGAACGCGGGAATGGCCATGGCGGCCAAGAGGCCGATGATGACCACGACGATCATGATTTCAACGAGCGTAAAACCTGACTTGGAACGGGTATTCATTATATTTATTATGTTAATTTAGTTTCCACGCCAATGTGTATACGCTGACGTGCAAGCGGAGCGAATCATGCCTAATACGTGAATGCAAGGCTGATGCATTTTGAAATAAAACAGTCCGCCACTCACAGGAGCCGATCTGCGACGCCTGATAAATACCCGATCTAAAAACCGTATCCCCCTTAATTTATATTTTAATATCTATATTAGAGCAACTTAGGTAGCGGCAAGTCGCTGGCATCTTTCCAAAGCTGCTCCATCCGATACTTGCCGCGATTTTCTGGAGTGAAAACATGAATCATTACTTCAAAGGCATCTACCACCGTCCAACCGCTGCCCTTGCTCGTATCGACCCCGAGAATACGGGCCTTTTCGTCATCCAATACCCGCTCAATCTCGATGCGGAGAGCGCGCAGATGCGGTTCAGAGTTGCCGGTCGCCAGCACGAGATAGTCGGTAATACTTGAAGCCTTGCTGACATCGAGCACGCGGAGATCCTCAGCCTTTTTATCAGCTAATGCCGTCACGATCAGCTTAAGCAGCCGAATCGATGGCTTGGTCTTCGGCGCAGCCTTGCTTGCAGGCTTGGCCGCTTTAACCGCTTTTTTAGTAACCAGAGTCTGCTTCATCATTGGCGATAGAGCTTCTTGCGCTCGATATAGGCGATAACTTTTTGTGGACAAAAATAGTTCAGGGAACGCCCATGCCTCACCCGCTGACGCAGCTCGCTGGAGCTAATCTCGATCAAATGCCCATCGCAGCGGTGCAAGCGAAGACCGGGGATATCGGTGTGAGGCTTGCTCGGGTGCCCAGGTCGTTCGAGAAAAATAAACTCAATCATGACTGCCAACTGTCTTATATCCTTCCACTTATGCAATAAAGGAAGTTGATCACCACCGATAATCCAAAAAAGCTCATCCTGGGGAAACTGTTGCCGGAAATGCCGAACGGAATCGATGGTGTAGCTAACCCCGCCCTTATTTAATTCATAATCAGCGATCTCGAGGCGATGGTCCCATTCGCAAGCCACCCGCAACATTGCCAATCGATCCTCCGCAACCGATTGCATATCTTGGGCTTTTAACGGCGCCTGCGCTGCCGGCACCAAAAACAGGCGATCGAAGTGGTATTGTTCATACACATCTTGCGCGGCAATCAAGTGCCCGAAGTGAACCGGATCAAAGCTCCCGCCCAAAAAACCGATCTTCATACGCAATACCCCACCCAGCGACGGATAAGGGAACTATGCAGTTGGACTGGAAACTCGCTTGCCACGCGCCCCACTTCATTCCGCAATCTGAATTCAGCAATCCCAAACCTCGCCCGGGTGGCGGAATGGTATACGCAACAGACTTAAAATCTGTGATCTGTAAAGATGTGTGGGTTCGAGTCCCACCCCGGGCACCATTCCTCCTATGAGGACTAAAGTAGCATACCAGTAGCATACAGAAATGTACCGGTTCGGGACACTGGAAAGACCCGGTCTGCTTCCGCACACGGCTACGCCTTGCGGGCGAAGACTTCAGGGAGCCTTCCAGCAGCTCCTTCTTCCGTTAGGTTTATTTTTCCAAGATACACCTGTTACTTAGCCACGATGGGGGCCTTGGCGGCGGCACGGAGCGCGACTTGCCCCAAGGCAGTGAACGAGCGGGTGGGTTGATCAAGGCGCGGGGCAAAGGCAGAATGGGTAGTTTGCCTCAGGCCCTCCGTTGGTCGAAAACAGAAACCACCCTTGCGACCCCAGACCGGTCCAATCCGGCACGCTCCACCCCACGACCATGGCCCGCGAAAACCCGGTTCCCCCCCCAACTTCCACCGCCATTCTCAACCAATCCCGTTATCATCCTATCTTCCGCAGTTGATATGTTTTATTTCAACTGCGCCGCAGTTGAAGAGTGCTTTCCATCTTATTCATCATCTATCAATAGCGCTATTTCCTCATGTAGATGGCGAGACAGGTTTAGAGTAGACGGTTCTTCACCTATCAGGTGAATCGAATATGTCTGTCCTCCATTCTATTGTGTAAATTCAACTGCGGAATTTAGGATCATACGCGTTCTTAACTTTCACGCGATCAGTGCTGGGCTATGCTCCAACCGCGTTTGCTCATGAGCCTCGTAAAATCAAAACAACGCGTCGCCGACCACGGAGAGGTTTTCACCCCCGCATGGATGGTCGAGGCGATGCTCAATTTGGTGAAGGGCGAGACCGAGCGCATTGACTCGCGCTTCTTGGGGTCGGCTTGCGGTGATGGCAATTTCCTCACGCAAATCTTGCGGCGCAAACTCGCCGCTGTGGAACTCAAATATGGCCAGTCCGATTTTGAGCGCCGGCACTACGCGCTGCTTGGGCTGATGTGCATTTACGGCATCGAACTGTTGCCAGACAACATTGCCGAGTGCCGCGCCAACCTGCTGAAGATTTTCGCCGGGTATCTAAACCTCGCCTCGTCGGACGACGTGTATCGCGCCGCGTTCTACGTGCTTTCGCAAAACCTCGTCCACGGTGACGCCTTGACGATGCGCGCCCAGGGCAATCTGCCGATCACCTTCGCCGAGTGGGGTTATCTACGATTCCACCCTCCGCATTCCTTTGCCGAGCGAATAAGCGGTCGCCGTGAAGCGACGGGAGGAAGCGATCCGGGTAGTCAACTTGCTGCCGGAGCAGATCCCATGGCCCGTGCGTAATCCGTCAGCGTTCTATATCAAGGGTGATTATCACGCCCGCATGCCGGTTGGACGATACGAACTCGTGGTGGCCAAGGGGCCCGAATATCGCCTCGATTGTCCATATTTCGAAGTTGGGGAAGACAAAACCCAGGACATTGATATTGCCCTGCACCGCTGGGAAAATCTGCCGGCGAAAGGATGGTAGTCCATCTGGGACACGAAGCAGCCGTGATCAGGCGTTTGACTCGCTTGTGACTAAGTTATCCGTGACAGTGCCGCCGAGGGAGATCACGGCGGCTTAGGCGTTATACGAGTAACCGGACATGCCTTATCGAGCGCGCCTCCCCCAAATGGGGGAATGCCCACGTATTGAATATTTGCCTTAGGATAAGCTATTCCAAGCGAAACCTACTCAACTATGAAACTCTTCGCAATCATTTCACTGTCAACTGTGGCATTGACGCTTCATGCTGCTGAAAATGCGCTGCAGCCTGCGACTGTGGTTGCGCCTGCATCGGAATCTGCACTTAGCTACCACCTCATGCATCCGGGCGGCGAAAGTATGCCCGGTGATCCGAATGCTGCTTTCTATCTCGATGGAGTATATCATCTGCACTATATTTTGGCCCGGCCGAACGATGACAAATTTCGTGATTTCAGCTTTGTTCACATCACGAGCCCAGACATGTTGCACTGGACCTGGCAACCCACGAAGCTTCAGCCATCGTTCACTGGCCATGGCATGTTCAGCGGCACCGGGTTTATCACCAAGGAAGGGAAACCGGCGGTCATCTATCATGGCTGGGGCTCGGACAAAAACCAAATTGCCATCTCGCAGGACCGGCGACTGGCGTCTTGGGAGAAGCCGTATCCGGTCGAAGTCTATAACCTCGACGATTCAAAGGCTGAAATAAGCCACTGGGATCCAGATCTGTTCCTGATCAAAGATACCTATTATGCACTCTCGGGCACGAGCCCCAAAAGCCAATTCGCTAAAACCCGGAGCAAAGGCCCGGTGTTAATGAGATCGAAGGACCTGAAGAAATGGACTCTGGTGGGGAATTTTCTACGGCACGACATGCCAGACGTCTCATTGACGGAGGATATTTCTTGTCCGAACTTCTTTCCCCTCGGTGACAAATGGATGCTGCTTTGCATCAGCCATACTCTCGGTTGCCGCTATTACCTCGGCGAGTGGGATGCGAAGACCGAACAGTTTGTTCCGGAAAAACACGCGCGGATGAACTGGAGGAGGGAGGATCAAGGTCTATTTGGTTGGGGGATTGATTTCTTCGCACCGGAAAGCGTTCTCACGCCGGACGGGCGCCGGGTAATGTGGGCATGGTGTGCGACTCTCGGTGCACCCGCCGGGACGCTGAACAAAAAGACCCTGCAGTCATTACCGCGTGAACTGAGTCTGGGGGGCGACGGGAGCTTGCGGATCAGGCCTCTGCGCGAACTGGAGACGCTTCGCTATGATCAAAGAACATTCTCTGATGTTGATATCGGTGAATACGAGCCGCCGTTTATGAAACTGGGAATGCCCACCGGGCAGAAGATTGCCGGATTGGAGGGCGATGCCATCGAAATCGGCATCACCATTACGCGAGAGCAAGCGGAGCGGAAGCTCTTTGGTTTCAGGCTTTTTTCAGATGAACAAGGAGGCGGCCTGCCGATTCTTTTTCGGCCCGAAACCGGCACGCTTCGGGTCGGAAACACAGAGGCGCCATTTCGAGTCACTGATTTGCCACCGGGGGAGGATGTCAAGCTGCGGATCTACATCGATAAGTACGTCGTCGAAGTCTTCGCCAACGATCGCCAGGCAGTCATCGCATCCGATGCGGGATACCTCAACAAGCCCGATTTCAGCGCTTTTTCCGTTGGTGCGCCTCTGCAAATCAAGAGGATTGATATGTGGAGGCTAAAGCCCACCAACCAAGGCTACTTCGAGGCGTTGAAGAACAGAATTTGGGAGCGGGACATTCCAGCGGAGAAAGATGGAGGAAAATAGGAAGACGCTTGCTGGGGAATGTGTAAACCATCACGGATCGGCTTCAAGTGCAGCCCAACGAGTGCAAATAACAAAATTATTCGAAGGAGCCAACGTAATGGATCAGGCAACACATATGAGTTCTTCAGCCCAGCAACCAGCAATTGCATAAGACGAAACGTTTCCGGAAACTTGTTGGGGTAGACTAAAATTCAGGATAAATTCTCGATGCTTAATTTCATGGATTGCGCCGGCTGATATATCGGGCATGTTTTTGTCACCCACCCGTAAACCCCTGCGACTCTAGGCGGGTTGCTTTCATGTATTCGACCGAACAAGACCGCTGGTTTGCCGAAGAGATCGGGCTTCATGAACCGATTTTGCGCGCCTATCTGCAGAAGCGGTTCTCGACCTTGCCGGATCACGACGACATCGTGCAGGAAGCCTACATCCGAATTCTCCGGGCGGAAAGCAAAGGTCCGCTAACTTCCTGTGTCCGAGCTTTTCTTTTCACGGTTGCGCGCAACGTTGCGATTGATCTGGTGCGCCGCCGCCAAAGGCGTCCGTCCGAGGTCATCTCCGAAGTCGAGGCCCTCCCAGCGCTCGAAGCAGCCCCGGGCATCGTCGAAACGTTGGAGCACCAGCAAAGGCTCGAAATGTTGCGTGAATCGATGGCCACCCTCCCGCCGCGCTGTCGTGAAGTGATCGTTTTGCGCCATCTGGATGGGTTCAGCTACAAGCAGATCGCCGAGCACCTGGGGATATCAACCGAAACCGTCAAAATTCACTTGGCAAAAGGATTGCGCGACTGCACGGATTACTTTCGGAAACGCGGCCAGCTGGCGGCCTCAGCCTAGGCGCGGTTCCTCCGCGTCAAATCAGATCCCCGCATGAATTCTTCCGACAAGCTCGCTTCCGACAAGCTGCTCGACGCCGCGGCGGCCGACTGGCTGATCGAGCGGGATGAGGGATTTGCGCCCGACCGCGCCCGAGCGTTCGCCGAATGGCTCGCGCAAGATCCCCGGCATGCGGAGGCCGTTTCCCGCGTTGGCGACACCCTTTTGTTGTTCAACGAGCTTCGAAAAATTCGTGGAGCCTACGAAGCGAGATTCACCCTCCCAGCCGAACACCCCACTGACGCATCAAAGCACTGGCTGGCCCGGTTCAAACCGTATTCTTGGGCCGCAGGAATCGCAGCCGGTCTGGTCTTGGGGGCCACGATCTGGTGGTTTGGCGCCACCCGGTTTGCCGCGGAAGAGGTCTACACGACCGAGACGCCTGAGCCACGCCGCGTGGCGCTGGCCGACGGTTCCGTGGTCGATTTGAATGAGAACTGCCGGGTCGAAGTTCGTTTTACGGCGAAAGCGCGGAATGTCACGCTCGTCAGCGGAGAGGCGCATTTTCAGGTCGCACATGATCCGGCCAAGCCATTCATCGTGACCGCGCGAGGTGTGGCCCTGCGGGCGGTTGGCACGGCTTTTAACGTCCGGTTGACCGGCGAGGCCGTCGATGTGCTAGTCACCGAGGGTAAGGTCGAGGTGGGGCCGGCAGCCGACCCAAAAGTGACAGGGGCCCAGCCCGTACTGGTGGCTGGCGAGCGCACGCAAATTCCCCATGACGCGTTGGGAGCGCCGAAAATTGAAAAAACCGATGCCGGTTCGATCCAGGCCCTTCTCGCCTGGGAGAACCGTATGACGAACTTTGTCGATGTGCCGCTGCGCGAACTGGTCGTCCGCATGAACCGATGCAATTCGACCCAGATTGTCCTGAAGGATGAAGATCTCGGCAACCGCAGGGTTGGGGGTGTGATCTTCCTGAATCAGATTGATCTGTTCATCAGTGCGTTGGAACGGGAAGGTGGCTTTGTGGTTGAGCGCAACGACGCAGAAATCATCCTGCGCCGCGCTCCCTGAATTGCCGGTTCCTTGCGCCTGGCGCACGAATTATTTGCTATGCGCCTAACCAATTGTCTCAGCGGCA
>CAMAVZ010000055.1:0-11102 GCA_945861645.1 Opitutus sp. GAS368 | reverse complement strand
CCTCGGCGGGATTCGCTTTGGCGCCAAAATCTTTTTCCGTCACGCCACGCACGGTAACGCGGCCTGCTTGGATCCAGCCGCGGGCCTCACGGCGCGAGCAGTAGCCGAGATTGGCGAGCAGTTGGTCCACGCGGCGCATGCGCAGTGTTTGGACAGAATTGGCGGAATTGGGAAGCAGGATCGGGGTGACTCTTTATGGCTAGGAATTTACGGGGCGTGGGCGAAAAATATAAGCTGGCGTCAGGCGGGGTGATGCAGGATGCGTTGGGTTCATATGTCATCTTGGGAATATAAATTGATCTCCAGTGGACCGCTGGGTTTTGCCAACATGCAGTTGCTCGAACAACACCTCGGGCAGCTGGGTAAGGATGAATGGGAGATCATCAATTTTACCGCGAAGCCGGATAATCCACTCGTGTTTAATGGCCTAGCTCGTCGCCCTGTCGCTCGGGATTGGTTCCCGCCCGCCGCGGCGAAACCCGCTTATACGCCACCACCCATTCCCGCCGAGGAAGATGACGGGAAGGATGAACGTTCTTTTGCCGACGACTTGCCGCCCACGCGTCCGGTCAATGCCCCGCTCCCGATTGATTTGGGGCTCGGTAATTTTGATGACCTCGAGGGCAGTGAAGAAGATTTGCCGACACTTTTCGAAGCCTTGCAGCCATTTTTGCGAAAAAATTCGCACGGTGATCGCACGGTAGAGTTAGATTTTCTCGCCAAGAAATTTGAACAGGATGCGCGGGAAGTTCTCACCGCTTTTGAAGAGTGCGGTTTACCGCTGCCGGCCGCGGGTGAAGCGAAAGGTGACGTGGTTGATTATGACGGGTCGCTCTATTGGTTGGAGCGCGATCAAAACGGCCGCATTTGGGTAAATACGCGGGATAAGAAATTTAAGCTCGCGCAGACGACCCCCGTCCCCGCTGAACAGCAACCCGCGCGTCTCGCCGCGCCGCGCCCGGAGTCCCGCGCGGAACAACCGCCGCGGGCCCTTGAGGCGGTCTTTGCCGGATCGGATTCTTTCCTGGGTCGCATTCGTACCATGATGCGGCGCAATCGGCGCGGTCACGGCTGGTCCGGTAGTTTCCCTTATCTCACCAAAGCGTTGAAACTCGATGACGCGCAGCTACTAGAAAAACTGAGCGAATTTGGGCTGCGTTTGTCGGGAGGCGACGAGCCCGTGTTGGCGCGGAAAGGAAATTTTGAATATTACCTCAACCGCAATCAGCGCGGAGAGATTTGGATTAATGCCGAAGAAAAACCGCTCGAGGCAGACGCGCCGGCTTCAGCCCCGGTGGTCGCTGCTCCCCGGGCCGCCGGGTCGGCGCGCGGTTCGGCAGATTCGCGCGATGCCTTTGTGCCCACTAAAAGGCGGTCGGCGGGGAAAATCTTGCCGCCCGAGAACACTCTGACCGCGATGCGGCTCATGATGGAGCCCAAGAAACGTGGCGAAGGCGTCACCGCACTGGTCAAAGATCTCGCGAAAAAATTAGAAAAAACCGAAACGCAATTACAGGCGATCTTGGTG
This sequence comes from Opitutus sp. GAS368, assembly GCA_945861645.1. Classification (GTDB taxonomy): domain Bacteria; phylum Verrucomicrobiota; class Verrucomicrobiia; order Opitutales; family Opitutaceae; genus Lacunisphaera. Next base: position 9,574 of record CAMAVZ010000055.1, on the reverse strand, counting down.
ACAGCGGGTCTCGAGCGGCCAAGTTCGCCCAAGGCTAAACCCACTTTTGCGGAGCACGGCGGAGAAATTTATTGGCTGAACGTCAATGCTAAGGGACAAGTTTGGCTGAATGCTAAGCAGACGGCCGCCAAGAAATCTCGCACCAAAAAATCTGAGTAGTCAGTCCGTGCGGTGCCGTAGGCTTGCCTCGGCGCCGCGAATCCTTAGGTTCATGGTTCAGTTATTTTATTTATGAGCCACGAAAAACGATTTGCTGCCTTAAATTTAGCGCTGCCTCCACCACCGCCTTTGGGCGGGATTTACCGCCCGGTGGTCATCGTGGGTTCGTTGGCTTATGTTTCTGGTCACGGCCCGTTGCAGCTTGATGGCACGATGCTGACCGGCCGCGTGGGAGCTGATTTGACGCTCGCGCAGGGAAAATTTGCCGCCCGCCAAGTGGGTCTGACCATGCTCGCTACTTTGCGGCAGGAGCTGGGCTCGTTGGACCGGATTAAGCGTCTCATAAAAACACTGGGCCTGGTTAACGCCGCCGCTGATTTCACCCAGCATCCGCAAGTGATTAATGGCTACAGTGAGTTGATGGTCGAAGTGTTCGGGCCCGAGCAAGGGATTGGCGCCCGCAGCGCGGTCGGCGCGGGCTCGCTGCCGGGTAATATTGCCGTCGAGATTGAGGCGATGTTTGAGCTGGGGTAAAACCGCCTCGGCCGTTGCTTTTTTAAAAACTACGCTCCGCCCTCTTGTGAAAAACTGGTATGAGCTTACTAATCACGAGGCCGTGGCCTCGCCGGCATTGTTGGTTTATCCTGATCGCGTCCGCGAGAATATCCGCCGGATGATCGCGTTGGCGGGTGGGGTTGAGCGTTTGCGGCCGCACATGAAAACGCACAAGCTCGCCCCGATTATTGCGCTACAGTGCGCGGCGGGGATCACGAAATTTAAATGCGCGACGATTGCTGAAGCTGAAGTTACGGCCAGTGCCGGTGCGGCGGAAGTGTTACTCTCGTATCCGCTCGTCGGGCCTAATCTTGGGCGTTGGCTGCAATTAATAGAGAAATTTCCTGCGACCCAATTCGCGGTCGTTGTTGATGATGCCGCTGCAACGCGCGCGCTGGCCGAGGCGGCGAACGCGGCGCAGCAGGTGCTGGCGGTTTTAATTGACCTCGACTGTGGCATGGGGCGCACCGGCATTAAACCCGGGCCGGAGGCGTTGGCGTTGGCCCAACTCATTGCGAGCTTACCCGCCTTGCGGTTCGCGGGCTTGCACGCCTACGACGGTCATATTCATGACCGCGATTTGGCGGTGCGCACGCAACGGGTGGCGGAGGCTTACGGCCCCGTCAACGAATTGCGTCACAGGCTCATTGCGCAGGGTTTCACCGTGCCGCGGATCATCGCCAGTGGCACCCCGACTTTTCCGATTCATGCGCGCCGCGGCGAAGTGGAATGCAGTCCGGGTACCTGTATTTTTTGGGATGCGGGCTACGCGCAACTTTGTCCGGATTTAGCTTTTCTCCAAGCGGCCTTGGTGCTGACGCGCGTCGTCAGCAAGCCGCAGGCGAATCATTTGACGTTGGACTTAGGTCATAAAGCGATTGCGGCGGAAAATCCTCATCCCCGCGTAATTTTTTTCAATCTCCCCGACGCCACGGCCGTGTTGCACAGCGAAGAGCATTTGGTGGTCGCCACCGCGCACGCGGCGGATTTTGCCGTGGGCGCTTGTTTGTATGGGATTCCTTGGCATATTTGTCCGACCGTCGCGCTCTATGCCCAGGCTGTGACCGTGACCGCGGGCGTGGCGGGGGAGTGCTGGCCAATTACCGGGCGCGCTCGACAAATCACGATTTGAACGCCATCGGCGGCTGCGCATCCACTTTTATTTAAAGCACCTACTTACCCCATGCTTATTTTTGACGCCCACCTTGATCTGAGTATGAACGCGTTGGAGTGGAATCGCGATCTGACGCGCCCCATCGCTGAAATTCGCGTGCGGGAAAAAGATCAGCACGATAAGGCGGACCGTGGTCATGGGACGGTTTGTCTGCCGGAGATGCGCCGTGGTCAGGTGGGAATTTGTGTGGCGACGCAGATTGCGCGTTACGTCAAACCGACCCATCCGCTCTCCGGTTGGCATTCTCCGTCACAGGCATGGGCGCAAACGCAGGGCCAGTTGGCTTGGTATCGGGCGATGGAAGAGCGCGGCGAAATGTTTCCAATCACCAACCAGGCCGGCTTGGCGAAGATGATTAAATTGTGGCAACCCACCCCAGACGCTCGGGCGGAGTCCGCCACCGCCGCGCCGCGGCCGATTGGTTATGTCCTGAGTTTAGAAGGCGCTGATTCGATGGTGACGTTGCAACATTTGGAACGTTCCTTCGCGCAAGGGTTGCGCGCCATTGGTCCGGCGCATTACGGCCCCGGCACCTATGCGCCCGGCACGGAAGCCACGGGCCCCCTGAGCTCGGCTGGTCGTGAGCTGATTAAAGCAATGAATCGTTTAGGCCTGATTCTCGACTGCACGCATTTGAGCGATGAAGCCTTTTGGGAAGCGACCAAACTTTTTCACGGTCCGCTTTGGGCTAGTCATCAAAATTGCCGGGCCTTGGTGCCGGGGGTGCGACAATTCGATGATGCACAAATTAAGACCGTGATCGAGCGGGGTGGGGTGTTGGGGACCGCGCTGGATGCGTGGATGCTCGTGCCGGGGTGGGTGAAAAATAAAACTCGCCCCAGTGATGTGGGCGTAAAATTGGCGCACATGGTGGAGCAGATCGATCACGTCTGCCAACTCGCGGGCAATGCGCAGCACGCTGGCATCGGCACCGATTTGGATGGCGGTTTTGGTCATGAGCAATCGCCAGAGGATCTCGATACGATAGCGGATTTACAGAAAGTACCGCTCCTTCTGGCGCAACGGGGTTATCAGCCCAGTGAGATTGCGGGGATCATGCACGGCAACTTCCTGCGGTTTCTGCAGCACAATTTGCCTGCGTAAACTGAACGCGATTGCGCCGATTCTCCTGATTAGGGTGAGGATGAAGGCGGGCTCGGGGGGAAGCTAGGCACGGGGGCTTGATGGAAATGAGTGAGGGCGGCGAGTTGATCTGCGATGAGACGATCGGGGCGGCAGGGCGGTATTTTTCCCGCAAAACCGGGTTGCTCATTTGCCTGGCGCCACTGGGCAAACACGCCCGGCATGACGAGCCATACGGTGGGCAAGAACAGGCGACCGGCCGTGCGGTGGGCGGCGTATTCGCGATTGCGTCGCGCGAGTTCCGCATCGAGTTCGGGGGCGAGCCCATTCGCGGTGGGGGTTTTTATCGTGGGCGTACCCAACTCGAGCCACCACTCATGGCTGCTGATGATTTGGCCGGCCGCGATGCGGTGACTCGACGGAGCTACGTGAAAATTAATTGGCCGCCAGCCGTTGCGCGCGCAAACCGCGAGGAGGCTGTCGGTGATTTCCTGTTCAGTGACTCGTTCGCCAAAGGTGTTGAGCTGGCCTCTCGTCCGTCCGGCCCATTGTAAGCGCGGCGGATCAAGCGATAGAAAGCGCACGATATCGCCCGTAGCGTAACGGCAGAGACCGGCGGGGCTGGTCACGAGAAGTTCATAGTCGCGATCGATTTCGACTTGCGCTAAAGGCAGACAGGCGGCGCTCGCGGCGGGCAGTCGATGGTCTTTGAAGAGGTGGGCGGGGATAAATTCAAAAAATAAACCGGCATCGGTCAGTAAGCTTAGGCCCGTGGGGCTGCCATCATCTTGCGCCGCAATGATCCCCTCCGCCGCCGCATAAATTTCGTGGAAGTTGACGGTGGAGCCGAGGGCGGCGCGGAGCGGCTCAGCGTGCAAGCCCAAGGCCGCTCCCGTAAAGGCGCAGCACTCTAGATTAGGCCAGAAGGAGGTCAGGGGCTGAATCGTCGGGGGAATGCGCGGTGACGATTGACTCACCGCGAGGGCGAGGGCGCTCACGGCGGCAGGGTTGCCGCCGAGCAGAGTGACATCCTGCGGGAGCATCGCTTGTCGGGTGGCGGCAATTTTCGCTGGCCCGCTCGGAAGTTGGGCGATGGCTGCTGGCGGGGCATAAAGCTTAGCTTCGGCCCAAGGAGTTAAGCAGAGCTTCAGGAGGCCATCGAGCCCGGTGCGATGGTGGCTCGGCTGTTCGACGAGCGCGGTGCTCGCCCCGACGTGCAGGTGGCGGCCAAGAAAAACTCCCGCGTGACCGACGCGGGCGGAATAAAGATAGAGCGCATCGCGCAGGCCTCGCTGGAAGTGAGCGAGCATAGGCTCGGGTACCGGTAGCAATTTGGGCGAGAAGTTGGTCGTGCCGGCGGTTTCGACAAACAACTGACATTTTCCCGGGATCAGGACATCCGGCTCGCCGGCCGCCATGCGCGCGATGAGCGGCGCAAAATAATCATGCGGGCGCGGTGGGACTTTTTCACAAAATTCCGGGTACGTGGTTTGCGCCGTAAGATTATGGAGTCGGCCGAACTCCGTGCCCGCGCTGCGCTCCATGAGTTGGCGGAAGGCCGCTTGTTGCGCTCGGACGCCCCGCCCGAGTGACGGCCGACGGCGGACGAATTGCGTCACGCGGTAGCTCGCCCAGAAGTTCACTAAAAATCGCGGGACGAGCGGCATCACTCCCCTGTATAATGAGTGCCGGCGGCTTGGCTATATCCGAAACGGTGCGGCGCTAAAATGGGCCACCCTCGCCGGCCTCTAGGCTAAAGGGGTGCAGAGTTTGAGTTGGTCAGCGATTTGTCGATCCGAACGACACCGGGGAGTTTTATTTTGGCCGCCCCATTTGCCAGATTGGCGCTGCCATTGCTCGAAGCTGCCTGCTGGCATCATCCGCACGCGCGGCAGGGTGAGACCTTGCCCGGCGCGTTTGGCGGCGTAGTCATCGTTGCGGGCGGCGAGGGCGCGGTCGAGATCAGCGGCAAATTGCTCAGCGTGGATCGCCGTGATCGGGTGACGCAGTTCAATCCACCATTCGTGGCAGCCGAGCGGGCGCTGGGCGGCCGGATCAGGGAAAAGCGGGGCTACATGAAAGTTGGTTAAGAGAACCTTGTGCTGTCGGCAGACCGCCGTGAGGGCATCAGTCAATTCTTTCTCAATGACATGTTCGCCGAAAGCACTGAGTTGGAGTTTGGTCCGTCCGACGTAAACCAGCCGAGGCGGGGAGACACTGATGAAGCGCACCAGATCGCCAATAATATAGCGCACCAAGCCAGCGGGGGTGGTGAGCAGCAGCACATAATCAACATTGATCTGTACCCCTTCGAGTGGCACTGCTCGGCCGGCGGCCGCGTCGGGGTTTTTCGGGTCGTAATCGGCGCTGGGTAGAAATTCAAAAAATATCCCGCGATCTACCAGCAGGCGCAGGCCAGCTTCGGGCTCAGCGTCTTGAATCGCGATAAAGGCTTCCGACGCCGGATAAACTTCATGGAACTGGATGCTGGCGCCATAGGCCGCGCGCAATTCATCGGCGAATGGGGCGACCGGCACGCCGCCATGAACGAGGCATTCCAGGTTAGGCCAGAGAGCTTGGAGCGTTGACGGCCGCTGGCCGGAGACGGCTTCGGCATGAGCGCGCATCGTGGCGGCGAGCACGAGCAACCAACTCGGGATCCCGGCCACCATCGTGAGATCAGCGCGCCAGGTGCGCTGGGCAATCGCGGCAAGTTTAGCCGGCCAATCGGATAGATGCGCGATGGCGAGGCCTGGTTCATAGAGCCAGCGGGCCACCCAGTCGGGGATATGGCGCGCAGTGATGCCGCTAAGATCGCCATAATAAATAGGCGGTTGAATTTCGGGCAACGCCACCAGGGCGCTGCTACCCCCTAGAAATAAATGGCGACCGTGGAATATGGAATTTTTGCCTGCCCGCAGCGCATAATAAAATAGGGTGTCGAGTCCCGCCTCCCGGAAGTGAGCGAGCATGGCGCGGTTGACCGGTAGCCATTTGGAGGGTCCTGCCGTGGTGCCCGAGGAGACGGCGAAATATTCGCATCGGCCGGGGCAAAGCACGTCGGCTTGGCCCTGCTTCATCTGTTCGATGTAGGGCGAAAAATCCTCATAGTGGCGCGCGGGGAGGCGGTCGCAGAAAGTGCGATAGGGCAAATGGGGCTCCAGCCCAGCCACGCGGCCGAAGGAGGGTCGGGCTAGCGTGGTGACGAGCGATTGATAAATTGTCTCTTGGGCGCCAACCCCGTTACCGAGGCGACGCAGGCGGCGCGCGGTATGGCTGGTCAGCGGCGCGCTAATAAGGTTGAGACAAGCGCGCGCGACCGCCGGGAGCCGTAGGGGCGCGGGGCGCAGGATGGTCGGATCGCTCGGCATTAGGCCTCCTCAGGCGGCCCGATATTGGATCGGTTTAATCTGGCGATAAAAGCTACTAAGCAATGGTTCAAAGTTTTGCGCGTGGAAAATCAGCGAAGCGTGCTGGACGGGATTTTCAGGGGTATTTCGTACCGTCAGACAGTGCCCGAGGGGAAAACATTTTAGCGTCTGCTGGCGCAAGATTTGTTCCGTCGGCGAATTATCCACCAGCACCGCACTTTCTTTCTCTGCGTAGAGAATCAGCGTGGGCGTCCGGCTGAGACAGCGGGTTTCACTAGGTAGGGAAAATTCGCGGAGGGCCCGCACGCGTTCGAGCACGCCGGTGGGGGTGATGGCATTGATCGTTGCCAGGACCGCGGCGCGCAATCGCTGGGTTTCTTGGCGCGTGAGCAGCAGACCAAGGGCCGCGCGATTTTGCGCGCCGGCTTCAAACATTTTCAAAAAGATGACGCGAGAACGCTCGATGATGACCCCATCCGCGGGACCTTCGACCTCAACATATGGTTTGATGACGCGGCCCAGTAGGGTGGTGGCCTTGGGCGCAGTGGGATCAAGCAGATCAGCCACGCAGGCCACCGGACTGATCAGGACGAGTCCCGCCAAGGCCGGAGCCGTCTCATGCGCCGTGGCCCGCCGCAGTAATTCTAACACCAGTCCCCCGCCAAAACTTATGCCAATCACGACCGGCGGTCGATGGTGGGCGGCGGTTACTTCCTCAATGAGATCAGCGAGCTGCGCTAGAAATAAATCTGTCGAGAAACCCGCGGGGGGATGATTCAGGGTGTAAAGGCTGCCTTGCCGCCGCAAACTTCCGCGGAGGAGATAAAGGGCATCCATCGCGTCGGGGACAAACCCGCCTACGACGATGGTCGGTTGTGCGCCCATGGCAGGTTCAGATAAAATCTGCGCCTGCTGCTGCGGCCGAGCGAGCCCGCTCGCGAGGACCGCGGCTTGGCGAGATTGCATGCGGGGTCGATGGGGCTGAGCGTTGGGGGGGCGAATTTTATGATCGGTAGTGCGCAACCACATCCGCAGTGGCGCGGCCGGATTGTGGCGGAGCTGCGCCACCAATGATAGCATGGGACTAAAATTTAATGGGGGCATGAGGGATGCCGTTATCGTTCAATCTCGCGGGCCTTCGTCACAAAGAGAATTTCTCTTTGTCATCGAAGCTTAACCTTGGCGTTACCTATTCGTCGTATTGGATTGCGCCGAGGGCTTCCCCGGTAAAAAAGCACCCTATGCCGCTGCCGCTGATCATTTTTGAAGACGATGCCTTAATCGCTTTCGACAAGCCCAGCGCCATGCTCATTGCGCCCGATCGGCGGGCCCCCGGGGAAGAAAATCTTCTTGAGCTAGTCCGGGCCCATCGGGGCGCGGAGGTGGCGACGGTGCATCGACTCGATGCTGATACGAGTGGCTTGGTGCTTTTTGCCAAAAATAAATTAGCCCTCGATTTCTTGAGCGGGCAGTTTCAGTCCAAGACCGTGGGAAAAATTTATCAGGTGCTTACGGTAGGCGTGCCACTCAACGATGAATTCACCGTTGAGCTTGTGATGAAGGAAGATGAAGGGCGGCCCGGGCGCATGTGTGTAGTGAAGAAACACGGCCAAATCAGTTTGACGGAATTTACCGTGCTCGAAAAATTTCCGGCCCCCGTCGGACGGGTGAGTTTTGCCTACGTTGAGTGTCGACCCCAAACCAGTCGCCCGCACCAAATGCGCCTGCATTTAGCGGAGCAGGGTACGCCCATTTTGAATGATCGGCTTTATGGAACGGAAACCTTGCTGCTGCTTTCTGCGTTAAAGCGCGGGTACAAAGGCCGCGCGGATGAGAAAGCCTTGATCACGCACCTTGCCCTGCACGCGAGTGAGTTGACTTTTACGCACCCACTCAGTCGGACAAAATTTACTTTGGCGGCGCCGCTACCGAATGATTTTGCCGTGGCCTTGAAGTATCTACGGAAATTTGCCGCGGGCCCTCGGCGGGCGGTCCCTTAGCTTTACTGCAGCTAACGAGCGCCGTTATGTGGACCGCTGACCCAGGCTCATGAGCAATCTTCCCCTGGTTACTCCCATGGTTGAGGCTGAAGGCATCGGCTGGACGGTTTCGTGCTCCTATTGGGAGCCGCTTTCCCTGCTTTTTGGGGTGGGCCGATGCGGGCGCAGTCGTTGCCGGTTGCGGCGTGCACGGCCGCGAAGTGATTTTGATTGCTCATCTTTGGGGCTAGGGGATGGGGTTAATTGAAAAAAATAAAAAACCTCCTCCTATTAGCCGGCACGAAATGCGTTGCCGTTTGATGGTATTTGCTGGGAAATTTGACCCATAATTAAGCCATGGTTCCCGCCGCCCCTCTTAATAAAGAACAGAAGCGCCACTTGCTGCTGACGATGCTGGAAAGCCGTCACGGCGACCTGCGTGAGGAGAGCTTGAATCGGCAAGGGAAGGGGCATTTTCACGTTTCCGGTCGTGGCCACGAGGCACTGGCCGCCATCGGCGCGCAGTTACGGGAAGGGGATTTCATTTTACCTTACTACCGCGACCGTGGGCTGTGTTTGGGGCGCGGCCTGACGCTGCGTCACTTGGCGCTCGAATATTTTGCCAAGCGCGAGTCGGCGTCCCGCGGCCGCATGATGCCTTCGCATTTTTCTTCCCGCGAGTTGAACATTGTGAGTGTGCCCACGCCCCTCGGCGCGCAGTTGCTGCCGGCTTGTGGGATCGCGTGGGGCCTCCAGTTGGATGGCACCGATGGAGTCGTCGTCACGACGATTGGCGACGCGGCGACGCGGCAGGGAGATTTTTTTGAAGCGATCAGTTTTGCCGCCGAGCGGCGGCTGCCAATTTTATTTATCGTAGAAGATAATGGGTACGGTATCTCCACACCTACGCGAAAAACGAATCCCCTGGTGTTGGGGGTTTTGGATCGCGCGCAGTGGGCCGAGCTTGATGGGGCTGACACGGTCGCCGTGCATGCGGCAGGGCAGGCGGCTTTGGCTAAGTTGCGGGCGGGCGAAGGCCCGGTGCTCCTGTGGACCAAAATGGAGCGGCTCGCCAGTCATACGAGTTCAGATGATCACACGCTCTACCGCTCGAAGGAAGATATCGCGGCCATGGAAGCAGCCGATCCCGTGCGGGTGTTGAAAGATCGCATGCTCGCTGCCGGAGAAATTACCGTCGCGGAATTTGCGCAAATGGAGGCGGCCGCGAAAGAGTTGGTGCGCCGCGAATACGC
>CAMAVZ010000054.1:0-11698 GCA_945861645.1 Opitutus sp. GAS368 | reverse complement strand
GCGACCCCGTAGGTGGCTAGATAATAAAAGAGGGGCCCCACGCCCGCACTGCCCGCCGCGATGACGCCCAGCAGCATCGCTCCCGTATGCGCAATCGCCGAGTAGGCCAGCAGGCGCCGAATATTGCTCTGCGCCAAGGCGGCCAGATTACCGAGCAGGAGGGAGGCTCCTGCGAGGAGGGTGACGAGAATTAACCAGCCGCCGGAGTTACCAGCCGTAGCTACATCACCAGCTAGGGAGCTCAAACCGGGCCACAAGAGACGCAGGAAAAGGATGAAGCCAGCGAGTTTAGAGGCCGAGGCGATCAGGGCGGTGGAGGGCGTGGGGGCGCCTTCGTAGGCATCGGGGGCCCAAAGATGAAAAGGCGCCGCCGCCGCTTTGAAGCCGAAAGCGACTAACACCATGACGAGGGCCAGCGCGAGCAGCGGCGTCATGTGCCCGTGCGCTAAACTCTGAGCGATGCGCGAGAACTCGAGTTCGCCCGTGACACCATAAATGAGGCTAAAGCCAAAGAGCAGAAACGCGGTCGCCATGCCGCCAAACAGAAAATATTTTAAAGCGGCTTCAGCTGAAGCCCGCTGATCTTTATCAAAACCAGCCAGCACATAAAGCGAAAGGCTCGCTAATTCGAGGGCGACGAAAGCCACCAAGAGATGATGAGCCGCGGCCATTAGGGTAAACCCGGCGGTCGCAAACAAAACGATCGCAACGTATTCAGCCGGATGGCGGAGGGGTTTGGCCCCAGCGGTTACTCCGAGCGTAAGCAAGGCGAGTCCCAGCACGCCGGTGCGGGTAGCCAGGGCGAGTTGGTCCAAGATGAAATTGTGCCCATAAATTGGGCCGAGCGCGCCTACCGCTACGGACTCAAAAATCGCGGCGATGAGCGCGGTGGCCCCGATCCACAGGGCGGCGGTGCGACGTTCGGCCAGGGTGTGTTGGCGACCGCGAATGAGATCATAGGCGAGGACTAAAAGAGCCCCGACAATCAGAGAAATCTCGGGCAACAGCCCCCGGGCGAGCAGAGCGTAGCTGTAATTCATGGGGTACCTCCGTGCCAGATGGCCTGCAGGAGTGGAGAATGCAGACTTGGGACAATCCAGTTGAGCAGCAGATCAGGTTGCAGCCCAATTAACAAAGTTGCCGTCAGCAATAAAATGGCCCCGGTGCGTTCCGCCCACGTGATCGGAGCGTAGTGGGTCGCATCGAGCGGGGCTTCGCTCGCCGGTGATACTTGGCCAAAAAACGAAATTTGCATCACGCGCAAGGTGAAGGCGGCCGCGATGAGCACGCCGAGGGCCGCGCTCACGGCCCAGATTTTTGAAACCTGCCAGGTGCCGCTCAAGATAGTCAGCTCGGCCGGGAATCCGCTAAAGCCGGGCATGCCCATCGAAGCGAGACCAGCCACCACAAAGACCACCGTGGCAAAAGGCATGAGCCGATGCAGGGGGATTTTCTGGAGGGCTTCTAATTGGCGAGTGTGGGTGCGCTCGTAAACCATGCGACCGACGACGGCGAAGAGCAGTCCGGCAATTACGCCATGGGAAAACATTTGGAGCACGGCCCCCGCGACGGCCTGGGGATTGGCGGCGGCGAGGCCCAGCAGCACAAAGCCCATGTGGCTGACGCTGGAGTAGCCGATGACAAATTTAAAATCATTTTGCACCAATGCGACGAGCCCCGCGTAAATAATGCCCGCCACCGCGAGCCAAGCGATGACCGGTTGCCAATACGTCAAGCCAGCGGGAATGAGGCCCATGGCGACGCGCAGACAACCGTAGGCGCCGAGTTTCATCACGACCCCAGCGAGCAGCATCGACGCCCCGGTGGGGGCCGCGACGTGGCCGGTCGGGGCCCACGTGTGAAAGGGAAACATGCCGGCCAACACGGCAAAGCCCGTGAAGATCAGCGCGAAAATCATGATTTGCTCCGTGTGACTGAGGCTCGTCACGGCTTGCGCTAATTGGGTTAAGCCGAAACCAGCGGCGTGGCCGGTTGCGTAAATCCACAGCAAGCCCGCGAGTACCAGGGCACTTCCGGCGAAAGAATAGAGCGCGAGCTTCATCGCCCCATACTGCCGGTTGGTGGAGCCCCAGTTCGCGATGAGAAAATATTTTGGGACGATCGCGATTTCGTAGAAAACAAAAAACAGAAAAGCATCCGCGCTGAGGAAGACGCCGTAAACTCCGCCGATCAGCGCTAGGTAGAAGGCAAAAAATTCTCCGGTGCGCTCTTCGATGTTCCACGAGAAAAGCACTCCGGCGGTGGCCGCCAAGCCAGTGAGCACCAGCAACGTGAGGCTGATGCCATCGACGGCGAGGTGGTAGTTGATTCCCATTTGGGGAATCCAAGGCAGATTGATGAGGGTTAAGACCGATGCAGCAGGCGTGAAGCCAGCGGCCGCAGATAAAGTCAGACCCCAGGCCGTCGCCGCAGTGAGCAAGGCGACCATCCGCGCTGTGGCTGCTGACCGCTGGCCCGCCACCAAGGCCAGCGCGGCCCCGGCGAACGACAGGTAGATGGTAAAAGGCAGCAGGTTCATGGCCGGAGAACAGTCCACGCGGTAACTAGCGGGTTGAAGAGACTCACGAGGGCTTGCGGCCATACGCCGAGAATAAACATCAAGGCAATCGTCGGGACGAGCGTAGCAATTTCTAAAGCATTGAGATCACGGAAGCGGGTTACGCCCGCTCCTAGGGGCCCGTGGAAGACGCGTTGCCAGAAGGTCAGCAAGAAATAGGCGGTGGCAAATAAACCCAAGCAGCTGATGGCGGCAGCCCACGGCGCGAGACCAAAGACTCCGCGGAAGACGAGAAATTCGCCGACGAAACCATTGAGTCCGGGTAAGCCCAGCGAGGAAAAGAGGGCGACTCCGCAGAAACCGGCAAAGATCGGAGCAGCGGTCCGCACGCCGCCAAAATCATGCAGGCCGCGTAAACCCCCGGAACGGTTTTCTAAAATCCCGACACAAAAGAAAAGCGCGGACGCTGAGAGCCCGTGATTAAACATCTGCAGGACTGCGCCGCTGAGGGCAGCGGTGGCGGCCGCCGGATGTAAGAGCCCGGCCCCCGCGACGGCGAAGAGCGCGAGCAGACAATAGCTCACGTGATTAATGGAAGAATAAGCGACCATGCGCTTCAGGTCCGTTTGCGCCATGGCGGCAAAAGCACCGAGCACGATACCCGCCACCGCCAAAGCACTCAGCACTGGCGCTGCCGCCGAGAGTTGCGTGGGGAAAAGCGGCCAGAGGATCCGGAGGAAACCGTAGACGCCCATTTTGGACATGACGCCGGTCAGGAACATCGAAGCGCCCGTCGGGGCTTCCGCATACGTGGAGGGCAGCCAAGTATGGCAAGGATAGAGGGGAACTTTCACGGCGAGTCCAAGCAGCACGCCGAGAAAAATGACACTCAGCGTGGGGCCGCCGATTTTCGCCGCGAGACTCCCATTATGAGCGAGGGCAGCAAGCTCCACAAAATCAAAAGTTCCGGCCGTGGCGAAGAGCGCCGCGAAAGCCAGCAGCATGAAAACACTGCCGCCGATGGTATAGACGACAAACTGATAGGCCGCGCGTCCGGCCCCCGGACCACCCCAGAGTTTAATCAGGAAAAAAGCTGGGACGAGGCTGAGCTCCCAGAAAATAAACCAAGGGAAAAAATCTAAAGCGAGGAAGACCCCTAAAGCGGCACCTTGTAGAAATAAAAATAATAAACTGAAAAGCCGCGGATCACGCTCAATTTTCCAAGAGGCGAGCAAGGCGGTTGGCGCAATCAGACCGGTGAGCAGCACGAGCGTTAGGCTTAGGCCGTCCAACCCTAAACGGTAAGAGACCTGCAATCCGCTGATCCAGGCGTACTGTTCGGTGAATTGATAGCCGATGGCCGCCGGATTAAAATTAGCCCAGATGAGCGCGGCGAGTCCGAGGGTAGAAAGACTAAAGAGCAGCGCGAGCACGCGACTCGTTTTTGGGCTCAGTCGTGGGGTGAGGGCCAGGAGTAAAGCGCCGAGCCACGGCGTAAAAATTAACGTGGAGAGTAAGCATTTCATCGGGCACCTCCTAAGACTAACACGAGAGCGAGGACAATGAAGGCCACCGCCATGACGCGCAGATAACCATGAGCTTCGCCGGTCTGCGCTTGAGCATAACGTTGGCCGGAGCCGCGAACACTCGCGCTGATCTGGTCAAAGCCGCCATTGAGGCCCTCTTCGTCAAGTTGCTGATTCACCGTGCCAGAAAAAACACCGAGCTGGGCAAGAAAGTTAACCAGCCCGCCTAAAACCCAACGATCAATGCCTTGGGCGAGCGTTGCGGTAAAATGATTCAATCGACCGACGGTGGCAGCGTAGAATTCATCGAAGCCAAGCCGATTGGCTAAAGCAGCCATAACCTGAGGAGCCGCCACAACTAAAGGATCGCGCGCTTCGGCCGTAGTCCGGAGTTGGCGACCGTACAGCCACGAACCAAGTCCGAGGCCCACGCCGACCAAACCGATAGAGAGAAGCATCAAGCCACTCCCTTCCACCAGATGATGTAAGCTGCTGTGTAATTCGGTCCCGCTGAGCCGCGCCTGGAGCCACGGATAGGCGGGAGTTCCGAGGAAGCCCAAGCCAATTGCGCCCAGCGCGAGTAAGATCAGGGGAATCGTCATGACGGCCGAATTTTCATGCGCGTGTTCGGCTGCGGCAGAACGCGGTTGGCCCAAGAATGTTTCCGCTACTAAGCGAGTCATGTAGAAAGCGGTTAGCACGACCGCGGCGAGACTAGCGTAGAGCGGTAAGTGGGAAACATCCCAAGCATGCGCGGCGTGGAGAATCGCTTCTTTGCTCCAAAATCCTGAAAAAAGAAACGGCACCCCCGAGAGCGCCATCATCCCGATGGCGAACGTGGCAAAGGTGATCTTCATCTTGGGGCGGAGGCCGCCGAGCAAACGAATATCTTGCTCGTGGTGGGCCGCATGGATGACCGAGCCGGCGCCGAGGAAAAGCAGCGCCTTAAAAAAGGCATGAGTCAGGAGGTGAAAAATTGCGGCCGTCCACGAACCCACGCCCAGCGCGAGCATCATGTAGCCGAGTTGGGAGACCGTAGAAAAGGCGAGGACGCGTTTGATGTCGTTTTGTCCGCAAGCAATGAAGGCGCCCAGCAAGGCGGTGATTGCGCCGATGAATGCGACCACGGTTAAAGCATGGACGGGTACGGCTGCGAGGGCGGCATCGATCTGCATTAACGGATAAACGCGGGCGACCAGAAAGACGCCGGCCGCTACCATGGTCGCGGCATGAATCAGCGCGCTGACGGGAGTCGGGCCTTCCATCGCATCAGGCAGCCAGACATGGAGGGGAAATTGGCCCGATTTACCAATGGCGCCGCAGAAAATCAGCAGGCCAATCGCGGTGGAGAGAGCCAGACCGCCGCCGAGGGTTTGGCCGGCCAGCGCAGCGAGCGCGGTGTTTTCTAAGACGCCCTGGCCGCCATCATAAAATAGCAGCGAGCCGGTCGCATCATATAACCACAAGAGACCGAGCAGTAGGCCGAGATCGCCGATGCGGGTGGTGATAAAAGCTTTCTTGGCGGCGGCGGCAGCGGACGGTTTATGAAACCAGAACCCGATGAGCAGGTACGAGGCGAGGCCGACGAGCTCCCAGCAGATAAATAACAAGAGCAGACTGTTGGCCACTAACACGCCGAGCATGGCGGCAGCAAAGAGACTGAGGAAACAGAAGAACTGTTTGAAATTCGCGTCGGCCTTCATGTAACCGAGGCTGAAGATAAAAATCAGCAAACCCACAAAAGTTACCATCACGCACATGAAGGCGGTGAGGGGATCGAGTAAAAAGCCCAACCGCATCGTGCTAGCGCCGAGATCAAACCAAGCAAAGTTGGCGACCGCGTGAGTGGCGGGAGCTTGTAAGGCGCTTTGTAAGGCGAGGCAGGCCAGAATGAACGAGACCGCCATTGCTACAATGGCACTGCCAGCGGCGAGCCGGCGGTCTTTGCTTGGAGCCAGCGCGCCCAGACCCGCCGCGAGCAGCGGTAGCGTGGGGATGAGCCAGAGATGATTTGCGGTAAAAATCATGGCGGCGGCTGGCGGCATTACCCCCGGAGCGTATTGGCTTCCTGCAGGCGGATGTTTTTTTGATGACGATAAACCGCGATGATCAGGGCGAGACCGACAGCAGCTTCTGCTGCGGCTACCGCGATCGCGAAGAGGACAAAAATCATCCCATTCGCTGGGCTGGGGGCGGGCCCGAAGCGCCAGAAGGCAATAAAGTTAAGATTAGCCGCGTTCAGCATCAGTTCGATCCCGAGCAGGACGAGAATCGTATTGCTGCGGGCCAGCGCGCCAGTGAGGCCAATACAGAATAGTCCCGAAGAAATCAGGAGGCAGAGGTGGAGTGGCGTCATGGGGCATCCTCCGGGTTGCGCTTGGCTTCAGTCGCGGCGAGCAGGGTCGCGCCGATGAGCGCGACGGTGAGAATTACGCCGATAATCAGGAGCGCCCCCCCATGGCGTTCCATTAACTCGAGGCCAATTAATTTAACCGTCGTGGCGGGGGCGGTCACAGCGGCGGCGGGGAATTGGGAAGCGACGACCGCGGCGGCCAAGATGCCGGCCAGGCAGGCGCCAACGGTCAGGGCGGTGGTCGCGCGCTGCCGCGAGGCGGGTTCGATGACTACATCGGCGACTTGATTTTGCCGGGTCAGGAGAACCGCGAATAATACGACCATCGAGATCGCGCCAACATAGACGAGGATTTGCGCGAAGGCGGCGAACTCCGCGCCGGCCCAGAGGTAGAATGCCGCGACGCTGGCCCAACTTAAAATCAGGAGCAGCGCGCTATGAATCAAATTGCGCAGCAGCATCGCGGCGGCCGCTGAGCCGAGCATAATGATCGCGATGCTGATTAAGGCGAAGGTCACGAAGTGATTAATCGGGTGCCGATTTTTGATGAATCCCTGTTCATGGGGCGTAGCGATAGGTGCGCGGGGCGTAGCCGGCCGTGAGCGTGCGGCCGAGCAGAATGAAAGGGATGACAATGATCGCTAAAGAAACGGCCCAGCGAATCAGTTGCAGTGGGCCACCCCAGGATGCCGTGAGAATCCAAAAGGCCGCATTGCCGACATTGAGCAGCGCCAGCGGCACCAGAAATTGCCAAGCTAGCCGGGTCAGTTGATCGATCCGCAGGCGGAGCAAGGTGCCGCGAATCCAGATAAAGAAGACCAGCATGCCGATTAATTTCAGCATGAACCAAGCGTACGAAGGAATAAATTGCAGCGCGGCGATCGGGGTCTGCCAGCCGCCCAGAAAGAGCGTTACGCCCAAGCCGCTGAGGGCCGTGAGGCCAAAATATTCTGCCATGAAGAACAGGGCGTATTTAAATCCAGAATATTCCGTCAGGTGCCCCGCGATGAGTTCGCTTTCTGCTTCGGGCAAATCAAAGGGGGAACGATTTGATTCCGCTAAGGCGGCGACAAGAAAGATAATAAAACCTGGGCAGCCCCAAGGCGTGAAGACAAACCAGTGCGGGAGAAAACCAAAGGTCCAGCCGCCTTGCGCGAGGACGATGCCTTGGGTCGAGAGGGTGCTCGTCACGAGGACGATGGGCACAACCGAGAGGATGAGGGGCAGCTCATAGCTAATGAGCTGAGCCAAGGCCCGCATGGCGGCGAGCAGGGAGTATTTATTCCGGCTCGACCAGCCCGCCATAAAGATGGCGAGCTCCGTAGCAGCGCCGGCGGCGAAGAAATAAAGCAGCGCGGCATCAAGTTCGACGGGGATGAGGTGACGCCCAAAAGGCAGCACGGCAAACGTCATTAACGAGAAGGCGACCACGATCACTGGCGCTAGAAAGTGCAGGCACTTATCTGCAGCAGCGGGCACGATGTCTTCTTTCGTGAGAGTTTTAATGGCATCAGCAAAAGGCTGGCTGAGTCCAAAGAGGGTGAGCCCTTTAATCCAGGGCAGGCCGGAGCGATTCGGGCCGAGGCGATTTTGCAGGCGAGCCAAGAGCTTGCGTTCGGCAATCGTCGTGAAGGCAAAGAAGGTCCCGAAGACGGCGAGCACGGCGATGATCGTGATCAGATGATGGCCCAACCATTGCAGCGGCGCGGGCAGAAAATTGACAACCCAGTCGCGCAATTCCAAAGGCGCTCGTTCCAGGAATGAGTCAGTGAGTGCGGCGGCGCTCATGGGGTGGCCGGCGGCGGGGTGACCACCGGTTTAGCGGCGGCGGCCGCCGCTTTGGCCGCCGCGGCCGCTTTCGCTTTTTCTTCGGCGGCTTTGCGCTCGGCTAGCAGGCGGCCATCGACCTCCGCGGCCTCCACCGGATGGATCTCGTGATAATAGCTATTGGGCTTCGCCAAGCGTTCACGATCGAGGAAGAGATCCTGAAAGCGATCAGTCGTCGCGATCTCGAAGACTTTATCCATTTTGATCGCATCGAAGGGACAAACCTCGACGCAGATTTGGCAGCTCATGCAGACGGAAGTATCGATGCCAAAGATCGCGGGGTAGAGCTGGAGTTTGCCGGTGGCATCAGGCTTCTTGTCTTTGCTCTTCTCGATGATGATGCACTGCGGTGGGCATTCTTTTTCGCAGATCTGGCAAGCGACGCACCGCAGGGTACCCATGGGATCGGTCGCATTCTCGGTGACGAGAAAAGGGAAGTTGCGATAATTTTCAGGCAGGACCGTCTTTTGCTCTGGGTACTCCACCGTCACCATGCGCTCAGGATCGTGGTAGCTCCCGGCGAAGTTTTTCGCCGTGACGATGAGACCATTGATGATACCGGAGCCGAGCATGGGTAGTTTAGCGGTCTACTTCGCCGAGGACGATGTCGATACTGCCGAGGATGACGACGGCATCGGCGATGGTGTGGCCGAGGCACATTTCCTCGAGCAAGGTGAGATTAATCAGCGACGGGGGGCGGACGCGGTATCGATAGGGATTCGGTGAGCCATCGCTGATCAGGAAAAAGCCGAGTTCGCCCTTCGGGCCTTCGAGCCGCCCGTAGGCTTCGCCGGCTTTGGGGCGAAAGCTGCGGAGTTTAGCCTTGGGGTCCATGATCGGGCCGGCGGGAAGCCGCTTTAAAGCTTGTTGCAGAATTTTTACGGACTCACGCATTTCCAGAATCCGCATCATGTAGCGATCATAGGTATCGCCGTGTGCGCCGAGGGGGACGCGGAAATCAAATTGGGCATAAAAACCGTAGGCATCGACTTTGCGCAGGTCGTAATCGACGCCGCTGGCGCGCAGCACGGGGCCGGTGATGCCGGCATTGATCGCATGGGTGGCATCGAGGCGGCCGACGCCTTGCGTGCGGGCCAGCATGATTTCATTGCCGGTGAGCATGCGTTCATACTCATCCAGAAAACGGGGAAAATTATCAACGAGCTGCTGGGCAGCGGCGAGCCACTCGGGGGTAGGATCGACGCGGCAGCCGCCGAAGCGCTGATAATTGCACATCATGCGCGAACCGCTGAGGGACTCGAACAAATCGATAATTTTTTCGCGCTCGCGGAAGGCATAGAGCAGCGGCGTGAACGAAGTGCCAAGATCGTTGAAGAGAAAGCCGACGAGGCACGAGTGATTCACGAGCCGCGTGAGCTCGGCCATAATAATGCGCAGATACTGGGCGCGCTCGGGCACGGCCTGGCCGGCAAGTTTTTCCACCGCGAGGGCGTAAGCCCAATTGGTCGACATGGAACACAGGTAGTCGAGGCGATCTGTGTACGGCATCGACCCGAGGTACGTGGTGTTCTCGGCGATCTTCTCGTGGTTGCGGTGCAGGTAACCGAACACCGGTTTAAGTTTAACGAGCTGTTCGCCATCCAGCGTTGCCACCATGCGGAAAACGCCGTGGGTCGAAGGATGCTGGGGCCCCATGGAGACCTCGAGGAGGTCGCCGTGAAATTCATCATGAACGGCCCGTACTGTGGGGCCGGGCGCAGAGGCAAACGGCGCCGGCGCGCTTGGCGTGAAAGGGTTCATGGCGTTCCTCCCGTTTTTGGCGCAGGGGCGGCGGCCGCCGATTGATGAGGCTTCGCTCGCTCTAACACGGCACCGTGAGCCGTGGGCTCCCATTCATAATCGTCGGGCTCGACGTAATCTTTGCGCATCGGGTGATCTTTGAATTCATCCCACATCAACAAGCGGCGCAGATCAGGGTGGCCCGAAAAAATAATCCCGTAGAGGTCAAAAATTTCCCGTTCCTGGAAATCACAGGAGCGCCAAATCGGGGTGAGCGAAGGGAGGCTGACCGCATCGGTGCGATTGGCGGTGCGCAGTCGAATCACGACGGGCCCTTGTTTTAACGCGATGGAGTAAAGGTGATAGATGGCTTCGAGGTAACCCGGTTGCAGGCGCGTGGTCTTAGTTTCAACCGTCTTGGCCGGGCCGCCGGCGGGATCGGGCTCGGTGGTCGTGGCGACATCTGTGATGGTTTTATCCGGCCAGTCCACGCCGGTGGCGTTCGAGCAATAATCTAAGTGGAGCGCGGTATCATCGCGTAGCCAGCGGGCGATTTCGACTGCGTGGGTTGCCTCGATGAGCAAGGAGTGCTCCGCGGCCGGGCCCGGATTAGTGACGAAGGTGATCTGAGCGGCGGGGTAAGCCAGGAGAAGGCGGTCGCGGATTTGTTCGAGCGGCTCCATGACTTAAACTTTGCTCTCTGGGATCGGCGGCGCCCAGAGGGCGTCATTTTTTGTCGGCACGAGATCGTGGGCTCCGTAGGCGGGGATGGGGAATTCGCTGGGCTCCTCCGGCCGAGTGAAGCGGGCGGCGTTTGGTCCGGTAAGTTGCTCCGCCTTGATTTGTTTTTGGAGCTGGATGAGACCGTTGAGCAGTGCCTCGGGGCGTGGCGGGCAGCCGGGAATGTAGATATCGACGGGAATAAAACGATCGATGCCCTTGAGGACGTTATAACCTTGTTTGAACGGTCCCCCGGAAATCGCGCAAGCCCCCATCGCGATGCAGTATTTGGGTTCTGGCATCTGGTTCCAGAGGCGGATCACTTGCGGCGCCATTTTTTTGGTGACCGTGCCCGACACAATCATGAGATCGGCTTGGCGAGGCGAGGGGCGGAAAATCTCTGCGCCAAAACGGGCGATATCAAAACGTGCGGTGGCGGCGGCGATCATCTCGATGGCGCAGCAGGCGAGGCCAAATTGGAGCGGCCAGATCGAGTTACTGCGGCCCCAGTTATGGAGTTCCTCAAGACTCGTCATTAAAATCCCATGCCGGCGAAGATCTTCACGTTCGGCATCAGAGATGTTGCCGGCGGCGGGGAAGGGGGTGGGTGATGTCACGGGATCACTCATTTCCAAGCGAGATAACCACGCTGCCAAGACCACACCAGGCCCTCGGCGAGCAAGAGGATAAAGACCAACATCGCAAAGAGGGCGCCCGCCGACAAACTCGTGAAGGCGACCGCAAAGGGGAGGAGGAACAGCACTTCGACGTCAAAAATTAGAAAGAGAATGGCGTAGAGGTAATAGTGCGCCTTGAACTGGATCCACGAGTCGCCGGTAGCTTCCAGGCCGCATTCATAGGTGGCATTTTTTAGTACGCCCGGCTTCGCCGGCTGAAAACATTTAACCCAGAGTCCCGCCACTCCGAGCATGATCAAGGGGAAGGCAATCGCGACCCCGAGAAATAAGGCGAGGAAAGCGTAAGGGTGATCGTGCATGCGTGGATTTACAAAAA
>CAMAVZ010000053.1:0-12277 GCA_945861645.1 Opitutus sp. GAS368 | reverse complement strand
AGAAAAGAAGGGCAGTGGTTAATTTCATGAGCTGGTAGCCTACTCAGGTTGCGTTGGTTGGCAAGTGGACGCAGCTCACCGCGGTGGGTGGCTCAAATATAATACATTTCCGTCGGGTTCTTCGTGGCGAGCTGGTTGAGCGTGTAGCTCTTGGTTTTTTTGACCAAATCAGCACTGATTTCGCCCCAGACTTGCTTAAGGCGTCGGCCACTCCGGCCTTGGAAGTTGCCGCTGAGATGAAGGCACTCACCTTCGACCGCCAGCAAGATATCATAGAGGGAAATTTCTTCAGGGCTCCGCGCGAGGACATAGCCGCCTAGGCTGCCGCGGCGGCTGGTGATGAGGCCATGCGTGCGGAGTTTCCCCAGAATTTGCGCGAGAAAATTAGCGGGCACCGCTTCGGTTTGGGCGAGGTGATCAATCTGCGCGAGCGTTCCCGAGCCATGCAAGCGGGCGAGTTCGGCCATGACGCGGCAGGCGTAATCAATCTTAACAGAAACCTTCATTGATTGCGCATGCTACGTAAGGCGCGCACGCGAGCAACCTTTTTGGTAACCGGAAAAAGCCTGGCGGCCCTGCGGGGGAGTGCTCGGCGGCTAATCAGTAATTGCCTCAGGCGCCCGGAATGATTCTTTGGCGGCCTATGCTATTTCATTGTGTGTATTTTTGGCTAAAACCTGAGCTCACCGCCGCACAACGGGCGGACTTCCGTCGCGGAGTGGAAAGTCTGACTGCGATTAAGTCCGTCGTGGCCACTTCAATCGGCGGTCCGGCCGCCACCACCGCGCGCCCAGTTATCGATCACAGCTTTGATGTCGCCTTGATCGTCCAGTGTCGGGATGTGGCGGCGGAGGCGGCTTACCAAATCGACCCGATTCATTTAGCCTTTGTCGCGCAGTTCAAGTCCCATTGGACGCGCGTACAAATTTACGATTCGCAGTAATCCCGGTGCCCGCTTTAGCCCAGCAAGTGATCATCATCACCGGCGCTTCCTCCGGAATCGGCGCGGCGGCGGCGCGGTGGCTAGTAAAGGCCGGCGCGCGGGTCGTGTTATCCGCGCGGCGCGCTGAGCGCCTAGCGGCTCTTGCGGCCGAGCTCGATGCGACGGGGGAGCGGGTGTTAGCCGTGGCCGGCGATGTGACCAGCGACCTCGATCGACGGCGCTTAATTGAAGCGACCTTAAAAAAATTCGGACGCATCGACGGGTTAGTTAACAATGCGGGCTATGCCACGCGCGGCCCGCTTGAAATCGTGCCGGTGGAAGCGATCCGGAAAAATTTTGAGACCAATGTTTTCGCCCTCATTGCCATAACGCAGTTGGTGGTTCCCGTGATGCGCGCACAGGGCAGCGGCTGCATCGTCAATATTGGCTCCGTGGCAGGGCGGATTGCGCGCCCACTCTCATCGATTTACGACGCCACTAAACATGCGCTGGAAGCCATCACGGATGGACTGCGCGGCGAGTTGCAGCCTTTCGGAATTCGCGTCGCGTTGATTCAGCCCGGTTTTATTTTGACGGAGTTTATTGCGGCCGCCGATAAAGCCTCAGACCAATATACGGATCACCCGGGCCCTTATGCGCCCTTTATGGCTGGGTTCCGCGTTGGGTATAAAAAACTGCGCCGGGTGGCGGGGGTGCCTGATGACATGGCGCGGCTCATTGCCCAGGCGCTCGCGAGTGATCATCCGGCGCCGCGTTATAGTGGGCCGTTGCACGCCAAGATTTTTTTATTTTTAAAATGGATTTTACCCGACCGAATCATGGATTTAATGCTTCGGCTTCGGCGCTAGCCCCCCGCAATCTTCATGAGCAGCGTTAAGGCATCGCGATCAGGGTTAAGGCTCGTCGGTTTTATGGCAGCCAGTTTCACCGCGGGAGCCATTGGTTCCCTCGCTACATTCGCGAATGTGCGAACCTGGTATCCGCTGCTGCATAAACCATCATGGAATCCGCCCAGTTGGATTTTTGGGCCGGTCTGGATGGTCTTATATGTGCTGATGGCGGTCGCCATCTGGCGCGCTTGTCGCGCGAGCTCGAGTGACGCCGTGCGGTCAAGGCTGGTGATCGGATATTTTGGGCAGCTAGCCTTAAACGCGGGTTGGTCGATTATTTTCTTTGGCCTCAAGCAACCAGCTTGGGCGCTCGTTGATATTATTGTGCTCTGGGCTTTGCTGGTTGCACTGCAGATCAATATACGGCGAACGGATCGGCTCGCGGGTTGGCTGTGGTTACCCTATCTGTTATGGGTCAGTTTTGCCACGGCGCTTAATCTCGCGATTGTGTGGCTGAATTAGAAGCCCGACTCAGTGCGGGTTGGCGCTCCGCCCGCCCGATCAGCTTTCAGCTCGTTTGCAGGAATTGGTATAATTCGGTGGCAATTTTCCCGCCAAAGCCAGGCACCGCGCTAATTTCGTCGGAGGTGGCGGTGCGCAATTTAGCGAGGGACGTAAAGTGGGCGAGCAACGCGCGGCGCCGCACCGGGCCAAGTCCGGGGAAATCGTCGAGGACGCTTTCTTTAATTTTCCGCGAACGGAGGTCGGCGTTATAGGTGTTGGCGAAGCGATGCGCTTCATCGCGCAGACGTTGCAGAATATTCAGGCCGGCGTGATTGAGGGGTAAATTTAGCGGCGGACGGGCATCGGGAAAAATGATCGTCTCCATTTTCTTGGCGAGGCCGATCAGCGGCGGGGGCGGACAAGCGAGTTCCACAAAAGATTTTAGGGCCGCCCCAATCTGACCCCGGCCGCCATCAATCACGACTAAATCAGGGAAGGTTTTTCGCTCCTGGAGTAAGCGGCGATAACGCCGCGCGACGACTTCTTCCATCGCCTTAAAGTCATCATTGCCGATAAAACTTTTAATCGCAAAGCGGCGATACTGGGCGCGGTCGGGGCGGCCATTCGTGAAATGCACCAGCGAGGCGACGACAAAAGTTCCGGAGATATGCGAGATATCAAAACACTCAATATGAGTGGGCGGAGCCGAAAGCCCAAGGGCCGTTTGTAATTGCTGGAGACCCGCGTCGTCGGACCGTAGTTGGGTGAGGTCGCGGGTAAATTTGCGGGTGCGCGCCAAGGTTTGTTCCAGCGCCAAGACCACATCGCGTAATTCGGCCGCCCTTTCGTATTCTTGTTTAGCGGCGCGGGCGCTCATTTCGGTCCGCAGCGTGGTGAGCCATTCGCGGCTTTTGCCGTCGAGAAACTCAGCGGCGGCGTCCACGCGGGTGCGGTATTCTGTTGCGGTGACCACATTGGGCCAAGGCGTCAGTTCGGCCCGGGCGTCGCCGTATAACTCCCAGGTATCGGCGGTGATTTTTTTTGGCGCAGCATCGGCGAGCATAATCCCGAAGCGTTGGCGCATTGAGGTCAGGGTTTTGCGCAGGAGGCCGGAATGCACAAAAGGGCCGAAGTACCGCGAGCGCGTATCCTTGCGGAAACGAGTGAGCACGAAACGAGGCAGAGGGGCCTCCAGGTCGAGGCGGACGAGCAGGAAGCGTTTATCATCCGTAAAGTCGGTGTTATATTTCGGCCGCCATTGTTTGATCAGTTTACCTTCGAGGAGCAGGGCTTCGGGTTCGGATTTTACTTCGAGAATTTCTAAATCAGTGATCATTTCGATCAGGGTCCGAATTTTCGGCTGATGGCGCAAAGCGCGGGCGCGGCCGGGCTGAAAATAGGAGCCGACGCGCTTTTTTAGATTCTTCGCCTTGCCGACGTAAATGATGCGGCCGAGGCGATCTTTCATTAAATAAACACCCGGGCCGTCCGGCAGGGCGCGGACTTTGGCCTTGAGATCATCGGAGTGGGCAGAAGCGGACATGGAGTTGAGCCGCCCTTGGCCGAATAACCGGTGAGCGACTGCGGCTAGCTGAATTGCTGGGTTGCCGGTTTCTCGCAATGATAGAAAAATCCCCATAATTAGCGGGAAGCTGGCATTTTAATAAAAACGGGATAGGTTACACGACTCTTTGGCATGGTCACCGCAGCATCATCTTCTTCACCGCGCGCCCTCCGTTATGAATTACTCACGCTGGGAGATGAGCTGCTGCTCGGGTTGACTGCCAATGGGCACTTAACTTTTATCGGTGCACAGCTCGGTCGGCGGGGAGTTTTGTTGCAGCGTAATATCACGATTACGGATGAGGCGGACGCTATTGCCGCGCAATTCCGCGAGAGTTGGGCGCAGGCTGATGTTATTATTACGACGGGGGGATTGGGGCCGACGTGTGATGATCGCACGCGGGAGGTGCTCGCGCAGGCGCTCGGGCAGCAATTGATTTTAGATGAGGCGACCGAGCAAGCCATCGCCCAACGGTTCGCTCGGCTGAATCGTCCGATGACGGCGAATAATCTTAAGCAGGCTTATCGTTTTGAGCACGGCGAGGTGCTGCCTAATGCTAATGGCACCGCGCCTGGTCTGTGGGTGGAGCAGGCGGGGAAGGTGCTCATCATGTTGCCGGGGCCGCCGAATGAATTGCAGCCCATTTTTATTGAGCAAGTGGTGCCGCGTTTAGCCCAATTAGGATTATTAAGTGCGCGCGAGGCTTACGTGCAAATCCGGACCGCGGGGGTTGGGGAGTCGCTGTTGGAGACACAATTTCAGACTATTTTCCCACGCTATCCTGCGCTTAGTATCGCTTATTGTGCGCATCAAGGGCAGGTCGATTGCCGCGTGAGTTCGCCCGATCAGGTCTATTCGATGGGGCAGTTACAGGCTATCGCGCAAGAATGTGCGGTGCTATTGGGCGATAACTTTGTCTGCTTTGGTCACGATACGCTGACCAAAGTGGTCGCCGATCAGTTACGGGCCGCGGGTCGCACGTTGGCGGTGGCGGAGTCCTGTACTGGGGGATTATTGTCTAATAATTTTACTGATATTTGTGGGGCCTCTAAATTTTTTCACGGCGGCATTGTTTCCTACAGCAATGATGCGAAGATGCTGCTGCTTGATTGCCCGGAGTGTTTGCTGTCGCAGCACGGGGCGGTGAGTGCGGAGTGTGCCGTGGCGATGGCGACGGGGGTGGCCGAGAAATTGAGTGCTGATTATGGGGTGGCCGTCACCGGATTTGCGGGACCCGCTGGTGGCACTGGGGAGAACCCGGTTGGTACGATTTATCTCGGGCTACATGGCCCCAATGGCAGTTGGTCGCGCAAGTTAAATTATCCTGGTCCCCGGGGGGCCGTGAAGCAGCGGGCGGTGACCGCCGCGATTGATTGGTTGCGCCGGGAACTCGCGCGCGAGGCTTGGCAGGCGCCGGCGCCGCTGGCGAATTGATCTTGGGCTGAGGTAATAATCATGGGCCGCTGGTAGTAGCCGTAACTTTTTTCGTGCGCTTTCGGTCGTTTCATGGGCAAATCACGGCCATGTCCGCGGCGGCTAAAAATTTTACGTTCATCTGCGGGCCGGACGACTTTATTGTTAACCGGCTCGGGCGGGAGCGTTTTGAGGCTTTGGCGTTGGCGACGAAGGCGGACGAATTCTCGCGAGAAATTATTAGCGGGTTTGCCGGCAACGTTGCCGAGGTGGAGACGGCGGTCGCTCGTTTCCGCGAAGTGGTGCAGACGATGCCGATGTTTGGGGGGCAGCGGATCATTTGGTTTAAGGATGTGAATTTTCTGGCGGATAGTATCACTGGCCGCGCGGAAGGCACCCTGCAGCAAGTGGCCGCGCTGCAGGAATTGCTGACGCAGATCAATCCGGCCGAGGTGGCGGTAATCGTCACCGCGGCGCCGGTTGACCGGCGCCGGGCTTTTGCTAAATGGAGTGAAGCGCAGGCTGATTTCACTCTAGCGGGCGGAGATAGTGAGGAGGCTGGCGCAACTTTAGCGGCGATTGTGCAAGAGGAAGCGCGTAGCTTCGGCGCCAGTTTTGCATCCGGTGCGATCGAGTTGTTGCTGCAGAAAGTGGGCCCGAATACTCGGCTGTTAACCGAAGAGACGCGCAAGCTGTCAACTTATGCGAGCGGCGGGGCTACGGCTGCGGTGATTGCAGAAGCGCACGTGGAGGAATTGACGCCTAATTTTGCGGAAGGAGATTTTTTTGCGGCCGCCGATCGGTTTTTTGCGGGGGATCTTCCCGGTACACTGGTCGAACTCCAGCGGCATTTTTTTGCCGGCGGGGATGCGCGGCCCATCATTAGCGCCTTTCAAAACCGGAATCGCATTTTACTGCAGGGTCGGGTGCTGCTCGATGCGGGTGATTTGCGCGCACCCGGGCCGTATGGCTTTGATAAAGCCGCCTGGGCGCGGACGCAGGCGGCCTATGCGAAACATTTTGGCGGGGATGCCGAAAAAAGCTCCTACAATTTCTTTACGCAGAACCAATGGTACGTGGGCAAGTTGGTGAGTAACGCCAAACTTCCACCGCTCCGGCGCTTGATTGATAATCAGCAGGAATTCGTGCGTGTCTTTGAAGAGATTATCCGCCGGCCCCATGAGCAGGAAGCGGTCTTGCGCGACATGGCGGTGCGGTGCCTGACTTAATCGCCGCTGGGGGGTAGCGGCCGTCGGCGTGGTGACACGCTTTTCCATTGGCAACTACGAGGCGCTGCCTAACGGTTGTTGGCGTGAAGCCGAATGTCTCCGCTCCTGAAACTACGCCCAATGTGCTGGCTGAACGCTATGCTTCGGCGGCAATGAAAGAGACCTGGTCGGCCCACGGCCGCATCTTATTAGAGCGCGATTTTTGGATCGCCGTAATGAAGGCCCAGAAAGATCTCGGCGTCGCTATTCCCAGTGAGGCGATTAAGGATTATGAGCGCGTCCGGAGCGACGTCGATGTCGCCCACATCAAGGAGCGGGAGCGGGTGACGCTGCATGACGTCAAAGCCCGCATCGAGGAATTTTCAGATTTGGCCAAGCGTCAATTTATTCATTTAGGGCTCACCAGTCGGGATTTAACCGAAAATGTTGAGCAGTTGCAGGTCGCCCGTTCGTTGCAGTTGGTGCAATTTAAAGTGGCGGCGGCGCTGCTGGCGCTGAGCCGGCAAGCGGCGACGCATCGCGACGTGATGATTACTGGCCGGACGCATAATGTGCCGGCGCAGCCCACGACTCTCGGCAAGCGGTTGGCGATGTTTGGCGAGGAGCTGTTAATTGCGCAGGCTCGGATCACCGATTTATTGGTGCGTTATCCAGTGCGCGGACTTAAAGGTGCGGTCGGGACGCAATTGGATCAGCTCACGCTCTTAGGTGGTGACACGACGAAGGTGGACCAATTGGAAGCGCGGATCGTAAAGCATCTGGGCTTTCGGCAATCACTGGGAGCGGTGGGGCAGGTTTATCCCCGTTCGCTTGATTTTGATGTCGTGAGCGCCCTGCACCAAGCGGGGGCGGCGGCGGCGAGTTGCGCGATGACGTTACGCTTGATGGCGGGGGCCGGTCTCCTCACCGAAGGTTTTCAGGCGGGGCAGGTTGGTTCTTCCGCGATGCCGCACAAAGTAAATGCGCGGAACTGCGAACGAATCTGTGGATTTTCTACGATCATTGCAGGCTACGTAACCATGACCGCTAACTTGGCTGGGCATCAGTGGAACGAGGGCGATGTTTCCTGTTCGGTAGTGCGTCGCGTCGCGTTGCCCGATGCGTTTTACGCAATCGATGGTTTGCTGGAGACCTTCCTGAACGTGCTGCGGCAGATGGAGATTTTCCCTGCGGCCATCATCGCAGAAAACGAGCGCAATCTCCCTTTCTTGGCGACCACCACGATTTTAATGGAAGCGGTGAAGGCGGGGGCCGGCCGCGAGACTGCGCACGAAGCGATCAAGGAACATGCTTTAGCCGCGGCCAAAGCGCTGCGTTCGGGCGGCGAGGTCGATTTGCTCAGCCGGCTAGCGGGCGATAAACGCGTTGGGCTGGGCAAAAAGAAATTATTGGAGGTCTTGGCCCAGAATGAACGCTTTGTCGGCGCCGCCCCGCATCAAGTAGATGCTTTTGTGGCTGCGGTGCAGCCGCTCGCCAAAAAACATAAGGGTGCCGCTGACTACCAGCCAGCCAAGCTGTTGTAAGTAAAATGAGAGGGATCTGTTAGCCCGCCTCACGCCAGCGGGCATATCTGCCGCCCGCGTAAATCCTTTCAGCAGAAGGTGGGACGCGTCCTCAACCCGAGCTGGACTAAGTGCCGAGTGGCTCAAGCCGCGCCTGCTCCAGATCTGACCAGTCAGCGCTACCGGTATTATTTAGGGAGATTTGATTTGCCAGCACTCGGGCGGCAGCCTTTTTTGACCGTTCGTTTCGTTTCTTTCCCAGCTTTAAACCAACCTATATCATGGCAGAAGAATTAGTCGGTAATTGTTTGATCGGCCAATCCGGCGGCCCCACCGCCGTCATCAACGCTAGCGTTGCCGGTGTTGTCGCCGAAGCGCTTAATCATTCCTGTATTGAGGAAGTATATGGCTCGCTGAATGGCGTGCTTGGCCTCCTGAACGAGGATTTCATCGATCTCGCCGCTGAGTCACAGCAGGTCATTCGTGGTCTGCGCTTTACGCCCGGTGCGGCGTTGGGGACTTGCCGGACCAAATTGAAGAAAGCCCAAGACGTTGAGCGCGTGCTCGCGGTCTTCAAGGAGCACAATATTCGCTTTTATTTCCATATCGGTGATGCCGACTCTTTGGAAACTGCGGTTAAGATCAGCGAGCTAGCCAAAGAGCAGGGCTACGATCTGCGCGTTATGGGTTTACCTAAGACGGTCGAGAATGATATGCCGGCGACCGACCACTGCCCTGGTTATGGCAGCGCCCTAAAATTTATTGGAGCTACGGTTAAAGAGCTGTCGCTCGATGCCGATGCCATGGGCCAAGGCGATCTCGTGACCATCATTGAGGTTATGGGTCGCAACACAGGCTGGCTCGCCGCGGGGGCTTCGCTCGCTAAGCGCCGCGACCATCCGAACGACCCACCGCACTTAGTTTATCTGCCGGAGGTTCCCTTCAGCAGCGAAAAATTCATTGAAGACGTGCGCAAGGTTCTCAAACGGGAAAAGCATTGCGTCGTCGTCGCCAGCGAAGGCCTGATCGACAAGGATAGCAATTACGTCTCCGTTGAGAGTGGCACCACGGAAGCACAGCTCGGTGGCGTCGGCGAGTTCATGAAAGATCTCGTGGAGTCCCAACTCGCGGCGAAGACCCGGGTGGCTCGTCTCGGTGTCGCGCAGCGCGCCGCCGCTCACTTGGTTTCCAAGACCGATACCGACGAGGCTTTCCTCGTGGGCCAAGCTGCGGTCAAGGCCGCGGTGAATGGCGAGAGCGATAAGCTGGTCACCTTGGTGCGGGGTGATGGCGAAATCTACACCTGCGAGACCGGACTCTCCGCGTTGAGCGATGTCGTGGGTAATTTGAAGAAGCTCCCGGCTGAGTGGGTCAACGAAGATGGGGTTAGCTTGAACTTCCAGTTCTTCCGCTATGCCACGCCGTTAATCCAAGGCGAAGTTGCCGTGCCTTACGACAATGGGCTGCCCTCCTACGTGCGGCTCACCAAGTCGCGGGTCGATAAGATGCTCCCTAGCCACGAGGCTTAAGTTAGCTAAACAGTTTTAAAGCAGAGCCGGTCAATTTGACCGGCTCTTTTTTTGCCTTTCCACGACGGCTCGCCGCTTGGTGGTTTGCAGATTTTGCTTCGGCCCCGCAGGCCCCCGTCAAAGGCTCGCGCCAGTGGGCGTGTACCAGGCTCGGTCGCCTTTGCGGTAAGGATCATTGCCGCGATATGCACCGGGCACTTCGAGATAACGCAGCGCTTGGGTAGCCCCGATTTCCGAAGTGAAATAACCCAGCAAGGTTAGCTGCTTGTAGAGTTTGAAGTAATGCGGCGGGGCCTCGGCGGAATTTTCTTTGGAGTATAAACGAGCCTCCGCATCCAACTGATTAAGCAGCGTGGTGCGCTCGGTAGCTGATGCCGCCAGAAAAGTCTTTCCGGTTAATTTTTTGGCGGCCGCATCCACCGTGGTGAGACCAGCGTGAAAGATTTGCTGCTGCGGGAGGGTGTAGCATTCCCCGGCCATCATAATCATGAACGCGCCAATCTGCACGGCTTGGGCGCCAGGCGTGTCGGTTGCGGGAATGATCGTTTCGCCGATGGCATCGAGCAGGGTTTGGTCGGCGGCGGAAAACCGTGGACCAAGTTCCTGGCCCACCGCGCGCGTGCCGTTGAGAAAGAACTCGGCCCCCACGAGGGTGCTGCCCAAGACGAGCGCGAGGCGGGCGAGGGCTTCTCGGCGGTGCATCAGAGCGGGGGCGAGTGGGACGGGGTTCATAAATTTCCTTTTTTCATTTCGTCCGCGGCAAAACTGGCGGCGCGCGCAGTGAGGGCCATGTAAGTGAGGGAGGGGTTAACGCAGGCGGCGGAGGTCATGCAGGCCCCGTCGGTAACAAAAACATTTTTCGCCTCCCACACTTGGTTGTGCGCATTGAGAACCGAGGTCTTCGGCTCGCGGCCCATCCGCGCCGTACCCATTTCATGAATCCCGCGGCCGAAGGTGTAGCCGCTATCGCGACCCTCCACATTTTTTGCGCCGGCCGCGCTTAACATTTCAGCCGCTTCGTTTACCATGTCGGGCCGCATTTGGCGTTCGTTGGCTTTGAGTTCGCAATCGAACGCGAAAATCGGGAGGCCCCAGGCATCATGGCTGCTGCGATCAAGATACATCCGGTTGGCGTGATCGGGAAGGATTTCACCAAAGCCGGTCATGCCGATTTTCCACGGGCCTGGCTCGGTCAGCGCGGCCTTGAGTTCCGCGCCAATGCCTAATTCTGCAATTTCGCGCTCCCAGCCGAGGCGGCCGGCTGATCCTTGGTAACCGAAGCCCCGTCGATAATCACGACGGTCTTTTAATAAGTTTTGAAAACGGGGAATATAAAAGCCGTTCGGGCGCCGCCCAAAAACATATTTGTCATCGAAGCCTTCCATCGTCCCGGAGGCGCCGGCGCGAAAGTGGTGGTCCATCACATTGTGCCCTAACTCACCGCTGTTGCTACCGAGTCCATCCGGCCAGGTCTCCGTGGCCGAGTTCATCAAAATGGCCGTGGAATGAAAAGTAGAGGCGCAGAGAAAGATGATGCGCGCCTTGAACTCACGGACTTGTTTGGTCTCGGCATCGATGATTTCGACGCCCGTTCCTTGGCGCGCATCGCGGTCGTATAGCAATTTTGTGACGATCGAAAACGGCCGGAGCGTGAGGTTGCCGGTTTTTACCGCCGCGGGCAGGGTGGATGACTGCGTGCTGAAGTAGGCGCCGAAGGGACACCCTTGCCAGCATTTGTCGCGATACTGACAGTTAACGCGATCGGCATGGGGGGCCGTTAAATTGGCGACGCGGCCGATGATGAGCCGGCGTTGGTCGGCATAGTGAGACTTAATTCGCTGGGCAACTTCCTGCTCCACGCAGTTGAGTTCCATGGGGGGCAAGAATTGACCATCGGGTAATTGCGGTAGGCCCTCGAGGGATCCACTAATCCCAGCGTAGCGCTCTACGTGATCGTACCACGGGGCCATTTCGGCGTAACGCAGCGGCCAATCGACCGCGATCCCCTCTTCGACATTGGCCGCAAAATCGAGGTCGCTCCAGCGGTAGCTTTGCCGTCCCCACAAAAGTGAGCGGCCCCCGACGTGATAGCCCCGAAACCAGTCAAAGGGTTTGTCTTCACGATAGGGGCAGGTGGTTTCATCGGCCCAGTAATTCACATTCGATTCATTGAGAATATAATCGCGGCGCAGCACGGGATGGGCTTCGCGCAGCGCTAAGGAGCTTTTGCCTCGGTGCGGCAATTCCCACGGAGCCTTAAGGGCGCTCGGATAATCTTTGATGTGCTCAATATTGCGGCCGCGCTCGAGGAGTAAAACCTTGAGCCCTTTTTCCGTGAGCTCCTTGGCGGCCCAGCCGCCGCTAATGCCAGAGCCAACCACGATCGCATCATAAGTTTGAGTAGGCATAAATAATTAATCCAATTAGCGGATCAGAAGAGGTAGTCCCGCGGAATTTTCGTCGAGGGCTTTAACTAAGAGCAACCAGAAACCCTCTCAGCGTATGGAAATTGGTTGGCGGTGAGATGAGTTTGCTGTCCGCCGCATAGGCGCGAGGCGGAGCTGGTTGAAACAGTCGTCCTACGATTTAAGCCGGCCCTTTTGTGGGTCAAGCCGGGCGCGTGCCAGTAAGTTTGGACTTCCCCGCGCCGTGCTCCCTCCTCCATGCTCCGCCCTATTAGTCAGGGCCTATAGCTCAATGGTTAGAGCAGAGGACTCATAATCCTTTGGTTCTCGGTTCAAGTCCGAGTGGGCCCACCACTTT
>CAMAVZ010000052.1:0-12348 GCA_945861645.1 Opitutus sp. GAS368 | reverse complement strand
CTTTACCTGCTTTGAGCCCAATTTAGCCTGCCGACTATAACTCTTGACGGTTACAACGGCGAACCTTACGACCCTCGTCTTTATATCACAAATCTGCGCTGGTTTTAACCGACCAACTGCGACAACTTCTACTTCCTATGGCTAACCCGAAACGCAAACAATCCAAGCGCCGCAGCGCTAATCGCCGCGCCGCCAACGCTTTCATCGCACCTGAATTTGCTAAAGACACCGATGGTGGCGCCTTTCGCCCCCACCGTGTAAATCCCAAGACCGGCATTTATCGCGGCCGCCAAGTGCTCGACGTTGAGGTTTAAGGTCTGACCGGATAGTTTTCCCCATCCACCCCGAAATGGTCAGTCCCGCAGTAGCCCAAGCGCGCATTGCGGTCGACGCAATGGGGGGAGATCTCGGTCCGGCCGAAGTAGTCGAAGCCGTCAAGTTAGCGCTAGCCGCGGACGCCGACATTGCTCCTCTCATACTGGTGGGAGATCAGGCGATCTTGGAGCCGCTGCTGCTGCAAGCTGGTCTGAGCGGACATGCTAAGTTGTCCGTCTGCCACGCCTCCGAGGTCATCACCATGACGGATAAGCCCCTCCGGGCGATTATTCGCAAAAAAGATTCATCGATGGTGGTGGGTTTTAACCTAATCAAAGAAGGGCGCGCGAGCGTCCTCGTCAGCTCGGGTAACACCGGGGCGCTCATGGCCGGAAGTAAGCTAATCGTCGGCGCCATGCCCGGCGTGGAGCGTCCGTCGCTGGCTCCCGCTATTCCGCGTGCAGGCGGCTCATTCATTCTGATCGATGCCGGCGCTAATCCCACTGCCGAAGCCGTGCACTTGATGCACAATGCGATCATGGGATCTCATTACGCCCACACCGTGTTGGGTACCCCGGCGCCACGCGTGGGCTTGCTGACCCTTGGCACCGAAGAGGGCAAAGGCACGCCGCTCACCAATGAAGCGCATGAGTTGCTTAAGAAAATTAATGGTATCATTAATTACGTGGGTCCGGTGGAGGGGTTTCAGCTTTTCCGTGACCATGTTGATGTGGTCGTCTGCGATGGTTTTGTGGGCAATGCTCTGCTGAAGTCGTGGGAATCGATGGCTAAGTTTATCAAAAATATTTTGGCGGAAGAAATGAAACGGACGCCTCTGCGCATCGCCGGTTATGTGCTGGCGAAAGGTGCTTTCAACGCGCTCAAAGATCGCCTCAACCCCGACCGTTACGGCGGGGCTCCCCTGCTGGGAGTGCAGGGTAACATCTTGAAGGCCCACGGTTCCAGCAACCGGCACGCTTGGGCCAGCGCCATTCGGGCCGCGAGTAAAATCCTGCAACACGATCTTTATCGCCGCATCGAAGCCGATGTCGCTCGCGCCAACACCCTCATCGCCGCGCCTTCACCCGACCCCACGGTCACTTAATTTTCTCTATGGCCTCAGTTATCGTTGCCGGCGTTGGCTCCTATACCCCTACGAAAATTCTCACCAACGAGGATCTCGCGAAACTCGTGGATACGTCCGATGAATGGATTGTGAGCCGCTCCGGTATTAAGGAGCGCCATATTGCGGCAGACGATGAAGCCACTTCGGACATGGCCATTAAATCCGCCCAGGCCGCCCTCCTCGATGCCGGGATCAAGGCCGAAGAAATCGACCTCCTGATTGTCGCCACCTGCACCCCAGACTATCTCCTCCCCTCCACGGCCTGCGTCGTCCAGCATCAACTGGGAGTTTTACCGCACGCTACCTGCTTTGACATCTCCGCGGCGTGCAGCGGATTTCTGTATGCCCTGGAGATCGCTTACGGCCAGTTGCTAACCGGCCGCTATAAATGCGCGCTGATCGTTGGATCGGAAAAGCTCTCCTCGATCATTGACTGGTCGGACCGCACCACCTGCGTGCTATTTGGTGACGGGGCCGGCGCCGCCGTTTTGAAGAAGGTCGAGCAACCGGGCATCGGCATTATTGGTTCTGATCTCGGCGCTGATGGAGCGATGCGGGAACTGCTGTACATGCCAGCGGGTGGCAGTCGCTGCCCCACCTCCCCGCAAACGATTGCTAATAAAGATCATTTTTTGCGCATGAAGGGCAAAGAAGTGTTTAAACACGCGGTCCGCGTCATGGAGAAAGTGGCCCGCGAAATGGTGGAACAACATCACCTCACGCTTGACCAAATCAATCTCGTGATCCCTCATCAGGCCAATATCCGCATTATCGAGGCCCTGGCCAGCAACCTGGGCCTGCCCTTGGAACGATTTTACATCAATCTCGACCGCTACGGCAACACCTCCGCCGCCACCATCCCGATCGCGCTGGATGAAGCCCGCCGCGCCGGGAAAATTAAACCCGGTGATTATACCTTGCTGGTGGCCTTTGGCGCTGGCTTGACCTACGGCTCCACTCTTATTCGATGGTAACTATTCGTTTTATGCGTCGCCTCTCTCTTACCTTCATTTTTGCTGCGCTCACCCCGCTGCTTATTAGCCCGACTCGGCTGACGGCCGACCTGATCTGGACGCCCCAAAGAGGCTGGCACGCCGAGGGCGGTGTACTGGCAGGTCTCGGGAGTGACGAAGGTCGGAACGCGCTTGATTTCATGAACAAGGCCCGCGCCGCTGAAGAAGCCGGCCAGGGCTCGGCGGCCCTCAAAGCCTACACGGTGGTAACTAAAAAATACCCCAATTCCATTTTTGCCGCCGAAGCGCTTTATCACACCGGCCTGATTTATCAAAAGCGTCAGCAATATTACAAAGCATTCGATACCTATCAGAGTATGTTGGGCCGTTACCCGAATTCTGAAAAATTCACCCAGGTAATCGGTGAGCAATATCGCATCGCCTCCCTCCTTGCGGAAGGTCAACGCAGCCGCATCTGGGGTATGTTTCCTGGCTTCCGCAATCGGGAGAAGTCCATCGAGTATTTTGAGATTATGGTCCGCACCGCTCCATACAGCGATTACGCCCCACTCGCGCTGATGAATGCCGCGCGCGGCTACAAGAAAATTAGCGAAGAAGAAGCGGCGATCGATGCTTTAGACCGCATGATCAACACTTATCCCCGCAGCGCGCTTACGCCCGACGCTTATTTGCGGATCGCGGAAACCCACGCCTCCCTTGTCGACGGCCCCTATTACGACCAAGCGGCCACCAAAGATGCGATCACTTACTATGAGGACTACATGATCCTTTTCCCGAGTGATATCGGCGGCATGGCCACGGCGGAGAAAGGGCTAGCTAACATGAAACAAGTATTCGCCCGCAGCAAATTGACCATGGGCGAATATTATTATAAATATCGCAAAAACTACCAAGCGGCGAAGGTCTTTTATAACGAGGCCATCACGGTCTATCCGGATTCGGAGGTAGCGGCAGAGGCCCGCACTAAACTCGCCGTGATCGATGGGGTGCTGCAACGGCAAAGCGGTAACGCCTCGGTGAGCCCTCAGCCAGCCGCCCCGGCGGCCGCGAAGAAAAAGCGTTTTGGGATTTTTTAAGCTGATCGGCGTGGCGCCGGCCCCCACTTCTGTTATGTTGTGCAGAATAAATTTTCTGGCGCGGCGATCTTTCCACTATGCCCGCCTCGGCTTGCTCACGCTACTCAGCGCGATTGGCTTAGGCCTCGGATTAAGCAGTGGGACTGGTTGTGCTCATTACCAGTTAGGCCCTGAGCCTAAGACAAAATTCGCCTCACTTTTCATCGCCCCCGTCACGAGCTCGGTGTCACTGCCACAAGCGCAAGTTTTACTCACCACGCAATTACGCGCCGCCTTTATCCGCGATGGCCGCGTCACCTTAACTGACTCCGCCGATACCGCCGAAGCCAGCTTACACCTCACCCTCGCCGATTACCATCGCGCGGCCGCCGTCGCCCGCAGCGACGATACCGGGCTCGCCCGACGCTTCGATGTCACCCTGCAAGCTACCGCCACCTTGACCGACAACCGGACCCAGCAGGCTTATTTCACCCGCCGACCGCTCAGCGCGAAACGGGGGGTATTCACCGACAGCGGTCTCGTTGCCTCCGAGCATCAAGCCCTGACCTTACTGGCGGAACAGCTCGCGGAGGCTAGTGTGCATGCCGTGTTGGATACGTGGTAATCGCCGCGGCGCGCTGGTGTCTGGCTGGCCTGCCGCCAACGGGGGCCACAGCTAATCTGGCCATACGGTCAGCGCATCCGTGCTCCTTGAAATTACGAATCAAGGATTGAGCCCAACCTCATCTGGCTCCTAGATCATTCTCAATTCCATGCGGCACCCGTCCCTTCTCGCCCCTTCCTTGTTAGCTGGTGACCATGCGCAGCTCGCGACGAGCGTTCACACTGTGGCCGCATGCGGAGCAAGCTGGCTGCATTGCGATATTATGGACGGGCATTTTGTCCCGAACTTAACCTTCGGTCCCGAAACGCTGGCGGCCCTCCGCCGAGCCGGCTCAACATTATTTTTTGATACCCACTTGATGCTCGCTGAACCGCAACATTACCTCGCGGCTTTCGCGCGGGCCGGCGCGAACTTAATTAGTATTCACATTGAACCCACTTACGATCACCGCGCCGCTTTGCGCACCATTCGCGCACTCGGCTGCCAAGGTGGCATCGTGCTGAACCCTGGGACTCCCGCCACGGCGATTGAGGCGCTCCTCGACCAAGTTGACCTTGTGCTCGTCATGACGGTTCAGCCCGGTTTCGGTGGGCAGCCCTTTCGGCGCGATATGCTGCCGAAGCTTCAGCAAATTGACCAATGGCGGCGCGAACGTGGGCTCAATTTTCGGCTCGAAGTGGATGGCGGCATTGAATTGAGCTCAGCCGCGGAGTGTCGTGCGGCCGGCGCGGACACCTTTGTAGCGGGTACCTCATTTTTTAAGTCTAATGATAAAGCGGCCTACGCCGCGACGATCGCCGCGCTGTAAGCGCCGCCGCTAGACTCAACGCGGGGTCGCCCGCGCGAGCGCGGCAGCTTGCCGGTATTGCTCCCGAAAAACACCCGCCAACTCGCGGGCCAGCCGCACGGCTTCGACTTTATCTTTAGCGCTCAAGGCCTGCTTAATGCGCCCCTGCATTTCGGCATAGCTCACGCTGGTCATATCGCTCATGACCGCGATCGCCGCCGG
The DNA here is from genome assembly GCA_945861645.1 of Opitutus sp. GAS368. Classification (GTDB taxonomy): domain Bacteria; phylum Verrucomicrobiota; class Verrucomicrobiia; order Opitutales; family Opitutaceae; genus Lacunisphaera. The sequence goes on along the minus strand of CAMAVZ010000052.1, from coordinate 7,244 downwards.
CGGGAGACCCGCTTTAATAATCTCCCGCCAAGCCGCAACGAGCTCGGGATGGGTGTCTTGGCACATCACGCGAATCACGAAAGCCATTTCCGCGAAGATCCCACCCGTCCACGCCGGATGATAGATCAGGGGATTGGTCGCTGCATATGGATTCACACTTGGATCTGTGCGTGCGGCCGCAAATTCTGCTCGATAAAAATCTCGGCGAATCGGCAAGCGGCGCAATTCATAGCGCTCCGGCCCGCCAGGTGTCCCGACTTTAAAATTCCACAATTTCTGCCCATCCATTGACAGCACATATTCCATGAAAGCCTGCGCCACCGAGAAATGAGGCGCGCCGCGCAATACCGCAAGGGGATCAGCTGATAACACCGTCCCGTCGGGTGGGGAAAAATAACCAACCCGCTCGGCCGCCCCATTCACGCGCCGCGCCGTCGCGAGATAACTCCCGCGACCATAAAAATCGATACACAAGCCGACGGCAGAATTCCCCTGAATGACATCGATCGGCGGCTTTTGCGAAGTGTCGGTAAAGTACCGCGCGTTCGCGCCAATGCGCTGCACTAAACGCAGCCCGTTAACCCAGCCTTCCGCCACCGCCTGACTCTCCCAACTCGCCCGATCACGAGGGGAGTCGGCCGCTAATTGCTCCCAGCGCCGCTGGATTTGCTGCTGGATAATATTCTCAAAAGCCTTGGCGATCGAACTGCTCTTGGTCGGATCACATAACGCCACTTCGCCTTGCAACTTGGGATCCTGTAAATCCTCCCACGAACGAGGTTCTGCCGCGATACCGAGACGCGCATAGGCATCGCGATTATAGATCATGCCATAACTGCTCAAGACACTGCCGACCCATAGCCCGGCCGGATCCCAATAGGCTTCGCCCGTAAACGTAGCGGGAATCACGTCATCTTGAAACCACTCCGGATGCTGCTGCTTCAATCCCGAATCGATCAGCCGACCCGCCGCGGCTTGTCGGATAAAATCAAATGGGCCGCCGCCAAAAAAAACATCGATCCCACAGCTCACCGAAGAATCCAGAAAAGCGCGGCGGGCAGTCAACTCGATCGCTTCCACCGCCGCCGCCGGACCTATCGGTTGCCACGCAGGATTAGCAAATGCGCCCTGAACCGTCATACTCCAGGGGCGACCTAATTGCTGGGTCCAATAGCGCTGAAATGACGCCAAATATTCTGACTCAATGAAGCGGGTGATTTCGGACGTCCCGCCGATCACCCGCCAATCGATCGCCACATGCTGGCCGGTGCGCGCAAAATACCAATCGCGGAACCCCCGCGAATATTCGGCCCGAATGGCTTCATTGTGCGGCGTGATCACCACCAGCGTCTGCGCCACGCGCGGTGCGATAACTTGCGGCGGACGTAAATAAAAGGGCAGGCCCAGCGTCAGGCCGAGCGCAAGAATGATAAGCGCGCGTTGCATACCCGCCTCGATTAATCGACTAACACCACCACGTCAGCCGGATCAACGGTGGCGTAAAGCTTAGGGCGCTTAGTTCCCTCGGTGAAACGCGGATTACGTTCAGATATTTTCAGCGTGAGGCCACCGTCGGTGATAAATTCATGCTGGGCAATTTCGCCGAGATAAACCGAGTCACCGATGCGCCCCGAGACGCAGTTGTGTGAAGCCGCCAGTGCGCGGAGTTCCCAACCTTCCGGTCGAATCGAAATCGTAACGCTCGCCCCGACGACGGGTGCTTGCGTCGAGTCACTCCAGAGGCCTTCAAAATTCCCAATCGCCGTCGCCACGGTGAGCCGCTGATCAACGATCGTCAGTACGTGAGCGGGGATAAAATTAGTTTCGCCAATAAAATGGGCCACCGTCCGCGAGATCGGCCGTCGGTAAATTTCTTGTGGCGTTCCTATTTGCAAAATCCGGCCGTGCTCGAGCACCGCCAGACGATCAGCAATGGAGAGAGCCTCCTTTTGATCGTGCGTAACATAGACGGTCGTAAGCTGATACTCTTGGCAAACTCGCCGGATTTCTCGCCGCATTTCCAAACGCAATTTGGCATCTAAATTAGATAACGGTTCATCCAGCAATAAACAGCGGGGACGAACGACGAGGGCTCGGGCCAAGGCCACCCGCTGTTGTTGTCCGCCCGAAAGCTCATTCGGTTTGCGTGTCGCCTGCGCGTCGAGGTGCACGGCCGCTAACGCCGCCGCGACCCGGGACTTAATTTCCGGCGCAGGCAGATGTCGTTCCTCCAGCCCGAAAGCCACATTTTCGGCGACGGTCAGGTGTGGCCACAGCGCGTAGCCTTGAAACATCATGCCCGTATTTCGTTTATGCGGCGCCAACTGAGTAACATCGTCCTCGCCAAAAAAAATCTGTCCTTGGTCCGGAACGCAAAACCCGGCCAGACTGCGGAGTAAAGTGGTCTTGCCGCATCCACTGGGACCCAGCAGGAAAAAAAGCTCCCCTGGCTTGATGGTCAGGTCCAACCGATCAAGGGCCACAACATTCCCGAATCGTTTAGTCAGTTGCTTAACCTGAATGGATATCATGGTGATACAAGTCCCCGCGAAGGAACCGGTGCGCTCCAGTTAAGTCAAAAAAAAACGCCCCGCCGCATTCCTGCGATTGCCTTGGGCCGGTGTTTTGCTCTGCTGGCCTTATGTCTGCAAAAAAGGGGGCTCCTGAATTAAAGCATCTCGACCATATTTTGGTCACCCCCAGTGCAATTAAGCGTCGGGTCGCGGCCCTCGCCGTCCAGTTGAACACTGATTACGCCGACAAAGACATGATGGTGGTAGCGATCGTGAATGGCGCGCTCATTTTTACCGCCGACCTGTTACGACAATTAAGTATCCCGCTGCGCCTTGATTGCCTCCGCGCTTCCAGCTACCACGATGGGACTAAGGCCGTCGGCGAACCTCGGATTGTTGATCAAATGAAACTGGATGTGCGCGATCAGCATGTCCTGCTCGTCGATGATATTCTAGATACGGGGAAGACCCTCGCCGCGGTGGCTCGACTCATTAAGAGCAAAGGCGCTACTTCGGTGAAGACTTGCGTGCTGCTCGACAAAACGGCCCGGCGCGAGGTGCCTTTCGAGGCCGATTATGTCGGCTTCGGCATCCCGAATGAGTTCGTCGTCGGGTACGGACTCGATTTTAACGAGCGTTACCGTCATTTACCCTGCATTGGGGTACTCAAGCCAAAGTACTACGGCGGAAAATGAGCCGCAAAATGCCTTGCACTCACTCCTCGCGGGCCTTTGCTAACCGCTCACCCCGGAGAGATGGCCGAGTGGCTGAAGGCACAGCTTTGCTAAAGCTGCATAGGGGAAACTCTATCGAGGGTTCGAATCCCTCTCTCTCCGCCACTTTTTCATAGTAGAGCCGTCAGAGTCCTGCCAGAGTCTTGCCAATTTGGTTGCATTCTGCGAGATTCGCCGTAGTCGTGCCTTTATGGGAGCACCGCTACGAAAAGCACACTGGGAGAGGATTGGCATCGAGGTCCGAGAGGTCGTAAACCGACGCTGGCTCGGCCGGGATTCTCATGGTCAGCCCGAGTACAAGGTATTCCAGTCCAGCTGGCAGGTGCTAATCCCCGCTAAGCTTACCGGCAAGAATAGGCTCCGGAAGCAGTTTTCCGATCAGAAGAGCGCGGTCAGCTATGCGGAAGGCAAAGGGGATCTCCACCGCCATAACGGTCCAGGGGCTTTCAAGTTGTCCGACCTTGACCGAGAGGATGCGGCCGCGGCGAAGCCAATTTTACAAGAGTTGAACTTAAGTTTCCTGCAAGCAGCGCAATTGGCCCGCAAACACCTGCGCCCCCACGCGGGAGACGTTTCGATCGCACAGCTCACCGACCGAATTCTGAAAGAAAAGGAACGTAAAAATCTTCGTCCCGATTCGCTCCGCACGTTGCGCTGGAATTTTAAACAACTGGGTGAAAAATTCGGGCAGGAGCAACTGGTGAAGTCCATAACCCGAGATGATCTGCGCATGTGGGTCGAACAGCTAGAGGCGGCCGGGCACAAAGGGCGAAATCTTCGCAACTACATCCGCTACGCGAAACAATTTTTCGCCTATGCCCTGGCTCATCAATTTCGAGCGGATGATCCATCGGCACTAATCGAGTTGCCCGTTATCGAATGGAAACCGCCATGCATCCTTAGCATCGAAGAAACCAAGCGTTTACTGAAGGCTGCTCTTGTGGCCAAACAACTGGACCTCTTGCCCGCCATTACGCTCCAACTTTTTGTAGGGGGTCTCAGGACCGAAGAAGTTAACCGGCTAACTTGGGGCGATATCAATCTTGAAAACCGTACGGTCGATATTTCACCCGCGGTCGGAAAAAATCGTCGCGACGGAGATTGGCGGACCGCGGATATCCCGGACAACGCGATCGAGTTTTTACTGCTGCGAAAAGACCGCACCGGCAGAGTTGCGCCAGATAAATACAAGGACCGGATGTCACGTCTTCACAAACTAGCGGGGTTTCAAAATTATAATTTAACGCACAAAAATTCAAAACGGCATTCGTTTGGCTCCTATGGTTGCAAGCTGCGTGGACCTAGCTGGGTGCAGGAGCAGATGGGGCACAATACAAAGCCCACTTTTTTAAAGTGCTACCGAAATGCGAAAGTAACGGAGGCAAATGCCCAGGAATATTTTAAATTGACGCCATCCAACGTGGGAAGCATCGGACAAAAACTACCTTTCACTTCCTCGACAAAGAAGACCGCCTAGATGCTACCGAACAATTTAACGGATAAAGAATACGCCGCTTACCGAGACAGCGAATGTTCGAGCTGGGAGGATTATATTTCATGGGTAAACGTCATGCGTGCCATTAGATCGGGCGTTATAAAGAGGCCCCAGAAAAAAAGCAGTAAACGTATCAAGTGGCACGCCAATGGATTGGACCCGCGTTTTATTCTAGAAACGGGCCCAAAGACTAAACAGATGGAATCCTTCTATCGCCCAGACGTATTTCAAGGTGTCGATACCTTGCGGTCGTGGTATAGTGGCAGTGAATTACGCGACGAATTTGGCTACGGGCGTACCCGATTCTGGACCCTCACTAAAAAATTCGCTAAATCTAAAAAAATAGTAGGCAGCGACAATATTTACCCATTCGAGGTGATGCTATTTTTATTAAAATTACGCCTAAAAAAAATGCCGAAAGAGCAACGGATAAAATTTGCTGAACGTTACTGGACCGCGACCGAATCCATTAAAGCATCAAAAAATATTCGAGCCCTACGAGAAATTCTGAAGAAATATCGGGCAGTTAGCCGCGACTCATTGCCTAAAGCGACCCGTTCACTTTACCCTTTAAACCTGCTGTTTTGAGCTAAAACCAGTTCACTTTTTTAAAATTCTGGTAGGCGCCACTTGGTAACCCCAGGTGTTGCGTATGGAACGAAAACCAAGCGAAACAGCGGCAACCCGAGGGGACGACCAAAGAGACTTTCCCCTTTTCTCAACAAAAAGTGAACTCTCGAAGATTTTGCGCTGTAGTGCAAAGCATCTTGAAAATCTAACGACGCGAGGGCTACTCCGGCCGATTCGACTAGGTCGCGCCATTCGGTTTAAGCGAGAAACGGTTTTAGAATGCCTAAAAGCCATGGAGGGGCGCCTACCATGACTTTCAACCCAGAAATTTCGTGGGTCCAGCACGCTAAATCGGTCGATGCCAAAACCATCCACTTGCAGGATGTTTTGAGGGACATTCAGGGGGGGGCGGTATAAAGCTGAGGTCGAAAAAATTCGCAATTCGCTCAACTCTGCAACGAATGAAGCCGCTGAACTTAAAGAGAGGCTACCCGGTATCATGTTTTCCGGACTCTTCAGTAAGCGGAGTGCTAAAGGGCTAAAGGCTAAATCCGGTTTAATTTGTGCGGACCTTGATAAAGTCGAAAATATCGAAGCTGTTCGCGTCAAAATTCAGCGCGACCCCCACGCACTGGCAGTTTTTGTCTCACCCAGCGGGACTGGACTCAAGGTTCTCCTCCGAATCGATCCTGAGCGCGAGCACCTCGAATCCTTCACGGCAACAGAGCGGTATTTCTTAAAAACTTTCGGGGTAAAAATCGATAAAGCCTGCAAGGATGTTTGCAGGCTCTGTTTTGTTTCGTATGACCCAAAACTTTTTCAAAATCTTGAAGCAAAAAAACTGAATTATGAGAAGATGGCGGAGGTCTTGACGCTCGTCTCCGACAGAAAGTCTTCGCCCCGCCCAAGAATTGCTGATACCGCTACGGTCAATCTCGCCGCAGGAGGAAAGCAGCTTAGCGGAAACGATGCCCTCATGCCGATGCTGGAGGCTTTCGGAGACGTCAGCAAGGGGGACGTGCGGCGGATGCTGGCCAGCATCCCTGCGCGACCCGATTATGATAAATGGCTGCGAATTTCGTCAGCCGTCTTTTCCGAACTCTCCTACGAGGACGGGTTCGAGGTTCTGAGCGAGTGGAGTCCTGAAGAAAATCCGGGCGAATATTTGGAAAAATATAAGCATCGACTCGACGACGTGAAGATCGGAACCCTCATCTTTTACGCGAAACAAGGCGAGATTCCCTCCAGTGATTCAATGATCATTCTGCCCGGTGGCAGTGTGTCGATCAGAACCGCCGCCCAAGTACTCTTCACCCTCATCGCCCCATCGAAAGAACTCTTTTACCGAGGGGCTGGGGTGTATGAAATCGTCGAAGAGCCCGAGACCGGCTATCACAGATTCAACCTAGTCTCACCGACGAAGTTTCGCAGCTTGATGGAAAAATACGGTTCGCTCTTTGTCTGGCGGTCTGGCTTGCGCACCGAGCCGGTGCTAAAGCCGACGATCTGTCCCGAGGAGACGGCTAAGGCTCTGCTCGCTTGCGAGTGCGCTGGGGATATGTTGCCGAACGTCACCCTCCTGTCCGCCTGTCCGGTTTACGTGAAAGACGCAACCGGCGGCCATGTCCTCGGCCCCGGGTGGCATTCGGAAAATGGAGGAGTCTACATCACGGGTGGCGTCACTCCTCCCGATGTCTCCCTACCCGACGCTGTGCGCGATATTGGGGATCTAATCGTAGATTTCGACTTTCCCACGCCGGGTGACCGTTCGCGGGCGGTCGCGTCATTGATTGGCCCTGCTCTCAAATTTGGCGGATGGTTGAAAGCTCCTCTCCCCATCGACATTGCTGAGGCCGACGCTTCTCAGGCCGGCAAAGGGTACCGGCACAAGTGCGTTGCGGCCATATATCGCGGAGTGCCGAACATCGTTGC
>CAMAVZ010000051.1:0-12525 GCA_945861645.1 Opitutus sp. GAS368 | reverse complement strand
AAGGCGGAGGAGTTTGCTAAGCATGCGAAGCTGCCCTCGACGCCTTATATCCCCGCCTCGTTGCCTCCCCGCTAGCGCTGGCGCGCTGAAGATTTAATCGTGCCACCCGGTCGGATTTTCTCCGGCAGGGGCGCGGGCAGCAATATGCTCGGCCTTGGCTAGGATGTGCTCAGCGTTCGTGGTACCTTGCGTCAATTAGGTGCACCGTAAATTTATAGTAGCCGTCATCAGTAGCCGCGGCACCGGCAGATAATTTGCCGATCAATGATGGGCCGGCCTGGGCCGCCATGAGACTACTCGCAAGCCCGCCAGGGATGGAGGTCGTCGTTAGGCGCGCGCTCTCCCTGCAAGGGGTGAGATCCCAGACGACAGGGTGCGCGGTAGGATTAAGGCGCGGGCAATTTCCCGCGTTGTCACACGGCCGTCACGAAACCGTAACAAAGCCCCACTATGTTCGCCAAGTGCAGCGGTGTTCCTACCGCTACACTTACTCAAAACCAACTCAGACCACATCCCATGCTTAATCTAAAATCTAAATTCCTCGCGATCACCGCGGCGCTTCTGTGCGCTGGAGCGGCGTTCGCGCAAGACAGCGGTCCGCTCATCGAAGTGTTGTTGCGCAAAGGCCTCATCAACGATACGGAGGCGGAAGATCTTCGCGCCGAGCTCGTCAAGGACTTCGTGGCGAATACCCCGGCGGGTAAACTTAATTTAGCCTCAAGCGTGACTGGCCTCAAGCTGGCCGGTGATGTGCGGGTCCGCTTTCAGTACGATAATGAAGTGCCGAACTTTGCTTCCGCTGCGGTGGGGGCCAATAACGATCGGAGTCGTTACCGTTATCGTTTTCGTTTTGGACCAACCGTCTCGTTAGCCAATAATTGGACGACAGGTTTCCGGTTGGAGACTGCGAATGGCGCCACTTCGACCAACGATGATTTCGGCAATGTGGGCTCAACCATTTTTGCCAAAGATGGTAATACCGCCTACGTGGGCCAAGTTTTTGTGCAATTTGCCACGAGTAACTGGCACGGTTCCGACAAAGTTGATTTTCGCATCGGCAAGCATGCCCATACTTATTTAACGCCAGGAATTAATGGATTCTGGATTGATTCAGACATTAACTTCGAAGGGTTGTCGGAAGATCTCACCTATAACGATGCGTTGATGAAGGGCTGGAATCTCACCTTGCGGGCGGGCCAGTATCTATTGTCCGCTAATTCACGTACGGCTGGCAAGGTCAGTGGAGATTTTATCAATCAGCCCAACTTAATGTGGGTCTGGCAGGCCGAACTTTCCCAGACTTATATTTTTGAAAACAATCCCTACGGCACCCGCCTGGCCCCCACCTTCATGGTTTTTTCCGGTCCTGAGGTTACGGGCTCGGCCATTAACAGTGATACCAATAACTACGGCAACCTGGCTACTTTCCTTTTGCCCTTCGAGCACGTGATCAAGGCGAACGGCAAGCCGCTTGGCTTTTATGCTACTTATGGAATGAATTTCAAGGGAGCGGCTCGCGCCGATCGCCTGTACAGCACCACGGTGAACGCCCCGATCATTCACAGTGCCGCCAGTGGCAATCCGCCTGATTATAATACCATGTTTAACTTAGGCGTGCGTTATGGCGCGGTGCGTAACCCTGGGGATTGGTTGGCAACCGCGGAGTATCGCTCGGTCGAGGCCGGGGCCTATACCTCTATTTTACTTGATTCCGACTTCAATGCCGGGCGGGTGAATGGCGACGGTTATATTCTCTCACTGAGCTATAATTGGACGGATAGCATCGGCACCACCGCCACTTTCTTTCGGGCCACGGCGATTGATAAAACTGGGCCCGCCGGGCTGGGTTTCAACAAAGCTGATGTCCTGCAAATCGATCTGACCGCAAAGTTCTAATTAAATCTTAACGTTATTATAAAATGAAAAATTCTATACTTCTTCTTGCCGTGGTTGCCGTAATGGCAACATCGGCCTCGGCGCAAAAGCTAGTCATCAAGGGCTCGGATACCCTCGGGGCTAAAATGGTTCCACAATTGGCGGAAGCTTATCGGGCCAAAACCCCCGGGATTGTTTTTGAAATCGCCGCCGAGGGATCAACCACGGGCATCGCTGCCATCACCGACGGTACCGCTGATATCGGCATGTCGAGTCGGCGCGCGCGCCCCACGGAGATTTCGACCGCTTTAGCCAAAGGGGTCACCATGAAGCCCTGCGTCGTCTCTTATGATGCGATGGCCGTCATTGTACATGAATCCAATCCTCTAACCCAGCTGACCATGCGCCAAGTTGAGCAAATCTTCGCTGGGGATGTGAAGGACTGGAGCGTGGTTGGTGGCAACGCTGGACCATTCTCGATTTATACGCGCAATACGTCTTCCGGCACCTACCAAGATTGGAAGGATCTCGCGATGAAGAAGCGTGATTACGCCTCATCTTCGCAAAAGATGGCCGGCAACGAGCAGATAGCCGCAGAAGTCGGTAAAAACCCCGCCGGAATCGGTTACGTCGGCATCGCCTACAAAGAAGCGCAAGGGGTTAAGGTCTTGGCGATCTTGCTCAAAGATGGCAGTTTGGTGCGGCCAGAAGTCGCGACGGTGCACAACAAAACTTACCCGTATGCTCGGCCTAATTTCTTCTACACCAATGGCGAGCCCTCTGGACTCGCCGGTCAATTCATCGACTATCTATTGAGCGCTGAGGGACAGGAGATTGTGGCAAAGTCAGGTTTTGTGCCTCTTCCCGCCGCTAAGTAATCCACGTCATTTGGTCGCAGCCCGCGCCTTCGCGTTGGGCGGCGACATTCTCACCGACTGACCCACTCCTGTTCTGGGCTCGGGTCAGTTTATTTGTCACCTAACTGTAACCTAGGTTAGTTGACCAGCTGGTCAGACTGACCCGATGCTTCGGCTTTAGACACCATGCGCACCGCCCCATCATCAGCGGGACCACGTTCCTCTACCTCAGCGGCATTGTTGCGGCCAAGGACCGGTTGGTTTTTTGGCCTGCCGGGGGATCGTTTGATTAAGTTAATCTTCCAAGGGAATGCGGCGGTATCTATTATCGTGCTTGGTTTAATCACCTTCACGATTTTTCGAGACGCCTGGGGTTTCATCCCGATGAATCGGCGGAACCTAGAGACCTACCGCCAAGCTGGGCTTGAGTTTACTGACCTTATGCGTTCGCCGGTCACGGCGCACAGCACATTGGTGCGTTATTTATCAACGTTGCGCCAACAGGAGCTAGTTCGTTTGACGCAGGGGCTGGGTGGGTCGGGGGCCAGCGCTAACCAACAATTAGCCGCCTACGATGTTTTTGTTGAGCATTTTGCGGCAACGATTTCGGCGCATGAGGCACTGCTCGCCACCATGACGGAGCTTTGCTCCAGTTTGAAAGAGCGCTCTATGGTGGCGGAAGACTTGCGGCAGGCCAAACAAACCCTGCTGGACGGCATGCGGACGGCTCCGCTCGCCCGCGCGGCCAGTTTAAAACAGGCGGCGGAGGCGATGCAGATTGAGGTAATTGATTTTAAGGCCGAGGTCGCGCCGCTGCTGGCGCTGCGGCCGGCAATCGTAGCGGCCAATGCAGCGCTGGTCACAGAACTGCAGCAGCTCAGCGCCCAGCTCCCGTCTTTCTCGGATGCCGCGGCGCAGGCTCGGCTGGCCAAGTTTCCGGGTTACCTGACGCAGTATCTTGCGGAGTTGGCGTCGACCGCGGAGCAAATGGCTGCTTGGGATCAGGCCAAGCCGGTGGGGGTATTTGAGTCGCTCAATGCATTTGCTTTTGGGCGCGAATGGATCACCGCCAGCTTTTGGCAAGACTGGTATGGGATCATTCCGTTGTTAACGGGTTCGCTGCTCATCGCGTTTATGGCGCTGCTCATTGCGATTCCTTTGGGCTTAGCTGCGGCGATGTATGTCAACCAATTGGCCGGGCCCATTGAACAGCGAATTATCAAGCCTTACATCGAATTTATTTCCGCGATTCCGAGCGTCGTGTTAGGTTTTTTTGGCATCGCGATGTTGGGCGAAACCCTGCGGAGCGTGTCGCAAATGCCCGCTTTGCAATGGGTGCCAGGTTTTCCGATGGCCGAGCGCCTCAATGCTACGACCGCCGCTTGTTTGTTAGCCCTCATGGCGATTCCCACCATTTTTTCCTTGGCGGAGGATGCGATTAATAATGTGCCGCGGGCTTTCAAGGAGGCCTCGCTGGCGCTGGGGGCTACGCGCTTGCAGACCATGATTCGAATTACGGTGCCGGCGGCCCTGTCCGGCATTATGGCCGCCATCCTGCTTGGCTTCGGTCGCGTGGTCGGGGAGACGATGGTCGTGCTGCTTTGTGCGGGTAATCGGATCGAGATTCCGGATGTCGGCGCAGGGCTGGGGGTAATCTTTCAGCCGGTGCATACGATGACGGGCATTATCGCCCAAGAAATGGGCGAGGTGGTGCGCGCTAGTATTCACTATCGCGCCCTCTTCATGGTCGGCGTCGTGCTTTTTCTAGTTTCGCTGCTCGTCAACTGGCTCGCGCAAAAAATTGTGCGGCGCTACCGCATTTCCATCGGATGAGTGCCCCGAAGATTACCACCTCGACGCTATTTGGCCGGCCCTCATGGGCGCAACGCGCCGAACAAGGTGTTTTGTGGCTCCTGCGTTTGTGCACCTATTTTGTGCTCGTTTGCGCGGCCTTCATTTTTTTTGATATCGGGTGGAAAGGGGGGGCGGTAATTTTTAAAACGTCAGCCCCATTCATCAACGTTCCTTTTTTGACTGAGGCGCCGGAGACCTTGAATGTTTTTATGCGCGATGGGCAAAAAGTAACGATGGGGGATCGGGCTTTCCGCGAGTATAAGTCAAAGCATGAGGCGCTCATGAAGGGCGCTAAGGTCGAGACGTATGTCTATTCCGCGGGGGGGATTTTTCCCAATATTGTCGGGACCGTGTTGTTGGTCGCGGGGGCCATCTTGATTGCTTTAGTGCTGGGGGTATTGAGCGCCATTTATCTGAGCGAGTACGCTACGGATGGCACGTTCATCCGTTTTTTGCGGCTCTCCATTGTCAACTTGGCGGGCGTCCCCTCCATTGTGTACGGCCTCTTTGGTTTCGGGTTTTTTGTGATCGCCCTCGATTTTGGGGTCTCGCTGATCGCTGGTTGGCTGACCCTGGCCTTCATGGTGCTGCCGGTCATCATCACCGCTTCGGAGGAGGCGCTCAAGGCGGTCCCCAAAGGCTACCGCGAAGGTTCCTTGGCTCTGGGCGCGACAAAATTTCAGACCATCATGTCGAATGTGCTGCCGTATGCGATGCCGGGTATTTTGACCTCCGCCGTGCTCTCGATCGCGCGCGTAGCGGGGGAGACCGCCCCGATCATGTTTACGGCTGCTTTTGTGATGCGCGACGAATTGCCGTGGCAGGTGCAGAAGTGGACGGATTTTATTTTTCAAGGCGTGATGGCGCTGCCCTACCACATCTACGTCGTCGCCTCCAAGATTCCGCAAAATGAATACACGCGTAACGTTCAATACGGCACGGCCTTCGTGTTCCTTTTCACCGTTGCCGCCATCGCCATGACCGCGATTATCCTCCGGCAAAGACTCCGCAAGAAATACCAATGGTAACCACCTCCGCCATGCCTGCTCCTTCGCCTTCGGTTCAATCGCTCCTCCGCCCCGTCATGTCCGTCGGGCCGACTAACGGCGCGCCGACTCCTCTCGCGCCCCAGATCGCCATCGAAATCGATGATGTTGATTTCTGCTATGGCGCCAGCAAGGCCTTGCACGATATCTCGCTCAATATTGCGGCGCGGCAGGTGACGGCCTTCATCGGACCTTCGGGCTGCGGCAAGAGCACGCTGCTGCGCTGCCTTAATCGCATGAATGACTTAATCGACGGCGCGCGCGTCACGGACGGGCAAATCCGCATCGATGGAGTTAATATTTATGATCCCCGCGTGGATGTGATCGAATTGCGCAAACGCGTCGGCATGGTGTTTCAAAAATCGAATCCTTTTCCGAAATCGATCTACGATAATATCACCTACGGGTTGCGCATCCAGGGGGAGAGCAATAAAGCGCGGCTTGATGAAGTCGTGGAAAAAAGTCTCCGCGGGGCGGCCTTGTGGGATGAGATCAAGGACCGTTTGCATGAGAGCGCCCTGGGGATGTCGGGCGGTCAGCAGCAGCGGCTCTGCATTGCGCGCGCCATTGCGGTAGAACCGGAAATTATTTTGATGGATGAGCCCTGTTCCGCCCTTGATCCGATCGCGACGGCCAAGGTGGAAGAGCTGATTCACGACTTAAAAAAACAGTTCACCATTGTGATCGTGACCCACAACATGCAACAAGCGGCGCGGGTCTCTGACCGGACCGCTTTTTTCTATCTGGGCAAACTCATCGAATACGCGGAAACTAAGGTGATTTTCATGCAACCCGCTAACGCGCAAACGGAGGCCTATGTCTCCGGTCGCTTCGGCTAGACCATCCGCTCCGCAAAATAACTATCAATTACCCCGCTGCGGTTAGCGGTCATCTTACGCCTACTTAATACAATTCCATGAAACGTTTCTTCGACGCTGAACTAGAAAATTTTCGCTCCCACTTATTAAGCATGGGCGAGCGCGCCATTGAGCAGACCCGCCTCGCCATGCGCGCACTGGCGGATGCGGATATTGCCTTAGCGGATAAGGTCATCGCGGCGGATGATGAAATCGATAAGTTGGAGGTGCAGATTGACGAGGAAGCGATCCGCTACATGACCCTGCGTGGTCCGGTTGCTTCGGAGCTGCGCATTATCGTGGTCGGCATGAAAGCCAGTCATGACTTGGAGCGGGTGGGGGATGAGGCGACGGGGATCGCGCGGCGCTCGCGCAAGCTGGCGATCGAGCCCCAACTCGAGCTCTACGCTGATCTGCCGCGCATGGCCAGCATTGCGCTAGAAATGTTACGCGATGCTTTAGACTGTTTTGCCAAGGAGGACGTCCAGAAGGCCTTAAACGTCATTCGGCGTGATGCCGAGGTAGATAATCTAAATCGGCTACTCTATCGCCGCTTAATGAGTTTCATGATCGAGAAACCGGATACAATCTCTCGCGCCATTGAGCTGATGTTTATTTCAAAATCGATCGAGCGGATTGCGGACCACGCGACTAATATCGCGGAGGAAATGGTCTTTCTTTCGAAGGGGCAGGATATTCGCCATAGCGATGTGGCCAAGACCGGCGCGCTCCCGCCGACGGCGTCCACACCTTAAGCGGCGGGGCTTGAAGATAACCAGAATCAGCGGGCGCGCTTCGTTCAGGCGGCGTGACTGCGCGGTAGGCGAACTAAGATTGTCAGGCCTTGGCCCGGAGGGCTCTCGGCCCAGACGCGGCCGCCGTGCAGGTGGGCTAAATGTTTCACGATGCTGAGGCCCAGACCCGTGCCACCGGTTTCGCGCGAGCGGCCCTTTTCTACGCGGTAAAAGCGCTCAAAAATATGCGCGAGATCTTCGCTGGGAATGCCCGGGCCGTTATCATGGACAAAGCATTCGACTGCGTCCGATTCGACGAGGCGGGCGCCAATTTCTATCTGCGAACCGGCGGCGGTGTATTTGAGCGCATTTTCAATCAGATTGCTGAAGATTTGCGTGAGCTTTTCCTCGTCAGCACTGATGGTGCCTAGCTCGGCGGCGGCTTGCGCTGAGATTTGATAGCCCCGCGCATGGGGTCGTTGTTGATAGTCGGCGGCCAAGTGCGCGAAATAATGGTCGAGCTGCACCGGCGCAAATTTCAGCCCAGGGGTGGCGGATTCTAGACGGGAGAGCACGAGCAAATCATCAATGATTGCATTCAGTCGTTCACTGTGCCGCTGGATGGTCCGCAAAAATTTATCGCGATCTTCAACCGCTATGGTCAGGTGGCCATCGACGAGTGTTTCGATGTAGCCTTTGATAATACTTAAAGGCGTGCGCAATTCGTGCGACGCATTCGCGACAAAATCACGACGAACGTGTTCAAGTTTGCGCTGCTCGGTCATGTCATGGATGACAAACAGGGCCCACTGCGATTTCCCGTCCGGCGCAGCGATTGGGGCGCCCGAGACTTCAATCCAGATGGTCGAGGAGCCGTCAAGGATCTCGAATTCTTGGCGCGGCAGAGCGGGGCCGGTGCGGGTGGCGCGGACATACTCGAGGAACGGGCCACTGCGAACGATGAGTTCCAGTCGCAAATTGACTATGTCCGCGGCGGCCGGGAAAATTAAGCGAAGGGCCCGATTCGCGAGGTGAATATAGTTTGATTCGTCCACGATCAGCACCGCTTCACGGAGATTCCCGAGCGTCGCTTCCAATTGGCTCAATTGGTCCGTGTGTTGATGCTGGAGCGTGGAGTTTGACCGAATGAGTTGATTGATAGTGTCGACGAGCGGGCGCCATTGCGGCAGGAAATTGGTGGGATTTTCCTCCCGTAGGTAAGGTTGGTTGCGCTGCGCGGCTTCTTGTAACTGCCGGAGCGCACGATTTTGCTTCCAGGCAATCTGCAGCACTAGGCCTAAGGCCACCGTGAGGATAAAGAGACCGATAATCATCAACCTGCTTGCTTCTTGTCTGCCATGCGGTAGCCCACGCCGCGGATCGTTTCTAACCAGCCAGCTTCGGGTCCGAGTTTCTCGCGCAAGCGACGCACATGGGTATCGACCGTCCGCGTTTCGATCTCCGTGGCATAGTTCCAAACATTGATCAGCAAATGCTCGCGGGTCTGCACGCGACCTTGGCGCTCCATGAGCAGGTGGAGTAATTTAAATTCGGTCGCGGTTAATTCCAACGCCTTACCGCGCACCGTTACTTGGTGGATTTCACTATCGATAGTAATATCACCAATCTGGAGTTTCGCGGTGGTGGGTTCCTTGGGTGCAGCGATGCGGCGCAGGATTGATTCAACCCGGAGCACGAGCTCTCTCGGGCTAAACGGTTTGCTCAGGTAATCGTCGGCGCCGGACTCAAGGCCTTCAATCCGGTCGGGGGGCTCGGCCTTGGCGGTGAGAAAGATAATCGGTACTTTGGAAAGTTTGTTGTCCGCCCGCAAAATGCGGCACAGCTGAATCCCGCTGAGGAGCGGCATCATGATGTCCAAGATAATTAAATCGGGCTGGAGGCTCCGGGCCTTAGCGATGCTCGCCGTGGCATCGTTGAGGCACTCCACCTGAAAGCCCTTCGCTTTCAAATGATAGGCGACGATCGCGGTAACATCGGGTTCATCATCGACGACGAGGATCTTCTTTTTATCCATGGTAAGATTCAAGTTAGGGAGGCGAGGGGGGCCTTTCCAGTGAATTAGCGGGTGTCACCTAAATGTCACATCATTATCACCATTGGGCTCAATTATCGCTAGGCTTAAACGCGCCAACGAGGGGGTCATAATTGCCTCGGCGGTGCGTCCCTCGGGATACGGGGGGAGCGGCTGATCGATCGCGGCATTTTATGGGGCCGGCCGGTCGGGTTATCCCCCTCGACATTCGGTGGTTTTTTAAAAAAGGTACGGTCTTTCCCTGGCTTAACCCCGCGCTGATTCCAGCTGCCGACGGCTTAATTATTTCAGCCCTATCCCCTTCATGCCTACCACCCCGCCAAAAATTCGTGTTACCGTTTGGAGTGAATTTCGTCACGAGAAGCTCAACCCCAAGGTCGCGGCGCTGTACCCGCAGGGCATGCATCAAGCGATTGCGGCCGTGCTAGCGCAGCACGCTGATTTTACGGTGCGAACGGCCACGCTTGATGAGCCGGAGCATGGCTTGACCGATGCGGTGCTGGACCAGACGGATGTGCTTACGTGGTGGGGTCATTTGGCGCATGGGGAAGTGTCTGATACGGTGGTGGCGAAGGTGCGCACCCGCGTGCTCGAGGGCATGGGGTTGATCGTGCTGCATAGCGGCCATTTTTCCAAAATTTTTAAAGCCCTGATGGGTGATACCTGCTCGCTCAGTTGGCGTGAATCTACGGACAAAGAGCGACTCTGGGTCGTGAACCGCGCGCATCCGATCGCCCAAGGCTTGGGGGCCTATTTTGAAATTCCCATCGAGGAGATGTATGGTGAGCCCTTTGGCATCCCGACCCCGGATGAACTGATTTTTATTTCTTGGTTTACGGGGGGCGAAGTATTTCGTTCCGGCGCGACGTGGCGCCGCGGGCACGGAAACATTTTCTATTTTCGTCCGGGGCACGAAACCTATCCAACTTATCATCACCCCCAGGTCCAGCAGGTCATCGTTAACAGCGTGCGCTGGGCGCATTCCGGCGTACGCATCAAAGAAGCGGGCCCCAATTTGCTGCCATTGGAGCCCTTGCCGGTTGATCCCGAGGCGGCCGCGCGTTCCACCGTCGGGCACCGCTAGCCAGAAAGCTCGTAAGTAGAATTTAATGTTATCCAATTTGCCGCCCAATAAAATATCATTCATCCCATGAAATTACCCCCTAAAAAAAATACCCCAGTCGATAAGACTATTATAACCGCGCAGAGCGTGGCGGGCCAACGCGAAGCCGCGGCGAAGCGCCGCGCCCGCTACCCGTATCATTTCCCCGTGGATCGTCGCCAGCTCGGCGGTAAGTTCACGGTCAAAGAAAATGGCCGACGGTTGCTGCGGTACTTTTATCTCGAGCGGCGGCTGATGCAAGCCCTCGGCGCTTGGGCGCTCACCATACCGGAATATGAGGTGAAACTCGAAACGGGTCGGCATATTTTCTATCATGCCGATGCGGCCCGCGGGTTGCGGGAACGTCTTTCTGAGCAAGAAATGCGGCCGCCCATGGTCGACGCCCACCGCGATCCCGAGATCGATCGCTTTATCGATGAGTTGCTCAGTGCAGAATCCGCGGCCGAGCTTTTGGTCGGCGTACACCAAGTTGTGGGGCGGGCCATCGCGACGACCTACAATCATCATATTGATGATACTGATCAGGTGACGGACGTGCCGACGATCCGCTGCCTTCGGCGCATCCTGACCGATTATGAGCCGATGCTCGCGTGGGCGGATGCGGCGGTTGACGCCTATATTGCGGGCGGCGTGGAAGAGGCGAAGCTCTCGACCTGGCGCTGGCACATTAGTCGGTTGCTCGCCTCGATTGGCGGGGTGACGGGGGCCGATGCGCGCGGCGAAGCGCCCACGCCGCTGCGCATCGATGCTAAGCCTTATGAACGCCGCACGGTGCCCTGCCGCGATGTGCGGTTTGATACGTTCAAGCACACCGGTGATTACGACACGGCGGACGCCGCGCCTCGCTTTGACAAAAATTCCTATGAAGCAATTCGCCTCCGTTTCATTCGGACGCAACGCGATGAGGTTGATGCGATCGAGGCGTTCGGGACTTTTGTTTGGGATATTCGCTTCAAGGATTTTAATGCGGAGTACGACTTAGCCCGCATCACGTGGGATGAGGCGCGGCATACGGAAATCGGGCATCGGGCGATGCTCGCTTCGGGTTATGATCCTTATGAGCTCCGCAATCGGCTGACCGGCTCAACTTGCCGCGGGCCGATGGACCCCGCGTTTGCGATGGCCGAGATTAATCTCTTCGGCGAAGTCGGGGTGCTCAAGACGATCAATGATCTCATCGATACCGCCGCAGATCGTAACGACGAACTGCTCCGCCATATCTCAGATTATATTCGGGCGGACGAGCGGACGCACGTACGCAAGGGAACAAAAATTCTGGAAGTCATGACCAAACTGGAATCGAAAGCCCTCGAACTTCGCACGCGGGAACTGTTCACGGAGTGCTTGGTGAGCCTCGGGGCCATCAAGAAGGACATCGATATGCAGACGCTGACCCGCGAGGAGATCGAGCATCTCGTCGGCGAATAAGTCCCGCGCGCCAGCGCTTTGCTTGATCACTGGGGTCGAATAATATCGGCCCCAGTTCGCGACGATTCAGGCCCGTTTCGTTAAGGCTGCATCGGGCGATAAAGTTTCTCCCGCAGCGCTGGTTCACGCAGTAAGACCGCTTGCAGAAAACGAAAACTATCAGCGAGGTAGCCTTCATAGCCGGTCGGTTTACCGTCCCAGTTCGTCCAATCAATGCCTTGCCGCCCGCTATCGGTGACGCCGTTCTGAAAGCCGCCCTGTTGTTGGCGGCCGAGCATCGCGCGGAGGAGTTGGTCGCCGCGTGCGGGCGCGCCGACGGCGTAATGTGCATCGATGAAGTGGAGGACTTGGCCCGCAGTGATCCCCCCGTTCATATAAGTACCAAATGTATCGGTGCCGTCACTGCGTTGGGGTGCCCCAAACCCCGGTTGGAGATAATCTCCCGGCAATACCGGCGTGAGCATGGGCGGAACTCCGAGATCAAAGCGGGTGAATTTTACCGCCGCTATTTTCAGCCAGAGGCGATCGAGCATGGCGCGGGCTTGGTCAGCGGGCACCAATCCATAGGCAATCGCCAGACCGCACGTCGTGGGCGAAGCGTAATCATGCAACTGGCCATCGGCGCTGCGCCACCAAGCGAGTAAGCCGGTTTCTTCGTTATAAAGAGTTTTGAAATAGGCCGCCTTGAGCCGATCGGC
>CAMAVZ010000050.1:0-12592 GCA_945861645.1 Opitutus sp. GAS368 | reverse complement strand
GTGAAATTCTTCGAGCGCCAGCACGTCCGCGATCTCATCGCCTTGCTGCGTTTTGTTTATAACCCCAGTGACGCGCAGGCGTGGCAGCGCATTGCGATTTTATTACCCAAAGTCGGCGAAAAGGGTGCGCAGAAGATCCACGCCGCGGCTCTCGATCACGCACGACTGATGCAGCAAAACTTTATCGACGCCCTCCATACCGATGACGTGAAGAGCAAGGTGGCCAAAGACGCCAAAGACGATTGGTCCAATTTCTGCGCCTCGCTGCGCCAAGTTGCGGATGCCATGAGCCACGAAAAACCGAGCGACACTGTAACCGTCGCGATCGAAGGCTGGTATGGCGATTACCTCAAAGGCGCCTACGCCGATTACGTGGATCGCCTCGAGGAGTTAAAAGCGCTCGTCGGATTCGCCGCGCGTTTCGAGGAGATGCAAGATCTGCTTGCCCAAATCGTTTTACTAAACGGCGAGACGAGTGACAAACACGTTGATGCCAATGAGGACGCCATCAAGCTGACCACCGTCCATCAAGCCAAGGGGCTAGAATACGATGTCGTTTTTCTGATTGGCGCCGCCGATGGTCAATTTCCCGGCCGGCGCGCCATTGAGAGTGGCGACGTGGAAGAAGAACGCCGCCTCTTTTACGTCGCGGTCACGCGGGCGAAAAATGAACTTTATATCAGTTACCCCAAGGTGGCGAGTCGCGCCGGTCCCGGCGGCATGATGCTTAATCCCTCCCGCTTCCTCGAAGAACTCGATGAAAACCTGTACGAAGAATTGCGCATCAAGCGCAGTTACGGTTGGTAACGCGCCCTTCCGCGCAGCGCACCTCGAACTGGGAATTGCAAACGGAACGTTGATGAGTTTGCTAAGCCTGCCTCCTTTCACCCTTTTTATTGATGTCTGATTCACGCATTCCCGTCACGGTCCTCACTGGCTTCCTCGGCGCCGGAAAAACCACTCTCCTCAATCGCATTCTCACGGAGCAGCACGGCAAAAAAATTGCCGTGATTGAAAATGAGTTTGGCGAAGTGGGCGTTGATAACCAACTGGTCATTCAATCCGACGAGGAAATCTTTGAAATGAACAACGGCTGCATTTGCTGCACCGTGCGCGGCGATCTCCTCCGTATTCTCAGTCGGCTGATGAAGCGCAAGGATCGGCTCGATGCCATTCTGATCGAGACCACCGGCCTGGCTAATCCCGCCCCGGTAGCCCAAACGTTCTTCTCCGACCCAGAAATGAAGGAGCAGTTTCGCTTAGACGCTATTGTCACGCTCGTCGACGCCAAGCACATCCTCCTGCACTTGAGCGATTCGCCTGAAGCCATTAAACAAATCGGCTTTGCTGATGTTATTTTGCTCAATAAGACTGATCTCGTCACCCCGGCTGAGCTCGCCGCGCTCGAGCAGCGCATTAAATCGATCAACGCGGTCGCGAAAGTTCATCGCACGACCAATGCCAGCCTGCCCTTGAATCAAGTCATTGATATCGGTGGCTTCAATCTTGAGCGCGCCATTGAGGTCGATCCACAATTTCTCGAAACAGAATATCCTTTTGAATGGGCCGGCGCCTACGAACTCACCCCTGGCGCCTATAAACTCGCCATTGGTCACGCCCACCCCCACGGGGCGCACGATCATGACCACAGCCACGACCACGACTGCGGTGAAGAGTGCGGCCATGATCACAACGAGCTCGATGTCGTCTTGCTCCCACTCAAAAGCCTCACGCCCGCCGACCTGAACGCGACGCGCGATGCGGCGGTATTAACTTTCTCGGATTGGGAAAAAATTATTCTACCTGGTGAAACAATTGCGCCCGGCCAGGTCCTTCATCGGCTTAAACTTAAAGATGAACAGGGCCACTTTTTCGTTAAAATCGCTACCGCCGGGCACTATTTACTCGTCACCGGTCACGATGTGCCGACCCATTTGCACGGCCCCGATGGTAATGTTATGCGCTACGTCTGGGACCAAGGCTTTCGCCATGAACACAGTCACGACGGGGATGTTTCATCGGTCGGCATCAGCGTCGCTGGCGAACTCGATGGGAAAAAACTCAACACCTGGATCTCTAAATTACTCGAAACCAAAGGTGGCGATATCTTCCGCCTGAAGGGCGTGCTGGTGGTCAAAGGGACCAACAAGCGTCTCGTCTGCCAAGGTGTCCACATGCTCTTCGATGCTCAATTCGATCGAGAATGGCGTGATGGCGAAAATCGCACGAACACCCTCATCTTCATCGGAAAAAATCTTGATCGCGCCGCCCTGACCGAAGGCTTCAAAGCGTGCTTGGTTAAATAAGCGCCGAGGACCGCGCTCAGGAGTTAGCTCAGAAATCGGTGACTTAGCCGGCGGCGGGAGGTGGGGGAAACCCAGACTCCCTATTGAGATCAAGGATCCAACCGACGATTATAGCTTTTTGAGATAAGCCACAATGTCGGCCACGCCTTGCGCATCGAGCCCAAGCTGATCAGCTCCCAGCATCAGCGAACGGCCGAGACCCTTATTGGTTTTTACCAGATCAGCCGGAATTAACTGGGTAACCCCGCCGAGACTTTGCACGACGAGCGGATCGCCACTCGAGAGCACTAGTCCATGAATAATTTTCCCATCCCGGAGCGTGATGACACCTCCCGCAAAGCCATGGGAAATATCCGAGGAAGGATTCACGATTGAATTGATGACCACCGCTGTAGTTTGAAGCTTCGCGAATGAAGTCAGCGTGGGACCATATTCCACGCCTTGGTCACCGATGCGGTGACACAGATAACAAGCCGTCACCAACGCAGCCCCACGCACCGGATCACCGGTGAGTGCGGCAATGGCGGCCACCGAAGGCAACTTAGTCGCCGGCGGCTCGGGCACGATACTTTCTGTGATCACAACCTTCGCGGGATCATAAAGGCCGCGCGCTTTCAGCTCGGCTTCGACGCCCAAACCAGCCCAGCGCGTCTTACTATAATTAACCACCCACCAAAACGCGTGCTTTTGCACCATGCCCGTGGCTTGCTGCGCGAGATCGAGTAAGCTGAAGACCGCTTCGCGCGTTGGAATAAATCCGAGGGCCGTCACTGCGGCGAGACGGTCTTTCTCGCTGAGAGTCGTGGCGCGAGCCCGGGCCGCCAAGGGCGCCACTGCCGCCGCCGGCGTCAGCCGCCAAACTAGGCCGGCGTAAGCTGGCGACCATTGCAAAGCATCTTGCTCGGTCTGGCCTGCCGCCAGCGCTGCGTAAATTTCCGCCTCTTTTCCACTGCAACCCAGACCCCACGCTTCGAGGTAAGTGCGATCTTGCCCGTCATAACCACGAGCCAGGGTCAGCAGAATATCACGGGCTTCAGCCAGCGGCGTATCTCGCAGCGCCAAGGCCACCTCACGCCGCACCGCGGATGAAGAGTCCTGCGCCAAAGTCTCGGCATGCACGAGCACGGCCTGCCCTTGATTTCGCAGCGCCCGCCAAGCAACGATGCGGGTCTGCGGGTCATTGGCGGTTAAGAGTGACTCGACGCGCGCCAGCCCCGTCGCGCCCATTTCAGCGAGCAGCCAAATAGCCCGAGCCCGCACATAAGGATTAGCGTCAGCGAGGAGCGCGGCCACTGGGGCCACCGCCGCCGCCCCTTGCGCCCGCAAGCGCAGATAACCAAGTGCACGGACATTAACCGCGGGACTGCGCAGCGCGGTGATTTGTCCAGCAGTTGTCGCAAGATCGAATTTTGGCACCACCGACTTAAAGCCCACCGGGGCGACGCGATAAATAGCCCCAGCGAGTTGCTCATCTAAATCTGCGTGCCCGCCAACACGGGGATCGAACCAATCAGCAATATAAATGGCGCCATCAGCGCCGACCACGACATCGGAGGGGCGAAAGAATGTCGCGAGCTCATCGCTCGTCTTGCCGCGGAGACTATCGATACCCGCGAAAGTCTGGGTCGCATTACTGGTCACAAAATTAAAGCGCTCGAGACTAAAGCCGGCTCCCACGGGTTGAGGGTGATAACCAAGGATCGTGTTGCGCGCCGCATCCGCACTAAGCAACGTGCCGCGCCAAGCTGGCCCAAATGCATCGCCCTCATAAAATGCGATACCGGTCGGCGCCCCTGCGCCGTAAATATCGCCCGCCGGCATTACGCCAGGATCTTCCTGCCGCCACTGCGCCGTCATGATGCTTTGCCCCGGACGACGATCCGCCCCCCAATTGCGTCGACCATCGCGGGAAAAGAAACCGGCATTGCCGTACGTTAATACATGGGTCGTGCGCGAGGCCGGGGTGTCGTCATTGTCATTTTGAAAAATATCCCCGAAGGACGTCACGGTCTGCTCGTAACTATTGCGATAGCCGAAACCGAGAATCTCCACGTTAGTCGCATCAGGGCGCATCCGCACGGTATAGCCGCCCACATAAACGTGGCCGTCGTCACTGGTCGCTCCGGCTAATTCAATGGGCTTCCAGCTAAAAAGATTGGGCGAAAACGCGCCATTGGGATCGTAGGCGCTGCCGATGCGAAAAGCTTTTCCCGAGCGATCCATGAAATGGGCACTGGTGTTACCTTGGCTGAGGTACCAGTGGCCATCCGGACCAAAAGTAACTGAGTGCAGCGCGTGATCGTGATTGCGGCCGTTGAAGCCGCTGAGCAACACCTCGCGCTTGTCCACTTGGGGATCAAACCGAGCATTCCGATCGACATCCGTGTAGACAATCAAGTCGGGCGCACAGGAAATGATGATCTGATTATCGATCACCGCGATGCCGAGCGGGGCCACTAAGCCGAGCTCTTGCACGAAAACGTGACTGGAGTCGGCGACGCCATCGCCATCGGTATCTTCGAGCACGACAATACGATCACCGGCTTTATCCCGCCCCGCATGAGCACGATAATTAACCGCCTCCGTCACCCAGATGCGGCCTTGCGCATCAACGTCCATATTGGTCGGGTTGCGCAATTTCGGCGCCTGCGCCCAGACCGTGAGCTCAAACCCTGCCGGCACCGTAAAGCGATCGGCGGGCACAAATTTAGTTAACGGCACCGGAGTCGGTGCCACCGTTTGCGCCCGACTGAGCGGCAGCAACGGGGACCATAGCAGTGCAGCCAAGACAGTACGCGTAACGGGGGATAGCATCATGGGGTGAAATATGGGGTCAAAAAACAACAGAACTGCCGATGCTTTTATTCTATAGAGCGCTTCGCCAGCAGAGCGCAAGGCTCACCTCAGGGATCACGAAATTCTCAGCGCTGGACTGTTGCGAACCATTAAGCGTAAAAACCAGTGAACGATTTTATGAATTTCTCTAAACACTGGACCGCGACCCTTGACGACTACGTCATCGATCTCGCCTGGTCTCCTGATGGTGCGGTTCTCGGCGTCGTCTCTGCCGCCGGCAGCATCACACTCTACGATGCCGTCACCGGCGCAGTGCGTCATAAACTAGCCGGCCATGAAAATGGCGCCAATTGTTTGGCTTGGATATCAACGAAAGAGGCGCCTGCCCTGCTCGCGAGCGGCGGCCAAGATGGCTGTGTACGTTTTTGGGATGGAGCGACTGGCCGCCAAACCGCTGAAACTAAACTTGGCTCTGCTTGGGTGGAGCATCTCATAGGGCGAGGAGAACGCATCCTCACCCCAACCTTGGCGACTACCTCAACGCCGCCAGAAGATCAGGCGTGCCTGTTTGCCGCGGCTGGGAAAAAACTTGTGGCCCTCCGCCCCGATGGCTCCATCGCGCATACTTTTTCCGATGCCCCCAAGACGATCTCGGCGCTGGCCATTAAACCCGCGACCCAGCCGGAAATTTCGCCGACGCTCGCCTCAGCTTATTTTGGCGGCGTCGCGCTGTGGCATCCAGAAACTTTTGGCGCGCTCAAGGAGCTTCCTTATGGCAATGCCATCCTTGCGCTCACGTGGTCGCCCGACGGCCGCTGGCTAGTCGCGGGTTGTCATGACAACGCGGTTCACCTATGGGTGCCGACGGCAGATATGGAGCTTCAGATGAGCGGCTATGAAACCAAATTGCTGGAATTGGGTTTCAGCCGCGATTCCAAGTGGCTCGCCACGGGTGGCGGGCGCGATGCTTGTATTTGGGACTGCACGGGCGCGGGCCCCGAAGGCCGCGAGCCGCTCCTCCTGCCCCACGCCACGCGGGTTTGCGCCGTAGCCTTTCAAAATCAACACGGCCTACTCGCCACGGCCGCGCTCGGTGGTGAATTTTGCCTGTGGGCGCCGACGCGAAAAAATCCGCTGATGGCCGAAGTTAAAATGCCGGTGACGGCCACAAAATTTGCCTGGCGCCCCGACGACACCATGCTCGCCGTCGGCACCGAAAAAGGCGCCGTGTTTGTTTTTAAATTAGAAAATTAGCACCGCCGCTGCGAGGCTGGCGTAATTCGTGAGTGTCGCGGGCTCGACTCACGGCATTTCCCAGCCCATGATCCTTTGACACACCTCAGTTGGAACGCGCTCCTTTACGCCATGCCTATTCCTCATCTTCGCCACTTATTCGCTACAATTTTTTTGGGTAGCTGCCTTTGTTGTCTGAACAGCCACGCCTCAGAGTTATTGTCGTCCACGAACCTGCCTGTAGTGACGGGGCTAGACAGCGGCGAGCCCAATCTCGCCCGCGGACCTGATAACACCCTTTATCTCACTTGGTCTGGGCCGGGGGTCCACGCGGGTGAACGCGCGCTCTATTTAGCTAAACTCGCTCCCGCTGCAACCGCCTGGAGCCAGCCCACCGTCATTGTCAGTTCCCCGCTACTCATGGAAAATTGGGCTGACTTCGCTTCGCTCATTGTCGGCACCGATGGCGCCCTCACTGCGCAGTGGTTTCAAAGCCCAGCTAAGGAGGATAGCCACGGCTACACTGGTTGGTTCGCTCGCTCAACTGACAGCGGCGCTACCTGGACGGCCTCGGCTCCACTGGGCGAGGAATTCGTTAGCCTCGCTCCCCTGAGCGGCGGACGCACTCTCGCCGTCTGGCTCGAAAGCGCAAAGCTCCATGATTCTCATGCGCCGCGGATCAAACCTGACACTCACGCCGCGCCCTTACCCAAAGATTCAACTTTGTCTCATGCACCTAGCATGCGTCTGCGCGCGCGCCTGCTTTCTGCCCACGGCTCGACCGAACAAGACTGGATCGTTGATCCCGATGTGTGTAGCTGCTGCCAAACTTCCCTCGCCGTGCTACCCGGCGACCGCGCGATTGTGACCTATCGCGGTCACACCGCCGACGAAATTCGCGATCATTGCGTGTCCCTTTTCACCGGCGTCGGCTGGACTCCCCCGCGCCCATTGCATCACGACGAATGGAAAATCGCCGCATGCCCCGTCAACGGACCCGCCGCTGATACCCGCGACGAACACACTGCCATCGCGTGGTTCACCGCCGCTCAGGGCGTAGCGCGGATGCAAGCCAAACTCTCCGTTGATGGCGGCCTCACTTTTGGTCCAGCACTGCCCCTCGACCTTGGGCGCCCCATCGGCCGACTGGATCTAGTAATGTTAGCTGATGGATCTGCCATCATCTCCTGGCTCGAAGCCCGCACGGAGCAAAATAGTGCCGGTCTTTACGTGCGGCGCCTCTTCCCCGACGGGGGCTTATCCGCCGCGCGACTCCTTACCGCCACCAGCTCCATCCGCGCGAGCGGCTTCGCGCGACTCGCCACTCGCTCCGAAAATAATTTATCGGTTGTGATCAGCTGGACGGAAACCAATCCGGCCACCAACGCAAAAACTCCGGCCCCTACAAGCGTGCACACCGCAGAATTTCTGGCCACCGCACTCCCCCGCGAACGGGCGACGGCGCTGACCAGTCTAGTTAATCGCGCCCGAACGGCGGTCAGCTCTGACTCGATCCAATTGCCCGAGCTCTGCGCCGTACCCGCCTCAGCCCATTAAAAATCGAGCGCGAACAGCAGCTTGAGCCGCTTGTAGTCTTGCAAGGTACCGTCAGGATTATTGCGGCGAATTTCCTGACGGATCGAGGTGCTCAGCGTCTCGGTAAACTTCTTGCTCAATTCAACATGGCTTTCCCAACCGTCGGTCGCTGAGCTTAACGAATAATAATAAACGCTGCGCTGATTAAAATTCATGCGCCAAGGCAGTCCCCACTCCGTCTCGAGAAACGCCGACTCTAGCGTCCGCGAGCTGTGCGGCGCATCCACCGTCGAGGTATTCCACACATCAAATAAATTCTCCGATGCGCCGATACGAATCTTGCGCCGCTCGGTGGTAAATAAATTAAGCCCCACGCCGACTTCTTGCTGCAGCAAAAGATAATCGTTGGGCAAGGTCACCTTAAAGCTCGCGCGATTCCACTCCGCCGATGGCCGGTAGAGGGCAAAACGACCCTTCGTAAAATCATGACGCCACAGTGCTTCGAGCCGCAGCATATCGGTCGTCGTGAGATTCGTGGCCTGATTGAAATCATAGCGCCCCTTAAAATGCACCTCATCGACTCTCCAAACGCGCTTAAATTGAATTTCCGCCGCCAAATTACTGCTCTGCTGCGTGTCCGTGACGACCTCACTCGAAAAGGCGAACTTACCATGCCAAGGCCCAAAAAATGACCGCAAGTGGGCAGTCAATCGCTGCGGCGATAAACGGGAGTCATCGCCCGACGTTAGCATCACCGCCGGGGCAACGGTCGCCAACTGATCAGGCTGGAGGACAATCGCCTGGTCTGCTGGGACGCGAAGCTCGCCGAAGCGATCCGAGCGAAACACGATTAAGAATTGCGTCCGCTCCACTAAGCGACCCAGCACCCGATCACCATCAGGATAAACTAACACATCCCGCAAAGGCGACTCTGCCACTGCCACCGGCGGCACTACCGGCGCTGGAACCGAGGCCGCGCAGAGTCCACCCCAACTCAAGCATACTAGCAGTAAGCGGTAAAATAATTTCCCCATGTGGCTTTTGATCAATGCTGGATTAAGCGCCAACGTCACGCCGATGTTTTGGTTTTGACTCAATTTATCGCGCCGTTCCTTCGCGCACGATTTGAAATTTCATGCCTTGGTTGATCCTTCAGCTTTCTCTGCCCTTCCGCCTCCGACCATTCAACTCACACAACCGGTCGCTCAACGAATTCGCTTCACTCGGATCCACAAGCCTTCTTTCAGCAGCGTCAGCTTCCATCCGCCGAGGCGCGACGGACGAATTTCTACGTCGGGATCCACCAGCTTCGGGAAGAAACAATTATCCCCACCCTCCTGCTGCCAGACTTGGTTATTCGCGAGCGTGAAGGTGCTCCGCCCCGTCCAGCCGCGAAAATCCCCGAGGATGCGTGTCCGCACGACCTCCGCCTCATCATCTTCGCGGGGCGCTAACCCGATCGTAATTTTCTTCTGTTCCTGCACTTCCGCGATGGCCTCCGCCTTGCCCTCAGCCTTGGCTTTAACTTGGGCGACGGCGACCGCTTGGCGCGCGCCTGCTTTCACATAACGCTCGGCCAGCTGATCGAGCCGGATCCGCTGGTCTGGACTCAATTGATCTAAGCCCGCCGCAGCGCGCTCTTCGGCGGTTAATTGCTGCCAAAATTTATCCGCCCCCCAGCCGAGTCCAGCGAGTCCCAGAAAAAGACTGATCAGCGCGAGTCGTTTCATAGTTCCGCAGCTTGGCGCTTTCTCCTGAGTGCTTCCATCTTTTTCTCTCAGGCCCCGCTCACCGTTCAGCAAATTTCATCACCCATCGTCAGCACTCTTGAGCAGCTACCCGAAAATCACCCCAGCACGGCCGGCGGCTTCCGCATTGCGCTTTTTTTACCAGAACCGTTAACTCCTCCCATGCCGACCCGCGCTTGGTTTTCTACTTTTATCTACCAGGAGCCTTTGCTGCGCAAAGGCCTGGAGCGTTACAATCAAGACCTCGCCACCGAGTGCCGCAACCTCCGCGCCTACGATGCGGCCGGCCGACGTTGGTCGGCAAAAAATTACCCCGGCGGCTACACGTCTTACGCCTCACTCAATCAGCTGCATAAATTTTCCTCCACCTTCACGGAGCTCGAGCGTCGCCTCACGCGGCAAGTGCGCCGTTACGCGGCTCAGCTCGACATGGATCTGCGGGGCCGAAAAATTGCGATGAGCGATTGCTGGGTTAATATTATGCCAGAGCACACCGCGCATAGCCTGCATCTGCATCCCCTCTCCTTTATCAGCGGCACCTATTATGTGGCCACGCCCCCTGATTGCGCTGGCTTAAAATTTGAAGACCCCCGCCTGAGTAAATTTATGGCGGCCCCGTCTAAAACCACTCGCGCCAAGCCCGTCAATCAGCCTCACATCACCTACCCCGCCCAAGCGGGTCGCGTGATTCTTTTTGAAAGCTGGCTGCGCCACGAGGTCGCCGCCAACCGCACCGCCGCGGAACGCATCAGCATTAGTTTTAACTACAGCTGGAGTTAAGGCGGCGGCGATCAGGCCGCCGCGCCCCCAGGCGCACCCAGCACTTGGATTTGGTCAGACGGAAATATTTGCACCCCGGCCCCACGCTGACCGAGCGCGCACCGGAGCATCGCCCGCGCCACGACGGCGGCCGGGATCGCGCGATACTTGCGTAAGGGACCCCCTAATAGCGGCGCGGCTAAACCGAGAACGAAAGCCCACACCTTTTCCCCAAACCGCGGGGGCACCCGCGGCCCCAACAATAAACTGGGCTGAAAAATCCCTAAATAGTTAAAACCAAGCACCGCCAGCGCGGCCTCCATCTCACCCTTAACTCGCGAATAAAACACGCGTGACTGCGCGTGAGCTCCTAAGGACGAGACCACAAAAAAACCCTTCGCCCCATGACGCTGCGCCAGCCACGCAAAGGCCAAGACCGCCGTTTGATCGACCGCGCGAAAGGCCTCCGGTGAACCCGCTTGTTTGCTCGTAGTGCCTAAACAACAAAAAGCATCCGTGCAGCCCAGCTCGCCCACGGCTTGATCGAGTGCCGTAAAATTTACCTTCACCGACCGGAGCTTCGGATGTTCGCAATCGAGCAATTGGCGTCCGAGCGCGATCACCCGATCGTACTCCGGTGCCGCCAGTAACGCGCGCAGCAATTCCCCCCCGACGAGTCCACTCGCTCCAGCAATTAAGGCGATGCGCATCGCGTCTGACTATACGGCTGAACCAACGAACGCAACTCAGTGACCAGATTTGCACTTCGACCAATCCTAGCCTTAATCCCCCTATGCTACTGATTCGACGCATGGATGATGGTAAGCGCTCCTACACAGCGATTTTCCTGCCGGGCGAGCCCGCCCATATGTTTCCCACGACGGACCAAGAACATGCCCGCATCTTGCAAATTTATAAACAGGACCGACCGCACCAAGATGTCATTAACGACTTCTCAGAATACCAGATCGGTCACGATAGCCCAATCGTGCCGCCAAAAGCAGTCGCGACGCCGCCCCACGCCCACCCGCCAGAGCCCCCGCCGGCATAATTTTAGTTTGTCCGACAACGGTCGCACTCTACAACTCAGACCGTGAGCGATCTCATCCCACTTCCCGAGACCAAGCGGCGCGACTTTCGGAATTTTTTTTCCTCGGTCAAATATGCGCTCGATGGCTTCTGGGCGGCAGTGCGCCATGAACCCTCCTTTCGCGAGGATCTGATCTTTGTCGCGATCCTGACGCCCTTCGCCGTCATTCTTCCGGTCAACGCCGTGTCGACGGCGGTGATGATCACGACGCTCTTCCTCATCGTGATTGCTGAATTATTGAATTCAGCCATCGAGTGGACGATCGATGATATTTCACTCACCAAGCGCCCTTTTGCCAAGCGCGCCAAGGATATGGGAAGCGCGGCGGTCTTCATCGCCTACATCAACTGCATCGTCGTCTGGGCCATCATTCTTTTCTCTAACTGGGAGCGCATCGCCCAACTAGAATTTCTCCGCTGGCCACCGCCGTTTCTGCCCTAGCTTTAGCGCATCCGGCCGAAGAGATAAGTACCCACTCCAATCATGGTAAGATTGGGCATCACGGCCGCCCACAGGGGATCGAGCAGGCCCTTACCGCCGAACAAGGTCGCAAGATTCGCCAACAAGTAATACGCAAAGAAAAGTCCGATCGACTTAGAAACCCCCACCGCCGGACTCACCCGCACGCCGGACAGCGCAAAGGGAATGGCGATCGCGAGAATGATCAGCGGCCCGAGTGTATCGGCGAGCAATCCATAATAGCGTACCTGGTAGCGAACGACCTTAGGATTATCTTCGGCGGAGAAATAATCTACGATGCGGCCCAATTCATTGAAGGAGAGTTCCGTTGGCTTGCGGTCAAATAACAGCATAAGCTGAGGATCCTCCGTAAAATGCGGCACCGTTTTTTCCGTAAAAGCGACGGTCCGCTGCAACTGGCCCGACTCCGGATCAAACCACATCTCGCGACCTTGCGTAAAGGTCCACGCCCGGCGGCGAGAGTCGTAGCGGGCTTCCCGGGCCATTAACCGGGTTTTTTCGCGCCGCTGTTTATCGAGCTCGGACACCGTAACGCCATAGGCCGTTTGCGTGAAGCGGCTGTAGCGGTTAATAAACCACATCCGATTCTGCCGTTGATTATCAAAAGCCACGCTCGAGATGAGGCCGAGTGATCCACCCGGGGT
>CAMAVZ010000049.1:0-12609 GCA_945861645.1 Opitutus sp. GAS368 | reverse complement strand
AAAAGTTTTTTGGCGGTGGGTAGCAATTTATAATCTTCGATCACGCGGGGATCGCCGCCTTGGGCGATGCACATTTGCCGAAACTTCTCGAGCGCAGCGCCGGAGGTAATGGCGGCGGACATTTGCCTTTGGGCCTCCGCGGCATTTTTAGCCGCTCCCCCCAAGATCAGCATATGCCCGGTAAGCGCGTAGGTTACTGCCATTAAGTCGGCGGGGCCGCGGCCTTGGAGACACTCAATCGATTCAATCACCTCGGTGGTGTGGCCCGCGGCGCGACCGAGCGGTTGGTTCATCGCGGTGAGTTGCGCCCACACCGGTTTGCCCCCAGCGCGACCCACGGCCACCATCGCCCGAGCAAGCGTCAGGGCGTCCTCCTTGCGTTTCATAAATGCTCCTTTTCCGAATTTTACATCGAGGACTAAGGCGTCGATCCCTTCCGCCAGTTTTTTGCTCATGATGCTAGCGCAAATGAGTGGAATGCACTCGACCGTACCGGTGACATCCCGCAGGGAGTAAAGTTTGCGATCCGCGGGGACCACTTGCGGCGTCTGGCCAATCATCGCGGCGCCAACTTTTTCCAAAATGGCCCGAAATTCGCTTACGCTGAGCATGACGCGAAAGCCGGGGATGGCTTCCAGTTTGTCGAGCGTCCCGCCGGTGTGACCAAGACCGCGACCGCTCATCATCGGAACTTTGAGGCCACAAGCCGCCGCGAGCGGGGCGAGGATGAGGGATACTTTATCACCGACGCCTCCCGTAGAATGTTTATCTACTTTTGCGCCCGCGATCGATTGCAGGTCAATCATTTCACCTGAGCGCATCATGGCATCAGTGAGCCAAGCGGTTTCCTGCGGGGTCATCCCGCGGAGAAAAATGGCCATCAGGAGCGCGGTCGCCTGGTAATCTGCAAAACGACCATCGGTTACTCCCTGCGCGAAGAATTTAATTTCCGCTTCGGTTAAGCTGCCGCCATCGCGTTTTTTAATGATGATATCTTGAGGAAAAAAAGGGGGGCTCATAAAATTAATGAGTGACTGGCCGCGCGCGCTTCGTCGTGATTTTTAGGGCTAAGCCCTTCGCGGCCAGATCGGAATGACGGTCCCTAGTGAGCATCAGCGGATTTTAGAACGGACCTTAGGCGTACCGCTCTTCTTTCCAAGGGTCGCCGTGGTTATGGTAGCCGCGAACTTCCCAGAAGCCAAGTCGATCCTCGGCGAGGAAGGTGATGCTTTTGACAAATTTTGCGCCCTTCCAGGCGTAGAGTTTGGGAATGATAATGCGGGCGGGGCCACCGTGCTCACGGGTGACCGGGGCGCCGCCGAATTGGGTCGCCACGAGCACGTCGTCATCGAGACAGTACGCGAGGGGGACATTCGTCGAGTAGCCATCGTAGCTCGTGAAATAAACAAATTGCGCCTCCGGTTTCGGTTGAACGAGTTCGAAGAGGGAGGTGAACGCCACGCCGCTCCAAGTGCAGTCGTACTTGCTCCAAGTGGTCACGCAGTGAAAATCACTTTCATCGGTGACTTGGGGGAGGGCATTAAATTGTGCCCAAGAAAGGACGGTTGGTTTTTCCACGAGACCATCGACGGTCAGGGTCCAATCCTGCAGGGCAATCTCAGGTTGCACGCCGAGGTCGAGCACGGGAAATCCCGTCGTGAGTTTCTGCCCGGGCGGCAGGCGGTCGGTCGCGGCGACCACGCGCGGTTTGAAGCCGCGGGCCAGTTGTTTTTCGGCCCATTTTTGTTTGGCTGCGATGTAGCGTTCCTTGGACATGGGGCTTAGGGTAGGTTGTAGGAGCTTGCTTGCAAGCGATTGCCTGGGATCGCCTGTAACCAGCCCCGACAAGACAGCGACCAAGGCACCGGAGGGTTGGCCACGAAAAACACAAAAACTGTCTGTCTTGCCTCGGAAAATGTTCCGCGCGCCTATAGGCGCATTGCGGGCTGCACCCGCGGTCGTTCCCTTTTTTGTTTTTTGTGGCAAAAATTCTGGAAGGTCCGGTGCGATTAGGATGCCGGCGGCGGGGCGGTCAGGGCCTCGGTGACAAGTTTGATTTTACTCCGATAAAACAGCGCGAGGCCTCCTTGGTAAATGAGGGTAATGGCAGCGACGACACTATAGAGAGCGAAAAACGCCGTGCGGACTAAGGGTAAAAGGGAGCTTTTATCGAGACCGGCTTCCGCGAGCATTACTTCCAGGTCAGGGGTCAGGCTCGCTAAGGCCGTGTCGGCATCGAAGCTCCCAAGCCGGCCGGCGCAGTAGACCAGCATGACGGCGAGCAGAAATAATTGGGAACGCCCGAGCAAGGTCAGGCCGGCGGGGTCGCGTCGTTTCAATTGCTGGTGTCCGCGAACTTCCATGAGGCCGGCCGCTAAAACGAGCAGGCCGATTAAGACGCTCAGGAGATCTCCAATGGCCAGAGCCAGTAAGCTGCCGAGCGCGGAGATGACGATCACGCTCCAGCCGTTGAGCCGCGAGATTGTAAGAATGCGCTGGAGGGATTTTTCAGCGGACGAGAGAGCGGGGTTGGGCATGCGGTTTGACTTTGCCATTCTAGGCGCCGCACGGAACCTCTAATTTACCTGTCATGCCACCCCGCACCCCCAAACCTTGGCCCTTCCGGATCGAGTATCCGCCCGAGTTGCCGATCAGTGCGCGCGCGGACGAAATTATTGCCGCCATTCGTGATCATCAGGTGCTGATTCTGGCGGGAGAAACGGGGTCGGGCAAAACGACGCAAATTCCCAAGATGTGTTTGGTCGCGGGGCGCGGCGAGCGTGGTCAGATTGCCTGCACACAGCCTCGGCGGGTGGCGGCTACGTCAGTGGCGCGACGCGTGGCAGAGGAACTCAACGTGTCGTTGGGCCGTGAGGTCGGTTGTAAAATTCGCTTCGCTGATCAGACTTCCGCCGACACGGTAATTAAATTCATGACGGACGGTATGCTGCTCGCCGAATTGCAGGCCGATCCAGATCTGCGGGCTTACGACACGATCATCGTCGATGAAGCGCACGAGCGCTCGCTGAATATTGATTTTATTCTTGGGCATCTGCGTCGGCTGCGGCTCCAGCGGCCGGAACTGAAGATTATCATCACCTCGGCCACCATTGACACCGAAGCTTTTTCCCAAGCGTTCGACGGGGCGCCGATCATTGAGGTCTCCGGCCGAGTTTATCCGGTCGAGGTGATTTATGCGCCGCTGGAGGAGATGGGAGCAGGTAGGGCGAATCCTTCCGCCGTCGCCAAGGCTATGGCGGACCGGCCGGCTGAGCTGAAAAGCTCGTCGGCTCGACGGGAGGGTTCATCCGGCCCAAAGAAAATCAGAGCTGAAGACTACACCTACATTGAGGCGGCCGTGGAGGCGGTGGAGCGTGTGTTGCAGGAAAGTAACGCCGGCGATATTTTAGTCTTCTTGCCCACGGAGCGGGATATTCGCGAAACGCGGGATTTGATTGAGGGACGCCGTGGGTCGCGGGTGGAAGTCGTGCCTTTATTTGGCCGCCTGACCAACGCCGAACAGCAGCGGGTATTTTCGTCCTCCCACAAAAGAAAGGTGATCGTCGCGACGAATATTGCCGAGACCTCACTGACCATCTCCGGCATTCGTTTTGTAATCGATACAGGGTTAGCGCGCTTTAGTCGGTACACGCCGCAGAGTCGGACGCGGCGGTTGCCGGTTGAGCCGGTGTCGCAAAGCAGCGCGGACCAGCGCAAGGGTCGTTGCGGTCGCGTGAGTGATGGGGTGTGCATTCGGTTATATTCGGAGCAGGATTATCTTGAACGTCCCCGGTTCACCCAGCCGGAGATTCAGCGCAGTAATTTGGCGGATGTGATTTTGCGGATGAAGGCCTTTGGGCTGGGCGACATTGAGGAGTTTCCTTTTCTCAATGCCCCGCCGGCTAAGGGCATACGCGCTGGTTATGCCTTATTGCACGAGCTCGGGGCGATTGATGAGGTTGGCGGGCTGACGGAGCTCGGGCGAGAGTTGGCGCATTTACCCGTCGATCCGACGGTCGGTCGCATGATCCTGCAGGCGAGCCAGGAAAAAGCGCTGCGCGAAGTTTTAATTATCGCCGCGGCCTTGAGTATTCAGGATCCCCGGGAGCGACCGATGGATTTGAAAGAGAAAGCCGATGCGGCCCACCGGCGATTTACGCACCCGGACTCTGATTTTTTAACGCTGCTGGCGATTTGGGAGAGCTATCATGATGAGTTTGAGCAAATGACGCTCGGCAAGTTGCGGAAATTTTGCACCGCGCACTTTTTATCGTTTATGCGGATGCGCGAATGGCGTGATGTTTATGGGCAGTTAGAGGACACGTTGCGGGAGAGAAAAAATCTCGCGTGGACGTCGGTATATGACGGCCTACCCGCCGTAGACGAAGGGTCTGCCCGCCCCGCGGCCAAAAAATCGGGACGATCCGCCCCGCCTGCGGTTTCCGATTTCGCTCTGGCGACACCCGCGTATCGCTCAATTCATCGCTCCATCTTAGCTGGATTGTTGGGCAATATTGCCACGCGGGCGGAGGAGGGGGATTATCACGCTGCTCATGATCGGCGGGTGGCAATTTTTCCGGGCTCGGTGCTATTTGAACGGAATGATCCGCGGAAGAAAAGTCCTGCGACAAAATCGCCGGCCAGCCCGGTTCCGGCTAAGCGGGTCGCGCGTTGGCTGATGGCCGCTGAAGTCATGGAGACGGCGCGAATATATGCGCGGACCTGCGCGCGGATCGATCCGCAATGGATTCTCGATCTGGGGGCGCACCTCCTCCGCGTCGCGCATAGCGAGCCATTCTGGAGCGCGGAGGCGGGTCGCGTGTTGGTGAAGGAGCGGCGCCGGCTCTACAACTTGGAACTGGCGACGCGTTCCGCGAGTTATGGAAAAATTAATCCCAGCCACGCAACCGAGATATTTATTCGGGAAGGTCTCGTGGGAGATACGATCACCTGGCCGTTTGATTTTTTGGCGCACAACCGCCGCCTGCGGGAGCACACCGAAACGATCCTCACGCGGACCCGTAGCGCCGGTTACATGAACATCGATGAAGCGCTCTATCGATTCTATGCGCAGTATCTGCTGCCGGTCAGTCGCAGCGATCGTTCCGCCGAGTCGGGGGGAGCCGTGCCCCCAGAAAATTCTCCGCCCCTTGGGATTAGTAGCGTCGGCGAAATGGTGGACTTTGTGCGGCATCAACAGCTGACCGCGCCTAAATTTCTTTTTCTGGGCGAAGCGGACTTGCGTCCGCCCGCCGAGACCGAACATAGCGCAGAAGCTTTCCCCGCGGAACTCCCGGTGGATAATTGTGTGCTGCCGTTGGCGTATACTTATCAGCCGGGGCAAGAGGCCGACGGGGTTACTGTTCGCGTAAATCTGGCGGAAGCGGCCGCGCTGACGGCGGCCGCGCTCGATTGGGCGGTGCCCGGGCATTTGAGTGAAAAGGTTGAGTTGATGCTGAAAGCGCTACCCAAGGAACAGCGCCGTGCTTTGATTCCCCTGACGGAGACGGCGCAGCAACTAACGAGGGACTTGGCGCTGGTGAGTGGCCGGATGCCCGCGCCCACGCTGGCCAGCGCGTTGGCTGAATTGCTATCCCCGCGGTTGGGGGTGCGGATTAATCCGGCGATGTGGACGGATAAATTACTCCCGGATCATCTGCGCGTGCGGGTGGAGGTAGTGGATAGTCAGGCTAAGGTGCTGGGCGCTAGTCGCGACTTGGGAGAATTGCAGGCGCTGCTCCATTCGCGGCAACGTGATGTCAGTCAGCAAGCCGCGCGGGTGGATAACGCGGCGTGGCGGGCGGCGCGAACGAAGTGGGAAGGGGAAGCGATGACCGAATGGAAATACGGCGACCTACCCGAAAAAATTGCGGTGAGCGAACATTACGGCGTGCCGGTGGATGCTTATCCTGGCCTGAAGGCGGTGGCGGCAGGAGTAGCGGTGCGGTTATTTGCCACGCCCGAAGAAGCGGCGACGGCCACACGCGAGGGCTTACGGAAATTATTTGAAATTCAATTACGCTTTGATTTGGGGTGGCTAGAAAAAGATCTTAAGGCGTTGCGGATGTTGGGCACTTTAGCGGTAACGCTGATCACCCCTGAGGCCATGCAGGTCGACGCTTTAGCCTCCATTCGCCGTTGGGTCTGTGATCCGGAGCGGATGAGAGGTAAATTAAGCCGTGGAGATGAGGCGCGTAGCACGGACCAATTTTCGGGAGCGCCCTATCTCCTGACGAAGATAGTTTTTGAGCGCGAGCTTGCTCAGGCTAAGCAAGATTTGCGCGGCCTAGTGCCGAAGCTCAGCGAGTGGCTCAAGGAAATTTTTACCCTGCGCTTGGCTTTAGAAACGCAGCGACCGGCATACCCTGGTTTAGCGGACGATTTAGCGGTGCTCTTGCCCCCAGAATTTTTGCGATCAATGCCCTTCAGTCGGCTCCAGCAGGTGTCGCGGTATTTGCGCGGCATGCAGGCTCGCACTGAGCGTTGGAAGCGCGATGCCGCGAAGGATGCGCAGCGCCTGCAAGAACTGGCGCCCTTTGTCGCCGCGGCGCGGCGAATTTCTGGCCAAAGCCGCGGCGCTCGCGTTGGCTCGGTGGGGGTAGCCCCTTTGGCGGCTGAGGCCGCCGATAATTTTCGGTGGTTGGTGGAGGAGTTTCGGATCAGTTTATTTGCGCAGGAGTTGGGCACCGCCGAGCCGGTGTCTGCGGTGAGATTAACGCGCGCTCTGGCAGAATTAGGTGGGTCGCTGACGGAAGATCAGGCCAGCGGTTCGGCGCGGCCGGCGCCCGCTCAGACTCTGAAACCGGCTCCGGCTACATCAGGGGAAAAAGGCGCGCCGCTCAAGAGCCTAGGCTCCCTCGATCAATTATTTCGCAAATAATGCGGGGCTTTTACTGTTGTTACTGGACGGGGCTATTATAACCTCAGGCCAATTCATCACCCCATGAATACGACTATTACTACCTTGTTAGAGCAGAAAGGCGGCGGCGTTTACACGATCCCCTCCACCGTGACGGTCGCCGAGGCCGTGCAGGAAATGAACACGCACAAGGTCGGCTCAGTGTTGGTCATGAATGGCCTGCGACTGGTCGGAATTTTTACGGAGCGCGATGTTTTGCGCCGCGTCGTGGGCGCTAGCCTCGATCCTGAACTCACGCCCATCACCAAGGTGATGACGGCCGATGTGCTCACGGTTGAGCCAAGTGCTACGGTGCAAGAGGTGATGGATATTTTTACCGAAAAGCGCTGTCGGCATTTACCCGTGATGCAGGCGGGTCGCTTAGTTGGCGTTATTTCAATCGGGGATGTATCGCGTTGGGTGGCTAACCTCCACCGCGCGGAAGCAGAATCGTTGCGGCAGTATATTGCGGGTGGGCTTTCCACCTGAAAGAAAAGTCTCGGAATGTTCGCCGCGGGGGCGGAGGCAATCATTGCACTGATTATTTTTCTGACCTGTTATTTGATGGGCCGAAAAAAATCCCAACCTCGCTAGAGGCTCACTTTTATCTTAAACAACTCAAGTGAAACGCAGCGGACGCGGAGAAAGCAGGGGGGAATAGTTTTAAGATTTAGGGTTTAAGGTTTATTTAATGATGTCATCGGCTGAGCATCGACCTTTCGTCTGATCGCAATCAATCTATGAGCTTAATCGATACGCATACTCATCTCGATGCATTCGTCCGCAGTGGCGAGTTGCCGGCAGTTCTAGATCGCGCGCGAGCTGCTGGGGTAGCGCAATTGGTGGCTATTGGCACAGATACTGATGATTGGGGATTGTACCGTGATTTAGCTCAGCAGCATCCAGGGGTGGTGTGTTATTCCGTGGGCTTACATCCCTGTAACGTGGGGGCGGATTGGGCTGAGCGGGTTGCCCAATTAAGGCCGTTTTGGAGTGGGTCGAGTGCACCTGGGCCGGTGGCGCTGGGGGAAATTGGGCTCGACCGATTTCATCTGCCGCAAGAACCAATCGAGGCGACGAAGGTTTTCAGTTGGCAGCAGTCAGCGTTCGCCGAGCAGTTGGCGGTGGTGAAGGCGCTCAGTTGTCCGGTCGTAGTGCATTCACGCGGGGCGTTTCCGGAGTGTGTCCAAATGATTGAGACCGCTGGCGTCGATTGGCGCCGGGTCGTTTTTCATTGTTTTAGCGAAGGGCCGACGGAAATGGCTGAGCTGGTGCAGCGCGGGGCCTATGGTTCATTCACGGGCGTGATCACCTATAAAAAAGCAGAGAATGTCCGGGCGGCCGCTCGGTTACAGGGCTTGGAGCGGTTGATGATCGAGACGGATGCTCCTTTCCTCACGCCCATGCCGCATCGCGGGAAACCCAATGAGCCGGCCTATTTGCGGGACACGGCCGACTATTGTGCCGAAATGTTTGGGGTGAGCCCCGAGCAGTTGGCGGCGGTGACCACGCAAAATGCCCGGGATTTTTTCAGGCTAGGCGCTTGAGCCCAAAAAAGCCGGTCTGAGACCGGCTGGATCGACGCGGAGGAGCGGGTGGCGGGTTTAGGCCTCTTCGAATTTTTTGGCGAACAGGGCTTCGAGTTCGGTGAGCATTTTATCGGCATCCTCGCCGGTCGCCAAAAATTTGATTTTGCTGCCCTTGGCGGCCGCCAGCATCATGAGCCCCATAATGCTTTTTCCGTTCACTTGTTCTTCATCTTTTTCGACGAAAACATCCGACTTAAATTTGTTCGTTACGCGTACGATCATCGCTGCCGGACGAGCGTGGATCCCCATTTTGTTTAGCACCAGCAGCTCCTTCACCAAGGTGGTGGCGGCGGTTGGGTCGTTCTTTTCCATTGCGGTTGGGCTAGGTCGTCGGGTTAAAAGGAAATGTTAAAAAGCTGGTCGCGCCCCCCCCTGCAATCTTAAAGACCCCCGTATGCCTGCCTTTGCCATTATTGTACCTTGCCGTTTGGAGTCCACTCGCTTTCCGCGAAAACTTCTCCATTTAATTAAAGGCAAGCCACTTGTGCTGTGGGTAGCTGAGCGAATAACGGCCCAGGCGCCTGATTATCCCCTCTGGTTTGCGGTGGATGATAAATTATTAGCCGAGTGCCTCGATGGGGCGGGTTTTAGGACGATTATGACCTCGGCTGACCACCCCAGTGGCACCGACCGGATGGCCGAAGCCAATCGCACGGTGCGGGCCAGTTATGTGCTGAATGTGCAGGCGGATGAGCCACTGGTGAGCGGCGGGCAGTTGCAGGCGCTGGCCCGTCTGATTCAGGGGGATTGCCCAATGGCGACGCTCTGCACTCCCTTTAAACGCGTGGTGGATTTCTTTAATACGAATCAGGTCAAGGTGGTCATGTCCCAAACCGGGCGAGCGATGTATTTTTCTCGGTCCCGGATGCCCTTTTCCCGCGATCTTGGCCTGACGATTGATGACGCTTGGGTGGCGGGAAACCCATGTTACAAGCATCTTGGGCTGTATGCGTATAAGGCAGATTTTCTCGAAAAGTTTGTAGCGCTCCCGCCCAGCCAGTTGGAGCAGATCGAAAAATTAGAGCAACTCCGAGCGCTGGAGAATGGTTATCCCATAGCGATTGCCGCAACGGATGATCCGACGATTGGAGTCGATACGCCAGAAGACGCCAAACGCTTCGAGCAATTGCTTGGGGATTAAGCTAAGGAAACTAAATCTTCCCGGCCTTCCGTTGCGCTACGAGCTGGTAGAAATGCTCAAACAAGGGATCGGCGTCATTTGGGCCGGGGGCGGCCTCCGGATGATACTGCACACTAAATACCGGCAGTTCCTTATGGCGCAGGCCTTCTACTGTTTGGTCATTTAAGTTAATTTCAGTCACGACCGCACGGCGGCTCTCCAGCGATTTTGGGTCGGTGGCAAAGCCATGATTCTGGGCGGTAATTGAAACTTTGCCGGTTTCTAGATTTTTCACCGGTTGGTTGCCCCCGCGGTGGCCAAATTTGAGTTTAAAAGTTGTGCCGCCGAGGGCGTGCGTGAGCATCTGGTGGCCGAGGCAGATCCCGAAGATGGGGTAATCCGGTAACAACCGGCTAACCGTCTGGTGGATGTAAGGTAGGGCCGCTGGATCGCCCGGGCCATTGGATAAAAATACCGCATCCACGCCGTATTCGCGCACTTGTTCCGCGGTAGCGGTCGCGGGAAATACTTGTACTTCGAAACCATGGCGAACCAGTTTGCGGAAGATCGTGTATTTTGCCCCGTAGTCGAAGGCGGCGACTTTAAATTTCTTGGCTGGCGTGACCGTCGTGCCGCCGCGGGTACCGACGGGCAAATACTGGGTATTATGCCGCGTCGCGTCATCCGCGCCCCAAAGGTAGGGCGATTGGCAGGTGACATCCTTAACGTAATCGCTGCCGGCCATGTCGTGCCAGGCTTTGGCGCGCTGGACCGCCTCAGCGTCGCTCAACGGCAGGGTGCTGAGGCAGCATTTCATCGCGCCGTCGACGCGGAGCTTTTTGGTCAAGGCGCGCGTGTCGATTTCGCTAATGCCCGGGATATCATACTTTTTTAAGTACTCATCGAGGGACATCTTACTGCGCCAGTTGCTGACGATCGGGGAGATCTCGCGTACCACCAAGCCAGAACATTTCGGGGTGCGGGATTCCTCATCCTCACCGTTGACCC
Organism: Opitutus sp. GAS368; assembly: GCA_945861645.1. Classification (GTDB taxonomy): domain Bacteria; phylum Verrucomicrobiota; class Verrucomicrobiia; order Opitutales; family Opitutaceae; genus Lacunisphaera. The sequence goes on along the minus strand of CAMAVZ010000049.1, from coordinate 1,994 downwards.
CATAGTTGCCAATCTGGGGCGCGGTCATGGTCACGATCTGGCCGAAGTAAGAGGGATCAGTGATGATCTCCTGATAACCGGTCATGGAGGTGTTGAAAACACACTCGCCGGCGATAGCGGCGTTGGCCCCAAAGGCTACGCCACGGAATATGCTACCGTCTTCTAGGGCGAGAATAGCGGGATTGGTCGCTGGCATTAAAGCCCGACGAAAAGGCCTTCGTTGGCCCCTGCCAAGTGTATTAGCGGAAAATTTGCGCCGCTGAATGTAATGAGGGGCTGGTGGGGCTTAGGACGGCGCGCCGGAGGGGGCAATTCCCCCGTTTGACAGAGTTAGGAATCCAGCTACGACTTTATTCTATCCATGGCCTACATTGACGACCGCTTCACTTGGTTTGAAGGCCAGGGGCTGTGGCAACATATTCCTGAATCTGATTGGCAGGACTGGTCTTGGCAGCTGAAGAATCGGTTGACCACGATCGAGCAATTGGAGCGTTACCTAACGCTGACGCCCGAGGAGAAAGCCGGCTGTCTTTTCGCCAAAGAGAAGCTCGCGCTCGCGATCACACCTTATTTTTTCAACCTCATCGATCGGACTGACCCCCACTGTCCTATTCGTAAGCAGGTCATTCCACGAAGCGATGAGATGGTGGTTTCTTCTGGGGAGATGTTAGATTCTCTGGGCGAGGACGAACATTCTCCCGTGCCCGGTCTCGTGCATCGCTATCCCGATCGGGTGTTGTTTTTAGTGACCGATCGCTGTGCGGCTTATTGTCGCTATTGTACGCGGAGTCGGCTCGTGAGTAACGCGCAGGACTATAATTTTCATCCTGAATACGAGCAGGCGCTCCGTTACATTGAGGCGCATTCCGAGGTGCGCGATGTGCTCTTGTCGGGTGGGGATCCCCTTTTGTTGTCGGATAAGAAGCTCGATCACTTGCTCGGCCGGCTGCGCGCCATCAAGCACGTGGAGTTTATTCGTATTGGGTCACGCATCCCAGTTTTCTTACCGCAGCGCATTACCCCAGAGTTGGCGGAAATTTTTAAGAAGCATGGCCCGATCTGGATGAGCCTGCACATCAATCACCCCAAGGAAGCGACCCAGGAATTAAAAGCAGCGTGCGAGCGACTTTCTTTTGCGGGGGTGCCGCTGGGTAACCAGAGCGTATTGCTGAAAGGCATCAACGATGACGCCGAGGTGATGCAGGCGCTCGTGCACCGCTTGCTCCGCATGCGGGTGCGGCCTTATTATATTTACCAAATGGACCTGATCACCGGCGGGGCCCACTTCAAAGTGGATGTGCGCAAGGGCATTGAAATTATCCGTGCACTCCGTGGGCATACGACTGGTTACGCGGTACCCCAATATGTCATCGATGCTCCTGGCGGCGGCGGCAAAGTGCCGATCAATCCTGATTACGTGCAGGCGATCACCGATGATGAAGTGATCTTTAAGAATTTTGAGGGTAAGCTATTTCGGTATCCACTCAAGGCTTCGCCGACCAAGGCCCATGCTGGTTTGGTTCTGCCAGCAGAAATTCATTTGTGAAGGTCTAGCGAGCGGATGGCGGCCGGCGAAAAGCTTTAAAATGCGATTCCTAGTATACAGATTTATGACACCGCGCTTGCTAAATCGAGCAAATCGATACAATTTTATAATTTGTAAAGTATTATTAGTAAAATAATTATAGAATTTATACGTGAAAAATTTTCGCTAATAAATTTCGGAAAATAATTCTAACGTTTTCCGCTAAACTGCGTCTATCCCCGTGATAACAGTAATCGTTCATAGCGAAACATTGTTGGTAGTTATTAGGTGTTTTAGGTGTTTTAGGTGTTTTAGGTGTTTTAGGTGTTTTAGGTGTTTTAGGTTATTAAGGGGCCGCTCGCAAGAGGGGCCCCTTAATATTTTAGCTGGCTGAATTTTTTTTAAAATAAATTCAACGTTTCTGAATTAACGCCGTCTTACTCATTGTAATTAGTTTTGAGTTCATAGG
>CAMAVZ010000048.1:0-12666 GCA_945861645.1 Opitutus sp. GAS368 | reverse complement strand
GGCGGAGTAATGGGCAAGATGATCGATGCGCAAAGTATCGTCGTGGCGAGCGTCGCGACCGGTGGCTATCCAGACAGCCCAGATGCTGGCACGGTATTGCGCTCTGTTTTTTGGCACAGTGTTGGTCTCGCCTTACTGGTCGGCTTGCTTGTCTTTCTGCAGGCTTACGTGTGGACGGGGATGATTCCAGGCCATTGAGGTGAACTCTACCGGTAAGCGTCGCGAAGAATCTGCATGGTGTGCCGTACGCGAATCGGCGAGCCAAGTTGCTGGAGGTGAGCGTCAAGTTGGGTTAGGCAGCCGATGTTGCCGGAGGCTAAAACTTCGGCACCGGTGGCGATGATGGCCCGAGCTTTTTGCGCACCGAGCTCAGCCGCTAGAGCCGGCTGATCCAAATTATACGTGCCGGCGCTGCCGCAACAAAGATGCGCATCAGGGAGCTCGAGCAGCTCGATGCCGGGAATGGTGGCGAGCAATGCCCGCGGTTCGGCGCGTACCCCCTGGGCATTGGCGAGGTGGCAGGCATCGTGGTAGGCGACGCGGAGCTTTTTTTGTGGTGAACCCGTGGGCTGGCGCCAGCCGAGTTTGGCTAGAAATAAACTGACGTCTTGGACGCGATGACGAAAAGCTTCGGCGCGCGCTTCATCGGGGGTGCCACTTAAAATTAAATGATATTCGTGCATGGCCGAGCCGCACCCCGCCGCGTTGGTGAGAATAGCGTCAACCTCAGTCGGAAAAGCTGCGAGATTGCGCCGCGCAAAAGCCTGCGCCGCCTTACGGTCGCCGGTGTGCCAAGCTAAGCCGCCGCAGCAACCTTGCTCACGTGGGACCACTACTTCGACGCCCTGCTGCGTCAGGACCGCAATCGTCGCGGTATTGATATCGGGGGCGAGCACCTGCTGGGCGCAACCGGTCAGCAGCGCGACGCGAGCGCGGCGCGGGCCAATCGCCGGAGTTACTTCACCCCACGATTCGGCGGGCGGCAAGGTGGCGGGGATCAAATCTAACATGGGCCGCAGGGCGCGAGGAATGAGGGGACGGAGAAAATAAAATGAGCGACCAACGATGGCCGCTGCCCGGAATCTAGCTGGATATGGAATCGTTTGCGCGGCGAGCCAGCGACGGAGTCTTTCGATCAACGGTCGCGTAAATTTAGCTTGGGCCTCAGCGCGAAACGGACTGATGAGGTCGCGATAGGGAACCCCGCTGGGGCAAGCGGGCTCGCAAGCGAGACAACCGAGGCAGCGATCGACGTGCGGTTGGGCGGCTACCCAGGGCAGCGTGCCTTCTAAAACTTCTTTCATCAGAACGATCCGGCCGCGCGGCGAGTCCATCTCTTGGCCGAGCGCTCCATAGGTCGGGCACGCTGCTAGGCAAAAACCGCAATGCACGCAGGCATCAACCGCCTGCGCCATGGGGGCTCCGAGCGAACCATGCGCAGAAGAATTTATTTTATGCAGCATTTTAGTTGTCCAAGGGGAAACGATTTTCCGGATCCAGCGCTGCTTTCACCGCTGCAAAAATAGTTGGGCGCGGTAAAACTGCTCGCGACCAAAGTGGACCTACTCCGCGGAGCATGAGCGACGGTAGACCCAGATTCGTGGGCTCGACGCCCGCGGGCAGGGCAACTAAAGCCAGATTGCCGCCGGCGCTAATGTGCGCTCGTCCGCCGTACTGTCGGGTGGCGGTGAGCAGAGCGGGAATTTGAGTGGGGGTGATGGCTAATTTTAACAGCGAGTGGCTGGCCTCCGCCCAGCTGAATTCGGCGAGCTCGTGCCAAATTTGCCTAGCTCCAATTTCTGTCAGGATTTCGCCGGGCCAATGCTTAAGAATTTCTTGAGCGATGATTGATAGCGATTCGGCCGGACCAGCTAAACGCACGATTACGGCATCACCGTGCGGGTTAATATCGACGGCTTCGGCCTCCCATCGGCTGCGGCCGACGGTGGTAAGTATATCCACGGCGGCGCTGGTTGTCGCAACTGGCAGGCGAAGCGTGAGCGCACGGGCGGGACGCGGGAAAACTTTGAGCGTTAATTCAGTGAGTACCCCGTAGCGACCGAGGCTGCCGACAAAGAATTTAGGTAGATCAAATCCCGCCGCATTCTTAACGACCTTGCCGCCCAGGCGGAGGGTGCGGCCGGCGCCATCGATAAATTGCACCCCTAAAATAAAATCACGCAGGCCACCGTAGCGAAAACGTCCAGGTCCGCTCAGTCCTGCCGCCACCGTGCCGCCCAGCGTGGCGCCGCTGCCCCCGAGCGGCGGATCGAAGGGCAGATACTGGCCTTTCTCCGCGAGTGTGGCCGCAAGATCGCTAAGCCGAGTGCCGGCGCGAGCGGTAAAAGTATATTCATCAGGTTCGTATTCGACGATGCCACTGAGTTTGAGGGTAGATAAACGAACCACCTCATCGTTCACTGCTGAGAGGCGGGGCTTAGTTTGCGCGCCGATCGCCAGCACCGCTGGATGAGCGCGGATCGCCTCGGCGAACTCTGCAACGGAAGTGGGCGTCAGGAGCGTGCTCATTCGCGTGAGATGAGGCCGGCTTTTTCCAACGGGTGCAGACCATGGTTGACGAGCGCTGGCGCTTGACCGTTCGGAAACATTTTTCCTGGATTCGCTAGACCTAAAGGATCGAAGGCATCGCGGATGCGATGCAGACAGGCCATCTCCTCAGGGTTAAACATCTCGGGCAAGTAGTCGCGCTTTTCGACTCCGACCCCATGTTCGCCGGTAATCGAGCCACCTAGCTCCACGCACATTTTTAAAATCCGCCCGGCCAGAGCTTCGGCGCGTTCAAGTTCACCGGGATTACGGCCATTGTAGAGGATCAGCGGATGGAGGTTGCCATCACCGGCATGAAACACGTTGGCGCAACGCAGTTGAGCGTCTTTAGTCATTTCGCCGATGCGCCGCAGGGCTTCGCCCAGTCGACGTCGTGGGACGACGCCATCTTGCACAATAAAATCAGGTGAGAGCCGCCCGACTGCACTGAAGGCACTTTTGCGGCCTTTCCAGATGGCGAGTCGCTCCGTGCCATCACGGGCCGGACGCATTTCTACTGGTTTACTTGCGGCCAGAATCGCATCTAAGCGCTCGCGTTCGCTGGCGACGATTTCACGGGGCCCTTCGAGTTCTACAATTAAAACTGCTGCACAGCCCGCGGGGTAGTCGGCATGAACCGCGGCCGTGGCCGCCTCTAAGGCTAAGGCGTCCATCAGCTCAATTGCACCCGGCAAGAGTCCACTCGCTACAATGGCCGAGACCGCATCACCTGCTTCTTCTAAGGTGCGATAGCCGGCCAACACGGTGTGATAGCACTCGGGTTTGGGTAATAGTTGGAGCGTTATCTCAAGCGCAATCCCGAAGAGCCCTTCGTTGCCCGTGAATAGTCCGCACCAATCGGCACCCAATTGTTCGCGGCTCGAACCGCCAAAGGTGACCACTTCGCCAGTGGCCAGTACCGCCTTGAGACCGAGCACATGGTTGGAGGTCATGCCGTATTTCAGGCAATGCGCGCCGCCGGAATTGAAGGCCACGTTGCCGCCGATCGTGCAAATCGACTGACTGGAAGGATCTGGGGAGTAATAGAGACCGTGGGGCGAGGCGGCGGTGGAGACGGCAAGATTGATGACCCCAGGTTCAACGACGGCGGTCCGTTGCCGCGGATCAAGGTGTAAAATGCGGTTGAGCCGATTCAAGGCGATGACGATGCCTCCCGCTACGGGCAGGGAACCACCGGATAAACTGGTCCCGCTACCGCGGGCCACGAAAGGAATTTTCTCTTGGAAGCAAAAACGAACCAACGCGATGACCTCATCAGCTGTCTCCGGAATAGCGATGGCTACTGGCTCAGCACGATAGGCGGTTAAGGCGTCGCTCTGATACGCCGCGAGCTGGGCCGGTTCCCAGAGCAGTCGCTCGGGCGGAAGCAGGGCGGACAGGCGGGTCGCAAATGCGGTCATGTCTTTGTCACTGGCTTTGACTAGCGGGCTTTAGCGGCGCGCCGATAACGATGTAAGATGGGTTCCGTGTAACCGTTGGGTTGGCGACAACCTTCAAAGACGAGATCGCAGGCCGCTTGGAATGCGAGGCTCTGTGAAAAATCGGGCGCCATCGGGCGGTAATTGACGTCGGCCGAGTTTTGACCATCCACGATCGCAGCCATCCGCTTGAGGGTTTGGCGAACTTGGCTTTCACTGCAGAGGCCGTGGCGCAGCCAATTGGCCAGGTGCTGGCTGGAAATACGCAAGGTAGCGCGATCTTCCATTAGACTAATATGATTAACATCCGGCACCTTCGAGCAGCCGATGCCTTGATCAATCCAGCGCACCACATAACCGAGAATACTTTGCGCGTTGTTATCTAATTCTTGCTGCAAATCAGCTGCGGGCAGTGTCGAGGTAATCAGTAATGGAATGGTAAGAAGATCTTGTTGGCGAGCGCGGGGCCGCGAAGCGAGCGCCGCTTGGCGGGCCGCTACATCCACTCGATGATAATGCAGCGCATGAAGCGTGGCAGCGGTGGGTGAGGGGACCCAGGCGGTATTGGCGCCGGCTTGGGGATGACCAATTTTTGTGGCAAGCATTTGGGCCATGAGGTCAGGCATCGCCCACATTCCTTTGCCGATTTGCGCCCGACCGCGGAGGCCCGCGGCTAGCCCAATATCTACGTTCCAATCTTCGTAGGCTAAAATCCAAGGCTGCTGCTTCATCAGGTGTTTTCGCACCATCGGCCCAGCTTCCATACTGGTGTGAATTTCATCACCGGTTCGATCAAGAAATCCGGTATTAATGAAGATGAGGCGTTCCCGAGCAATTTTCAGACAGGCCGGCAAATTGAGCGTGGTGCGGCGCTCCTCGTCCATAATCCCCAGCTTGATCGTGAGCGGGGGAAGGCCCAAACCCGCTTCGATCTGCTTAAATATTGCGCAAGTGAGCGCGACTTCCTCCGGCCCATGCATCTTCGGTTTGACGATATAAATGCTTCCCGTCCGGCTATTGCGTGGCCGCTCGGCCGTGCAATTAGCTCGATCATGTCTCGCGATGAGGCACGTCATGAGTGCATCCAGAAAGCCTTCCGGAATTTCCGCCCCGGCTTGATCGAGGACGGCATCGGTAAACATATGATGACCGACATTACGCACCAGCAGCAGACTGCGGCCGGGTAAAGTTAAAGCGGCGCCCGATGGTCGGGTGTACTGGCGGTCAGCGTTGAGCGCGCGGGTAAAGTGGCGGCCATCTTTTTCAAAAGTAGCAGTCAGGTTACCGCGGCTCAAACCGAGCCAGTTACGATAAATAATAATTTTATCAGCGAAATCCACGGCGGACACTGAGTCTTCAAAGTCCTGAATCGTCGTGATCGCTGATTCGAGCATGACATCTTTGATGCCGGCCGCATCGGTGCGTCCGATTGGATGAGATCGATCGATCTGGATTTCAAAATGTAAACCGTGATTGCAAAGTAAGATCACAGTCGGTGCCGCGGTTGTCCCTGCGTAGCCGACAAATTTTTCGGGCTGCGCCAAACCGGTGGTCGTGCCATCGGCTAGGCGTATGCTGAGTTTTTGGTGATCGACCGAATAGGCGATCGCATCGCGATGCAGACCCGCTTGCAACGGCGCCGCTTGCGCAAGAAATTCCCGGGCCCACGCGATTACGTGAGCGCCCCGGACCGGATTATATTTCCCAGGAGTTATGGGCGCGGTCTGCAGATTGATGACATCGGTGCCGTACGCCGCGTCGTACAAACTTCCCCAGCGAGCATTGGTGGCATTGAGTGCGTACCGCGCATTGTTCACTGGTACGACTAACTGAGGCCCAGCGATCTGGCTAATCTCTGGATCAACCTGGTCAGTCATGACGCTGAAGTCAGCGGGCTCGGGCAAAAGATAACCAAGGTCGACGAGGAAACGTTGATAAGTGCTCGGGTCAAAAGGCTGAGCGCCTTGGGCCCGATGCCATTCATCGATTTTCATCTGCCGCCGATCGCGATCATCGAGCAGAGTGCGCAAAGTCGGCGCCAACTCGCGAACTAAGGTTGCCAAAGTTGCCCAAACGTCAGCTGAAGCGATTCCGCTGCCTGGGGCGGCGTGGTGCTCCACAAAATCGTGCAGTGGCGCGGCAATTTGTAATCCCGCGACCTGGATTCGTGGATTCATAAAAATAAAATAAGCGAAACGCCGGCCGGAGGAATTGGCTTAGGTAACTGAAGGTACGGAATGGCGGCTTGATCAGTATTCATGGCCAAAAATTGTATACGTTAATCACCTTTGTAGATTACTCGCCGGTGTAAACTGTTTTAGTATGCATCTCCGCCCAGCATAGCACGCAACGGCTGCTGACAGCCGAGCCTGGCGTGCGTGGTCGCAGGCCAGGCTTCGATCCAGCTTGATGCACCACCTCAAGGGCTGCGAATGGTACCGTAGCTCCCTTGGCTGATTTTAAAATAATTTCTCCGCGCGCGACTAACTGAGGTATTTAGCTAAGATAGTATTGAAAGTTAGACTCGGCCGAAGGGCCGCCGAGGCTTTGCGGTCATCGGGTTTGTAATAGCCACCGATATCCACAGCTTTACCTTGTACCGCGATGAGTTCAGCCACGATTTGCTTTTCGCCATTGGTCAGCGCGGTTGCCACGGGTTTAAATAAGGCCTGCAGCTGGGCGTGCTGACTCTGCGCGGCCAGCGCCTGTGCCCAGTAGAGTGCGAGATAGAAATGTGAGCCGCGGTTATCGATCCCGGCGCCAACTTTGCGCGTGGGCGATTTATCATTTTCCAGGAATTTGCCGTTGGCGGCGTCAAGGGTATCGGCCAGCACTTTCGCCGCCGCGTTATTTTGGGTCAGGCTGAGATGCTCAAAAGAAGCGGCGAGAGCGAAGAATTCGCCGAGTGAATCCCAGCGCAGGAAATTTTCCTCCGTGAATTGCTGGACATGCTTCGGGGCAGAGCCGCCGGCGCCTGTTTCAAAAAGGCCACCGCCTTTCATTAAAGGCACAATCGAAAGCATTTTGGCGCTCGTGCCGACTTCAAGAATCGGGAAGAGATCAGTAAGATAATCGCGCAGGACATTACCGGTGACCGAAATGGTGTCCTGGCCGGCTTTGAGTCGTTTGAGGGTCGCGAGACAAGCCGCGGCGGGTGGCAGGATTTTAATATCTAGTCCGGCGGTGTCATGTTGCGCGAGGTAGGTTTTTACCTTGGCGATGACTTGGGCATCGTGCGCCCGTTTGGCATCGAGCCAAAAAATAGCGGGCGTTTGGCTCAAGCGGGCGCGCGCGACGGCAAGCTTTACCCAATCTTGAATGGGGAGATCCTTAGTCTGGCAAGCGCGCCAGATATCGCCGGCTTGCACTTCGTGTTCGATTAAAATGGACGGACTGGCGCCTGCTGCTTGATCACTCTCGACCACGCGGATCGTGCCATGGCCGGGGGCGACAAAAGTTTTATTGTGGGAGCCGTATTCTTCTGCGGCTTGGGCCATGAGGCCAACATTAGGCACGGAGCCCATGGTCTGGGGGTCGAAGGCTCCGTGTTGTTTGCAAAAATTAATCGTGGTTTGGTAGACCCCGGCATAGCAGCTATCAGGAATTACGCAGAGGGTGTCTTGGCCCTGGCCGGCGGCGTTCCACATTTGGCCCGAAGTCCGGATCATCGCAGGCATTGAGGCATCGACAATGACATCGCTCGGTACGTGCAGATTGGTGATGCCCTTATCAGAATTGACCATGGCGACCGCTGGCCGAGCGGCCAAGATGGCGACAATATCAGCTTCGATCACCGCGCGTGGCTCGGCGGGAAGCTTGGCGATTTTTTCCACGAGATCGCCAAACCCATTGTTTAAGTCGACTCCCAGCGCGGCTAAGGTGGCCGCGTGTTTTCTGAAGAGGTCTTTGAAAAACACCCGCACAGCGAGACCAAACATGATGGGGTCAGAGACCTTCATCATCGTGGCCTTCAAGTGGAGCGAGAAGAGCACGCCATCTTTTTTCGCCTGCGCCATCTGCTGGGCAAAAAAGGCGCCTAGGGCGTTTTTGCTCATGAAAGTAGCATCAAGGATTTCGCTAGCCTGGAGTGAGGTTTTTTCCCTCAGGACGACGATCTGGGCCGCCTTGGCGATCGCTTCGGGCGTAGCCCCAGCCGGGGCGGGCGCGGGTACGAACTCTAGGCGGACGCTGGTGGCGGCCGGCACGGTAATTGATTTTTCGTTGGAGAAGAAATCATCATGGCCCATGGTGGCGATGCTAGTCTTTGATGTCGGGAGCCAAGCGCCCATGGAGTGCGGATGTTTGCGGGCGTATTCTTTGACTGCTTTCGGCGCCCGCCGATCGGAATTGCCTTCACGCAGCACAGGATTAACCGCGGAACCCATGACCTTGGCGTAACGATTTTTAGCATCTTTTTCTGCGGCAGTTGTGGCGACTTCGGGGAAATCCGGCAGCGCGTAACCTTGAGCCTGCAATTCGGCGATGGCGGCTTTCAGTTGGGGCACTGAAGCGCTCACGTTTGGCAGCTTAATAATATTGGCTTCCGGCTGGAGGGTGAGGGCGCCGAGTTCTGACAAATGATCGGCCACGCGCTGATGGGCGGGCAAGAGATCGGAAAAATTAGCCAGAATACGGGCAGCGACTGAAATATCGCGGGTCTCGACCGCGATGCCCGAGTGCTTCGTGAAAGCTTGGATAATCGGTAATAAAGAATAGGTCGCGAGGGCAGGGGCCTCGTCGGTCTTGGTGTAAATGATAACGGGATTAGCGGGCATGAGAGGGAGACGTCAGACTAGGATTGATAATCAACCAACTGACGTAAACTGCCGTCGCCGACTCGGTCAAAAGCAATGTGCATGACGAGGGGCTTGGCCCGCACCTTTCAGTGAGTCTAATGATCTGCTGAAGCCAGATGGGCATCTGGATTTGGCCCGGCCCGCCAAAAAGTCCAAGTGAGCAAATTTCCCGCGGGAAGGTCTGGGTTGAGCCTGCCGGTGGTCCGCGAAATGCTCACGTCCCCACCTGTTGTACGGATAGGAATTGCAACACGACGCGATTTTCTCGGCGCGAACAATCCAGCAAGACCTCAAAGCGGGCTTCCCAGTCGTTGGAGGCTTCCGGATCAGCCAAGATCTGAGCGACTGCCAGATTTTCCCCCGCTTCGGCGCGAGCGTTGCTGGTTGCAATGAAATGCGTGTGCTTCAAGGCGCGGCCTTCGGGATCGAGCCGGAAGCGGCCGCGGGCATCAAAATATGGCTGAAATTCTTTCTCGATGCGGCGGCTTTCGACTAGGGTGACAGTCTCATCAGCCACCGTCGTGGCCGGCGCCGCCAAGCGTAAGCGAGCGGCCTCCCAATCGCGGGCTGCCACGTCTTGCAGAAAACCCAAGACCCCCACGCGGACCAAGCGGCGAAAGGCCGCCGTGTCGCGGGTCAGGTCGAAGCTCGCGGGCCGCGCGGGTTTGGCCGCGAGTTCGAGAGCGACAAAATCGGGATTCTTCAGACGCTCCCATTCGTCAAGTAAGCTCGAATCAACGCCGCGAATGAGTTCGCGGAAATATTCTTCCATTTCGACCACCGCTTCCGTTTTAGCCGCCGCGGGTACCGTCTGATTCAGCACTTTCCAAACTTGCATGAGATGGCGCAAAAGTAAGCCCTCACTGCGCTCGAGTCCATAGTCACGGACGTAATCGGCGAATGATTGGTAGCGCTCAAACATTTCACGAGCGATCGACTTGGGGCGCACGTTCTCCTGTTCGACCCAAGGGTGCGCGGCCGCAAAAGTGTTGAAGGTTTCGTAGAGGAATTCTCGCAGGGGCTTGGGGTGTTCTACTTCCTCTAATTTCGCCATGCGCTCCTCGTAGGGAATGCCGGCCGCTTTCCATTCTTCGATTTTAAGGCCTTTCTGCTTGTCGACTTGGCGCCGCAAGATCTGTTCTGGATCCTCGACGATGGCTTCGCAGAGCGTGAGCACATCAAACGGATAGTCGGGCGATTCACGTTCCAGCAGCGGTAACGTATCGATGAGATAAAGTGAGAGTGCTTGATGGAGGGAGAAGTCTTCCTGTAACTCTAAATTAACGCGTAAGCGACGTCCGGAAGGCTCGCGGGGTATAAATTCAATAATTTTTCTCGCAACCAAGGCTCGAAACAGCTGCCAGGCGCGTTGGCGTAGGGCGCGTTTCTTGGTGGGGGTTTCGTGGCAATCATTAATGAGGTCTCGCAGGGCCCGACAGCCGTCGCTGTCGCGACTTAGTACGAGCAAGAGCATGCCATGCGATACGTCAAAATGAGACGAAAGTTCCTCCGGCGCCGCGGTGCGCAGGCGTTCGAATGTTTTCGCATCCCAACTCACGCTGCCCTCAGGGGCGCGCTGTTTAACGAGCTTCTTTTTCTTGGCGGGATCAGCCGCGGCCTTTTCCTCCGCGCGTTTATTTTCGATGAAATACTCCGGTGCCTGAACGATCACGTAGCCTTGATCATCAAACCCGGCTCGGCCGGCTCGGCCCGAGACTTGGCGGAAATCCCGCACGCTGAGAATCGCCGCTTTTTTGCCATCGTATTTCCAGAGCTGGGTGAAGAGCACGGTACGGATCGGAACATTGATCCCGACCCCCAAGGTATCTGTACCGCAGATAAGTTTGAGCAGACCTTTTTGCGCCAACTGTTCGACCAGAATACGGTATTTGGGCAAGAGCCCCGCATGGTGCACGCCAATGCCATGGCGCAGCCAGCGCTTCATATCTTTTCCGTAAGGACTATTGAATTTCACCGCTTCCAAGGCGGTCGCGAGCGTTGTTTTTTCTGTCTTCGTGCAAATCGGTAGGCTCATTAAAGCTTGGGCCGCTTCGGCCGCCGCCCGCTGGGTAAAATGGACGAGGTAGACCGGCGCGCGTTGCGCGAGGAGCAATTGGCTCACCCGTTCCGCCAACGGGGTTTCCGAATATTCAAAAGCGAGCGGGACTGGTCGTCGATCGCTTCGTACCGTGAGACTGGGGGCACCCGTCACGCGGGTTAATTCACGTTCAAAAAAATCCGTTGAGCCCAACGTGGCGGACATCAGTAAAAAGCGCGCTTGCGGCAGAGTGAGCAGGGGAACCTGCCAAGCGTAGCCCCGTTCATCATCTGAGTAATAATGAAATTCATCCATGATCACCGCGCTCACCTCGGCGTGCGCGCCGCGGGTCAACGCGATGTTCGCCAGAATCTCTGCCGTGCAGCACAACACGGGCGCGTGGGGGTTGACCGAAGCATCACCGGTCATCATGCCGACATTTTCCGGACCAAAATCTCGACAGAGGCTGAGGAATTTTTCGTTAACTAACGCTTTAATGGGACAGGTGTAAACCGAGCGCTGCCCCGCGCAGAGTGCTTTGAAATGCAGGGCTGCCGCCACCAATGATTTACCCGAGCCGGTCGGCGTATTAAGCACGACGTTACGGCCTGCGAACAGCTCGAGTATGGCCTCTTCCTGTTCCGGATAAAGCGTCAGCCCGCGCGCCGTCATCGCTTGGAGAAAGGCGTCGAGCACTGCCTCGGGATGCGGGCATCCACTCAGGGGGGCCAGCGGGGCGGTTGACGGCAGTGACATTAGCGCCACAACGAGGCTTCCGCCCCTGCGAGACAAGCTAGGACGACTTAAAATGCAGCGGTTAAATCAGGTTTTCTCCGTCTCCGTTTTAACTCAGATTTGACGGCACCAATCCTAACGCTTACGGTCTAGCTGAGTTACCATTCTATTATCCATGAAAACCACCGCTCTTTTTTCGTCATTTTTACTGGCCGCGAGTCTGGTCAGTTCATCTGTTTTAGCTCAGGAAAATGCTCCCGCCCCAGCTTCCGCTGCACCGCTAGCGCCAGTGACGTTAAATGGGTTGGTGGCGGTCGAGAAATTGCCCACCCCCACCTCTTTATTGAAGGATGCTGAAGCGGAAGGTCTGACTATTTTGCGCATGGAACAGACTCCCGATCGCATGATTGTTGTCTACCAGTATCCGGACGGCAGTACGCGGGCTTTTGCCTACACTACCACGGTAGAAGTGGCGGCGGCTACTCCTGTGCGGGCCGCCGCACTATCAAAGGCTACCTATACGGTGGTAGCAGAGCCAACTCCGGCTCCGACGGTGGTCTACGCGCAACCAGAAACCATTTATTACACGCAGCGCGAACCCGTCTATTATTCGCCCCGCTACATTCGCGCTTACAATCCTGCCTGGGACTTTTGGACCCCATTGGCTGTAGGCGTCGGCCTCGGTTGGGGTTTTGGCGGGCATCAGAGCCATGGCGGGTCTTACGGCCACCGTGGTCACGGTGCCTGGCACGGGGGCCACGGTACCCACCGTGGGGGGCATCGCTAAAATCTTTTGGATCATTTTATAGCCAATCAATCGCGGCGGTTGGCTGGCTGATACCGTTCGGCCCTCGTGGCTAATTTTTAAAATTAGCCATTATACCTGCTGCAACGAAACCGAGCCTTGTCACCGCCGCGTTCGGCCCTTTTATTGTCTCTTCCATATGACATCTGTTGCCTCCCGTCCAACGAGCGCTCGCTCCATTACTTCCCTCAGCATCGCTTTGGCCGCCATGGCGTTGCTTTTACCCGCTTGTAGCAAGGCGACGAAGGAGGCCCCACCCAAACCCGCGGCTAGCACGTTGGTCTCAGTCGAACAGCGCGTCAGCTA
>CAMAVZ010000047.1:0-12864 GCA_945861645.1 Opitutus sp. GAS368 | reverse complement strand
GGATAGCGTTGGGCCGCAAAAGTGACCCAACCAGTAAATATCCGGCCGGCTTCCTCTTCGCTGAAATTCGGCAAGGTCCGCCTAAGCTGGGGCTATTTTTGCAGCAACTGCTTCGCCATATGCCAGAAAGCTTTCGTTCGCGGGTTTCCCCCAAAATAAAACTGGCTGAGCGTCCGCCTATTTCTGACCAAAAGGGGCTTATCAAAGTCATTGTTCTGAGCAGAATCAAGGTAGGCCATGTTCCAATCAGCAAAGGTTCTTTCTTCGATGTGGTTTTCACCTAAAACCATAATATCTGTGTGTCGCGGGTCTTTGCTTATGCGCTGATATAAGTCTTGCACGTTTTTTTCGTCACCTTTGATGAGCTGGATGAACTTTTGATCGTAATATGTTAAACAGCCGGTAATCGCATTGGTCAGATTGTAAGTCCTAGATTTCAGCAGTAGCGCAGAAATATTTTCCGGCGTCATCGCTTGTACCGTTGTCGAGGAGTAGATGAGCTCGTGCACCGCCGCAGCGCGAGGCTACGCTGGCTTTAGTGCAATCTTATTGTGTTTTCATCCGGCGATCATCCATCCGCTCGGAAGCAAACCCGCGGGTGACCGACCCTCTGCCCGTTCTTCGAGCCTAGCCAGTTAGGGTTGCACCTGAGGCAGGAGTGAGGCGATGGCGGGATCGCTCAGATTCTCGATGGTCGCGAGGCGGACGCCGGTGTCGACCAACGCGGGGACTTTTTCCCCTTGGAGGACTTGGATAATAGTCTTCACGCCCAAGTAGCCCATTTTTACGGGATCTTGCAGCACCAGACCATGCAGGTCGTTGCGTTTTAGCGCCGCAGCGAAGGTTGGGCTATTGGCAAAACCCACGAGCTGTACTTTGCCGCCGCCGAGACCGGCATCGTGCAAGGCGAGTAGCATGCCCGCCATGGTGGATTCATTGGGGGCAAAGACGCCATTCACTTGCGCGCCGAAGCGATTGAGCAAATTCTGTGAAGCAACGAGCGCGGTTTCCCGAGTAGCGCCGCCGTGTTGGTTGGAGGAGATGACCTTGATTTGAGGGAAAGCCGTTTGGATTTCTTCAAGAAAACCAGCCTCGCGTTCTTCACAACTGGCGGAGCCGACTTGCACGCGCAAAAGAATCACGTTGCCGCGGCCCTGGAGCAAGGTCCCGAGGCGCCGTGCGGCGAGGCGCCCCCCTGCGCGATTATCGGTCGCGATAAAGCTGACCAATGCGGAGGACTGCAGCCCGGAGTCTACGATGACGACCGGAATACCCACCTTCATGGCCTGTTCCACGGGGGCGACTAAGGCCCGAGAGTCGAGGGGAGCTAAGACGATCCCGCTGACTCGGCGGCCAATAAAATTCTCAACGACCTGGATTTGTTGGTCGCGGTCATCTTCGCGCAGGGGGCCTTTCCAGATAATATCGACCGCCAGTCCTGAAGCGCGCAGTTCGGCTTGGGCTTGCAAGGCCCCCGCATGAATCATTTTCCAATATTCATGCGTCGTGCCCATGGGAACAACCGCGATCGTGTAGGCTTTGGCCGGGGCCGCATTAGCGCTAAGGGCAACACAAAGGCCGGCCAGGAGAATTAAGCAATAACGAGATGCACGCATGAGGGGGGAGGAGTTAGTCGGGAAGAGCAGGAAGAGAGAAAGTTAGGCTGACACTTCGGTCAAGGCCACGGTGCGGCCTGTCACTTGGCTTTGCTCGACCGCCATCAATACGCGCACGATTTGCTCGGCCATTTTTAGCGTGACTGGCCACGGTTCAGCGTGATCAAGGCACCGTAAGAATTGACCCACCTCGGCCGTATAACAGGTCTCATAATTAAATCCATCAGGTTGAGGCAAGCGGGTCCATACTTTCGCCGCGGCGTCGTATTGCTGAAGACAAGGCTCCAGTGTGGACCACTTGAGCGTGGAATCGGCTGTGGCGAATCGAATCAGGCGCTCATGCGTGCGATCGACCAGATCGAGGTGCACCGACAAGGCAGGGCCGGCCGAAAATTCGATAACGATCGCCTGCTGGTCGGGGGTTCCCGGCGCCAATTCCAGCGAGCTGGTTTTAGTTGCTCGGCAGGTGACCGCTTGGATCGGCCGATTAATAATCCCACAAATCCAAACCAGTTCCTGCGCCAGCACGTCAAGGTTGCCGCCCCCCAAAGTTTTATTGGAGGCGTAAAATTTACGATAATCCTCCGCCGGATGCCATTCGGGCAGGTACATGCCGCAAGCGTAGCTCGCCGCGAGAATCGGACCGCCGAGGGGACTCATGGACCAATCTTTTAGAGCGCGGCCGAGAGGATGAAACAAAACCTGACAACCCGGGGCGCCCACGAGGCCTTGCTCCCGCGTTAATTTTTTTAATTCAGCAAGGCCCTCGAGGTTGATCGCGAGCGGGACTTCGCAGAACCAGTGTTTACCGGCCCGGGCGGCCGCGAGGCAGTAGGACATGTGCAAAAAGCCCGGGACCGAAACTAAGATGGCCTGCAACGCCGGCTGTTGCAGCAAGGCCGCGAAATCGGTCGTGGTGTTGACGCCGTATTTCTCGTGGGCTTCTAGCAGGCGATCTGGGCGCGTATCAAAGACGGTGATTTGCTCCGCCGGCACCTGGTTGGCCAGCAAGCAACGCACGCGGCGTTTGCCCATCGAGCCTTGCCCCACAATTCCAAAGCGCATGGTGATTTCTCCTGAAGGGTGGTTAATGAAAATTGCGGTCGGGTCTACCGCGGGAACGTCGAATGGGTGAAGGTGAAAATTTAAGGCCGAGTTATTTAAAGAGCGATGCGAAAGCCAATCGATTCATGCTGGAGATCGACGGGATCCTCGTGGCGGTAGGCGATCCAGAGATTCAGATAATGGCACGACATGAAGGAACTGCCCCGCAGCACCCGATTGCCGGCGGTCGGTTGGCCGGTCGGCTGATTACTCGCTTTAATGCCGCCGCTCACGTCCTCGAAACGATCGCTGCACCAAGCCCAAGCGTTGCCCGTCATATCGTATAAACCAAAACCGTTGGGGGGGAAGCTGCCCACCCGCTTGGGGGCAGCTTGGCCGCCGAAGCAGGCCAGACTCGGATCAAGGGCATCGCCCCAAGGGAAAATAGCCCCCGCGCGACCGCCGCGCGCGGCGTATTCCCACTCGCTGTCGCTGGGTAGACGGTAGGGTTGCCCCGTGGCTTGGGCTAGCCACGCGCAGTACGCGGTGGCGTCGTTCCACGAAACACCGACGACCGGTTGCTGCGGGTTGCTGAAGTCAGGGTGCTCAAGTTGTTTGGGCGGCGCGTGGCCAGTCGCCGCCAGAAAAGCGTGATATTCAGCGTTAGTTACGTGCGTGCGACTCAGCTGAAAAGCCGCCACCGTGGCCACGGCCCCAGTGGGCCAGATCCACGGGAAATTGGGCCGCGGGGGACAGGACGGCACGCCGAGAGTTACTTGACCCGCTGGTACCGCGATCGTGGCTGGGATGGATATAGCTGGGGTGCTCATAGAATGAGATGAACGAGAGTTTAGGCTGAGAGCCTGAATCGGAGCGCGCTACGCGCCGAAGTCAGGCGGCCAAGGCGGGATCGACTTAGATTGGCTCGGGCAAATAGCGGTTCACATCCTCGCGCCGTTGCCCGCGCAAATGAAATACGCCCGGCCACTGCGGATCGGTGATCCGGGTGCTCGAAGCGATGACGCGAATGACTAGGTTGAGCCGCCACTGAGTGGGGGATTGATTAGAATTTGAGCCATGAATCACGTTCGGGTGATGCATGGAAACATCCCCAGGATTGAGTTCCAGATTCACCGCCTTGGTTTCGTCGACCAGTGACTCATCCATGCTATTACCGAGGAGGCTGGCTTGGTCTTTTCTTTCCTGCAGCGCCTGCAAGTCCATGTGTTGGGTGCCGGGAATGACCCGCATGCAGCCGTTGTGGATTTTCGATTCGGTGATTGCTAGCCAGAGCGTGCAGACATTCATCGGTTCCAAGGGCCAGTAACTGCCATCCTGATGCCACAACACCGCCATGCTGCTACTGGGTGATTTGATAATATACCCGGTGGCAAAGAGCGCGAGGTCTGGGCCCAGCGATTGGGCGGCTAGATCGAGCAACTGGGGCTGGCGAATCAACTGCAGGTAGAAGGGATCGGTATGATAAAAGGGCATCTGATGCAGCTTGTCGAAGGCTACGCCCGGATGCTGGGCGAGGGTAGCGTGGACGTGCTGTTCTGCCGCCGCCATGCGGTCGCGGGCGACAACATTTCGGACAATAACATAGCCATCTCTCTCGTAGGCCGGACGGATTTCATCAAGTTGCGATCGTTGCATGGGGTGGGGTGGGTTAGATCTGGCTGCGCTGGGCGGGCGGACCCGGGATAAAAATTAGATGGGGGGGCGTGGATCAGCGGGAAATTTATTTTTCGCTCAGTCGACCCATAAACGTCCACTCCGAGCGGCGCCGAGGACTCTCAATACTATTTTCGCCGCCGGCGCCCACGATGAGGGGATCGATCCAGACGAAGGAACTGACACTGGCATCCTGGGGCAAGGCGGCCTCCGAGGAAAAACGGGCCGTAAGCGGATCGAAGCTCATCACGATATTTTTTGCGCCAATCAAAATAATTTTATCGCGGACATTAACGGGAGCCGCTGATTGCAGATCAGCAGGGAGGTCGGCGATCCGAGACCAGCGGTCATGCGCGGTATCATAGCGCAACACATCATTGAATAGGGTGGGCGGGGTATTTTGCGCGACGCTATGTCTGCCGCCAAAGAGATAGATGAACGCACCCGCGCTCGCGGCCGTCTGGGTCCAGCGGGCGGCGCCGGGATAGCCGGTCAGGGGCTGCCACTCCCGCGTGGGGTCGGCGGTATCAAGGACCCAAAGCGTGTTGACGGCGGTCTGACTCGTGCAACAGGTGCCGATGGCATCAAAAGGCTCAAAGGTACTGGTGCCGCCGAGGGCGTAGATTTTTTTGCCAATCGTCACAGCATTGGCAAATAATCGTCCGGCCGGCAGGGGGCGATCTTGGCGCCATCTATAATTTTCACCAACCTTGCTCAAGACATAGACGCCGCGCCCAGGCTGGCCATTTTGCAAACCGCCTAAGATAAAGATCTCGTTCCCCACTTGGGTGCCGGCGGTATAGCCCAGCGTTACGGGGGCATCGGGAATTTTTTCCCAACGCTGGGTGGTCGGTTCAAATGCATGGGTCGTGGCGCTAAATATTTTTTTCGTCCAATGGCCTTTGCTGCCGGCCCAATAAACTCCGCCGATCAGAATTAAGCGGCCATCGATCACCCCGGTTGCGTAGCCATCGCGGGGCTCGGGCAGCGGGGTGGATTCTTGCCAGACGATCGCCGCGCTGCTGGTTGCGGCGGGCAGCGTGATGGCGATGACTGGGCTCAGGATGAGCACGCGGCACCACCCAGTGAGTGGGCCGCCGAGAAAATGAAAAGGCCGCAGGGATTTCATGAGTGGATTGGGTCTTGCCCTGCGGTTTTTTTTGGGCTGCAGCTAGTCGCAGAATTTATTAGCCGACGGCGGCGTTCAGTCGCGCTGTTCTTCCGTCAGTTTGGCGCCTTCGCCGTCGGGGAGACCGTCGCGGAAGGTGCCGAACCAGCGGTCAAAGGGAATCGTGCTTTCACCGTAATTGCACTCGAAGTACCGATGATGAAGATAATGAAAATAAGACCCCGTGGGCAGTTTGCCGTTTAGGATTGGACCTTCGAAGCCGTGATGGCCCCCGGCCGGCCCCAGCGCGGCGTGTTGCAGATTGAATAGAAAATGAAACGGATGCGACGGTACCACCCAGTGAATAAGTACGACGCTCAGATAAAGAATGGTCTCCACGGGATGCATGGCCATGCCCGACCAGGGATTAGGATTAATATTTTTATGATGGAGATAATGCACATAGCGGTAGAGCGGCTGCCAGTGAATGAGGCGATGCACCCAGTAAAAATGAAATTCGCGCCAGAAGGGGATGAAGAAAAGCCAGAGCATAAAATAACCGGGGTGGCGGCTCCATTCCAGACCAGGGAAGTGGTGATTAGCGTAGAGCCAGAGGGTGCCGACTTCGTAAGCGGTCCAAATGAGGCCGGCCACGCCGCAGGTCCAAAAAATATTATCGTACACTTGGTCGCGGAAAAGAAAGAGGCGGCTGTTCCGGGCCGGCCAGTTAGCATCATATTTTCCCTGCATGCCTTCGCGTTTGAGCATGTAAAGATGCAGGTAGTAGCCACCATAGTAGAGCCACATGAGGACCAGATTTCTGGCATAAATCTGACCGATCCAGTCGGCAGAAAATTGCGTACAGCGGGCGAGATCTGGTTGCGTGAGGAACCACGAAACGGCCGAGATCGCGAGCAGGAGGACATTGATGGGCCAGAGAAATCCTGGGTAGCTCACCAACCAGCGTCCGACGGCGGCGAGGCGCAACGGCCAAACGAAGAGCGGTGCGTAGCGAATGGGGTAGGGCGGGCGCCATTCCCCTTTCGCGTTGCGCGCGGCAGAGGGGGACGAGGCTGACTCAGGCGGAGGGGACTCGACTGACATTGCGGCGGAGCTTGGCGAGCCTGTGCTTCAAGGCAAGAAATCGCCGCGCCGTCCGCTCACGGCTTTAGATAAAATATTGCGCCCGCAGGAAGAGGCGTCGCTTTTTTAGAATCTCTGCTCGAGGGCGAGGCTGAAAAAAGGCGCGGCGCGCTCGGATTTGAGCTCGTAGTTCCGTTGATGGTAATCGGCTTTGAGCAGGGGCACGGCGCCCAGGGTTGCCCGCAGGCTGGTCTGAGGGCTGAAGCGCCAGGCCGCGGCGGCCCCGAGCCGAAGCGCTTGATAATCGAGGCGGGTGCGGTTGAGCGCCGGCTTCTTCGTTAGACTGGGCTGGGGATCAGCGGTGACGTAATAGGTTCCGAAATCCGCTTCTGCGATAAATTCGACGGCGAGCTTGTCGGTCATCTGCCAACTCGCTCCGGTGCGCGGAAAGCCCAAAAATATTTTCCACTCGGGCGAGGCCTGCCACTCAAAACTGGCGACGGGGAGGACGCGGCCGTGATCGCGTGACAGCGAATTATAAACGGCTCCAAAGCCGGCGCTAAAATCACTGCTAAATTTGCGATTGGCGATGGCCAGCGTACCGACGCCGAAGCCGCGCGAGGTGAAGCGAGTGCCGGCATTATGTAACCCCGGGCTGACGTTGCCAATGAAAGTCCAAGCGGGGTCCATGATGCGGACCACCGTCAGGCTGGCCTTGAGGCTCTGCAATTGAGCTGGGAGAGGCGTGGATGAATCGAGCGTGAGGGCGTGCTGCTGATAGTTGAGCCCCGCGATGAGATAGGTGCCGACCCCGATCGGCGGCAGCGGCAGGGATAAGTTAGCGCTGGTCTGTACGACAGAAAATCCGCCGACCCTAAGTGGAGTATGACCGGTCAAAGCGGCCTCTAGTTTCAGCGAGATCAGGGCATCCGCTGGACGGCCCCGCGCTGGGGCCGGGTCGCGGGGTTGCGCGAAAAGTGTAAGGTTAGCGCTAAGCGTTAGGGCGATAAACGGCAGCTTACGGTAAGTTAAACAATTGAGTAGCATGAAGAGGGAGGGAGGATGGTAAGGTACGACTCAGCCGCGATAGTGGATGCGGCGAAATATTTTTTGAAGCTTTTTGCCCTGCAGGATAATTGGGTGGGGGCGGGCGGTGGTTCAGACTGGCCGCGGGTTGGCTTGACGAAATTTTCTAGGTGGTAGGCCGTGAAATTGCCGAAAGGATCGGTTGAAGCTAACAATATCGCCGCAACCGGTTAGTGCACTCATTTCTTTGCGTGAATGATCCGTCGCGGTAAGGAGGCGGCGCGCTCCATTCAGGCGGCGCTCGCGGAGCCACGCGCCCGCGGTTTGCCCGCGGAAGAGGGCGCGAAAATGGCTGGCCGAAAGCTGCGTTTGATCATTTTCTCGGATAACCGCGGGGTGAGTAAAGATTGTGATTATTGAATAAGATTTGCGTTGTCTTGGCCTGCGCTTAGGTCAAACAAGTGGGGCCAATGTAGCTCATGCCTCTCCCTTCATATCATCGGCTTCGGTTGATAGTTGCGCTAGCCCTAGCGCTGGCGAATTCGTCATATGCTCAGATTACTGTCACCGCGGCGCTGGAGGTACCGACGACCTCTTACCTTGCAACCGATACCGTGACGATGGCTGGAGGCACTCTTACCTTTGCCAGTGCCGAAAAGAGTAATCTTTTTACTTTTGGCGGTTTGGCCGCGGCACAGACAGGCACTGGCTATAATATCAGCCTGCAAAATACCGCATCGGCGGCGATCGGTTTGAAAGTGGGAGATAACAATGCCTCTACAATTTACGCGGGGGTGCTCAGTGGTGCCGGTAGTTTAACCAAAGCAGGTACAGGCACGCTCACGCTTACCGGTGCTAACACCTACACCGGCGGCACGTTCATCAACTCCGGCGGCACACTCCAAGTAGGCAATATGGGCACCACTGGTTCGATCGACGGGAATGTGGATAATGGCGCTACGCTAACTTTCGCTCGCTCGGATAATATCACGTTCGGCAGTAATATTTCCGGCACCGGCCAGGTCGTGCAAAAAGGGGGTGGGCAACTCTCGCTTAAGGGAGCGAATACCTACACCGGCGGGACGATCAGCAATGCCGGTGATATATTGATCGCCGCGAGTAATGCACTTGCCGCCTCCGGCAGCGTTTACATCAACGCAAATACCTCGGCGGCTCCGGCTGGCTTGATCCTCGCTGCTGGTTTTGCTCAGACCATCGGCGCGCTCACTTATGGCGGAGCGGATGCGATAACTACCCAAAATAACTCAATTTCCCTTAATACCGGTTCGACCCTCACCCTCGGCGGCACCGTCACTTATCTTGCGACCAACAATCCTATCGAGGCCTACGTCAACGGCGCCGGTACGCTTGCCCTCGGCGGCAATCGTATTTTCGCTATTGGTAATTCGACTGGGACGAATTCGGAGCTTAATATAGCAGCCCCCATCACGGGCGCGGGTTACAGCCTCACGAAGACCGGTGCGGGGCGATTGTATCTGACGGGGGCTAACACCTATAGTGGTGGTACCATCATCAATGGCGGTGAATTATTCACCGGCGCCAGCTCAAATAATGTGCTCCCCTCGGGCGGAAATGTAACCGTGAATACGACGATACCTGGTGACATTGGTAAATTTATTATCGGGGCGGGGGCCACTCAGACGATTGGCACGCTTACTTTTGGCGGATCGACTGCCACTGCCACCTCTACCAATTACGTGGTCCTAAATTCAGCCGGTTCGACTCTCACCCTTGGCGGCACCGTCACTTATCTTGCCACTAACAATCCTTACGGGGCTCAAATTTCCGGCGCTGGTGCGCTTGCCCTTGGCGGCAATCGTATTTTCGATATTGGTAATTCGACTGGGACGAATTCGGAGCTTAATATAGAAGCCCCCATCACGGGCGCGGGTTACAGCCTCACGAAGACCGGTGCGGGGCGATTGTATCTGACGGGGGCTAACACCTATAGTGGTGGTACCATCATCAATGGCGGTGAATTATTCACCGGCGCCAGCACGAATAATGTGCTCCCTTCGGGCGGCAATGTGACCGTGAACACGACGACGCCTGGCGGCTATGGTGATTTTATCGTAGGGGCTGGGGCCACTCAGACGATTGGCACGCTTACTTTTGGTGGTTCGAATGCCACGAGCACCTCGACGAATCGGGTGTTCCTCAATGGCGCCGATTCAACGCTCACCCTTGGCGGCGACGTTACTTATGATGCGACCAACAATCCCTTGCTCGCTGGGATTTATGGTACGACTGGTACGCTTAATCTCGGAGGTAATCGGGTGTTTAACATTGGTGATTCTAGTTCAGCATCTACCGCTGAACTCGTGATTAATTCTGCCCTTGCTGGTTCGGGCTACAGTCTGACTAAAACGGGGGCCGGCTGGCTCGCCCTTGAGGGCACCAACACTTACACCGGCGGTACGACGATCAGCGCCGGCACGCTCGAGTTATACAACAGCACCGTTCTGGGGAATGTAGTTAATAATGCCTCCCTCGTTGTTAATAATAGTGTGGATGGCACGTATGCCGGCATTATTTCTGGGACCGGCGCTGTGATCAAGGGGATCAACACAGGCATACTTACTCTGACCGGCAACAACACCTTTTCCGGGGGCTTAACATTGAACGGCCCCGTCTCTGTGAGCAGCGATAGTAATCTCGGCGCCACCAGTGGATCGCTTACATTTAACAACGAAGTGCTCCTAACGACCGCCAATATGACGCTCGCCTCCACACGGAGCGTTGTACTCGCTTCGGGGTCTACTGATGGTGGCTTTAGCCCCAACTATGGCACCACGCTTACGTATGGCGGAGTGATCTCGGGTTCTGGGGGGCTGTACAAATGGAATTCCGGCACGCTCACCCTGACCGGCGCCAGCACCTATACGGGCGGTACGACCATTGGTTACGGCAAGCTACTCGTGACCAATAGCACTGGTTCCGCAACCGGGAGTGGCGCAGTCGTGGTGAACGACGGCACTACTTTTGGCGGTACCGGCCTGATCAGTGGTGCGCTCATCATCAATGGGGGTGGTTCGGTTTCACCGGGAGCGAGCCCCGGCCAACTGCAAGTGGGCGGCGGGACGACCTTCGCAAGCGGCGGTCGCTATGTTTTTGAAATTAACAACACCGTTGGCGCTCCGGGCACTAATTGGGATCTGCTCAGCATTAGTGGGGGCCTCACGATCAGCGCCACGGTGAACACGCCTTTCGTGCTCGATCTCGTCTCCCTGACCGCTGACAATGCGAAAGGGATGCTTGCCAATTTTAATTCCGCTAACGACTACAGTTGGAAATTTGTGACTACGACCACTGGGATCACCGGCTTCTCCGCTGGGGCGTTCAAATATAATGTGAGCAATTTTGCCAATAGCCTCGATGTTGGACACTTCTTTGTTTCGCAAACCGGCAACGATCTTTATCTGAATTTCACCCCAGTGCCTGAACCAACGACGTGGGTGCTGTTGTCACTGGGCTTGAGTAGCGTGCTGCTGAGCCTACGCCGGAAATCGCGGGCTCGCTTGGTCGAGTAACTCGGTTCGGAGCCGGAGTGGCTGATCCAGCTTTAGGGCGCGCTGGCTCTATCTAATTCCGCGAGGGCCGCTGGATCTAAATGAAGCCGGGTAGCGGCGAGTAAATTCATCAGCTGATCGACGCTCGTTGCACTGGTGATCGGTGCGGTGAGACCGGGGCGGGTCAGCAGCCAAGCTACGGCAATTTGCGCGGGCGTTGCTTCATAACGCGCAGCCAAATCCAGCAATACCGCGATAATGCGAAAGCCGCGGGAATTGAGGAATTTTTCTACCTCCGGACGGCGTTTACTTGGCGCGAGCGTGGCGTCGGCACGATATTTCCCGGTGAGAAAACCACTGGCGAGTGAACCGTAGCAGATGACCCCGAGCTGCTCCTGCTGGCAGAGGGCCGCGAGCGAGCCTTCGAATTCAGTGCGTTCACAGAGATTATATTTGGGCTGGAGCGTCTGGTAGCGCGGCAGTTGTTCAGTTGAGCTTAATCGTAAGGCGCGGGCCAAACGCGGGGCAGTGAAGTTCGAGGTGCCGATCGCGCGAATTTTGCCGGCGCGCAACAGGGCGGCATAAGCGGTCAAGGTTTCTTCCAGTGGGATAGCGGTATCATCGAGGTGCGATTGATAGAGATCGATCTGCTCGACCCCTAGGCGCTGCAGTGAGCCCTCGACCGAGGCCAAAATATGTTTGGCGGAAAGGCCCGATTGGGCCGGACCCATCAGGCCGCCCACCTTGGTCGCGAGGAGTACGGAGGAACGGCGGCCACTGCGTTTTAGCCAGCGGCCAATGATGCTCTCTGAAAGTCCGGGCACGCCCATCCAGAAACGGCCGTAGATGTCTGCCGTGTCGATGAGGTTAAAGCCCTCGTCGACGAAACGATCGAGAATCGCCCACGAGGTGGCTTCATCAACCGTCCACCCAAAAACATGGCCACCGAGCCCGAGCGGGGCGATGGCTAGGCCGGTTTTTCCTAATGGACGGTGAGTAGGCATAGGCGCGGTGGCTCAAAAATGCGCAGGATGACGGGAGCCTCAGGCTAGGCTGGGTCGATCGAGCGTCTCAGGGGGGCCGTAACTTTTCCGAACAAGAAAAAGCCACCGGCCGAAAGGCCGGTGGCTTGAAGGTCATGCGCTTGAGGCGATGGTTATTTCTTATTAACAACCCCGTAGAGTATGACGGCGGCAATCAAGCCGATCAAGCCATTATTCCCTAAGCTGCTCACGATACCAGTTACGTTCGCGATTACATCACCACCGATGAAGGGAACCGCTTTACCAGTTACTATCTGGAGCACAACAGCAACGGCGAGCAAAGCTATACCGAGTTCCGTAATCTTCCGACACATAGCAATAATCGTATCGATAATCATCATGTTATTATTGGGGGTTGGGGTATGTTAAGCAAAAGCGCTTAATACTCTATTTCGACGCTCTGGGCGGGCAGGCGTTCAAATATAATATCACCCGATTAATGCTAGGCAGTAACATTAGTCTTATACGCAATAAGAAATAGGGTGTAATAAATTTACTATCAGTACTTTGTATATTAGATCTTAAATTAATATATTCGGGGCAGGCTCTTTTTTCGTCTAATTATATTTTTTATTTTGCGATAATATAAAGTGCTCGAAGGGGTAGCAACGGGGGCTTGTCGGGTTGCGATTGGCTACTGCAGAGCGGTGATGTTCCACCCCCAACCGCTCACCGCCGGGTGATGTGCGCTACCATTAAGATATAAAAACAAAGGACCAAATCGAAGAGTAGGGTCTGCA
>CAMAVZ010000046.1:0-12905 GCA_945861645.1 Opitutus sp. GAS368 | reverse complement strand
CGCCAGCGCGAGGCCCAAACGGCGCGCCAAACCGGGCCGCAGCGGCCGCAGGAGCCAAGCTTCATCACGCAAGAGCAACGCGAGCACCAAGGCCGACGCCATAGCCAGAGCCGGTATCTTGGTATGAAAATCTACCGCCAGATGAAGCGCGAAGGCAACCAGACCCAAAAATAACCCCAGCCGCGCCTGCCAGTGACTAAAAAAAGCTCCCGCCGAAACCTCTCCACGCCGCGCCTTTTGCACCGCCCGCCAACCGAGCGCCAGCAGCCCAATGGCGGCAAGCAGCCACCAGGCAAAACCCACCAGCCCATAGTCACTCAGCGTATTTAAATAGTCGTTGTGCGCCCAAATAGGTTCATCCGTAAAACCACGAGGCCGATACTGATCGAACAATACATTATAAGCCGCCGCCCCACCCCCCAGCCACGGATGGTCTGACCAGATTTGCCCAGCTACCTTCCAGATCATCGGGCGAGTGAGCTCAAACCTCCCGTCAAGAAATGGCTGGATGCGCTCGTGGGCATGAACACTAAACCGGTCCAACACCCCCAGCCCCACGGCTGTCAGGACAAAAATTAAAATGAACCCCAACCAACGCCGGCGCCAGTTGCGACCAGCCAAGAGCGCCCATAACAAAAAGGTCAGCGCCAAACTTATCCACCCCCCGCGACTGCCACTGAGCACCAGCGCAAAAACCAGCAGGGCCCCTAACCCGCCGCAAAATAAACGAACCTTCAGCTGATGCGAGCGCATGAGTGCCAGCGCCCAACAGAGCGGTGCCATCAGCTCCAATAAACCTGCCAAACTATTGGGAATACCGAACATGCCGGCCGATCGTCCCAAAAAGTACTGCGCCTGGGTCCAACCATGGACCCAACCGAGCATGAGCCACCGCGGATCGACGTAGCGCTGATAAGCCGCGAGGATAACTCCGATCACCCCAAGCAGAATAAAAGTACCGACCAAGACCCACGTATGCCGACGCCCGCGGCCGAAATGCAACCCGAGCCCAAAGATAATCCACATCTGCACCCAAAGTAGCCACTCTCGCCAAGCCAGCCACTGCGCGGGCGCCAGCCACAGCACACTGGCCAGGGCATATAAAAGAAAGGGCACCGGCAACAACACCGCCCAATTTAAGGGCACCGGCTGAGAATCCTGCCGGATCAGACAAAGCGTGCCAGCGAGCATCGCTAAACCAAACACGGCCCAAGCCGTCACCTGCATCGTCTCCGCTAAATAACCACCCAAGCACAACGTAGTTCCTGCCCACGTCGCCGCCAACCCCAAGACCAAGACCCACTCCCCAAAAATAAATAACTGCTCCCGCGGAGGCTGCGCACGAGGCGCCCGAGTTAAAAGCCTCCCTTGATCTGCCGTTATCGGTGTCATGCGCAACCCACTCTCAATACCGCTTGCCCACCCTGAGCCACAAAAAAGCCGCCCGACTAATCATCGGGCGGCCGGACCAAGCCTCCATCACGGCAGAATTAAATCTACTCATCATTAAACGGCGGCGAAACAAGAGCGCCCGTTTGGGCAGGTTCTGAAGAACAGCAAGCCGCTCAAAATGAGCGGTTATAGGAAACTTACTTCGTCGGTACCGTTTGGATCGTTTTAAGAATCCGGCCGGCGACCAAATAAGGATCAGCAGCAGAATTTGGCCGACGATCCTCGAGGTAACCCTTGTAGCCATTATTAACGAAGCTGTGCGGGATGCGGACCGAAGCGCCGCGATCGGCCAGCCCGTAGGAGAATTTATCGATGGATTGCGTCTCATGCAGGCCCGTCAACCGCAGATGATTCTCCGGCCCGTAGACCGCGATGTGCTCGTCGCGGAATTGATTAAAGGCCGCCATCAATTTCTCAAAGTAAGCCTTGCCGCCGACATCGCGCATGTGCGCCGTGGAGAAATTGGCGTGCATGCCGGAACCGTTCCAGTCCAGCGGTTGCTGGAAGGGCGCCAGAATGGGCTTACAACGCCATTCAATATCGATGCCGTAAGTTTCCGCTAAGCGCGCAAGAATATAACGGGCCACCCACATTTGATCGGCGGCGCTCTTGGAGCCTTGACCAAATATTTGGAATTCCCACTGCCCCTTCGCTACTTCGGCGTTGATGCCTTCAAGATTAATGCCGGCATCGAGACAGATATCGATGTGCTTCTCGACGATTTCGCGCGCCACATCACCGACATTTTTGTAACCCACGCCGGTATAATACGGACCCTGCGGAGCGGGATAGCCGTCCACCGGAAAGCCCAAGGGGCGACCGTCTTGGTAGAAGAAATATTCCTGCTCAAAGCCAAACCAAGTCCCGGCATCATCCGGAATCGTGGCCCGCGAATTCGAAGGATGCGCCACGCCCGTATGCAGGAAAGTTTCGCACATCACGAGCACCCCATTGATCCGGGTGCTATCAGGGAAAACTGCGACGGGTTTCAGGGTGATATCTGAACTCTTCCCCTCGGCCTGCTGAGTCGAGCTACCATCGAAGCCCCAAGGGGGCAAATCGGCGAGAGTCGGGAAGCTGGCAAATTCTTTGATTTGCGTCTTGCTGCGCAGGTTAGCTAACGGCGTGTAGCCATCGAGCCAGATGTATTCCAATTTGTATTTAGCCATATGATTTAAGGTTAAGGGGGAAACCACCTGACCACTGGCGCCGAAACGGCAGCAGGGCCGGGGTAAACTTAAGCCCTAATTCAGCATCTCACGTGCCAGAGGCAAAGAGATTTTTGATAACATGACTCAGCTTTTATCAATTTTGGGCTAAATTTAGCCTACCCAGACCAAAGCGCACTCTTGCCACCGCCCCCTCGCCCGCAAATCGTCTCTCCCCCAGCCCCATGCATGAGGTTAAAGATACCCAACGCGCCCTCGTCCGCATCGGTTTTGATGGCAGCGTCCACAAAACCTTCCGCGGACCGGAAGCTTTTGTGCGTTTTGAGAACGAGGTTAAAGTTCTTCGCTACCTCGAAGCTCGAGGCTGCGATTTCGTGCCGCAGTTGCTGGAAGTTGATGAAACCCACCTAAAAATAACCACCACCAATTGCGGCTCGCGGGTCGACCAGCTGAACCCGGAAAGAATGCAGCAACTCTTTGCTGAACTCGCGGCCTTTGGCGTTCGCCACGATGACCCCGAGTTGCGCAATATCACCTACCGCCGGAGCGACGGTCGCTTTTGCCTGATCGATTTTGAATTCGCGACCGTGTTGGGCGAAAGCACCGCGGACGCCAGCTCCCAGTCACCGCACCTCCGCTGGTCAGGTCTGACGCACCGCGGTCATGTTCGCCCGATCAACGAAGACCGCTTCCTCGCGTTGGAATTTGATGGCCACGAAGTTCGCTACCTCGGCAAGAACGGCGGGGCCTCCTGGACGAAGGCCGACTTTGTCTTTGCCGTGAGCGATGGCATGGGCGGCGCCAATTCCGGGGAATTTGCCAGCCGCATCACCATCGATAAAATCACGAGCCTGATGCCCAAAAGATTTCGGGGCGCCGCGCCTGGCCCAAATAGCGGCTATGCGGAAATCCTCCTCGAGGCCTTTCGCGAGATTCATCAGGAATTAATTAAGCTCGGTGAATCCTACGAAGAATGCCGCGGCATGGGGACCACGCTCAGCCTGTGTTGGCTCACCCCCGGCTGGGCTTACTTTGGTCATATTGGCGACAGTCGCATCTACCATCTGCCGGCAACCGGCGGACTCATCCAGCTAACGCACGACCATGGCCACGTGGGCTGGCTGCGCCGTCAGGGGAAACTCACCGAACGTGAAGCTCGGGCGCATCCTATGCGCCACGCCCTGCACCAATCCCTCGGCGCAGAACATCAATTCATCGAACCGCAATTTGGCGCCCTACCCTGCACGCCCGGCGATCGCTTTTTACTGTGCTCCGATGGTCTGATCGAAGGTCTTTGGGATCGCCAACTCGAAGAAATGATCCGCGAGTCCGCCACCACCCCGATCGCACAGCGACTGATCGACGCCGCCCTCGAACGCGCCGGCCGTGATAACATCACCGCGTTAGTTTGCGCCGCGCTCGCGGTCCCTGCGTCGGAATCGCCCAGTTCATGACGCTTATTTTTGTCTACGGCACGCTGATGCGCGGTGGCCAGAATCACCATTATCTCGCTCAGCAGCAATTTCTCGGTCCCGCCCGCACGCGGCCAGGCTTCACGCTTTATTCACTGGGCGCATATCCCGGGATGGTCGCCTCAACTGATCAGCAGCATGCGGTGAACGGAGAAATCTGGTCAGTGGATGAGCCGACCCTAAAAAAACTCGATGACCTTGAAGGGGTCGCCGAACAACTCTACGCCCGCCAACCCATCAGCCTCGCTCCGCCCTGCGCCCAGCAGACAGTCCAAACGTACATTTACCTGCGCGATCTGTCCGGCCGTCCCCACCTGGGCGCAAACTGGCCGCACTGAGCCGACCACAACTACCCCCACCCACTTTTCCCTTCCCGTAAAAAAACTGGCCCATCAATTTCAGCGTCGAAATCTTTGCCGCCGTTCACTGACGAGCGGGAAAGATTTGCTCATCCAGAAAACGGCCGCACGATTAAAACGCTCAACTAAGATGAATCCGAAAAGAAGATCTTTTTTAAAACGATTAGGGTTACTAGCCGGAGGGGCCTTTTTTGTCCGACGGAGCACGACCCCGCTTTACGCCCAACCCCATGGGGCCCAGAGGGGGAAGACCTATTTTATCGATCCCTTACTTGGCAGTGATGCCAACAGCGGTGCAACCCACTTAGAGCCATGGAAAACTTATCACGCCCGAGAATTTATTGGAGGCGACCAAGTCCTGTTCAAGCGCGGCAGTATCATTCGAGAAAACTTGCATACGCGTGACGGAGAGAAAGGCGCACCGATTACCTACGGCGCCTATGGCGAAGGAGAAAAACCTGTTTTTATGGGATCGGTCTCGATTGGGAATCCCAGCCAGTGGATCGAAGTGCGACCACGCATTTGGCAATATCAAGGCGAGTTCGCGACGAAAGTATGCAATCTGATATTCAACGGAGGCGAGCGCTGCGGAAACCTTCGTTGGGCCGCCACCGCGCTGCGGGAACCCGGGGAGTGGCACTATACGGGCAACGCCTCGGGCGATGCGGGCGGGGGTCAAGCTCCGCCGCAGAGCGTACTTTTACTTTGTGCATCCACCAATCCAGGAATTTTCTACCAGAGTATCGAGTGTGTGCTCTGGGGCGAGCGAAGGCTGGTTAAAGGAAAAGGCTATATCGTTTTAGAGAACCTCAGCTTTCGAAATGCCGGAGTGCATGGCTATCAACAGGGGCAGGCCCATGATGTGGTGATTCGGGCGTGTGATTTTCGTTTCATCGGCGGAGCCGTCTGGGACAACGACCGACGAATTCGTTTTGGCAACGCCATCGAACTATGGGACGGGGCCCGTGACATCACGGTGGAGCACTGCACTTTTGACAATATTTACGACGCCGGGGTAACCCACCAAGGCGGGGAAACCCGCCGCATCCCCGAGCGACTTTATTTCAGATATAATCATTTCAGTCGTTGCGGATTTGCGGCTTACGAATGCCGCGAGCCATCTCAGGAAATCTACTTTGAGTATAATGTTAGTGTTGATGCCGGCGGAGGCTTCAGCCTGCAGGGGGAATTGCCGCCGCGGCAGTCCGAGATTTATCCCCAGCCGGTCGGCCATCATGTGTTCATCTGGAAAATTAATCCTCACACCCAACCGGGGAAGGTTTATATTCGACACAATACCTTCAGCGAGGCGCCCGATGGTGCCGCCGTCTATTCAATCATCTCCCCCGCTGACGAAGAAAAATTCATCCTCGATCATAACACTTATAAGCAAACCAGCGGCGACGTACTCATCCACCTGGGCGGCCGGTCCTATCGCCCGGCGGAGTTTAAAATTTACCAAACTGAATGCCGGCAAGATCCGCACAGCCGAATCACTCAATCCTAACCGCTGGGCAGATATTTTATCCGACTGCGCCGCGCCACTTCAGGATTTCAGCGCTAATTTTGGCACGCGCTTGACCGTGACGAAACGGGCGCGAAATAATTCTTCCAGTAAATCACGAGTAGCCGGCGGAATGCGCTTAACCAAATCCTCGAGCGGCGGTAACGATTCCTCGGCGGTTATCGGCGCCAAATTCTCCGCGAGCGGCGCCGGTCCATAAAATTCCTCCAAGCCGCGCTGAGCCATCAGCAGAGTCGCTTCTTCCTCTAGCGATGGACCGCTGGGCATCGCCTCATCGGCAGGCGTGCCCCCCGCTCCGCGAGCGATCGGCGCATCTTCCTCGTCGGATTCCTTCTGCCCCACCCCCGACGCCCCTCCATTTAAACCACTCGCCCCACCGTCAGCCGGGGTCGTTAGTCGTTTTTTTTTGAGCCTTCGGGTAAGCCTTCGGCCAGCGTCGCAATTTCTTTAATCAAGCTGTCAATCGCGCGGGCTCGACTGGCCTCCACCGCCTTGAGCAAGGCTACTTCAAAATTAATTTTCTGGGATAAACCATGCTTCACGCCGTTCTCCCCTTCGTGCAGCCCGTCCAGCAACCGCGTTAACTGTTCGGTGGTCAGCGGAGCCCCTAACCGCTCGCTGGTCCCGCCCTGCGCGATTGCCGCGAGCAAAGCCGTCTGCACGTGGGTCTGCAAATCTACCAGTAAGCGAAAAAGGTCGCGGCCGTTTTCGTCCGCTTCGTCGACCAGCTCGATAATTTTCTTATGATCAGCCACGGCCAGCGCCGCCGCGAGCGCCGCGATTTTTCCCTCGGCGACCAACCCATAGAC
The DNA here is from genome assembly GCA_945861645.1 of Opitutus sp. GAS368. Taxonomy (GTDB): domain Bacteria; phylum Verrucomicrobiota; class Verrucomicrobiia; order Opitutales; family Opitutaceae; genus Lacunisphaera. The sequence continues at coordinate 6,119 of CAMAVZ010000046.1, read as the reverse complement.
ATCGAGCACATCCGCCTCACCGACCTCCGTGCCGCAAAAAGAAATCATCTGGTCAAAAATAGATTGAGCGTCCCGCATGCCGCCATCCGCCATGCGCGCAATACTGGCCAAGGCCGCGTCACTGACTTTAATCTTATCGGCCACCGCGATTTTCTTCAGCCGCTGCACAATCAGCTCGCTGGGAATGGGCTTAAGATCAAAACGCTGACAACGGGAAATAACGGTTGCCGGCATTTTCTGCGGATCCGTCGTGGCGAAAATAAATTTCACGTGCGCGGGCGGCTCCTCGAGCGTTTTCAGCAAGGCATTGAAGGAGCCCGCCGAAAGCATGTGCACCTCATCAATGATGTAGACCTTGAAGCGCGCCTGCGCCGGCGCATAGGCCACGGTGTCGATGATGAACTCGCGCACCTTGTCGACTTGCGTATTGGACGCCGCATCGAATTCGATCACATCCAAACAACGACCTTCTGCGATATCCGCACAAATGGGATCAAGCGGATCAAAACTGGCGTTGGGACCACCAGTGGCATTGAGCGCCTTGGCGAAAATCCGGGCCGTGCTGGTCTTACCCGTGCCGCGCGGTCCCACTAATAAATAAGCGTGGGCGATGCGATTGCGCGCAATGGCATTTTTCAGCGTACGCACCACATGATCCTGCCCGACGACATCGTCAAAGGTCTGCGGGCGCCACTTGCGGGCAATGACTTGATAAGGGGTGGCCATGAAGGACGGAATGACTGAAAGACCGATGCGATAAAAAATCCAGCCCTCGTTTCTGATTTCTTTAAGGCTTCACCGCTTTAGCCGGGCCGGCGCTTAAAAAAGTGGCTAGGCAATCCACGGCACTGGGAGGACGTCGTCACCGTTGCTGCCTTCCGGCCCTGGCGGGGTTCACGCGCCTACTCATGCATGGCGCCTAGCCAAGGCAGAACGTAGGCGGACACCTTACCCTGACAACTAAAATAAAAAATGTCGGTCAACTCACGCCACGCTGAGCTGGTAGAAAAAATAACCGAAGCGAGCCGACCCCGATCAGTGATGCCTTGGCTTCTCTGAGGCCGGACCATCGCCGGGCGGCAACGGCGACCCGCCGCTGGGGCGAGTCCGTTCTGGGCGGGGCGCGTTGGGGCCACCGGGCGGACGATCATGGCCCAACCGTTTGGCGCGCTCCCGCATTTCTTTGTTCATCTGCTCAAATTTGGCGCGCTGCTCCGGACGCAATTTATCGGCAATTTCTCGTTCCATCTGTTCCACCCCACTCTTGGTCTCAGCCAGAGAAAAAGCCCGTAGCCGATTAAGCTGCTCCATATTGCGACGGACGATCGGCCGCAATTGGTCAACCTGCTCCGGCTGTAAATCCAGCCGATCGACTAGCCGCTTCAAATGGAGTGGAGCCCATTGCTCTGGCAGCGGACGCTTCGCCGCCGCGGCTCGGCCAATTTTCTGCATGACCAAGGCACCCGTCACACTACCCGCGATAAAAATACCGATTAAGAGAAGAATTAATTTCCAGGGTTTATTCATTTTAAGTCAGGTCCAGCAGTTCATTGACGGTATCCGCGTTCGCGTAATCTTCATTGGGCTCAGCGGTAGACCCACTATCATCAAAAATTGCCGCAGCTCCACCGAGCGCCACGGCCACCATGAGACCCCGGAACGCGAAACGTTCCATCACCGCCCAAGGCCGCGCCGCCGGCTCGGACCAGGCCCGAGCGACGACGCGTGTCGCCAACCCCAAAGGTGCCGACTCCCACTCAGCGGCAGGTACCTGCCGGGCGAGCGCCGTCAGTTTCTGCCAGGAACGATTGAACCGGTTCATGATTTCTCCTTGCTGGTTAAGGTTTGAAATAATTTCTGCAATTTTCGGCGGGCGCGGAAAGCGCGCACCTTAATGAGTGTCTGATTCCAACCGGTGAGAGCGCTGATCTCGACCATCGTTTTTTGCTCCAAATCTAATAATTGAATGACGAGCTGATCATCCGGCTTGAGCTGCGTGAGCAATTTATCGACCAGCTCGCGCGCGGCTAACGCATCACCCGGGCGCGGCTCGCGACCATCAGTGAGGACCGCATCGAGCACTTCCGCTTCCTGTTCAGATAAGTCAGCCCAGCGAAATTCCGGCCGGCGCTGCTGCGCACGCAGCTGATCAATGCAGGTCGTCACCGCGATCCGCGACACCCAGTGTGGGAACGGCACATTACCTTGATATTGTTCGAGGCGAGTGAACATTTTCAGAAAAATATCCTGCACAAGGTCTTCTTCGGCCACGCGCCGCGGGAGCCGGGCGCGCACAATCCGAATAACCAGAGGGTGGAGATGCTCCACGAGTTCCCGCGCCGCCGTTTGGTCGCGGTGGCGAACCAATTTAAGACAGGCGGCCACATCAAAAGCGGCTTCAGCTGGATCCATAGAGAGTGATAAACTAACACCTCACTAGAGACGCGCTACTGCTCGATGGGTTACAGACCGCGATTTCGCCATGATCTGGGCTAAGCACGATCAATTTTATAAAACATCCAAAGCCCTAAAGCCTGAAAAGCGAGCGTCGGCACCCACATGAGCAGGTCGGGCCGTAAACCGATATAATTATCACACCAGCTTGCGATAATCGTCCCGAAATAATAGGCCATCGTCAGAGCTAAGCCCAGCCCAAGATTGGCGGAGGTTTCTTTACGCGAAGCCTTGATCCCCAGAGGAATAGCAATGAGCGCAAACGATAAGACGGAGAAGGCCGTAGCAAATTTTTCATGCAGGGCAATCTGCACGCGCATCTGTTGCTTGGCTTGCTCCGCTGTCGTCAATTTGGCATCCGGCACGTTCAGCCGGCGCCATTTTGCCACCAGCTGACTAAAGGTCAGCCATTTGTCCTTGAGCCCAACCGTGCGCTGCCCGGTGACCTTATCCAGCGGTAGATCAAACGTTGCTTGATCCCACGCGGCGGCTCCGCGCGCCGCGGTAAAATTCTCGGGGTCTTGCTCATCCCGCACCTCGGCCGATGTTCGTTCTAAGGTCAGAATTAATTTATTGTTCGCCTCATCAAAACTAAGCCGGCCGGAATCAGATCGGGCAAATCGCTTCACCCGATTTTTCGTGTCCAACTCCCAGAGCCAAAAATCTTTGAGCGCTGCTCCCTTTTTTTCGCCGGCGTACAGCACTATCCCCGGAAAATCCCGAATAAAAGTTTTGGGGACAATAAAGCTCAGCGGATTTTGCTGCACGGCCGCCGCCATCTCGCGGTGATAGGTAAGCCGCGCGACCGGCATAAATTGAAAATTGATCAAGCCGCAAAGAATGACCCCCAGAATCGCCGCAAATAATATCGGCGCGGATAACCAGGCCACACTCAAGCCCGCAGCCCGCAGCGCGGTAATTTCGCCTTCCGCAGACATGCGCCCTAACACCAATAAAATCCCCGTCAACATGCCCATCGGCAATGCGTAGGAGACGACAAACGGCACTAATAGTCCGACCAAGCGCAGGGAGGTATCCCAGGCTAATTGCCCCGCTAGCATGAGCGGCAGTAAATCTTTCAGCGCGTTGCCCATCATGAGCACAAAAGCAAACAAGCCTACCGCCGCAGCACACGTCAGGATGACGTTCGCAAAAATATGCCGGTGAATGAGGTTCATGCTTGGCTAAACTTGGGCGGCCGCCGCTAGGCGAGCAATCCCTCTTTTAGCGATGCGCGCGGCGGGCGGCGCTTCATCGCTTGCCAGCTGGCTCCGACCAGCGCAAACCTCGCGAGTCATGATGCCCACCACCAAGCGCGCCCTCCACGGCGAAACGCTCGAATCCCTCACCCTGCTGCTCACCGAGCATGGTCATCCGGCTTTTCGCGCGCGGCAGATTCTGGATTGGCTTTATAAAAAACGCGTCAGCACTTGGCCTGAGATGACTAATCTCTCGGTGCCGCTGCGCCAATGGCTCGACGAAACGTTCGAGCTCAACCCCACCGCCTTCGTCCTCACCAAACAATCAGAAGATGTGACGGATAAATTATTACTCGAATTAAGCGATCAAGCCCTCATTGAGACCGTCATCATCCGCGCCCCCCAATTGGGCGTCGGCCAGGAAAATTCGCGCAAAACCATCTGCATTTCGACCCAAGTGGGCTGCGCCATGGGTTGCAAATTTTGCGCCTCAGGCCTGGAAGGCCTCAAACGCAACCTGAGCGCGGGCGAGATCGTGCACCAACTGATCCAAGTCTGCCGACAAGAAGATGAGCGCACCCCTCGCGCCCGGGCAGAACTCGCCTCTTTTGATAATCTGGTCGTCATGGGCATGGGTGAGCCGCTGCACAACTACGATGCCATCATCCGCGCTCTGACCATTCTGAATGCGGAATGGGGCCTCGGGTTCGGCGCCCGCCGGATCACCCTCTCCACGTCCGGACTCGTCCCGCGCATTAAGCAACTCGCGGATGAACCCCTCGGCCTCCGCCTCGCGATTAGCTTACACGGGGCCACCGACGAAGTCCGCGAGCAGATTATGCCCATCAATAAAAAGTGGCCGTTGCGCGAATTGTTACCGGCGGTAAAAGAATTCTCGGAGAAAAAAGGGCGCATGGTCACCTTGGAGTTTATCCTCATCGAGGAAATTAACGACTCGCTCGAACAGGCGGAAAAATTACGCGACATCGCCTACGATCTTCACGCGCACGTAAATTTAATTCCTTATAATACGGTCGAGGGCCTGCCATGGAAACGCCCGAGCCTCACCCGTCAGGAAAAATTTGCCAAAATTCTTTTTAACGGTGGCGTCTCCGTCACCCTTCGCCGCGAAAAAGGCCACGCCATCGATGCCGCCTGCGGCCAATTGCGCTTAAAGACCGAGCGCGCCCGCGAAGCCGCGACCAGTCCGGCCTAGCCCAGCACTCGGCGGCTCACTCGCGCCCGGCCCAGCTCGAGCACTCTTAGCTTTACATATCATCAAATCTAGATGTATTGATATTTAATGCTACCCGATCGGTTAATCTCTCATTTACTGACCACGCAGCCCATCGTGCGCTCGCTGGAATTCTTTCCACCGAAGGATGAAGCCGGCCTTTTAACCCTGCGGCAGACTGCCACCAGCCTGCAGCACATCGCGCCTGATTTTGTTTCCGTGACCTATGGCGCCGGCGGCACCACCCGCGATCGCACCGCCCAAGCCAGCGCGATGCTAAAAAATGAATTCGGTTTCACCGTTATGCCGCACTTGACGTGTGTGGGCCACTCGCGAGCCGAGCTTGGCGCCACCGCTGACCAGTTACACCAAGCCGGCTTTCGGAATATCATGACGTTGCGCGGCGACCCACCGAAGGGCGACACCAAGTTTCGTCCAGCGCTCGACGGTCTGAGCCATGCCAGTGAGCTGGTGCAGCTACTAAAATCACGCCACGCCGACTTCTGCTTGGGCGTAGCGGGCTATCCCGAAAAACACCCGGAATCCCTTTCCCTCGAGATCGACCTCGGACACCTCCGCCGCAAAGTCGATGCCGGCGCCGCGTTTATCACGACTCAGCTTTTTTTCGATAACACCGTTTATTATCGATTCGTCGAAAAATGCCGCGCCGCGGGAATTACGGTGCCCATTGTGCCTGGGATCATGCCCGTACTTTCGCTCAAGCAGGTACGCCGCTTTACGGAAATGTGCGGCGCGCATCTCCCCCCCCAGCTGATCACTCGACTCGAAGTCGCCGCCGAAAATCCCGACGTGGTTGAAATGATGGGCATCGACTGGGCGCTCGAGCAGATCCGCGGACTGCTGGCTAACGGCGCACCGGGGTATCATCTCTATATCATGAATCGAGCGCGTAGCGCGCTGGCCCTGGCCGCAGGATTAGCGGCGTAGTGACTGGAGGAGGGCAGCTCGCGATCAATGATCGACTAGCCGCCGGCCAAGACGGGACGGAAACCTGCCGCCGTTAGAATTTTGGCGACGATCTTGCGGCGGTCTCCCTGAATTTCGATCCGCCCGTCTTTAACCGTCCCGCCGGCGCCACACGCATTTCGCATTTTTTTGGCGAGTTGCTCTTTTTCGGGCAAACCAATGCCCGTAAAATTTGTCACGACCGTTACCGTCTTGCCACCGCGTCCAGCCGTTTCACGAAGAATATCCACCCGCCCACGATTTTT
>CAMAVZ010000045.1:0-13103 GCA_945861645.1 Opitutus sp. GAS368 | reverse complement strand
GCGGCGCTCGAATACGCGCAGCAACTTCAGCCCGTCGCCACCCGCCTCGCGCGCGACTTGCTGATTGTTATGCGCGTTTATTTTGAAAAACCCCGGACCGTCGTTGGCTGGAAAGGACTCATCAATGACCCCCACCTCGATGGCAGTTTTCAAGTCAACACCGGCTTGCGCTTAGCCCGCCGGCTCCTGCTCGATATCAACGCTCTAGGCCTGCCCATCGGCACGGAGTTTCTGGATACCACCCTTGGACAATATTATGCGGACCTCGTAGCTTGGGCCGCTATCGGCGCCCGCACCACCGAAAGCCAAATTCATCGCGAACTCGCTTCCGGCCTCTCGATGCCGGTCGGTTTTAAAAATCGCACCGACGGTGATCTGCAGGTCGCGGTTGATGCCATTGTGTCCGCCCAGCATCCTCACTCTTTCCCTTCCCTCACCCGCGAAGGCGCTGCCGCAATCCTCAGCACCACCGGTAACCCCGAAGGTCATCTCGTACTGCGCGGGGGCAGTCGCACCGGACCAAATTTTAACCGCGCCGCCGTGCAGACCGCCGTGGCTCTGCTCAAGAAATCAGCGGCCGCTCCGGTCGTGCTCATCGATTGCAGTCACGGCAATAGCGGCAAAGAGCCCGCCGCCCAGATTACCGTGGCTCAGGATATCGCCGGTCAAATTGCGGGCGGCGAACGCGCGATCATCGGCGTTATGCTCGAAAGCAATCTCGTCGCCGGCAGCCAAAAACACGAGCCAGGCCGCGCTTTGGTTCATGGGCAAAGCATCACCGACGCCTGTCTCTCCTGGCAGGAAACTCTCCCCGGGCTCGAGCAATTAGCCCAAGCGGTGGTGGCTCGGCGCCGCGCTCGAGCCTGAATTTTTTACGATGCGCGTACTTATCGCCTTCGATAAATTTAAGGACGCGCTGTCGGCCGCCGAAGCCTGCGCCGTGGCCGCAACGACCCTGCGCACCCACTATCCTGATTGGCAACTCGATCTCTGTCCGCTCACCGACGGCGGCGAAGGCTTCGGCGAAACCCTCACCACCGCAGCGCACGGCGAAATTCGCACGCCGACTGTTGCCGGGCCGCGCGGTCAGCCAGTCAAGGCCCAGCTCGGATTGATCACGGCCAAAAATATTCCCGCGAACGCGACTCGACACCTCGCGCTGGGAAATAATCCAAGCGCCATCAACGCGCCCCTCGCGATCGTCGATCTGTCATCCGCCAGCGGGCTCGCCTTACTGGCGCCCAGCGAACGCGATCCCTGGCAAACTTCCACCTACGGCACCGGCGAGCTCGTGCGGCTCGCCGCAGAGGCCGGAGCGGGCACCATCTTAATCGGCGTCGGCGGCAGCGCGACCAATGACCTAGGACTCGGCGCACTCGCCGCCCTGGGTTTTAAATTTTATGATGGCGCGGGCGCCGATCTCGGGGTCCCCACACCCGCTCGCTGGTCGCAAATTCAGCGTATCGATCGGTCAGGCGCGAAAAAAATTTCCGCCATTTTTATTGCCTGCGATGTCACGAACCCACTCCTCGGACCCCGCGGAGCCACGACTATCTTTGGCCCCCAAAAAGGATTACGCGCCACCGACATCGCTCGGCTCGAAGCTCAGGCGGCGCGTCTCGCCGCCCTCCTCTGCTCAACGTGCGGACAATCATTCACCCTGGCCCACACCCCCGGAGCAGGCGCCGCCGGCGGCATCGCCTTCGGGCTCATGGTAGCGTACGGCGCAAAATTAGTACCGGGCTATGACCTCGTCTCGGACTGGCTAAATTTACCCAGTCGCATTCATGCGGCCGATCTCATCTTAACCGGAGAAGGTCGCTTTGATCTCACTTCGCTGGAGGGCAAAGGCCCCGGCTCACTGGTCAACGCGGCTCGCCGACTCGGCAAACCTGTCCATGTTTTCGCCGGCAGCCTAGGCTTACCCCCCGATGGTGAACTCCATGCCATCACACCAACTGACCTGCCACTTGCCGTTGCGCTTCCCCGCACGGCGGAGTTGCTCGCCTGCGCCATCGCCCGCGTACGACTCGAGCAACTCCCGCCACGATGACCAATGCCCCCCGATTCTCCTCGCCAACGCGGCGAGCCATTTTCAAAAATCACGGCTTATGCTGCTCCGGCCTTTCGTGAAAATTTCTTTCGGCACGCTCGCGGTCGGTTTTTTAGCCATGAGTCTGGGTTGTGTCAGCAAACCCACCAAGGCGGCCGCTAAATTACCACCCCCGGCTATCACTCGGCCCGGCCCGGCAACAATTACTCCACCCGCCGAAAAACTGCCCCCGGTTCTCCTCGGCATTGATGTTTTGGAGGCGGATAAATTTGCCGCCATCGCGGGGAAAAAAATCGGCCTGCTCACCCATCCCCCTGGCGTCAATCGCCGCGGCGAAAGCACGCTCGAGGTTCTCCGCCGCGCGCCGAACGTAAAATTGGTTACGCTGTTTGCGCCGGAACATGGACTTGAAGGACAAGTTAAGGCGGGTGATAATTTTGGCGACACCGTGGATAAGCGCACCGGCTTGACGGTCTACTCCCTCCACGGAAAAAACCGCAAGCCCACCAAAGCCCAGCTCAAAGGCCTCGATGCGCTCGTCATCGACCTCCAAGATATCGGCGTCCGCTCCTATACCTTCAACGTCGTGATGCGCCTCGCGATGGATGCTTGTTTCACCCACGGCGTCGAAGTCATCGTCTTGGATCGACCCAATCCCCTCGGCGGTCTGAAAGTGGATGGACCGCCGCTCGATCCAGAAAACATGAGCGGCGTCGGTGCTTTTCCGCGCATGCCGTACGTGCATGGGCTAACGATTGGAGAAATTGCCCGCATGGCCAAAGAGGGCTCGCGCACGATCGCGGGCATGCCGCTCACTGAAGCAATACGCGCCAAGGGCAAATTAACCGTCATTCCCATGCGCGGTTGGACGCGCACCATGCGCTGGCCGGACACTGAATTAAAATGGATTGCGACCTCCCCCAACGTGCCCAGCTACGAGGCCGTCATTGGCTATGCTATGGTGGGGCTCGGCACCCAAAATAGTGGCTGGACCTGGGGCATCGGTCGCGATTTTCCGTTTCGCGGCATCGGGTTTCCCAGGAAAACTCCCGATGAAATTATCAAAGCCCTTGAGGCCTACAAAATCCCTGGCCTCAAGTTAGTGAAGCTACCCGGCCTCGATCGCGAAGGTAAAACCATCACGGGGGTCTATGTGCAAATCGCCGATTGGGAGGCGTGGCATCCGACTGAACTCTCCTTCTATATGCACAAACAAGCGGCGACTTGGCAGCGGCTAAATCCTTTTGTCACGCTGACGAGCGAAGAGGCCCGCACTTTTAAAATTCACGTAGGCTCCAATGCTTGGCTCACCGCTCTCAGCCGTGAAGGCCGCACGATCAATGTCGCGAGCTTCATCCAAAACTGGACGACCCGCGCAAAGATCTACCAAGACGAAACCAAGAAGTTTTGGCTCTACCGGTAAGCGCACGCATTCAGTGGTGCCCTTTTTTGGCTGGGCCCGAGCCACGGGGGCGACCTCGAATCTCATTTGCGCTTAGCCGCTGCGCCGGCTTTAAACGCACATGCTTACACCCCGCCGTTCCCGCCTCGCCCAGCGCTCGCTCGGGCTTTCTCTACTCCTTGGTTTTTTCGCCCTCAGCTCTGCTCAATCTGCCACGAGTTTTGATCCCGTTTTAGAAACTAATAAATTGCTGGCTACGATGCCCGCCGCCGCGCGCGCTCAATCCGACGCTTACTTTGAAGGCGGCTATATTTTTCAGCTCTGGAATCTAGCGCTCACGCTCATCATCACTTGGGCGCTGCTCCGCTGGGGAGTCACCGTGAAAATTCGCAATCTGGCGGAACGCCTGCTCTCCGCGCGCTATCTACAAGGCCTGCTTTTTATCACCCTCTTTGCAGTAATCAACTGGGTCCTAACGCTGCCGTCAGATTATTATGAAGGCTTCATCCGCGAACATCGCTTTGGTCTCTCCAATCTGACCCCCAGCGGCTGGTTATCCGAACAGCTTAAATCTCTTTTGGTGGGCACGATCATCTTCAGCTTAATCGGCTCGCTGCTTTATCTCGGCATCCGCAAATCACCCCAGCGCTGGTGGGTGCGCGCCTCGTTCGCGACCCCATTCTTCATGATTTTTATGATGGTGCTGGCCCCCGTATTTATTGCCCCACTTTTTAATAAATATACCGCCCTGACCGATGCGAAGGTGCGCGACCCGATTCTATCTCTGGCCCGCGCGAACGGAGTACCCGCGGATAACGTCTATCAATTCGACGCCTCTAAACAATCCAAGCGAGTGAGCGCCAATGTCAGCGGCGCGCTGAACACCATTCGCGTCTCCCTCAATGATAACCTGCTCAACCGCTGCTCGCCCCAAGAAGTTCAGGCCGTCATGGGCCACGAACTAGGCCACTATGTGCTGAACCATATTTACAAGATGGTCATCGATTTCTCCCTCTTGATCTGCGCCGGCTTCTGGTTTACCCACTGGTTTTACGACTGGGCCAGTCGCCGCTTCGGCGCGGCCTGGGGACTGCGGGGAATCGACGACTTCGCCGGCCTACCCCTCTTGCTCGCAGGCTTGGCAATTTTCATGACCATCGCGACCCCCGTTCGCAACACGATCATTCGCACCAATGAAGTGGAAGCGGATATCTTCGGCCTCAACGCGGCGCGACAACCCGATGGCTTTGCCACCACGGCGCTCAAACTTTCTGAATACCGCAAGCTTGCCCCGGGCAAGTGGGAAGAAATTTTCTTCTTCGACCACCCCAGCGGTTATAATCGAATTCTCATGGCGATGCGCTGGAAAGCCGAGCATCTCGCGGACATCACGACCCTGCCGAAAAAATAATTAAGGAGCGCGGGGCTTGGCTTAAAAGCCCGGGCGCTGACGGCAGGAATACTTACTTAGCGCCAGTAGGGGCGGCGCTATTCTTAGCCACCCAAGCATTATACGCCGCCCGCGGCATAAATTGCAGCGAGGCTGAATTAATACAGTAACGCTGGCCAGTGGGCGCGGGGCCGTCAGGAAAAACATGGCCGAGATGACTCCCATCAACGGCACTGTGCACCTCGACGCGCTCCATCCCCCAACTACTATCACGCGTCTCCGCTACAAAGGCGGGCTCAATGGGCTTCGTGAAGCTGGGCCAACCGGTGCCCGATTCAAATTTATCGCGACTATCGAATAACGGCGTGTCGCTGCCGACGGCAAAATAAACTCCGTCCGCATGATGATCCCAGTACTCATTCCGAAAGGGCGGCTCCGTGCCTTGCTGCCGGGCCACCTTAAATTGCCCGGGCGTCAGGAGCGTGCGCCACTCGGCTTCCGTGCGCTGCACCTTCGTCTTGCTCATATCAATCACGACTCGCGACGGGAGCCCACAAGCAGACTTTTCATCCCCTGGGGCACAATAAGGGACCGCGGCGTTTTGATCTTTAGCTTTCATAGTGGAATCGGCGGCGGGTAAGAGGCCTGCCCCAGCGAGTGTCGCGAGCAGGGACAGCGTAGAGAGAGACGATGCGGTCATGAGAAAAGAGTGAGCTAAGAATTAGCTTTTGGCAAACACGGCTGACTGATCAACCCAATCGGGCCCCATTCTGTGCGCACCTGCACCGTCCCATCATGGAACTCATTTACGAGGACTTGCCCCGGCTTAAGGCCCTGCGCTCGCGGCACCGGCCGACCGGCGGCATCTCGGACGATCGCATAACCTCGTTTAAGCACTGAGGCGGGACTCGCTGATTCCAGCCGCTTCCAGAGTGACAGCAACCGCTGCGATTCCTGCTGCACCCGCTTTTCCGGCGCAGCCTGCGCGAGCCGGGCTCGCACGGTCCGGACTGTCTCCCGTCGTAATTGCAGAGCCGCTCGCGTCGCGGCGCCCAAGCGATTGCCGAGATCATCGAGCCGGAGATAGTTTTGCTCAATGGCCGCCGCCGGCGAAAGCAGCCGCAAGCGACTGCGCGCGTGATCCAGCTTCTCTTGCGCGCGCCCGACCACAGAATCTATCGCGGTAACCATACTCGCCCCAGCGCGCGTCAGGCGATCGCAGGCCTCAAGATAGTTACTCGATATTAATTCCGCCGCCCCGCTCGGCGTTTCCGCCCGCACGTCAGCCGCCAGATCACAAAGCGTAAAATCAATCTCATGCCCCACCGCGGAGATAATCGGAACGCCACAGGCCGCCACGGCCCGCACTAATAATTCTTCATTAAATGCCCACAAATCCTCGATACTCCCGCCCCCACGTCCCACCACGATTAGATCAAAAATGTTAAGCCCCTCCGCGAGCGCAAGCATGGTGGCGATTTCGGCCGCCGCTCCTTCACCCTGCACCTTCGCCGGCAGCACCACCAAACGCCCCGTCCAACCTCGCCGCGTCAGAATCCGCATGAAATCTTGCACCGCCGCTCCGGTCGGCGAAGTAATAAAACCCACCGTCCGCGGCAACAGCGGGAGCGGTTGCTTGCGGGCCGCCTCAAACAAGCCCTCCGCCGCCAACTGCTGCTTCAATTTTTCAAATTCTTGCTGAAGTCGCCCGGTGCCATGCTCGATCAGCGCTCTGACGACGAGTTGATACTGGCCGCGCGCCTCGTAGACGCTGATTTCACCGTAAACTAAAACCTGCAAGCCATCCCGCAAGACCACGGTCTGACGCTGCGCATCACCCCGAAAAAGCACGCAGCTAATTTGCGCGCCGACATCTTTCAGCGAAAAATAAATATGCCCGCTGGCCTGGGCCCGAAAATTGGAAACCTCGCCCCGCACCCACCCAGGACGCAGCCCGCCCTCAAGCAAGGTCTTAACCTCGTGCGTCAACTCGGTGACGGAGCGGATCCGCCCAGCATCATCGAGCGTCAGGTCAGGAGTCTTTTTTACCATAATGCCGGCGAACAAAATGAATTAACAGCGATAGGCTCACAATGGCGCTGAAGCCTAGAATCGCGAGCCGCGACTTACCTTGCAAAATAGCGTCACCAAAAATGACAAAGCCGATACTCATCGGCATAACCACCGCCCACGAGACCCAAAGGTAAGTCAAAAAACGAACCCGCGCGAGGCCCAGCAAATAACTTTGCACAAAATAAGGCGGTCCCGGCGTGATGCGTACAATCAAGGTTAGTTCGCTATGATCAGCCTCCGCAAGTTGCGGCACCCGATATTTGGTCTGCGCAATTAAATGCTCCAACCAAGGACGTAAACCGGCGGCAACTAACCAGTAGGTCAGCGCTAAATTAACCGCTAGCGCGATGCCGCAGTAGAGCAGCACGAGCGGCAGACCTAACTGGGCGCCGAAAGTAGTTCCTGCCGTCAAGGTGAACGCTAGCATCGGACAACCCACGGCTGGCAGTACCGCCATTGCGGTAAAAAAGGCCAGCGGCCCTGCAGCCCGCAGCACGTTCAGGCCATCATCCAGCGCGAGCCGCAGACTAAAATCGTGAATTTTTAACCACCAGAAGCCGGCGCTGGCCAACGCCAGCAAGAAGATGAGCCCGATGATTAATTTTAAGAGCGACGGACGTTTTTCCACCCCCCCACCATGCCGAAATCGCTTCGGCCCCGTCAAGGGCGGAGGCGCGCTACGCGGCGCCTGACTCAAGGGCCTGAGACGACTCGCCGATAAGCCGCTAAACTAAAAAAGTTATTTTCATCGCCATAAAAAAACCACGTGCGCTTTTCTACCCGCCCCTCTCGTCCCGCGAAATGTCGCGCCGGCACCACTAACCATCCGGACCACTGCTGGACCGCCGCCTCGGCCGTAACCGGCAATTCAGCCAACGTTTGCAGCTCAACTCTCCGATTTTCTTCAGTTCGTAAAAATGCCGCAAGCGGTTGATTGACCGGCAACGCCACGCGCAAGGGAGATCCGATTTGATCAAGCGCTCCCGTCCAAGCCCTCACCTGACGGTAGACGGTATAACCTAAAGCTCGCTCGGGCTGCCGAACCGCTGGCCAACCTGCCTGATAAGCATAAGCCGTACTTTGCCAAAGCGTCAGGCCGGCACCCCAGGCGGCTAAAGCCCAACCCGCGATCCGGGCGTAACGGGGCAAAGATTCCAATCCCCACCCCGCCACCACCGCCAGCCATGGGGCGACGAGCACCCAAAATCGAAAACTATAAGGATGCCACTGCAGCAGCGCATTGAGCCAAATCACAAAAAGCCCCACGCCCACGCTCCACCCGATGACCAGATCTGCCCCCTGACGCCGACGCGGGAGCAACGCAGAGCAAAAGCCGAGCAACGCCAAACTGAGACTTAGCACACCGACGGAAGCGACATCCGCATCCGGAGCGGGCAGCCGAAGAATTTTTTGCACATTCGCCCGTCGATCCAGTTCATCAAATGAAAATCGATCAGCCGAGGGCAACGGGGCGGCCAGTGACTCCGCGAGCCACTGCGCCCGCCCACCCCACCCAAGCGGCTGGGCGTTTGGTTCAAATAATTGCGCGAGCGTGGTGTGCAAATTGAGGCGAAGTTTTTTACTGCGATCGGCTAGGGATAATTCGGCCCCATGTTGTTGCTGCCGAGCCGCCGCGGGGCCCATCATATTGCCGTACGTCTCGAGATTGCGCATTAATCTAGGGACAACCAGCAACAGAGCGGCGAGCAGTCCGGCCGAAAAAGTCGTTAACCACGCCCGGCCAGTAATTCGATAGCCCCAAGCGCACCACACCACCCACCCCAAAACACTCGGCGCCAGATAAAATAAGGTGCCTTTCGATCCAAGAGCCAAAGCGACTCCCGCCCCACCGAGCACCGAGCCTTGACCCCGTTGGAGCGCTATTAGCCAAAGATAAAAAGCCGCCGCAAAAATGCCCGCGGCGAATAAATCCGTATATGCGGCGGTAAACTGCGGCACAATATTAGCCATCCCCAAGAGCAAGCCGGCCGCGCCCAGCGCGGCCGCGCGACCCAAGCCCGTACAGCGCGCAAGCCCCACCGTGGCAACCATCAACAGACCACCACCGAACGTCTGCGCCAGAGCCACCCAGGCAAAGCCCGTGCGATGAGCTCCCGCTAGCCAAGCCATGACCAAATCCGGCGCTACGGGCATATAATTTAATCGCGCATCATCAGTCGCAAAATGCGTAATCCGTCCCTCCTGCAACCAGAGCCCAATGCGCGAAAGCCGATAGGTGAGCGCATCGTAAACCACTGGCTCCCCCCACGCGGCCAACAGCCCGAAAACAATATAAATTAGCCCCAGTACCACGCTGAGCCCTGCGACCAAGCCGTCACCACGCAGACGATCGATCAGCCTTCTCCCCAGCACACCTAAGGCAGCAGCGTCGTCCGCTAAATAATTTCTGCGCCAACCCGCTAAACCAAAAAATGCCCCGGCATGCGTGAGGAGGAATCCCTTGGCCCCAACGCGCCCAGCCAACTCAAAATTTCCCCGCTGGTTGTCACGAGCAACAACAGGGCTAGACCCCAACCGAGGAGTTGACCTAACACCCCCAGCGCGGGATTGAGCGCCCGCTGCACCAACCACGCGGCGCTAATCGCCAGCAGCCCATCTAAACTGAATTGGTAAATAAAAAATGCGTCACTCACAGCAGACGTTAAATTAATCCCTGCATGTCAGTCGGCCCCTAGCAGCGCCGCAAGGTTATCCGCTTACCCCAACCCCCAAGGTCATCGCGAAAAATCAAGCTTCCGTTAGGGCGGCCCGCCCCTAACGTCGGCCCCCGATACCGCATGAAACTATCTATCGTTATTCCCTGTTACAATGAACGCAAAACCATCCGGACGATTGTGGATGCCGTCCGCGCGGCCCCAGTCGCCGAGATGGAAATTATTATTGTCGATGACTGCTCGAGCGATGGCACGCGTGACATTTTGCGCGATGAAATCACCCCGCTTGTGGCGCGGGTAATTTACCACGACACCAATCAAGGCAAGGGCGCCGCCTTGCGCACTGGCTTTGCGGCCGCAACGGGCGATGCGATTATTGTTCAAGACGCCGATCTGGAATATGATCCGCAAGAATACCCTCGCTTGTTAAAACCTATTCTCGACGGCAAAGCTGATGTGGTCTTTGGCTCACGCTTCATGGGCGCGGAAGCGCATCGCGTGGTTTATTTCTGGCACATGGTCGGCAATCGTTTCCTCACCCTGCTCTCGAATATGTTTACGGGGATTAATGTCACCGACATGGAAACTTGCTATAAGGTATTCCGCCGCGAAGTACTGCAGAATATTAAACTCGAGGAGAATCGTTTTGGCTTTGAGCCGGAAATCACCGCGAAAGTTGCCGCCGTGCCTAACTGCCGCATCTATGAAGTTGGCATTTCCTATTACGGCCGCACCTACGCCGAGGGTAAAAAGATTGGCTGGCGGGATGGCTTCCGGGCCATCTATGCGATTCTCAAATATAATTTATTTCGCTAAGCTGATCCGCCTTTTAAGGCCCTGATTATCTGCGCCGGCGCTGCCTCTGATTTTTAAGCCCCCCTCACCCTACCATGACTCGCGCCGCCCCAACTAATCAGGTAACGCTCGTCATTCCTGTTTTTAACGAAGAAGCCGTCCTCCCGGAATTATTGGGGCGTCTCACCACTTTATTTAATAAACATCCCGACGTTACTTGGAGCGCTTTATTAGTAAATGACGGGAGCCGCGACCAGTCTGCGCCCATCATCCGCGCGCAAAATGCGAACGATGCCCGCTTTCAACTGCTCGAGCTCACGCGCAATTTTGGTTTTCAGGCCGCCCTCGCGGCCGGTCTTGCACAAGCCTCGGGCGATGCGTTGGTGACCCTTGATGCTGACTTACAAGATCCACCGGAAGTAATTCCTGAGTTAGTCGCCCAGTGGCGCGCCGGCCTCGATGTCGTCCGCGCCGTGCGGCGCTCGCGCCAAGAAATCGGGGCGCGGCGGGCGGGCATGGATCTTTTCCATCGTCTTTTTGGCCGTGTCGCTGATTTCCCCATCGAAGCTAACACGGGCACCTTTGGGCTCATGGATCGTGAGGCCGTCGATGCCCTTAATCGACTCCCCGAGCGGAATCGTTTCTTTCCCGGACTGCGTTCTTGGGTCGGCTTTACCACCGGCGAAGTTTTGTATGATCGGCACGAGCGCGCCGCCGGCGAACCCCAGCAGACCTTGGGCAAATTGCTCCGCTACGCCCTCGATGGTGTTTTTAGCTTTTCCTATCTTCCCCTGCGTCTGCTGACGTATACGGGAGTTTTCACTGCGCTCGTCGGATTTGCCGCGGCCGTTTTTTACACCGTGCGCCGACTGCTCAATATTGAAACCGCGCCGACTGGCTACACGACGCTGGTAACGATCGTACTATTCCTCGGCGGCGTGCAGCTGATTGGCATCGGCGTGCTCGGTGAATACCTCGGTCGCGTTTATGATGAAGTGAAGCACCGGCCGCTTTATCTGATTCGCCGCAACCCAACTGAGGCGACCACGCCGCGGAAAGTCTGATGAGTCGGCTGCGTTTGCCGGGCCTCATTATTTTGGCGGCACTCTTAGCTGTCATTGGTTGGCTGCTGATCGCCACCACGTTCATGCCATACGATGACGAAGGCTACGTGCTCCTCAGTCTGGCCAATTTCAGTGAGCACGGCGGCTTGTACGATCAAGTCTTCACCCAATACGGCCCTTTCCCCTTTCTCTATTACGATCTACTCCACTGGCTCTCCGGTTGGCCGATCGCCCATACCCTGGGGCGGGCGGTCACGCTGTTGCATTGGGTCGGCTCAGCGTTATTCGCGGGGTTAATCGCGTGGCGTTTATCCGGCCGATATTGGACTGCTTGGTTTACGACGGGAGTAACCTTTGGCTATCTGTGGCAAATGACTTCAGAGCCGGCCCATCCCGGTAGTCTGATCGCCTTAATAACTGCGATCGGCTTGGCGGGTGCCGTCGAGGCGCTGCTTCGCCAAAAGCCAACTTTGACCATGGCTGTACTGAGCCTAACCGGTGCGGTCCTCGCCCTCACGAAAATAAATGTCGGGCTACTCTGGTGCGCGACTGCCGGAGCTTTTGCGCTGCTCATGACCGGGGCACTCGAGCAGCGCCGCCGCGGCGCAGGGCTCGCGCTCTTGGGCTTGGGGGTCATGCCTTTTCTTTTAATGCGCCCGCTACTCGGCACCCCTTGGGTGCTCACCTTAGCGCTTATCTTTGCTGGATCCAGTGTGGCCGTCATCAGCCTCCAAATGAGCTCAGCAACCGCAATCTTTCGCCGTCGCGACGCGCTTGGGGGGTTAATCATTTTTGCGGTGACCGGAGTTGGTATCATCATGGCGACCCTCAACCATGGCACGACGTTCAGCGGACTGATTAATGGCGTCTTGCTCCAACCGCTGCGGCATCCGGTTAATTTCCACGTGGGGTTTGCGTGGCAACCCCTATGGTCCTGGCCCCTCCTCGCCCTATCACTAAGTATCGTCGGTCTTTGGCATTGGCGACCAACGCTGCGCTCACGATTAACTTCGATCGTCGCAGGTTTACGGCTCATCGGCTTCGGGATTTTTCTATTTCATCTGGAAACTTGGCTCACCATTCGCGGCGTCAGCCAAGTAATTGGGCTCGCCCTTCCTCTGGCCCCATTATTTTTAATCCCGCTCACCCCCACGCCCCCTGACCGCTTTCACGCTCAAGCGATCGGGCTGGTGACCCTCATGGCCATGGGGCAACTCCTTCACGCCTACCCCGTAGCGGGAAGCCAGATGGGTTGGGGCACTTTTTTGTTTATTCCGCTTTTTGTCATCGGGCTGAGTGAAGCTGTTGAGCATTTTACTCGTCAACGGCGTATGCCCTGGGCTCCTCCGCTGCTCGCCACCATCGCGCTTTCGGCTATGGGAGCCCAGCTTTACTGGTTATGGGATACGGGCCACGACCGCTGGCGCACTTCGCTGCCGCTTAATTTACCAGCCGCTGAAGATATTCGGCCGCCGGAAAATATTCGCTCTGCCCTGCGCATTCTGACGACGAACGCGCAACTTCATGCCGATGTCCTCTACTCACAGCCAGGCATGTTCAGTTTCAATCTTTGGAGCGGCATTCCCACGCCGACCCTGAGAAATGCGACCCATTGGTTTTGGCTGCTGAGCGAAGCGGAGCAACAGACCAT
>CAMAVZ010000044.1:0-13287 GCA_945861645.1 Opitutus sp. GAS368 | reverse complement strand
GCACTGCAACTTATGCCCGGGGGAGTTAATTCACCCGTGCGCGCTTTCCGCTCCGTGGGAGGCACGCCATTTTTTACTCAGGCGGCGCACGGCGCCACGCTCACCACGGTCGATGGTCGGGAGTTGATCGACTTTGTGGGCACGTGGGGTCCAGCCATTCACGGGCATAATCATCCGCGCATTAAAGCCGCGATTGCGGCTGCGCTGGAGCGAGGGACGAGTTTTGGCACCCCCAATCCCGCGGAGGTCACCATGGCGGAGTTGATCGTGCAGTTTTTTCCCTCCATCGAAAAAGTTCGCCTGTGCAGCAGCGGCACTGAGGCCACCATGTCAGCTATCCGCCTAGCCCGCGGGTTCACCCGGCGTGACAAAATCATTAAATTTGCCGGCTGCTATCATGGCCACTCGGACTCGCTCCTGATCAAAGCGGGCTCGGGCGCTCTCACCCACGGCCATCCCGACAGCGCGGGAATTCCCGCCGCCTTTGCGCAAGAAACGGTCGTGCTACCCTATAACGACACGGCCGCGATTGATGCCGCCTTCGCGGCTAATCCGGGGAAAATTGCGGGCGTTATTCTTGAACCTTACATCGGCAATGTGGGTTTTATAAAGCCCGATGCCGGCTATCACCAGCACCTCCGCCAAGCCTGCACCGCTCAGGGGGCCTTATTAATTTTTGACGAAGTCATGACGGGATTTCGCCTCGCCGCCGGCGGCGTACAAGAACTCGAAAAAATCACGCCTGACCTTACCTGCTTGGGTAAAATCATTGGTGGCGGTCTGCCGGTCGGCGCTTTCGGCGGACGCGCCGAGGTGATGGACCAATTGGCCCCGCTCGGTCCCGTCTACCACGCTGGGACGCTCAGCGGAAACCCGCTCGCGATGGCCGCGGGCATTGCTTCGCTGCAAATGCTCGCGGAATTAAAACCCTACGCGCGCCTCGATGCACTGGGCCGACAGGTTTGCACCGCGGCAAGCGCGGCCGCCCAAGCTAAGGGGATCGCGCTCCAAGCGCCGCAGGTGGGCTCCATGTTTAGTTTATTTTTCACGCCGACGCCGGTGCGCGATCTACCCACTGCGCTCACCTCGGACGCCAAATTATTCGGCAGATTTTTCCAGAATTGCTTAGACCAAGGGGTTTATCTTCCGCCGAGCGCTTATGAATCGTGGTTTTTAAGCACCGCGCATGAAGGGGCATCGATTGATCGAGCCTGCGAAGTAATTACCCAAGCCATTAAGAACCTGTAATGCCCCCTCGCGCTTACGCTCGCGGGTGCGCCTTGGCGTAAATTTCTTTCAGGCGCGCAACGCTCGTATGCGTATAAATCTGCGTGGTGGTTAAGTTAACATGCCCAAGCAGCTCTTGCACCGCCCGTAAATCAGCGCCGGAATTAAGCAAGTGCGTGGCGTAAGAGTGGCGTAATTTATGCGGCGAGATATCCATCGGTAGATCGGCGAGCGCTAGATATTTTTTAACCAGCAGCTGAACCGCCCGTACCGTCATGCGTTGATGGGCGGTCACGGTGATGAGGGAATCTTGCGGGTCAGCCTGCGGCGCACAAATTTCTCGGAATTTTTTTAAGACGGCCAAAGCGACTGCGCCCAGGGGGCAGATTCGCTCCTTCTGCCCTTTCCCGACGACGCGGGCAGTCCCCGACTCAAAATCGATCGCGGCGTAGCGTAAGGCCACCAGTTCACTTACGCGAAAGCCGCCGCCATAAAGCAATTCGAGCACGAGACGATCGCGCCACGCGCTAGCCGCGTCTAAGCTGCCGGCGCTGAGCAATCTTTGCGGGCCACGCAACAGCAGAGCCATTTGCGTCTCGGTTAAAAATTTCGGCAATGCCCGTTCCAATTTGGGCAGCGGCACCGCGACGAATGGATTGCGGGTCACTTTTCCTTGCTGCAGCCAATAGCGGAAAAAGGTCCGCAAGCCCGCAACATGATTATGCAGAGTCCGTCGGTTAAAGCGCCGCTGGGCCTCAATGATAAAATCCCGCGTATCACGGGGCGAGAGTTGAGCGAATCCTTGGGTCGCTCGTTTCGTCTGCTCGAGCCAGCCGTAGAAATCGACTAAGGCCTGGCGATAATTGCGCACCGTGTAATTCGAATAGCGCCGCTCTTTGGTGAGATAAGCAGTAAACGGCTGAAACCATTCGGTCACAATCGCCGTGGGGACGACCACCAGTGGTGACTTTTTTTTCACCGGAAATAAAATACGTAAGAAGCCAGCATTGGCCAGTTGGTCAGAAAGGTGGGGCGACGCATAACGGCATGCACATACTATGCTTTCGGCCGCGAAGGTACCGCCCGCTGCTCTAATGCCTGCATAATGCGGGTCGTCTCTTGCCGGAGGGCGCCTTCCGGATCAAGGCCCGTGAGGCAAGCGGCGGCGGTTAATTCAAACAACCTGCGACCGAGGGTCGCTTGATCAAGTTGCGGACCAAGCGCCGCAATTTGGGCGGCATCAATCACGCCAGCCGTCGATAAGTTAGCTTTCGCAATTTGCTTCCAGACATTCTTCGCCAACATCAGAGCCGGCAGTTGCGGCGGAAGATGTTTAAAAACGGTTGACGAAGTTTTGCCGGCAGCGGCTTTTTCTTGCGCCTTAATTTTTTCCCAAACCTCAATCACTTGGGCGGAATTATCGGCGTGCCCCGAGCCAAAGACGTGCGGATGGCGCCGAACCAGCTTGGCGTTGATCTCCCGGGCCACGTCCTCAAAATTAAAGTCACCTCGTTCCGCGGCTAATTGGGCGTGAAACACGACTTGCACCAAAACATCGCCCAGTTCCTCGCGCATATGCGGCAGATCGTGGCGGTCAATGGTCTCGAGTAATTCACTCACTTCATCAATCAGGCAACGCGCGAGGGTTTGATGCGTTTGCTCCCGATCCCAGGGACAACCATCAGGGGCGCGCAGGCGAACCAGCGTTTGGCAAAGGTCTTCAATGGCTGACATAGACCCTCTGAGTAATCAGGAATTCCGTGAAAGACACCTAAAAAGCTGGAAATTTTCAGTTTCCCATCCAGCGATTTCGTGTGTTTCGTAAATTCATCTCCATGGATAAGCTGACTGAAATAATGCTGCACAAGCGGCTCGAAATCGCGCCGCTCTTAAGACCGGTATTTATCGATGAGCTGCTCGAGCTCAACGCGACGCTCCCCCGCCCGCCATCCTTTCTCCAAGCACTCCGCCGACCAGACGGTCAACTCGCGGTCATTGCAGAAATTAAACGACGCTCGCCTTCAGCGGGCGTGATTAGCGCCAACACCGGAGCACTTGAACAAGCGCGGCGTTACCGAGGCGCGGGGGCCAGCGCCCTCTCCATTCTAACCGATGAAAAATATTTTGGCGGAACACTCGCGGATTTAGCGAGCGTCACAAAAGATTTTGCGGAAAGCCTGCCAGCCCTGCCCTGTTTGCGCAAAGATTTCATGATGCATCCGATCCAGGTCCAACAAGCCCGCCGCGCGGGAGCTAGTGCCATCTTGATCATTGTTCGAGCCTTGCCGGATGCAGAGATCACCTCGCTCCACGCGGCCGCGAAAGCCGCTGGTCTTGATGTTCTGTTTGAAATTCATAATCGCGAAGAACTCACCCGAGCGCTGGACCACAACGCGCAAATCATCGGGGTGAACAATCGTGATTTGGCGGTATTTAAAACTGATCTTACGTTGAGCGAGCAACTCATTCCATTATTCCCCAAAGGCGTGATCGCGGTCAGTGAAAGCGGCATTACGACCCCGGCGGATGCGGCCCGCGTAAAAGCCGCGGGCGCCGGCGCCGTGCTCGTTGGTGAAGCTCTCATGCGGTCCCTTGATCCCGCCAATTTAATCCGCGATTTTCGCCGCTGTATTTAAGCCCGACCTCAATGCCGCTTTCGCCCACGACCACGCGTGAACTGCTCACGCAGCTCAATCATCAGCCAAAGCATTTTTTGGGGCAAAATTTTTTGGTCGACGGCAATATTGTGCACAAATCGCTCGAGCTGGCCGGCGTTAGTCGCGGCGATACCGTGGTCGAAATTGGGCCGGGCTTAGGCACTTTAACCAACGCCTTACTTGCGGCCGGCGCGGAAGTTTGGGCCGTAGAAAAAGACCGGCAACTGCATGCCCATCTGCTCGCCACCCTCGCCGTCGCGCAACCCCAGCTCCATTTGCTGGAAGGTGATGCGATGGATGAACCCCTGGCTGGGCTTCCGTCCACCCGCGCAACTGCTTTTAAAATTGTGGCGAACCTGCCTTATGCGATCGCGACTCCGTGGCTCGACGCGGTGCTGGCGGGCCCTTTGCCTGAGCGCATGGTTTTAATGCTGCAGCAAGAAGCCGCCCAACGCTATCTCGCCCAGCCGGGTTCGAAACAATTCGGCGCCATTTCGATTCTCTTGCAAGCGGCCTTCGACGTAGCGCCAGGGCATAAGGTCGATGCCTCCTGCTTTTATCCGCGCCCAGATATTGAATCTTACCTGCTCCAACTGGTCCGTAAACCTCATCCATTTATTTTTACGGCCGCCAATAAAGCACTGATTCGCGCCTGTTTTCAGCAGCGCCGGAAACAAATCGGGGGACTCTTGCGCGGTAAATTAGTCCCCGAGCAAGCGCAGGCTTGGCTGAGCGATTTAACGGCCACTGGCCTCGGTCCACAGACCCGCCCCGAGCAAATTCCCGTGAGCCTCTGGCAACAATTTGGAAAAAATTCTGCGCTTGTTTAAAATTCTTTTAACTCTGCCTGCGTCTTGCCAGGCTTTTCTAATGTCTCCTCGCCTCATGCTTGCCCTAGTCATCGGGAGCAACCTGCCGGCGGCCGTGGCCGCGGAGTCCGTTGGCCTGCTCGGGAAAATGGAAGGCGACACCTACCTTTCAGCCACTGGAGAATATAAGATTATCGCTCCCGTGTTGCGCGAACTGGGCGGCACCATTACCGACACCGAAAATGTTGTTACCTTCAGCGATAGCTACAACACGCATCTGAGTATCGCCTGCTTCCCCCAAGACGCTTCCCAACGCTGGGAGTGTCAGACCAGCGCTCGGCGAGAATATCTGCTTTATTTTTTCACCCAATTTGTGCTCGCTGATTTCCAGCAACGCTTTCCGGGGGCGGCGATTCAAAGTGCGCGTTTTTTACCTGATTTACACGACGGCGCGTTGCTAACCTACGCACTCCTGCCTGGCGGTTCATTTTTTGAAGATAAATCTAAAATAATGGTAACGCTTGGTGGGGTGCCAGTACAAGCCAAACGGGGCTCTTTGCTCTTTGTCCGGCGCGGATTTATTTACGTCCTGAGCGTCGAACTAGCCGAACGCGCGACGCAACGGAGCACGTACCAGATGACAACCGAACAAGAAGACACCCTCTTAAGCGTGCGATTGACCGAATTGGTGAAACGTTTAATTTTTAGTACGGGCCTCTCGCCGAAGGCCTGATGCTCGCGGCCGGAACGAGTAAACCCGAAACGAAATTAGAGCGCCGCGGCCGCGCAATTTAAGCCATCTTTATAACGATGAAACTCATCTTCCCAATTATTTCTATGTGTGCTCTTGCCGTCACTACTCAAGCCAGCTTCGACCTTGCCCATTCCCGTCCACCCGTGGCTACGCCCCAGCCAAAAAATGTCACGGTGCATGCCGATCCGCGGTTCGATAACTATTTTTGGCTACGGGAGAAAGAGAACCCCGCGGTCATCAATTACCTCGAACGCGAAAATGCCTATACGGAAGCCGTGCTGGCGCCCGCGACTAACCTGCGCGCTAACCTCTACCAAGAGCTGATTGGCCGGATCAAAGAAGATGATGCTTCCGCGCCGGTATCTTGGCTAGGCTACCGTTACTATACCCGCACGGAAAAAAACAAACAGTACCTCATTTACTGCCGTCAACTCATTCGCGGAGTCGCACCGGAAGAGATTCTGCTCGATCTGAATACGCTCGTGGGGACGCACACCTACATTGCCGTCGGACAATTTCGCGTGAGTGATGATGGGGCGCGACTTGCCTACTCGATCGATTGGACGGGTTACCGCCAATACGAAGTATTTGTGATGGACTTGGCGACCAAGGCTCTCCTACCCCAAAAAATTGGCGCAGTCTCCAGCTTAGAATGGGGCGCCGGTCATGATGTGATTTACTACGGCACGGAAAATGAGACCAAGCGCTCCAATAAGGTTTACCGTTGGACCCTGAGCCGCGGGCAAACTGAGTTGATCTATCAAGATCAAGACGAACTCTATAATCTCCAGGTCGATAAATCTCGCGATGGTAAATTTATTTTTATCCACGCCGAAAGTAAACAGACCAGCGAGGCGTGGGCACTCGCCACCGAGGTGGTCGGCGCAAAACTTCAGCGGCTACTCGGCCGAACGGAAAATGTTAAATACTACAGCGAACACCGAGACGGACACTTCTACTATGTAACCAATGGGGCCGGGGCAAAAAACTACAAAATCTGCCAGGCCCCAGTGAGCCAACCGACCGCCACCACCGATCTCATCGCGCCTAATCCCGCCATTAAGATCGAGGGGCTGGATATGTTTGCCGATTACATGGTGATCCTCGAACGGGAAAATGGGCTCCCCCATCTGCGGCGCTTCAGTTTTGCTTCGGGCGCCTCGGCCCGCTTGGCCATGCCCGAGGCGACTTATGAAGTCAGCGCGGACCGCAATTGGGATTACCACACCAGCATTTATCAATTCAACTACCAGTCACTCGTTCGCCCCACTACGGTTTATGCTGAAAATTTAAATACCGGGGAACGGACGCTCATTAAACAAACGGCAGTGCTGGGCGGCTTCAGTCCTGAGCATTACAAATCAGAGCGAATCTGGGCGACGGCGCGCGATGGGACAAAAGTACCGCTATCGATTGTCTATCGAGCTGACTTAGATCGCACCAAACCACAACCGCTTTGGCTCTATGGTTATGGTTCTTACGGCCTCAGTATGCCGGCGGCCTTTAGTAGCAGCCGCGTCAGTCTCCTTGATCGTGGGATTATTTATGTCACCGCGCATATTCGGGGCGGCGGTGAACTCGGAGAAGAGTGGCGCGAAGCAGGCCGCATGGATAAAAAAATGAACACGTTCAACGATTTCGTCGACTGCGGACAATGGTTAGTCGACCAGCGCTGGACGAGCCCCGCCCAGCTCGTAACTTCAGGAGGCAGTGCCGGCGGCCTGCTCATGGGCGCGGTGATTAACCAACGCCCAGATCTTTTCCACGCGGCGATCGTGCAAGTGCCGTTCGTCGATGTACTCAACACCATGTTGGATGCCACGCTGCCGCTAACCACCGAGGAATACATCGAGTGGGGCAACCCGAACATTAAAGAGCAGTATCAGTGGATGCGCGCTTACAGTCCGTACGATAACCTCATAGCGACTGCTTACCCGCATCTCCTCGTACTCGTCTCCTATCATGATAGCCAAGTGCCTTATTGGGAGGGGGCCAAATATTTGGCCAAACTCCGCACGCTTGATACCGGAGCCAACGCCACCTTGCTCCATGCCACCATGGGGGCAGGCCACGGCGGCGTGGCTGGACGCTACGATGCTTTGCGCGATGTCGCCCGCAATTATGCGTTTTTCCTGCAAGCGCTCGGCCGCGACAAATAATTGCTCTAAAAAAGCCCCCTAGCCTTTGAAAAAATATTCGCGTCTAGCATTTTTGTTTAGCGTGGGACTGAGCACGGCCTGCGCGGCTGAGCCGCTACCGCGCTTTGGTCTCGTGCTCCATGGTGGCGCAGGGGTCATCGAGCGACAAAATATGCCGCCTGGTCGCGAGGCTCAAATTCGCCAGCAATTGAACGAAGCCCTGACCGCCGGCTACCAAGTGCTGGCAAAAGGCGGCTCGGCGATAGAGGCCGTCACCGCCACCATTAATGTGCTCGAGGATTCCCCGCTCTTCAATGCGGGGTGCGGCGCGGTGCTTAATGCCGCTGGGCAATGCGAGCTCGATGCTTCCATCATGAATGGAAATACCCTGGCCGCGGGGGCGGTCGCCGGACTGCAGCATATTAAAAACCCCATCAATCTTGCCCGAGATGTCATGATAAAATCTAGTCACGTCATGTTAATCGGCGCAGGGGCCGAGCAATTCGCTCAAAGCCTAGGCTATGCCCTGGTCCCCAATGCATACTTCCAAACGGAATTCCGGCGCGAACAATTAAAGAAAATCCAAGCCCGAGAAAAAGCTGCGCTGAACGGCGTCCGCCGCACTTCTGATTATTTTGATCGGCAAAGCCGCTGGGGCACCGTCGGGTGCGCGGCCCTCGATCAACAAGGGAACCTCGCCGCCGGCACCTCGACTGGCGGCTTGGCGAATAAAAAATATGGCCGCGTCGGCGATGCTCCCATCATCGGTGCCGGTAATTACGCTAATAACGCAACTTGCGCGCTCAGCGCCACTGGCGATGGAGAATATTTCATGCGCCTCAATGTGGCGCATGATGTCTCCGCTCAGATGGAATACCGGGGCGTTCCGCTCCACACCGCGGCGGCCGCCAGCATCGCCAAAGTTGCCAAGCTCGGCGGAACTGGTGGCGTCGTCGCCATCGACCGACAGGGCAACATCGCGATGGAGTTTAACTCTCTAGGGATGTACCGCGCCGCTCACCTCGCCGGGCAACCGGCTTTCGTCGCTATCTACCGTGACGAAAAAATACCTGAAAACTTTTCGCGCTAACCTCCAGCGTGGCCTAGGCTCCTCAGGCCGCGCGCCAATCGACCCTGAAAATATTTACCCGTGACCAAAACTGAACTCTTAGCTAAAATCATCGCGCAGCTACAAGCGGAGCTCACGATGCTGACCGCCGCCGCCTTAGCGACCCACGCCGAAGCGACTGACGAAGAAAATAAAGCTGAAGACAAATACGACACGCGTGGGCTGGAAGCGTCTTACCTCGCGCACGGACAATCCAAAGCAGCCGATGAAGCCGCCCTCGCTTTGGCGCAATTCCAAGCCATCGTGCCCCGAAATTTTTTGCGCACAGAACCGATCAGCGTGGGAGCCTTAATTACCTTACAGGGACCAGAGCAAAATTACTATTTCATCGGACCACGGGCCGGCGGGATGGAAATAGCCCACGGCGATCAACGCGTGCTGGTAATTACTCCGCAATCTCCGCTGGGGCGTCACTTGATGGGCTGCAGCCAAGGAGAAGCCCTCTCCCTCGATTTTGGCGGTCAGCGGCGTACCGTGGTAATCGAATCAGTCGTCTAAGGCCCCGCAGTCCAGAGATCACGGATTGCACTTTGCGTGGGGAGCGTTTGGCTGCGCTTCAACTTATGCCTACCACCTACGAACGACTCCGAGCAGACATTATTACGGCGATGAAAGCCCGCGACCCGGCGACAGCGACAGCCCTGCGCACGATGGATGCCGCCATCCAGCGTGCAGCGATGGACACGAGTAAGCCCATCGATGAAGCGCTGACGATGGCCACTTTCCGCAAAGCGGTTAAAAATCTGACGGATGCCCGTACCGAATTTGAAAAAGGCGGGCGCGCTGACCTCGTGGCGCTGAATACGGCCGAGATAGCCATTCTTGAAAAATTTCTCCCCGCGGGACTCGATCCCGCCAAACTGGAAGCCCTCGTCCTGGAAGTCATCGCTGCCACTGGGGCCACTTCAAAAAAAGAGATGGGGAAAGTAATCGGCGCTCTAAAACAGCGCCCCGAAGCCGGTCTGATTGATTTTGGCGCCGCCAGTAAAGTTATCCAAGCCAAGTTGCCTTAAGCCAAGCGCGGGGCAGCTAACGCCTGATTCTTTTAATCTAAAGGCAAAGGCGGCACGGTAGCAGGGAGCCCCGGTTGCCGCATAAAATTATCGCGCCGCGCCGCGCGATCACCCGCCGCTAGTCGACGCTCAACTGGGTCACTGTAGGGCTGACGGCGATACCCCGCACGGTTGGGATCAGCGGCACATTTAATCTGAAAATCCTGCATCCGCTGAAAAATATTCAGCAACAATTCAGGCAAAAGATATTGATCGAGCCCAGTCCGCGCTAAAACGAGCAGCAATTCATGCACCGCCTCCAAAGTTGACAGACAGCCCACCTGCGGCTGTTGCTTGATGATATAGCGACTCGGCGCAACCGGCGTAAACATGATGCGCGGCAGACGCTGAAGACTCGGGCTCAGCCTCAACATTTTTCGCGCCCCGCTCCAGGTTGCATCGAGTAAAATAACCACGAGGCGCCGATTTGTCAGCCCAAGGCGGAGTTCACTAAACTGCGCCGCCGCCGCAGGGGCGCGCTCAACCTCTGATAAATTAAGCGCCGTGGCGCCCGGATAGAGAAGCACGCAATAATTCATCAGATCGGCGAGCACCGCTTGGACGGGCGCGTGGTCATCAAACCCCTTCCCTATATGCAGTTCACTATTCGGTAGGCACAATTGAGTGAGTCGACCTGTTCCGGCTTTTTCCTCTTTAAATTCCTTGGGGTGCATTAAAAAAATGAACCGGGTACGTGTCGGCAGCGGCAGCAAGGATGAGCACCAGCATAATTGCTGGGGCCAAAAGCAGCGGTAGCACATCTCTCTCATCCGAAAGGAACGAATAGAAACTAGCGCAGAAGCGAAGGCGAAAGTGCAATCGGCGCGCGGGCGTGGCGGGGGTTATGGAAATGGGGCCCAGCCGAGGCAACAATCAGACCAAGTCGTTTTAACTTTTACCACCGACCACTCACGGCAACAGCTCCAGTGAGGAGCGCCGCCCAGACAAAAAAAGCAGCGGCAAATTTAAGCTGAAAAGAGGGTTTGGCTGATTTGTGCCGAAGAATAAATAGCGCGCAGAATCCCCCCAACCACCCGCCCAGCGCACTCGTCAGACACAAGGTGGCTTCGGACACTCGTTGCCCACGCTTGCGCCCTGCCTGCCACTTGTCGTAACTAAAAATAAAAAATACGACGACGTTTGCTAAGCCGAACCAGCCAATAAAAAATTGGTCGAGACCAGATAATTTCATGGCGCGGCTCGCGGCAGAATAGCGCTGAGCCGCGAGGGCCACTGCGCCATGTAGGCCAATTGAGCGGTGCGATCGGGCAGGCCTTCCGTGCGGGCTGGGTCTTCGAGAAAACGGCGCGGATAACCTGGCTCGAGCGAGAGAATGAATACGATCTTCCCCGATATTTTAAAAACAGCGCGCCAAGCGCCGCAGCCGATGACAAATTCATCCGGTGCGCGCCGGGTGATGCGCCGGGTGCGGTGCAGGCTGGGATCACGGCTGAGCAATTCGTTCACGCGTGAGCGAAAATCAATGGCCCAGTGCTGGAGTAACCACTCGGCCTGCTCCTGCGCTAAGCTGGAAAATTCCACCTGGAATTGCGGCGGGGCGGCCAGCGACGTCTCCATTTCATCAAGCCAACCCGCCTTTTCATCGGGAAAGGAATCATAAGCCGGAATGTAAGGCTTGAGGTCAAACACCGGGGTGCCATCGACCAGATCACAGGCGCCGAGGATGAGTCGACGACCTTCTATAGCAAGGAGCGGCACGGGAGTTAACCCGAGAGGATTAGGCCGATGGGGTGAGCGGGTGGCGAAGACGCCCCGTCTTGTCGCCGGACCGCGCGGAGGTAAAACCCGTGGCCGCCAGCCCGAATTGCGGTGAAACCACCAAATTAACCAGATGCGCGTGAACCCGGCTACATCATGGAGCGCTTGCTCATAATCGCAGTCCGGCAGCAATTCGAGAATGTTGCGCTCCGCGACACTCTCCGTCGGTTGATGCCGCGCCTGAAACTTCACCTGCTTTTGCGTGTGAATATAACCGATCGGTTGTAGTGGAAGCATCTCGGGCAAGCCTCCAAACAATGCGCCTAGCCGATTGGGTCGAGGGAAAAGACCGCTTCGGTGGCCGCTGAATTTCGCCTCAATAGTCGACGTCGCGACAGCGTGCTTCGAGTTTTGCGCTAATTCGGCTGATTTGTGCTTCAGTCAACGCCACCGGCCCACTCCGCAGTTGCGACGATAAATCCTGCGGATGGGCGACGCGACAGCGGCGTGAATCTTGCGAGGGCTTAAGCGCTACCACCCAACCCGGCAGCGCCAATACTGGCGTGACCGTCAACTGTTCGTCAATTTCAGCTTTCATCGTAGCGGTAAACCAGTCCGCATGAAGTTCGGCTTGTTCGAGGCCGTGATTGTCTTCGCCCCAAGGCCAAACCAAGGAGCGGCCATCAAAATATACGGTGCCAGGATCAAAGCCGGGGCGCGCCAGACCCTTGCGGCGAGTTTTCGTCTCGATCACAAAAACCCCCGCTGGCCCGACCGCGAGATGATCGAGATTGAAACGGTGTTCTGGCGTACCACCCGGGACATCGTGGAAAATTCGCCAGCCGTGCGCTTTCAACGGTTCAAGCTGTTCCGCCACGACGCGTTCACCGAAATACCCGAGATAGCGGTTACCACTTTCTTGCGCGCGGCGCGAAAACCAGCGAGCGGAGTAATAAAAAGTCGCCATGAAAACGACTAAAGTTAACGCCGCTCCGCCCAGTTGGAGCTCTTGCGGTAAGCGAACTGTCAGCAAGAGTAAGATCATCCCACTCGCCGCGGGCACAACGGAGGCCACAATCATTCCGATAAACCCCTCATCCTCAAACCGACGCACTAAGCGAAGTTGGGTCTCGCCCGGGGCGCGCAGTAATTTGAGGTCAGCGGCAAACGGTAGCCGCTGCTTCCGCTGCTGGCGATGCCAAGCAAGCATGGCGACAATGCAGCCGCCAAAGAGGGCCAAGTAGCCAAGGTAGAATATTTCGTTAGGCCAATTCATGGGGGCGAGCAATCAGAGGGCGAGAGAGTGACGCGATTCTATCGCTCGCCGTCAACGCTAGGCCGACCGTAGTATTTCATTCTTCGACTACATCCCAGCCGGCTAAGGCGCCGTCCAAAATATTCACGCTGACCTTCATGGGGCGACAACACACCTCACAATCCGCCGTGAACTCCGCACTGCCCTCGCTGACATCCAGGGCGAGTGAAAATGACTCGCCGCAATGAGGGCAGGAAAGAGTCAGGGCATCATGCATCGGGTACCATGAACCAAGGCTAGCTTACTTAATCGACACCAACTCGACTTCAAAAACCAACGTCGAATTCGCTGGAATTTTTCCGGCAGCACGAGGGCCATAGCCCAGCCCAGCTGGAATATAAAGTTTCCACTTATCGCCCACCGCCATCAGTTGCAGCGCTTCGACCCAGCCTTGGATTACGCCGGTGACGGCGAATTCCGCCGTATCACCCCGCTCCACCGAGCTATCAAATACCGTCCCATCGATCAGCGTGCCATGATAACGCAC
>CAMAVZ010000043.1:0-13452 GCA_945861645.1 Opitutus sp. GAS368 | reverse complement strand
CGGCTAATGCCGCTTTTGCGCAGACTGCCACTAAGACGGCAGCCAGTACCGACGATACCGTCAAACTTGAGAAGTTTGTGGTTACGGGATCCTACATCCCAATGGCGGGCATTGCCACGGCTATTCCCGTGACGATTCTTGATGCCAAGGCCATCGAAAATACCGGCGTTGCCTCCAACGTCATGGAAATTCTCCGCAAGGCGGCTCCTCAGTTTACCGGCAACGGTAACCTGGGCGCCACCAACGCCAACATCTCCTCCGGTTCTACCGGCGGCGGTTCCATGGTCATGTTTCGTAACACGCAGACCCTTGTTCTCCTGAACGGTCGGCGCGTGGCTTATGCTCCGATTTTGTCCTCGGGCGGCTATCAATATGTCGACGTTAACCTTTTCCCGGTTGGCGCGATCGAGCGGATCGAAATTTTGCAAGATGGCGCTTCGGCTCTTTACGGCACGGATGCTATCTCCGGCGTAGTAAACATCATCCTGAAGTCTGACTATAAAGGCTTTGAGGTCTCGGGCCATTATGGTTTCTCTGACAATAAGGGCAAGTGGGCTGAGCGTAAGTTCTCCCTCGTTGGCGGCACGGGCACCGACAAAACCGGCATCACCATCTCTGCTGAGTGGTTCATGCAGGACCCAATGAAGCAGTATGAGCGCAGCTTCAGCTCCCCGATTTATGGCACTGGCACTTTTGCTGGTATCGTGAGCATCGGGTCTGCCTTCTATGTATTAAATCCCTCTCTGAATGCTCCTCCGATCGGCCAGCATCGTTCGGCGGCGGAATTGGTTGCTGCGGGTATTTATATCCCGATCCAAAGCTCTAGCCAACTGGTTACAGGGACTGGGGCGGATGCGAAGTACTCCTTCGACCTCTCCCAATACCCCACCTTGGTCACCGGCAGCGAGCGCAAGGCCGTGACGCTGAATTTTGACCATAAAATCAACGATACCGTGACGTTCTTTGGTGACATGTTATACACGCAGACGAGTTCGTTCTCTCAGCTGAATGCCCAGCCTACTTCTTACAGCGCCGCGGCTGATTATCCGTATAATCCTTTCAACGTTCGGGTGACGGCCCGCAATCGTTTCCTGCAGAATCCTCGTCAATATTACTATGACACCAACAGCATTCGCGGTGTCATGGGCATGAAAGGTTCAGTTGGCGATGGCATGCAGTGGGAAATGGCGGCCAACAAAAATATCATCACGCAGCAGTATCGCAACGAAGGCGTTGTTGATACCGCTACCCGTGGCGTCGTGACCGCTAATGGTTCGATTAATTACTTCGCCCGCCAGCAAGCTGCTGGGGCCGTCGCGGCTTCCGGTCTTTTCGGCACCGCGCTTGGTACCGCCACCTCGACCCTCACCACCTATGACGTGCGCTTGGTCGGTAAATTAGCGGATCTCCCCGGCGGCGAACTCGGCTTTGCTGTCGGCGCTGAATACCGCACTGAGACTTTGAATCAGACGTCTGATCGTAATAGCCAAGACGCCACTTTCGGGTGGGACTCGGCCACGACCCTCGATCCCTTCAATTCTGGTCGCGATGTTAAGTCGACGTTTGGCGAAGTGCGCCTCCCGGTTTTCTCGGCAGAAAATCATCAAGCGCTCGCGCATTTGCTAGAGTTCACGGCGGCCGCCCGAAAAGAGGTCTACAGCAACACCTCCGATCCACTGGTGCCAAAATTCTCCGCTCGCTGGTTGCCATTCGATGACCAGTTCGCCATCCGCGGGACGTACGGCGAGTCCTTCTCGGCTCCTTCTTTGTTCAACCTCTTCGGGCCTGGTGGTGTCGGTTATACCGGCTCGCTCAACCTGCAGCGTTTTGGCGGTGGCCCGAATATCTCGGGTCAGGCTAATGCCAAATCTGGCTCCAATCCCAACCTTCTGCCGGGCAATGCGAAGAGCTACACCTTCGGCTTTGTTTATTCGCCTAAGGCCATCAAGGGCTTCTCGGTCACGGCTGATTATTTTGATATCAAGCAGACCGACCTGATCTCCTCGATCGGGACGACCACCATTCTGCAAAGCGTGGAGTTGCTTGGTACCGCCTCGCCTTACGCAAGTTATGTTCGCCGCGGCGCGACCTCAGGAGTTAACTCAAACTTCACCAACGGCTCGCCGATTACGGCTGCCGGTCAAATCGGTAATGTCGCCATTGATCAAATCTACGTAACGGATACCTTGACCAATATCGCTGCGGTCAATCTCTCCGGCGTCGATCTCAAGATAGCTTATACGTGGAATTCCGACTCGCTCGGTCGTTTCGATACCTCAGTTTCTGGCGGCTGGTACAACACCTACGAGTTCCAAGATTTGCCCACCAGCGACCCTTATGATACCGTCGGTCAGACCAGTAGTAACGGCACGACGCCAACTTGGATGACCTACACCAGCGTGGCTTGGAGCCGCGGTAAGTGGGGTGCGACCTTCGGCTGGCAGTTGATCCCTTCGACCTATATTGACGGGGGTGATGAGCCCGCGGCTGCTATTCCTTTGGCCGAAGACAACTATGTCGAAACCTACAATTCCTTCGATATCTCTGCGCGCTACAGCTTTGGCTCAGAATACAAGTGGTTGAAGGGTCTGACCCTCCGCGTGGGCGCTCAAAATGTGCTTAACGAGGGCCTGCCCATGGAGAAGTACTACAACACCAGCACGAACGGCGACATCGCCACCTATGGCGCGGTTGGCCGTTTGATCTACGTCGAAGGCAAGTACCGCTTCTAAGCACTAGCATCAGCTAACGCTGAATAGCTTCCAAGGCGGCCCGATTCGGGCCGCCTTTTTTATGGTATTCTAGATTATTAATCATCAATTACTTGTATTACATTAATAATAACCGCCTTGTCATAAATAGAAAAATTAACTTGGCTGTAACTTGAAATTAACTTCGCTGTAACCACAATGTGTTGCGCGGCAGCTCTGCCGCAGATGCCTAACACCAACCAGTAGTATAACCAGAAACACTATGAACGTACGCTCCTTATGGAATTTGCGGACCCTGCTCGCGCTGCTTGCCAGTGCCAGCATGGTTTCCGCTCTCGTGGCTCAAACAGCCGCTGCTAAAGATGACGGAAAGAAAGATGAGCCAATTAAACTCGAGAAATTTATTGTGACTGGCTCGCTCATTCCGATTGCGGCCAATACCCCCGCAATTCCTGTTACGATTCTCAGTGCGATGGACATTGCGAGGTCGGGCGTCAATACGGACCTGCTCGCTGTCCTTAAGAAAACTGCGCCTTATTTTTACGGCGCCAATAACATTGGCGCTGATAACGGTAATATCAGCTCAGGCAGCTCTAACGGTGGTTCGGCCGTGTCCTTGCGCAATCGCGCCACGTTGGTTCTGATCAATGGCCGCCGTGCGGCAGTATCTCCGGTCACGGCTAGCGGCGGCGCTAATTTCGTGGATGTCAGCTTGATCCCGCTGGCGGCGGTGGAGCGGATAGAAATTTTATCGGATGGCGCTTCGGCTACTTATGGTTCCGATGCGGTCTCAGGGGTAGTTAACGTTATCCTTAAGTCTAACTATCGCGGGGCCGAAGTAAGCGGTCGTTACGGTTTCAGTACCGCCCAAGGTAAATATAGAGAGAAAAGCTATTCGGCGGTTTTTGGTGCGGGTACGGAAAAAACCAATATCACTATTTCCACTGAGTACAAAATTAGCGATCCGCTTATTCAGTTCGAACGGCCTTGGGCGCTCGGCCAGTTTCGCACGCCCTCTTTTGCTGGGGTTATCAATATCGGCAATGATTTTTATTATTTGAACCCCGCACTAAAGGCTCCGCCGCGCGATACAGATTTAACGGCGGCTCAATTGGTGGCGAATGGGACTTACATTGGACCCTTAACCCAGTCTGCAGTGGCGGGGTATTTCGATTTGGCGGCAAAGCCTACGATGCTCATTGCGGCGCAACGCCGCAGCGTCGTCGCCGCAATCGACCATCGCTTGACGGACAGTATGACGCTATTCGGTGATTTCATTTACTCGACCACGGGATCAAGATCAGTCCTTAATGCCCAACCGGTCTCTGGGGCGGTCACCGGTCCTACGGCTACAAATCCATTTAACGTCACCGTGACCGCGCGGAATCGCTTCGTGGATTTCCCACGCACCTATCTAGCGAATAATTACGCCACCCGTGGCATTTTTGGGGTCAAGGGGAATTTGGGCGATAACTGGCGTTATGAGGCCGCGGCTAACTTCAACAATACCGACACTAAATTTCGCAATGGCGGACTGATTGATGGCGCGGCCTACACCGCCGCAACGGCCAATCTCACTTATAATCCATTTGCTCGCGTGCAAGCTCCCGGCGTGCTGGAGGCCTTAATCGGAACGCAATTTCGTGATTACAATAGCCAACTCGTCGGATTTGATTTCCGCGTATCCGGCGAATTATACCAATTACCGGGTGGGCCACTGGCGATCGGTTTCGGTGCCGATACTCGGCGCGAGACGCTCTCCTTTATGAACGATCGCTACGACCAAACTGGTGGTTGGCTCCAAGCGACCCCTCGTCAGCCTTTCGCCGCAGACTCGACAACGGATGGCTTTTTCATGGAAATGCGCGTTCCGATTTTCGATAAAGGGAATTCCATTAAAGGAGCACATATTTTAGATTTATCGTTGGCGGCGCGCAAAGAGCTCTACAACAAGACGACTGATCCGTTCGTGCCTAAATACACGATTCGCTGGCTTCCCTTCAATGATGAGTTCGCGATCCGCGCAACCTACTCCGAGTCTTTCAGCGCTCCCTCGCTGTACAATTTGTTCGGCCCCGTTTCTGCCGGTTTCACCTCCAGCATTAATATTAACCGCTACAATACTGCTGGAACGGCTCTCAATCTAACCACGGGTTCGCGTCAGTACCGCTCATCCTCTGGTTCCAACGGCAGTTTGATTCCTTCCCAATCACGCAATTGGACTGCGGGGATGGTGTGGTCGCCATCGGGTAAGCTCAAGGGCTTAGAGCTATCTGCAGATTGGTTCTCGATTGATGAGCGCGACCTCGTTTCCTCAATCTCGAGTTCGCTCATCGTAAGTAATGTTGAGCAATATGGTGCCGCCTCCCCTTATGCCTCTCTCGTGCGCTTTGGGCAGAGCGCTGCTGGGGAGACCTATTTTGGCACAGGTACGGCCGTCTCTACTCCCGGGCAGATGAGCAATCGGCCTTCGGATGAGGTCTGGATTTCCAATAAACTCGTTAATATTGCTGGCGTCTGGCAGCAAGGGGCTGACTTTAAGGCTTCATACAGCTATGATACTAAGAAGTGGGGCGTGGTAAGTGGCCGCATTACTGGCGTTTACTTGGAAGAGTATGTGGTGCAGAGCCTGCCAACTGATACGCCCTATGACTATCGGGGATCGTACAGCGGCAGCAGCGTTTACGCTCGTTACCGGCTGTATTCCTCGTTGGGCTGGACCTTCAAGAGTTGGTCCGCGGGTATCAATCACACCTACATTCCTACTTTGAAGGATGTTGCCTGGACTGGCGAACCAGAGGTAGCTGCTTATTCCACCTATGATGCTCGTTTGAGTTACCGCTTCTCGGGCTCAAATAATCGCTGGCTGAAGGGCATGACCGTGGGGGCGGGGGTTAATAATATTTCCGACGAAGATCCGCCATATATTAATTCGGAAGGAAATCAGAACCACGACATCAATGCCTATGATCCGATCGGCCGTTTCTATTATTTTGATGTGACCTATAAATTCTAAGGGCGAGCAGATCTGATCCTTGATCTTTCGAGCCGGACCAATTGGGTCCGGCTTTTTTCCACCTAAATTTATCTATAGCTAGTCGCTTATCTCCATGCCTCATTCTACCCGCTGGGTCTTACGATTCTTA
Organism: Opitutus sp. GAS368; assembly: GCA_945861645.1. GTDB lineage: Bacteria > Verrucomicrobiota > Verrucomicrobiia > Opitutales > Opitutaceae > Lacunisphaera. The sequence goes on along the minus strand of CAMAVZ010000043.1, from coordinate 7,595 downwards.
ATTCTGCTCACAGCCGGCTCATCTTGGTTTGCCCTAAGGCTAGCGGCGGCCACCGAGCCAGCCGTCGCAGCGGCCTCGGTCTTACCGCTCGAGCTATTCTTTGATAATCAGTCTATTCGTGCCGCGGTTATTTCACCAAATGGCGCCATGATCGCCATGATCGCGCCAAACAATGGACGTTATAGCTTGGCCGTACTCGATACCAATAACGGCCAGCTGAGTGTCCCCGTTCATTTTAAGGACGAAAATATCAGCAGCGTGTTTTGGAAGGGGAGTGATCGGCTCCTGTTTACTTCGGCCATCGATGGCCATGAAATTCCCTTGCTGGCTTCGGTGGATTTAATGGGGAAGTCGTATAAGCGGATTATTGAACCTCGGCGAACGAAGGATGATTTCTCGATTTTTTTCGGCAACCTCGTCGACCGATTTGTTGCTAGTGATACCCATATTTTGATTACGGGCTACACGGAGGAATCTGATGCGACAAAGATTCGTCCGAGCATGCCCCGCAATCCTACGCCCACCGTATATAAGGTTAATGTAAAGACTGGGAGGCGAGCGCAGGTGGTCGGGCTAGACCGTGGTTATAGTGCCGGTTGGTTTGATCGCGCGGGCCAGCAACGGCTGACTACGCTCGTTGAGGGCAAGCAACTGAGCTTTTGCATTCGTGAGCGCAACGATCAGCGCTGGCAGGTGATCAAAACGTTCGATGTCACGGATGTGCGCTGGAATATCCAAGGGTTATTGGCTGACGGCAAAACGGCTTACCTGATTGATTATACAACCGAAGATCGCGGAATATTGCGTTCATTGGATTTAGACTCTGGCCAGTTAAGCGGGCCAATTTTTAATCCACCAGAGGGGGAAATTATTCGGGCCATCTTTTCGCCCAAGGGAGATCGTTTGGTCGCGGTGGTCTATCAAGGGGCCAAGGTCCATACCCAGTGGGTCGACCAGCGGTGGCGCTCCATCCTTCAAAGTATTGAAGCACAATATCCGGATTATAATGTTGGCGTCACCTCCATCTCGGACGACGAAAAGCGCTTTGTATTTCGGCTATCCTCTGACCGTGATCCTGGGCAGTTTTTATTAGCAGACCTAAAAGGGGAAGGGCTGAGGGTCCAGCTGATCACCGCCGTGCGTCAGGCCGTGCCGCCAGCTCTGATGAGTCCCATGCAGCCGGTTCAGTTTAAGGCACGCGACGGGTTGGAAATTCATGGGTATTTGACGCGACCCGTAGGTTCAGAGGGAAAGCTTCCGCCGCTGTTGATCATGCCTCATGGTGGCCCTTTTGGGATTCGTGATTCATGGGGTTTCAATAGCGAGGTCCAGTTCTTGGCCAATCGGGGCTATGCGGTCTTTCAGGTTAACTACCGTGGTTCTGGGGGCTATGGGAAAACCTTTGAGTACGCTGGCTATCGCGAATGGGGTGGCAAGATGCAGGATGACTTAACCGATGCGGTGAAATGGGTCGTGGCCCAAGGATTGGCTGACGCCGGACGGATCGGTATCATGGGGGCGAGTTATGGCGGTTACGCTGCTTTGGCCGGGGTTACAATGACGCCTGAGTTGTACAAGGTGGGAATTAATTATGTCGGCGTCGCCGATCTGCGACTCATTACACGCTACGACACGCGCACAGATGCGGCCTCGAGTGCCTACTTTGAAAAAGCGGTTGGCCGCGACCCCGCCGTACTTGCCGCACGATCTCCCGTTGAGCACGTAGAAAAAATCCAGGTGCCTACGCTGCATGCCTATGGTCGCAATGATCCCCGCGTAGAATTCTCCCACTGGGAGGCGTTAGAGCGCGCGCTGCAGAAGCATGGCAAGACCTACGAGATCCTGATCGAAAGCAAGGAGGGCCATGGTTTTCAAAAAGAAGAAACTGCTTTTAAGTATTATAAAACGGTCGAGGCATTCTTAGATAAGTACTTGCCGTCAGACAAAGTCGGCTCAGTCAAAATCGCCCCCTTCAAAGTCCTAGAAATACCTGCTCGATAAGATCAGTCTTGGCGCCCGCGGCAGGCGGTCACTTATTTGAAAATTGCCCGATCGTGACTTGGCCCGCTATGCCCTCGTCGGGTATAACTATTATAAGTCAGGTAAATCCCTTAGTAATAAATTCATCTTACTGGTTGTTTCATGGTCGGGTAGGCCCCGGCTACGAGCCCGCCGGCCCAAGATTTTTTTGCGGCTAAAGTCGCGGCGCCGTTGGATCACAACTCCATCGGTCACGGTGATATGACTAATCGCCACCGCGCCTATGCCGCGGAGCGCGATGCGGAGGGATGGGCGGGAGGTGGTCAATGGCACGGTGAATTCACGTTTGCACTTCGAGCGGGGCCGCGCGGTTTGGGCACGAAATTCCATGGTGAATCGGCTGGCTAATTCGCGCCAGAGGCCATCGGGGCCCAGTTGTTCGACCACAATTTCTTGCCCCGCGGGCGCAAAATTATGCACCATAAATTGTAACTGCCACGCGCCACAAACGGGGGTGGCCTCTATGATGATGGCGGGGTTTCGGCCGGCAGCTTTTAACCACTCCCGCCATGCCCTGAGGCGGTGCGCATCCGTCTGGAGCATCTTTTCATTAGGCCCGCATAGCTGTAGTGAGCGTGTCCGGGCCCACATAGCGCGGGCGGCGGTGCGACCAGCATGGAGGGCTTGGGCAAACTCGGCGGCGGTAGTCTTAAGCTGTTCTAGATAAGTCGCCGCGGTTTCCCGTCGTCGCGCTGCGCCGCCTTGGCTCGAGCGATCTTGGGCGATAATTCGCCGTAATTTAAATACGGTGCGCGCCGCGGCCCGCACAAACGCGTCGCGCTGCGCGAGGTATAATCTAAAAGCGAGACTCGCGGCTAAGGCCTTGGGCCAGCCCATCGATGGCTGGCAGAGACGGCGAAAGAATCGCTCTTCGGCTTGGTAGGGCTTGAGGCTTTCGTTCCCAGCAAAGACATCCCAGCGATCATTGATCTGCCAACGGGCATAACCCGTGAACGCATATTCATCCGCGGCTAAGAGGGCACGCGCTAAGGCGCGGGCATGATCGGATTTAAATACGCGCTTGAGTCCAGCCGCGAGCATCGTCGTAGCGTCATTTATTTCAGGTTCTAACCAGAGGCTTGCGGCCGCGGCATCCACCATCGTGGTGGTCTCTAGGGCCAGTCGGCTTGGTTCCCACGCCGTCACCAGAAAACCGGTCGCATCAATCGCGGCGCAGCGTTTCCACCACGAGCTAATATTGGCGAGGCGATCGCCTAACACGGGCAGCGGTTCATGGCGGAATGCGCCGTTCATCGGACACCCATAATAGGCGATGCCGTGTTTTTTTAAGGCAGGATATAAATCACGTTCGGAAAAGTTAAATAACTCCACGCGGGGCTTTTTCGCGAACGGATAGTAATACCAATCGTAAGCGATGAGGCCGCGCGGGAGCAGCGGAATGGCCTCCGGCACAAAATAAAACATATCGGCCCAAAGACCCATCGTGAGACCGAGGGGGGTGCAGAGCGCCTGCAGCCGATTAACGTGTCCGGCAAAATGTCCGCCAACCCCGATGCGCGCGACTTCTTCTTGGCAGCGGGGGCACTGGCCGAGGTGAAAAGATTCATCAAGTCCAACGTGAACTTTGCCGGCGGTGCAATAAGGGGAGATATCGCGCAAAAGTTTTTCCGCTACCTCGCGCGTGCGCGGATGGAGTGGGCAGAGTTGGCCATGCGCGCGGGCTTGGTCGTGCTCATCGCGGACTTCGTTCAGATCGCGCCATTCAGGATGTTTGAGGAGATACTGCGTATGCCCGAGCAGATTGATGATGGGCACGACCCGAATGCCGTTGCGGGCCGCGGTCAGGACGAGTTCGCCCAGTTCTTCATAAGTGTAAGCATCGTCGCGGCCGATTCCGGGCAGGCTGGGATAGTGCACCGCATCTTCCAGATGCAGGTAAAGCTCTTGATAACCCCACGCGGCGTAGCGGGGCAGTTGGGCCTGCAGAAAATCCAGCCGCTCAACTTGGCGGGCTAGGTCCCACTGAAAGGCGCGAATCATGACGGCGTGAGCGGGGTGGGCGAGTTGGTCGGGGGGTGAGCGCGCAAATAATTGCCCATCCATTCCACGCCGCCGGCTTCATCGCTGAAGGCGCCGTCGAGCTGGGATTCAAAGGCCGCGTCGAGGGTCTTTTTAAATTGCGGGCCAGGGGCATAGCCGTGGGCAATTAAATGCCGACCGAGCACGAGAGGTTTGGGCGCAGCATGCTCCAAAGCTAAGCGTTGGGCGGCGGAGCGCAGTTGGCTGATGCGGCGGACAGTTTCCGGCGGAATAAGCGGGGGCCGGCCGAGATGATCCGATTCCATGACGGCGAGTAATTCATCAAGGGTCGCGGGAGAAATTTTCCGCGCGAGCCTTCGCACCGTGGTATCACGAAACGCGGGCTGTTGATCATGGTGCAGTAAATGATTAACCACGAGCGGCCGGACTGATTCAATTAAATCGAGCGGGGCACCGATGCGTTGCAAAAATGTTTCTGCCAGGGGGCCCCCGACGGCTTCGTGTTCCGGACTGGTCCAGCGCAATTTGCCGCGGCGCTCGGCTTGTTTGGTGGTAAGGGCTTTGCCAAAATCGTGACCGAGTACGCTCAGGGATAAGATGCGTCGCGTGTGGGGTTTTCCATTGCGCCAAGTTGCAAGTCCGACTAAGGCATCGAGACAGTGACCCGTATGGATAAAGACATCGCCCTCAGGGTGCCATTCCGGTTCTTGGGGGACCCCATCCAGCGCGGCAATTTCTGGGAAATGGTGTAGCCAGCCCGCCTGTTTGAGCACGATCAAGCCTTGCGATGGTTTACTCGCTTTAGTCGCCCATTTGTCCCACTCGCCCCAGACGCGCTCGAGAGGTAATTCAGGGTAGCTATCGCTGATGGTGCGGCTCAACGCGGCTGTTGCTGGGGCGAGGGTAAACTCGAAACGCGCCGCCAGTTGAAAAGCTCGCAGCACCCGGAGGGGATCTTCAGCAAAGGCCGCGCTCGTGTGTCGTAGAATTTTATTTTTTAGGTCGTCGATGCCTCCGTGAAAATCAAGTAAGCGATCGGCTAACGGGTCATAAGCAATGGCGTTGACGGTGAAGTCGCGGCGTGCCGCCGCCTCGGTTTCCGTTAGCTCAGGATCAGGTGCGATGACGAAGCCCCGATGGCCCGCGCCGATTTTTGATTCGCGCCGCGGTAGGCTGAAATCGTATTCGCGGTCCTCGAGGCGAATTTTGAGTACGCCAAAGCTGCGCCCAACAAGATCAGTAGGTCCGAAGGGGGCGAGGGCTCGGCCCATGGCCTCATAATCGAGACCATAAACCTCGACATCGAAATCCTTTGGTTCGAGGCCCAAGAGCCAGTCGCGAACGCATCCACCCACCAAGCGCGGCCGGCCGCCGGCGGAGCGCAGGGCGGTTAGGGTAGCGAGCAAGGGTGGGGGAAGTTTCATCGGGTCGATAATTGCCATCCCTGCCACGCGATGATGAGCCAACCCGATAACAAGGCGAGGCCGCCGAGCGGAGTAACCGGCCCAAGAAATTTTGGACCGCCCAAGGCTAACCAGTAAAGTGAGCCCGAAAAAAGGATGACCCCGAGACTCCAGCAGAGGGCAATCCAGCGGGGGTTGATTAATCCACCGCTCCCGCTCGCCAAGGCCAGTAGGGCTACGGCGTGGACCAAATGATAAAGGACCGCGGTCTGCCAAGTTTGGATCGAGCCGCGGGTTGTTAAAATTTCCTTGAGCGCGTGAGCGCCAAATGCGCCTAGGGCCACGCCGGTGAAACCGAGCAGGCCGGCGATGATTATAATAAGACGGGCAGAGGGATGCATGGCGAAATCAGTGTATGGACAACAGGGTCGAAAACAAACACATCCATGGCCAGCGGTTTCATGTCATTTATATCTTCAGTTTCGGCTTTTCGGCGCGGCATCATCTGCCTGCTTCCTTTGGGGCTTTGGGCGGATCAGGCACCCGATTGGCGGGTGGATATGCAGTACGCTTCGCGGGCAGTTTTTCGCGGAATTGAGCAGGCCGGTCCTTCGGCTCAGGGTGAAGTGAAATTTACGCGCGAAAATTTTAGCGTTGGCTGGCAGGCGAGTCAGCCACTTAAGGGCCGTGAGACCCGCATGGCAAATTTGAGCCTCGCCTACAGTTCGCCATCGGCCAGCGGGGCTAATTTAGAGGTTTCAATGGTGAATCGCTGGTTCAGCGCCGTTCCAGGTAACGAGGTGGGCGGTGCGTTAGAGTTGGGTTTGGCCGCAAAATTTTCTCCGATGCAGGGTTTCTCTCCTCGGTTATCGTACAGCCGTGATGTGCGCTTGCGCGCAGACACGGTGCAAGTTGGGGTGGCGCGAAGTATCGCCCTGACACGTTTTGGGGCGTTCCTTGAGCTGGAGGCGTTGGCTGGTTGGTCAAACGAAGACAACTGGCGGCCAGAGGCTACCGGACTGCGGCGTCATGATAGCTACTCTTATTGGGGTGGGTCAGCGGTGCTCCCATATCGCATTGGCCTTCACACAACGGCTGTCTTTGGCGTGCATTATGCCGATGCTATGGGGCGATCGACCTCAAACGGGCCATTTGGGCGCGCCGATCGGCATAATTTGTGGATAAGCTGTGGCGTAAACCTCGACTTTTGAGGGGTTAAGCGGTTCCACCAGTAGTTTCTGAAAATGTGCAGGGTTCGGGGTTGACAGCCTATGGCGAAATCCTTCCCTTTGGCCCCTTTCCGCAAATGAAAACCTATCTGGCCAAGAATGAGACGCTGCAGCCCCCCAAGTGGCATTTGATCGATGCTGAGGGGAAAGTACTCGGCCGTCTCGCCGTTAAAGCCGCCAATATCCTGCGCGGCCGTCATAAGCCCACTTACACGCCCCACGTCGACACCGGAGATTTCGTTGTCGTCATTAACGCGAGCAAGGTTGTCCTCACCGGCAAAAAAGAAGAAGCGACGGAGTATATGTCCTTTTCTGGTTACGTCGGTGGTGAGAAATACCGCAAGCTCGCTGACGTGCGGCTCCAGAAACCCGAATTTATCGTGATGCAGGCCGTCAAGGGCATGCTGCCGAAGAACCGCCTCGCGGCCAAGATGCTCACTAAGCTTCGGGTGTTTCCCGGCGCGACGCATGATCATGCGGCCCAGAACCCAGTAGTTTTAAAGTAAACCATGAGCGCTGAATCCTCCGTCTATCTCGGCACGGGCCGCCGCAAGTCCTCCACCGCCCGCGTTCGTATCGTGGCCGGCACAGGCGCCACCACGGTCAATGACCGTAAGTTCGAAGTTTATTTCACTCACGATAATTTCGTGCGTCGCGCCTTAGCTCCGCTGGTTACGGCGGACAGTAAGGACAAATTTGACGTCATGGTAAATGTCGCCGGCGGCGGCATCAGCAGTCAGTCCGGCGCCGTGGCGCACGGGATTGCCCGCGCCTTGTTAAAATTTAATCCCGAGCTCCGCGTTACCTTAAAGAAGGCCGGTCACCTTACCCGTGACCCGCGCGAGAAAGAGCGCAAGAAGCCTGGGCAGCCAGGCGCCCGCAAGCGCTTCCAGTTCTCCAAGCGTTAATCGCTTGGTCTGGA
>CAMAVZ010000042.1:0-13631 GCA_945861645.1 Opitutus sp. GAS368 | reverse complement strand
CGACGGGGCTGGCGTCAACCTTTGCGCTGGGGTTTACGCGCTGGTTTACGCCGCGCGGTTTGACGCTTAGCGAGCAAGGGAGCTTCTAAGTTCGGGAGATAAGCCTCTACCGCGGCCCGCACCAGATGGCTGATACTCGTGTGCTTAGTCCGTGCGAGCTTCTTTAAACTTTTCCGAATTTCTAACGGCAGGCGCACCGAAATTTGCAACTGGGGGGCGTGCAGCACGATCACTTTCTCAAAATCATAATGCGCCAGCGCCGTGCGAATAATTGCGCTCACCGAAGCCGCCTTGCCCTCACGCACCGGCTCATGCAGACGATCCAGAAAATCTACCTCTAAAACCAACGGGAAAGGGCGATTAGTTTTCATAGGCATAACCTCAGAGTGGCTGACGCTGCTCGGCGGGCACGACCGGCGCGGGCTTCGCCAAGTCGGTCGGCGCGAAGATACTGACGGGCAACGTTACCGCCAATGCCGCCGCGGTAATCGTCAGGCGGGTTTTGGCTCGGGTCAGATGATTGCGGAGATCGATTGATTTAGGCAGCCATTGCTCGCCAATTTTTTTTAAATTAAGAATGGTAATCGTCTTGGTGATCGTACCCTTGGTTCCGAGTAATTCCGCCTGCATGAAGGCCTGAAATTCCGTATCGAGGAGCACGCGAACCCCCGTTAAATCCATCGGCGGGGTACTCTGATCAATCGGCGGATACAGCAGAAAGCTATGAGCCGGACGTCCGCGAACCTTCGCCACCCCCTCATAAATAAAATCGGTCCAATAAAGAAAAGGCATCTGCAAATCAAAGGGGGTCAGGTCAGAGCCGGCGATGGCTTGCAAGGATTCGTTGGAGGTGAGTGCGGTCGGCTCACCCGCGCCCCCCAACCACTGCCACGTGGTTGGCTGCGGTCCGCTTTGTAACAACCAGCGTTGTTCACCCGCGGCGGCCGGCAGCGTCAAACGTGAGATGGGGCCGAGGGCATTGCGGCCGCCATGCAATTCGCCGATGATAGTCCGGTCGGCTCCTTGCTTCGGCATGACGCGCAACTCAAATGCTAACCAATAATAGCCACTGATGCCGGCTAGATGAAACGTCTGGAGGATACGCGCGCCCTCGTTTTGATCCGGTCGGCTACCCGAAATAAATTGCGCGGGGGGCCGAAAAGCCTCGAGCGGCGCAGCGAGCCCCAGCCGACTGCTGCCGAGCAGCACCAAAAAGAAAGCCCGGTATAAAACCGGGCTTAAATAAAAATTAAGGCTTGGGGGAGGCACCCGGCACCGGAGTTACAGGTTTCGCGGGCACAGGTGCGCTGGCCGCAGCCGGAGCACTAATAACCTGGGGGAGCTTACTATCAACTGCCACCACATGCTTCGCTTGATAAATATGGGCCAAATAAAGGGCGAAGCTTATTACGAAAAAAATGATCGCTGCTTTAATCGTGGCCCCACTGAGCACGTTACCGGTTTCAGCACCGAAGGTTGATTCCATGCTGCCGCCGCCCATGGCCGAGCCCATCCCGCCGTCAGTTTTGGCGCGCTGCATGAGAACAACGAGCACCAAGAACAGTGAAGTGATGATCAGAACGAAAGTTAAAATACCGATTAGCAGACTCATAAAGGCGCAAAAAAACGTCGTCCGAGGGGCTTTGTCAACCAAAGTTCTAGCCGAAGCTGGGGGACGCCAGGGGCTCCCGCCAGCTTCAGATGATTGTAGAAATTTGCCAATCGCCCCAAATTAACCACGGTAGTCTGAGCGTTACTAGATCGAGCCACCACCATGCAACCCGCGACGCACTTTAGATTCGGTCTCGCCTTAGCTTTGGCCACCACCGTGCTCAGCGGGGCTACGCTGCCTGCGACTACGAGTACTCCAACCATTCAGACCGCTGATCTCCAGGTGACGATCGATGTGCCGCCCACGTGGCGCCCTCTGCTTGACGAAGATATCGCCGAAGCCCTCGCAGGACGCTTGATCAGCCTGTTCCATAAACGGGGTTATTCGGGGCGTATGGTGCAGCTCAAAGCTGGCACCACGGCCGCCAACGGCGTACCCCAAATTACCATTCGCCTCATCGAATGGCGGATCGGACGCAGCGGCCAAGCCGATTGTACTTTGACTGCCAGCATCCAAAGTCCAGCCGGCGAAAAAGACCTCGGCTTAATAAGCAGTAGCGCAATTTTTTTGCCTCACGCCAGCGGATACTGGGGCCTCAATCGTTCCTATGATACCGCCCATGCTTTAGAAGATGCGGCGGAATCAGCGATGCGGGATTTGTACGGTCGGTTAGTTAAGACCGGCCTTATTCCGAGCTTAGGCCCTAAAAAATAAGCGCAGGCACGGCGCTCACAAGCGCACGCCCATTTTTTCGAGCACGCGGGACAGATCATCGTTCCCCTGGTATTCAATCATGATGCGCCCGCGCTTCGGCGAATGCTTGAGCGTCGTCCGCGCGCCCAAATGGGAAGTGATTTTCTTCTCGATATCAGACAACGCCGTAGCCGTCGCGGCCGGCATCTTCCGTTTTTTTCCCGACCCACCACCGTGAGATTGGACTAATTCCTCGAGCGCCCGAACGCTCAAACCTTGCTCTAAGGTGCGGCGGCCAAGCGCCACCCTTTCGCGAGAATTTTCAACGCCCAGCAACACTTTCGCGTGGCCGACACTGAGTAAGCCTTTGCGGATATACCCTTGAAGTTCAGTTTCCAACGCCAGTAGCCGCAGTGAATTAGCCACTGAAGCCCGGCCCTTCCCCACGCGCTGCGCCGCAGCATCTTGGGTTAAATCAAAATCTCGAATCAAACTGGCATAACCGTGAGCTTCCTCCAGCGCATTCAAATCCGCGCGCTGTAAATTTTCGATCAGCGCCAATGAGGCCGAAGAGGCATCGCTGGAAGTCATCACCCGCGCCGGAATAGTTTTAATTTTTAGCTGCTGGAAGGCCCGCCACCGGCGCTCTCCGGCGATGAGCTGAAATTTATTCCCGACGGCCCGCACCACGATCGGTTGCAACAAACCCTCTGCTCGGATACTCTCGACTAATTCAGCGAGTGCTTCCGGTAAAAATTCTTTGCGGGGCTGATAGGGATTAGGCTCCACCAGATGAACGGCCAGTTCACGATAGCCGGGGAGACCATCAGCTACCGCTGCGGGCGCGGCCGGGAGAACGCTGACCGGAGTCGGCGATGATTTAGGTGCAGTGGTCCCACTCGTGATAAGTGAACCCAAACCGCGGCCGAGTCGTGATTTTGGAATAGCCATAATTATTTTCCCTGAGGAATAAAAAGCGTTTGCCCAACGCGAATTCGCGTATCGTCCACAATCTTATTGGCGTTGCGCACATCGCTGAGCTTCGCCCCATTTTTCTTTGCAATACCAGAAAGAGTGTCACCCGCTTGGACCGTATAGTTAATGCCCTCCTTAGGGAATTCTTCGGAAAAGGACGTTGGCAGAGCGGGACGCGTCGCCTGATTTTTCGCCAAAGCATCGATCGCCGCTTGGGTCTGCCGAGCGAGGCGCTCCATTTGCGCGCTTACGTGCTTGAGCGTGTCTCGTTTCTGCTCAGCGAGGCCGGCTTGCAGCGAGCGATTAATATCCGCTACCGCCTTATTGAGCTGCTCGATCGTCGCATCGCTTTGGTTCGCTTTATTCTGCAGCGAACTATGATCCCGCGTGAGTTGCTCGACTGTCATAGACAACTCCCCCACCCGCTGCGTGAGCAACAGCATATCCTGACGAAGATTGGCTAATTCCACGCGAACATTGTCCGAGTAATTTTGGCCCCACGCCGCCGTGGTCAGCACGACCAGCCAACTGCCCGCTCGTAATAAATTACTACCCATGAGGCTATGTTCGGGAAAACTTTGAAAAAAACAAGCCTTAGCCTTTCGACCGCGTAAAGGGCCGCGCGGCGACAAGCGGCGCCATCGGTTGACCGGGCAACGCCGTCGCCGGCGGCACAGGGAACCCCCGCAGAAATTCCGCCGCTGCCAGCATCTTACCGCCGGGACGCTGCAGCTGACGCAAACAGAGCAAGCCTTGGCCCGTATCCACGAGGAGCCCATCGGCGTCACTGCCATACACCACCCCGGCCCCCACCGGCTGGTACTGGGTTAAATTGCTGACGTCGGCCAAGCCTAATTTAATCGACTGACCGTTCAGCAAAACCGTGCAACTGGGCCAGGCCGCCAGACCGTTAATCCGCGCCGCCAATACCCGCGCGGGGGCCTTAAAATCTAGCGCGCCGTCAGATTTTTCCAGTCGCCGACAAAAAGTTGCAGCCGCCGAATTTTGCTCTGTAAAAATCTGGGTGCCCGCCAAGATGGCCGGCAATAAGCGCTGCAACAATGCCACGCTGGCTTGCGCCAACTTTGCCTCCACCGCGAGCGCGGTATCGAGCGGATCGATCACCACCAATTCCTGCCCCGCAATCGGCCCAGCATCCAGTTCCGGCACAATGCGCATAAGGGTGATCCCCGTCGCCGTCTCCCCCGAAGCCAGCGCGGTTTGAATGGGTGAAGCCCCTCGGTACGCGGGTAAAATCGAGGTATGGAGATTAAGCGTTCCCCCGGTCGGCGTGTTGATAAATTCCGGCCGTAAAATGTGTCCGTACGCCATGACCAGCGTAATATCCGGCTGAAATGCGGCTAATTGTTCACGCTCGATGCTACCCAATTTAACCGGTTGCCGCACTGGTAAGCCCTGGGCTAGGGCCCACGTTTTAATGGCATTAGCTGAAATTTTTTGCCCGCGGCCCACGGCGCGATCGGGCTGGGTGAAAACGGCCACCACCTCCGCCCAATCCTTCGCCGCGCTGACCAGCCAATTCAAGGCAGGCAGCGCAATGCCATCCGAGCCCATGAAAACAATCCGCCGCATAGCTTAGTCGTCGAACGTGTCCTCATCCACCCCCGCGGCCTCGGCTCGCGCCAGATTTTGGCGCTGACCTTTAGCCGCGAGACGATCAGCCACGCTTTGTTTTTTCTTGCCGATGAGATCGAAGTGAATCGGGCAGCCGTCCAAATCAAATTCCTTCACGAGCCCCGCTTCAAGGTAGCGGCGGTAAGATTCCGTCAAACTCCGTTCTTGGTTACAGAACAATTTCATCCGGAAGGGACGCGTGCTGGTCTGCGTAGCGTAATAAATGCGGAAACGGATGTTATACGTGCTCGGCGGCGGCGTCCGTTCCGCGAGCCGGATAATCGCCGCATTCAATTTAGCGGTGGGGATCTTCGTATCTAGCCGCCGATTCAGCGCGCGGGCCGACTTGAGCATGCGGGTAATTTCATGACCAGTGAGCGCGGACACAAACATCACGGGCGCCCCGGGGGTGAAAAATAATTTCTCGAACATCGCTTTCTCGAAATGCTCGCGAAATTCGCGCTCCGTGGCGAATTTCTCCACCGCCGAATTCTCCCCGCCGCTGAAAGCCTTGTGCACCAAGTCCCATTTATTAACGACGATCACAATGGGTTTGGCCGCTTTAACGATCTCGCCCGCGATCGACTGATCCTGCTGCGTGACCCCTTCCATCGCATCCAGCACCATAAAAACAACGTCGGCGTTGTGGATGGCTTCCAACGAGCGCAAGCGGGAGAAATATTCGACCGACGAAGATAATTTGGTGGCGGCGCGAATACCCGCCGTATCGATCAAGCGAAATGGCCACGGTTTTCCTTCCCGGCTAATATAAGTAAAATCAAGCTCGACGGCGTCGCGCGTCGTGCCCGGTTGATCACTAACGATCAGCCGATCGCTTTTCAGCAGCCGATTGCTGAGGGAGGATTTACCGACGTTGGGTCGACCAACAAAACAAATACTCAACCGTTCTTTATCGAGTTCCGTCAATTCGGGCATCGGCCCGAGTTCAGCCAAAATTGCATCCCGCAACTCAGCTTCGCCATTGCCATGCTCCGCTGACAAATAGCAGGGCTTGCCGAAGCCCAAACGAAAGAAGCTCGAAACTTCCGCGATTTTTTCCTCCCCACTATCCGCCTTATTGGCGACAAGGAGCACCGTTTTTTTGCTACGGCGTAGTAATTGGGCAATGCGCTCATCAAGCGCGGTAACCCCCTCGCGGGCATCGATAACGAAGACGATTACCCCCGCCGCCTCGATCGCAAAACTGACCTGCAATTCAGAGGCTTTGGTGATCCGCGCCGGCGTATCGCTACCGGTTAAACCGATCCCGCCGGTGTCGAGTAAGGTATAGCCGCCGTCTTTAACCTCAGCGTTGACCACATCGCGGGTAACCCCGGGCATATCGTGAACGATTGAAATGCGTTTACGGGCCAAGCGATTAAACAGGCGGCTTTTGCCCACATTAGGGCGGCCTACGATAGCGACAGTGCGCGGAGCGGGAATCATTGGAGCCAGACCTTCGGGGCGGAGTAGCTCGCTGGCAAGCGATACTTGCCGCTTGTGGCCGGGCGAGTGATACCTAGATTCCCGCTTCTCATGTTCGCAAGCCTCACCGAAAAACTAACCGGCGCACTCCGCAACCTCCGTGGGGTCGGCCAATTATCCGAAGCCAACATGGCGGATGCCCTCAAAGAAGTGCGTGCCGCGCTCTTGTCGGCTGATGTCCACTTTCGGGTCGCCCGGGAATTTATCGACCGCGTCCAGTTGCAGTGCACGGGGCAAAATGTCCTTCAATCAGTCACCCCAGGGCAACAGATCATCAAAATTATCAATGATGAACTCGTCCGCTTATTGGGCGAAGGCACGACCGAGTTAGCGCCGCGCCGCCCGCTTAAAGTACTCATGGTCGGTCTCCATGGTTCGGGTAAAACGACCACCACGGTAAAACTGGGGAAATTCCTGAAGAAAAAAGGGTCCCGACCCTTCGTGGTCGCTTGTGACATTTATCGGCCCGCGGCGATCGATCAGTTGGAGATTCTCGCCCAGCAGGAAACGCTCGGCTTTTACGGCGACCGCACTTCGCGGGATGTCACGGCCATCGCCACTCAGGGTCTCACCCGCGCGCTCGCACAGACGGCGGATGTGATTCTTTTCGACACAGCCGGCCGCCTGCAAATCGATGAAAACTTAATTGCGGAAGTTAAAAAACTCAGCGCGCAGATCCAGCCAGACGAAATTCTCCTCGTCGCCGATGGCGCCCTGGGCCAAGAAGCGGTTAATGTAGCGCAAGCGTTTCACGCCGCGCTGACCCTCACCGGACTTGTTTTGACTAAGTTGGATGGCGATGCCCGCGGCGGTGCGGCCCTCTCCCTCAAGTCGGTCACAGGGGTTCCCATAAAATTTATCGGCGTCGGCGAAAAAATGGCGGATCTCGAGGTTTTTTACCCCGAGCGCTTGGCTTCGCGTATTCTTGGCATGGGCGATGTGGTTACGCTCGTCGAGAAAGCCCAAGAGAACATCGACCAAGCGGAAGCGGAGCGCATGGCCGAGAAAATGCGCAAGGCAGACTTCAATCTGGAAGATTTCCTCGCGCAGATGCAGCAGGTTAAAAAAATGGGCTCTATGCAGTCGATCGTGGGGCTGATGCCGGGGATGAGTGGCGTGCAGCTTCCGGATGATTCGGACAAGCAAATGAAGCGGACCGAAGCGATCATTCAATCCATGACGATTCAGGAAAGGCGCAAACCCGGCGTGTTAAACGGCAATCGCCGCATCCGCATCGCGAAGGGCGCGGGCGTCAAGGTGCTTGAGGTCAATCAACTGCTCAAACAATTCGAGCAGATGCAGAAAATGATGAAAATGATGAAGGGCGGCAATCAGCAGAAGATGATGCGCCAACTCGAGGCCAGGAAAAGCCGGGGTGGTCGGCCCGGCTTTTAAACGAGGCCGCCAGCGAGGGCCGGCCCCAACTCACCGCGGGCAAATTATTCTAGTGGGCCGCGGGGCGCATAGCGGCCCTGAGCGCCTGCAATTTGGCGGGGCTTTTGAGGCCGGGGGCTTGCTCAACCCCGCTATTAACATCGACCCACGTCGTGCCGGTAGCAGTCACCGCAGCTAAAATATTGGTTGGGCCCAGTCCGCCCGAAAGGATCCAGTGTTTGGCCGGATGCGCCTCGCGGTAGGCTTTAAATTGCGACCAATCACCGGCCTCGCCCGTTCCGCCCATTTTATCCGGATGGTAAGTATCGAGTAAAATGGTCCCAGCGATGGCGAGCAACTCAGGGGGGATGGCCATGGCCGCCGGCGACCGCGGCGCGAGCCAAAGCCGAGCCGCGCCGACGGTATCAGCCCACGCCTGCAGCACCGCAGGGGGCGTTTGTGCCGGGCAATGAATTTGGAAATGATCGAAGCCGAGTGCTCGCTGCCGCACTAAATCCGTCAGCGTAGGCTCAACCGAGACCGCGACTTTTTTGCGCAATGGTAGGCGTTCGCGCATGGCTTCATAGTTAGCAAAAGACACGTAACGCGGCGACGCCGGGTAAAAAATAAACCCCAAATAATCAGCCCCGCTGGCATCCGCCGCCTCGGCATCGACCAACGAAGTGAGGCCACAGACTTTTAATCTAATGCCGTTAATCATGACGTGGGTGGATAAAAAATAGGCGCGAGTGACGGCAAGTTAAGACCCGCAGTGTCAGCGCGAGCGTCGGCTCAAAAAGCGTTGAGGGAAGCGATCACGTGCTCAACTTGAGCGTCCGTCAGCTCGGGAAACATCGGCAAACTCACACACCGCGCACTGGCATGCTCGGCCACCGGCAGTCGGCCTGGGAGATAGCCCAGCTCCGCATAGCAGGGCTGCAAATGCATCGGGCCAGGATAAATAATCTCCGTCCCCACCCCGCATTGCTCGAGATGCGCGCGCAAGGCATCTCGTTGGGGATGCAGTAACGTAAATTGATGCCAGACCGATTCGCCGTAAACCGGCACGATGGGCAACTGTACGTCGGGTCGCTTGATGCCGCGCAAATAACGCGCCGCGATCGCGCGGCGGCGCGCGGTCCAAGTAGCGAGGTGCTTCAATTTAATATTCAGAATCGCACCCTGAAAACCATCCATGCGAAAATTAAAGCCAACCGCAGTGTGGGTGTAGCGTTTAGGTGAACCATGCACGCGGAGCAATTGCGCGCTCGCCATCACCGCGGCATGCCGCGACACAAACGCCCCACCTTCGCCGCACGCGCCGAGGTTTTTAGTCGGATAAAAACTGAACGTGCCGCAGTCGCCGATCCCTCCAACGGAGGCCCCTTTATACTGCGCGCCGACAGCCTGGGCACAGTCTTCCACGACGAATAAATTATGCTGGCGCGCGATCGTCATAATTTCATCCATGCGCGCGGGCTGACCGAAAATATGCACGACCACGATCCCTTTTGTTTTTGGCGTGATGGCTCGGGCAATGGCAGCGGGACTAATGCACCACGTGTCAGCCTCAATATCGACAAAGACCGGTTTAGCCCCGACGTAGCTGATACCCCAGCAACTTGAGGCAAAGGTAAACGGAGTGGTAATAATTTCGTCGCCGGGGCCAAACCCGCCACACAGCGAAGCAATATGCAGGGGCGAAGTTCCGCTATTCATCCCCAGCGTGCGCGCATAGCCGAAAGTAGCACTAAAAGCTTTTTCAAAATTCTCGACATCGGCGCCCAGACAAAAGCGGGTCGCATCATAAGTCGCTGCTAAGGCCGCGAGCACCTCCGTACGGAGAGCTTGATGTTGCGGTTGCAGGTCGAGAAAAGGAACTTGCATGCGGCGATTCTCCACGGAGGCGCGGGTTCAGGGCAAAACTTATCCGCGACCCAACTTGACACTTAAACTCGCCACTAAGGCCTGCAGACTGGGCGTGGCGGCTTCGAAATCGACCGGCAACCCCAGTTGCTTCATGGCCGCAGTGGTCGTGGCCCCAATGCTACCGGCTAACGGCCGCTGGGCTTTGGGTCCCAATTTGAGGGCCACCGCTTGATCAAAAAACGACTGCGCCGCGGAGGGACTCGCGAACAAAATAGCGTCAGCCCCCAAGCGACGAAATTCGGCCGCCACCGGATCGGCCCCCAGATCGGTCTCTTCATTTTTATAAACCACCAGGCGATCCACGATGGTGCGAGCCTCGTGCAGTTTATCGATCAGCACTTCACGATTACGATCGCCGGTGACCACGAGCACTTTCGCGCTATCCATGGCTTCCCGTTCAATCAAAGCCTGGGCTAATTCTTCCGCACTCGCCTGCTTCGGCTGTAAGTCGACGCGTAAGTGTAACGCTTGGATCGCGGCGGCCGTGGCTTGCCCCACCGCTGCAATGCGCACTAAACCGAGCGCCCGAATGTCTTCGTGCACGCGGATAAATTCCTCAAAAAAATATTTTACGCCGTGGGCGCTGGTAAAGATGAGCCACTCGTAGCTGCCGAATTCGCCCAACACTTCGGCAAGCGTTTCGAGATTAACCTGCTTCGTCACTTGAATCAGCGGCAACTCGAGCACGGTGGCGCCGAGCGCGGTGAGCTGCTGCGGCCACTCGCCGCCAGCGGCGCGCGGACGGGTGATCACAATTCGGCGTTTGGCCAGGGAAATAGCGGGGGAATCAGACATGGAAATTTAATGCAGCCAGCAAACGGGCGGCCGCCGCGGTGGGCTCGGCAAAATCAGTAGCGCGAAGCGCCAGCGTGCGCGGCCCGGTTTGCTCATGATAAAAATAAAGCATCTCGCCGACAACGTGCGCAGCAAAAGCCATCTGGCAACCACCGCCGATCGCCGCTTGCAGGGCCCGCTCCAAACTAACGGTCCGCGCCGTGGCGGCATCCAGCACAGCGGCAAAGCGGGCACTATCTTCCGTTCGACATTGAACCGCAATCGCCCCCTGCCCTACGGCCGGGACACTTTCGTTTAAGGCCAGCGGACGAAATGTTACCCCAGGCCAGTCCTTAATACCCAGCCGGCCCATTCCCGCCGCGGCTAAAATGGTGGCATCCGCCGCACCGCTCGCGATTTTTTTGAGCCGCGTATCAACGTTGCCACGAATCTCCGTGAACGTCGCCGCCGGATAAAGTAATTTGATTTGTTGCTGCCGGCGCGGACTGCTCGTGGCGATCGTGGCAGGGGTCGTTACCCCCGCCCGCAAAATCAGCACATCCCGCACATCGGCGCGCGGCAGGTAGCCCGCGACCGCCAGCCCGGCGACCATTTTGCCCGGCAAATCTTTGCAACTATGCACCGCGACGTGGGCCTCCCCGCGGAGCAAGGCTTGCTCAAGTTCAGCGGTGAACAACCCTTTGCCGCCTTGCTGGGCCAGAGACCATTCCGCTTGCCGATCTCCCGTGGTGACAATTTTCAACAACTCACACTCCGCGCCGGGAATCATCTCGCGCAAACACGCCGCGACCATTTCAGTCTGCGTGAGCGCCAAGGGGCTTTTGCGAGTGGCGAGAATAATTTTCATGAAATGAGCAAGCGGCGCGACCAAGTGCAGCCTACGGTCGATAGGCTAGGTGGGCACTGGTCCCGCCACCACAGAAATAAAATTGGTGGACGATGAGGGACTCGAACCCCCGACACCCTCGGTGTAAGCGAGGTGCTCTAACCAACTGAGCTAATCGTCCAGTAATTTCCGAAGAAACGGAAATATTTTGCCGCCGGCAAGGGATAATTAAGCCCCGCCCGCTACCGCCCAATTCAAGCCCGCAGAGGCAAACCCAATTCGATCATTTTTTCCACGGTCTGAATCGCGTTAAGGGCGGCCCCTTTCCAGAGATTGTCGCCGCTGACCCAGAGGGCGAGTCCGTTGTCGAACGCGGTATCCAAGCGAATCCGCCCCACCCCGCACTGCTCTTGGCGACTGCAAGCCAGCGGTGTAGGGTAAGCGTGGCTAGCGGGTTCATCGATTAATTTGGCCCCGGCAAAAGCGGCGATGGCTTGGCGGGCGGCGGCCACGGAAACCGGGCGCGTGAATTCAGCGTTAATCGCGACCGAATGAGCCCGCACGACCGGCACACGCACGCAGGTCGCCGAAACTTTAAGATCCGGTAAACCAAGTATTTTTCGGCTCTCCGCGCGCATCTTGCTTTCCTCGCCCGTGTAACCATCGGCGCCGAATGAATCGATATGCGGAATGAGATTCTGGAAAATTTGATAGGGATAGACGGTGCAAGGCAGCGGTTGCTGCGCGGTGTAAGCCTGCACCTGCGCCTCAAGTTCCGCCACGGCATCGGCCCCGGTGCCAGAAACCGATTGATAGGTGGAAAAAACCACGCGCTTTAAACCAAAGGCTTGGTGCAGCGGATAGAGCCCCATCAGGGCGATGGCGGTTGAACAATTTGGACTAGCGATAATTCCGTGATGGCTCCGCAGGGCTTCGGCGTTAATTTCGGGCACCACGAGCGGCACCTGGGGATCCATGCGATAAGCCGAGCTTTTATCAATTACCAGACACCCCCGACTCACGGCCTCAGGGGCTAATTTTTTAGTAACCGCGGTGCCCGCGGCAAAAAAAGCAAAATCGAGATCCGCAAAAGCCGCGGGCGTTGCTTCCTGCACGGCGATCTTTTTTTTACAAAAAATAATGTGGCGACCCACGGAACGAGCCGAGGCCAAAGGCCGGAGCTCCGCGAGCGGCAGCGCCCGTGCTTGCAGCAAGGCAATCAATTCTTGACCGACCGCTCCAGTGGCGCCGACGATACCGACTCGATAAGATTTAGAGCTCACGATGAATAATATTTTGCAACGGATGAAAGAAAGGTGTGCGGCCTTGGTAATCAAGCCGACAGCGCGAGTTATGACAGTTTCTATTGCGCAGCAACTGCTTGGATTTTACCGCGATGAGGTGTTAATCCAATCATATATCATTTCTACCTCCCTGCGCCCACCTTCCAACCGCAAAGATTCCCGAGGGACACCCCGAGGTCTGCATGAAATCGCCGAGCGTATTGGCGCCGGGGCGCTGCCCGGCACGGTATTCAAAGGCCGCGTCAATCTCGGCCAACACTTTAATGAACTCAGCGGCGAGGAGCACACCAAGAACCTCATTACCTCACGCATTCTTTGGCTCCGCGGTCGCGAGCCCGGCGTGAATGCCGGCGGAGAAGTTGATTCGTACGAACGCTATATTTACATGCACGGCACTAATCATGAGGAAAAATTAGGCACTCCCTTTAGCGGAGGCTGCATCGAAATGCGCAACCTCGAGATCATCGCCTTGTTTGCAGAAATTCGCGCCGGCGATTTAATTTGGATTGAGGACTGACCTCGCCCACCGCCGCTAAGCATTTTTGCCAAAGAGCAGGCGGAGTGAATTAATACAGACAATGAGTGTGCTGCCTTCGTGGGCGGCCACGCCTAAGGCCAGGGGCACGGTCCCGAAGGCGGTCGCCAGCACCATAATGATCACCACCCCGAGCGAGATCGTTAAGTTCTGCCGAATGATCGCTTTCGCCCGGCAACTAAGTCGATGCGCGGCCAAAAAATTATCGATCCGATCGTGCATTAAAATGACTTCGGCTTGCTCCAGCGCCGCATCACTCCCCCGCGCCCCCATGGCAACCGAAACATAAGCGGCCGCGAGACTGGGGGCATCATTCACCCCATCGCCCACCATGGCCACTTTACGGCCCTGCTGCCGGAACGCTTCGACGGCTTCGACTTTATTTTCGGGAGAAAGTCCCGCCCGCACCTCACCCACGCCGAGCTCATGGGCCACTGACTCTGCGGCCAGACGACGATTCCCCGTAAG
>CAMAVZ010000041.1:0-14117 GCA_945861645.1 Opitutus sp. GAS368 | reverse complement strand
GTTGCGCTAGCGGCGCCAAAATAAACGTGGAGAAACTTGGTGTGATCGTGGCCGCCGGTGACACGGAAGATATCTAGCACATAGCTATCTTGGACGGAGAGATCGACCAGCAGCAGTGAGCGCTCAAACTGTTGCAGCGCGGTGGTCTGAACCAACGCAGGGCCAGCCGCGCGAATTAATTTTACTTTTTCGCCCGCAGCCCACGCGCTGGTTGCGCCGACGACACTCCCTTTGCGGGGGTTCAATTGAACTTTAAGGGCTTCGGTTTCCGGTACGCCAAAACTGGCCAATTGATTTTTAGCATCCACGACCACGGTATTGTGCGCGGCGGTCATTTTGTACCAATTAGCTCGAGGGGAATACCAACCCCCGAATTGCACGGGAGGATAACCAAAGCCCGATAATATTTCTAGGCCGTGCGCAAATAACCCGATATTCAGGGCATCGCCGCGGCCGTGGTTGCCGGCGATATCGTAATCCAGCCAAACCGCTCGCTGGTGGTCGCCGGTGCCTGATCTTAAAATACCGAGCCCCCACTGGGATTTATTAACGGATTCAGTTTTAATGGCCGTGCCGTGAGTGCGGATCGCGGCAGCCACGTTCTGCTGAAACTGCGCGGGCGGCGCATGGGCCAAGTCATAAGGCAGGTTTGTGATGGTGTTGCCGTTGGCGCGGTAGAGCAGTTGCACATAAAGCGGGTCGTGGGTGATTTCATAGAGCCGCCAGAATATTGTATAATCTGAAACTAACGGAATGCCGCCGAGCGCGGGCTCAAAGAAATTTTTACTGAACGCTGCGCCAGCGTAATTAGGGTCCTGCGCACCGAAGGCGCCCGCATCGCCAATTTTTGGGTAATATTTTTCACCAAGCCAAGTATCGACATGAAAGCGATGCGTGGACTGCAGGTTTGGGACCGCTTTAACGAGGGTCGGCAGTAGGTCCGGGGACAGTCGGTCGAAGAGCGCGAGTACATTAGCCAAGGTCCGCGGGACGAAAGTGCTGTAAGCGGCCAAGCCCTTTTCACCGCTGAGACCATCCACGGCGGTGGCTTGTGTGAGCATGCTCTGAAGTGAGCCAATGATTTGCGCGCGATTTTCAGGCCAGGCCAAAACGGCTTGGCTGATGATCAACGTAATATCAGTGTTGGGGAAATTGCTGATTATTTTCTGCGGCTGCCGGGAAATTTCGCGTAAAATTCCTGTTTCAATGTTATTCTTAATCGCCGCAATATTGTCTTTGGCGCTAGGAAGTTGATACTGGCGAGCCTGGCCCGCGAGAAAGCTGACCAGGGCTGGATCGTGATCCAAGGCGGGGAAAATCATATCGTAGGCGAGCGCGAGTTCCATGCTTTCTCGGCAGGCATCATGCCAGACAGTCACCATCCCCGCCCCCACGACGGGATCGACCCGCTCGTACGATAAACCCTGTTTCAAGAAATCAAAGGTCGGATAGAGATCCGCGACGCGATCAAGCATGATGGCCGCTTTGTGGGCGTAAGCGGGGTCACCGGTGAGTACGTAAGCCATCGCGAGGGTGCGAATACCCGTGAGCATGACTTGTTTCCATTGGCCGTAGATCAAGTAAGCCCCGATAAAATGCCAGCGATGGGTGCCGTCACTGTAGCCGGTGCCATCGTCGACCCCAAACCGGTGCAAGGGATCGGTGGCGGCGGGGTGGTCAGCGTTGACCAAGAGCGAACGGTCGGCGCGGGCCGGATCAAAAATTCCGTGGGCGTTGATCCCTGACTTATAAAATGCGGCGAAATCATTTTTGGGGAAAGTTTCCTGACAATGCGGGCAGGCTACTTTCCAAGGAAAATTGAGCGCATCAATTTTCCAAGTATTCATGGGGGTGCTTTGCCGGCACTGCGGGCAAAAGCCATTCGACCACACGTGCCAGGAGCGTTGGATGGTGGCGCCAAACATGGCCGACCAGAGCTCGGCATCAGATTGTTGCAGCCAAGCTTGGGCGGCGGTGAGGCAGGCTTGAGCCTGCGCTTGGGCGGCGGGATTTTGAGCTAGGTTGCTGCGCAGAATCTGCGTTACAGCCGGAGGGAAAAAAACGGATTGGGTTTTTTCGCGGTAACTTTCGGCTTGGCTCAATGCGGGGAGCAGCGCGAGCAAGAGGCTGATCAGCAGAGGAGCGCACCGCTGCGCCGGGGCAGGAAATAAATAGATCATGATGCTATAAAGTATTTTCTGGGGTGAAGTGCTACGGGGCTGATGGCGGGATAATCATCAGCGTCAAGGGACACGACCCTCGTGGGATAAGGCACGGCCCCTTTCATGGCGCGCGCCCTCGATTAATCTAAGCCGAAAAGCGCGGCTTAGCAGCTGACATTTTTTCCCTCGCCGCCGAAGTGACTGAGTCGTTCCGCTTCGGCCGTCTTCGAGACGCCCGTGGGCGCGTAGTGGAACTGCAGGGCTCGGCGGCGATTAGCAGACGAATTGTGCGGCGTGCCGTGCGGCAGGAGTCCGTCGAAAAATAACAAGCCACCGGGTTTAAGCGGTACGGCCACTGACTTAGTACCCAGAATGGTATTGTCGCAAATCTGCCAGTCGCGGCGCTGAAAATGTAGAATGGGGCCCTCTTTATGGCGGCCGGGGAGAATTTGCATGCAGCCGTTCTCTACGGTGGCTTCATCGAGCGCGATCCAGACGCCCACGATCGGTGTGCCGATGGGGTAATCGAAATAGGCCTTATCTTGGTGCCAGGGTTTTTCGCGGCCGAGGCGAGGTGGTTTGATGAGCGCCATGTCTTGAAACATGGAAGGCTCGGCGCCGTGCAACAGGGGCTGAACGATGGCCAACATTTTGGCGTGGTGGGAAATCGCTTTGAGTCGTTCGTCAAAATCGACGAATAGACCTAATTTCCGCACGGCATCCTGTCGCTGTTCGGGTCCTAGGGTAGCTAAAATTTCCTTAGCTTTCCCTTCAAAGTAAACGTGTTTGAAATCAGGGCGACGACCCATGATGAGGCTGACGAGCCCATCGATCGCATTTTGGATTTCCGTCGGGGTGAAAGCTTGGCGGACGGCAAGATAGCCGTGTTCGTGATAAAAAGCGATTTCCGCTGGGCCGATATCCGTCAAGCGTTCCACGCTGTGGGCCATCGCGATCGGCTGATAAAGGTCGGGCGCATGCATATCAGCAACGACATCAAATAAAACGGGTTCCGTGGTCGAAGGGGTGCTCATGGGCTGATCAAGGGTAAGAGTTCAGATCTAATTAAGTCCTCATACATGAGTGGTCTGGCGGAATAATTCCAGCCTAACTTATCGATTATGAATCGAACGGGCAGACTCAATCGTCGTCATAAATAACTTCGGCCGCTGAACTTAAGCTCATTGGGCTGGGTTTTCTCACTTCGCCGTCAGCGTGATTTCACTGATTTATCATATGCCCGCTTGTCGCTCGACGAGGTTGATCCCGTCCGTTAATCGAACGGGCTCGCTATTCATTTTAAAATATCGACTCCATGTCTCCCCGCGAATTACCCATTTATGAACTCGAGAGCCGCCTCTTGGCGGCTGTGCAAGGGCCGGGGCGGTTGATTGTGCAGGCGCCGACGGGGTCGGGCAAATCTACCCAAGTTCCGCAGATGCTACTTAAACATGGCGTGCTGGGTGACGGCGAGGTCGTCGTGCTCCAACCCCGCCGACTCGCGGCGCGCATGTTAGCTAAACGTGTGGCGGAGGAAGTGGGGACGAAGTTGGGGGAGATCGTTGGGTATCAAATCCGCCTCGACTCCCGCATCTCTAAGGCGACGCGCATTCGGTTTGTCACGGAGGGCATTTTGCTTCGGCAGATGTCTTTTGATCATTCGTTGCGAGGCATCAGCACCATTATTTTCGATGAATTTCATGAGCGGCATCTGTACGGTGATATTAGTTTGGCGCGGGCGGTGCAGATTCAGCAGACGACCCGGCCTGATTTAAAAATCATCGTGATGTCCGCTACCCTCGATGCGGCGCTATTAAAAACTTACCTCGCGCCGTGTGAAATCCTCACGTCCCAAGGCCGCACCTTTCCCGTTGCGGTGGAATATTTGCCGAAGTCCGTCGATTTCGAGCACGACCCGGTTTGGGTGGTGGCGACGCGGGAGTGCGAGCGCATCGCGGCGCATAGTACCGGTGATATTTTAGTCTTCATGCCGGGAGCTTTTGAAATCAGCCGGACCGTGCAAGATGTGCAAGGCTCGCACGCGTTGCGCGGTTTCTTGTGTTATCCGTTGCACGGTGAGTTACCACCGGAGCAGCAAGACCGGGCGGTGGCGCGGTACGACACCCGCAAGATAATCGTTTCCACGAACGTGGCGGAAACCTCGCTCACGATTGACGGCGTAATGGCGGTGGTCGACTGCGGCCTAGCCCGAGTGGCGCGCTATGATCCGCATCGCGGCATTAATACGCTCCTCGTGGAGAAAATTAGTGTGGCTTCATCCGATCAGCGGGCCGGTCGCGCCGGTCGAACGGCGCCGGGGATTTGCGTGCGACTTTGGACTGAGCGCGAACACGCCCAGCGACCCTTGCAGGAATTGCCGGAAGTGAAGCGACTGGATTTAGCGGAAGTGGTGCTGACGCTTAAAGCGGCGGGGATCGAAGACATCGCGAATTTTCCCTGGTTGGAAAAACCGGAGCCAAAAGCGCTGGAGCGAGCGGAAAGTTTGCTGGAAGATCTGGGTGCGGTCGGGTCGGTCTCTGACCGGCCAAAATCCGGAGAGGCCGGTCAGAGACCAGTAAGACGTATCACTGAAACCGGCCGACGCATGCTGCGATTCCCAATGCATCCGCGTTATGCTCGGATGTTTTTAGCGGCGCAGGATTATGGCTGTGTGCGGTCAGTGGCATTGATGGCGGCCCTGACGCAGGGAAGGAATTTCCTTTTGCGCAATGTCGACAAGCGAACCGCTGAGGCCCGGGAGGAACTTTTTGGTGAAGAGCATGAGTCGGATTTCTTTTTGCTCATGCGAGCGTGGCGCTATGCGGATAAGGCGGGTTACAATCAGGAGGCCTGTCGACGACTGGGAATTCAGGTGCAGGGGGTCCGTCAGGTTGGGCCGCTGTTTCAGCAATTTCTGGAAATCGCCCAAGCGGAAGGCCTCGATGTAGCGGAGAAGCGCATCGATGGGGTCGCCGTGCGCAAATGCGTGTTGGTCGGTTTCAGTGATCATCTCGCTCGGCGGCTCGATGGCGGCACCTTGCGTTGCGAGTTGGTGCATAAGCGACGGGGCGTGCTGGCGCGGGAGAGCTGCATTGACCAAGCGACCTTACTCGTCGCGGCGGAAATCACCGAAATCGAAAGTCGCGGCGAAGTTAATGTGCTGCTAAATCTTTGCACGGCGGTCGAGGAATCTTGGTTGAAAGAAATTTTCCCAACGGATTTTCAAGCTGCAGGCGGCGTGCTTTACGATGAAACCGCTAAACGCGTGTTAGCGCGCAAGGAGCGGCGCTTCCGCGATCTCGTATTGGATTCCAAGCAAACCGCGCAGGAACCCCCCGAAGGAGAAGCAGCGGCCCTGCTCGCCCGTGAGGTGGCGGCGGGGCGCATTGTGCTGACGGAATGGAATGAAGCCGTCGAACAGTGGATCATCCGCGTAAATTGCCTCGCCAAATGGTGGCCTGAACTCGAGGTGAATCCCATTACCGAGGCTGATCGGGCTACCCTGATTGAGCAGATCTGCTACGGCAGTTATGGCGCGCGGGAATTAAAAGATAAACCGGTTATGCCCGTGTTGCGTGATTGGCTGCTGGCTGAGCAGTTGGCGGTGTTAGATGTTTATCTGCCGGAGCGGATCGAAATGGCCAACGGCCGGAAAGCGCGGTTGAGCTATAGTAAGGATGGGCCGCCCGTGATGAGCGCGCGCATACAAGAACTTTATGGAATCAGCGCAACGTTCTCGCTCGGCCAAGGCCGAGTTGCAGTGAAAATCGAGGTGCTGGCGCCCAATCAACGGCCGATCCAAGTCACCGATGATTTGAGTAACTTCTGGCGCGAGCAGTACCCGAAAGTGAAAGCTGAGTTGTCTCGCCGGTATCCCCGCCACGAGTGGCGGTGAGGTCGGTGGCTTTCAGTTGAAGGTGCGCCAAACTCAGGGAATTTTATTCGCTGCGCCAACGAACACGAGATACATGTTCCCCTCGTTGAGGCGAGTGTTCTCGGTATTCGCGCCGAGCGTCAGACTCGCGTTCGGTTTTACGTCGTGGCGGTAAAGAGCCATGGCTTGTCCCGCGACGTTGATCGTTAAATTAGCGGGCTTAAATTGTTTCGTTAGCCAACTCGGCGGAGGAAGTCGATGATCGTGGGCGATCCAGACGGTCGCGTGATTTGCGACCGCGAGTTCGATTAGATCCACCGCGCTGTAGAGCGCATCGCGGTTATCGGCCTGCACCCAGTCGGCGCCTTGGAGCGCGGCGGGCAGGGCGGTGAAGGGAGAATCGATGTTAACGTAAGCGTTCTTGCCGTCGCGGGCGTCGATCTCAACGTGCACAATGGAGGCATTCGGCGCGGTGTAGTTGAGGGTTTTGATGAATTTTCCAAGCAGCATGGTGCCAGACGATTTCGCCGTCGCGGTCATCGTTGCGCCAATGGTTCGGACTGGTTGCGACGGCAGCTTCGCAGCGGGTACAGTCGGCAGTGCGCCCGCATAGGCCACCGACTCGACGCTGATGCTGGCTGGTTTCAGGCCCTCACTGCGGGCGGTGAGGGTGAGTTTTCCAGGCGTGCGACCGGCGCGTACGGCGACGCGGTTGATCCCGGCCTCTAGGTCAAGGGAGGTATGGTTGGTCGAATTAATCTTTCCGCTATTGTATCCGCCGCGCCAAGTGCCGGGCCCGGTGAAGTCGAAATCCACTATCTGCTGGAAAGTCGGTACACGATCACCCTTGGCGTCCACGGCCTCGACATCAAAGAGCGCGACGTCGGCGCCATCGGCGATCACGCCACCGGGTCCAACCAGCGGGGTGAGGCGCAAGGCCACCGGTGCGCCAACCGTGTGCTCGGTCGCAGTGGCGATTACTTGGCCCGCGCGAGACGCGACGGCTTTAATTTCGCCCGGAACGAAAGCGATATCGGCGAAAGTGAAAAGATAGCGGTTCGAAATTTTTCCATGACCGAGTGATTGGCCGTTGAGGAACAGCTCAACGTCGTCGCCGTTCGAGGCGACGTAGATGGTTTTTTTCGTTCCTGCCGGATAGGACCAGTGGCCGATGAGATGTACCTGCGGGTCGTCACGAAACATCGCCGCCGTCACGTAATAGGCCTCCTTGGGCAGGCGAACGCCGTCCACCTCGCCGCTGGTGCGGGCGACTTCTACCCCGACGCGGCCCCCGCTGGTGCTGTCGGAGAAAATCCAGTTGGCCCCGCCGGCATGGTTATCCGCCCCGAGTTTTTTCACGTAATGGCCCACTTGATTAACGGCGTATTGTTCGGACGTGAGCTGGTAGGTCTGACCTTTCGCTTCTGGGTAGCCGAAGTTAGGGGGGGAGTTGTGGTCCCAGATGCGGCGGGGAGATTCCTCGCGATTGTATTCACCTTCAATCACCGGCAAGCGGGCGATCTCACGGCCGCCCTCGGTGCCGATGCCGACGTCCATGAATTCGGCCGTGATAGCATCGGCGCGGCGGTGGGCAAAGGCGCGACCGCCGTGAGGATCATATTGATCCATGAGTTCGCGTAATTCCTTGGCATGGGCCCGCGAGACTTTCTGGTTACCGCCTTCCCAGATAAAAATTGAGGGATGGTTGCGATAATAGATCAGCACGTCGCGCTGGTTAGCCACGCGGAGGGCCCAGGCGCCGCCGATGGTGTCGCTTTCACCGTCCCCACCGGGTTGAACCGCAATGAGGCCGAGCTGGTCGCCGGCGCTAATCTGGGCGGGTCCACCGGGGACATGGCCCCAGCGAACAAAGTTACCGCCGCCATCTTTCATGAGCTGCAGGGTGAAAGCTTGTAACCAATCGGGCAGTGCGGCGCCGAGGCCGGGCCACTCATTGGTGGCTTTCTGGCCCCAACCGTGAAGTTTTACGTGAGCGCCATTCACGAAAAGACCAGCGTTGGGATCCCAGCGAATAGCCCTAATTCCGAGCGGAACGGAAGTGTCATCAACCCGCTGTCCGTCGACGCGCAATTCCACCGCAATGCTATACATATGTGGGTAGGCGGGCTCCCAGAGGTGAGGCGAGGCGAGACGACCGGTTAAGCTGAAGCTTAGCGCTGATCCCGCTGGGATGCTCTTCGTCTCGAAAAATGTTAACACCGGCTCACCGCGCGCATCGCGCACGGTGGCTTCGACTGAGAGGTTAACGGCGCGGGGGTGTTCATTGCGCACCGGCACCGTGAGACTCACCTGCGCCGACTTTTCGGTGATGTCGGTGGCGTAAGCGTAGGGACCCTCGGTCTGGAGAAAACTGTAGAGCGGCAGGGTGATGTGCAGCGGATCGGTGACGATGAGGCGGACATTACGATAAATGCCACCGTGGGCGGGGTGCCAGTGCGGGTTATTCCATGGGATCTGGTCGGCCTGCAGTTCCGCCAGAGTCGCGGGGATTTTCTCCATCAGTTGCTTCGACAGCTGCGCGAGATTGGGGTGAGTTTTTTCATTAGTGGCAGCCTGCGCAGCCATACTCGGATCGAGCGGGTCTTTCATGAAGCGGTTGTCTGCCATGACCGCGAGTAGGTTGGATTCACCAATTTTTAGGTAGGGGGTCAGGTCGAAACCAAACGGAGTGAATCCCCCTTTGGCGGTGCCGAGCAAATGTCCGTTAAGATAAACCTCTGCTACTTGGCGTACGGCTTCGAATTCGATAAAGACTTTGCGGCCTTGCCAGGATTCGGGCGCCGCAAAAGTTTTTCGATACCACGTGCGACCGCTCCACTGCGCTTGTTCACCGCGATGACCGGCTAGTGACCAATTATCAAAGGTGTCGGTATCGTTGTAGGTGTGCGGCGTGGAGACGGTGGTCCAGGTGGAATCATCGAAACCGAGAGTGGCCGCCCCCGCGGGATCAGCTTGGATGAACTTCCAATCGGGATTGAAATTGAGGTTGAGCCGGTCCGCACTCCAACCGGTAAGGCTCAACAATCCTAGAGTGAAAAAAGCAACGAGGGGTAATCTCATGGGAGAGGAAAATTGCGGGCGCGGTCTGTGAGGACGAGCGAGGATTTGTCCGTATCGTTAAGCAAGCTGGGCCTCGCTCATTGAGATTTAAGCGGGCAAATATTTGCGCTGGGCCTTGAGGAAAGTTTTACTTCGAAGTCTGAACTTGGGAATTATTCCATGCGGTGGAGCAATTTTACTTTCTTTTTTCCTCTCTTCGTCCCGCGTTGCCGGAGGCCTGGGCCTGATTGGCCACATCGCAATGGTGCTGACCGTCACGGGTTGCTGTCCCACCGGGTCCGCGCCCCTCGCTCGCAGCAGATCCGGCGCGTGACGCAGTAAATAATTTTTTATCTGCGCGCGACTAACGACGCTGCGCGCGAAGGAGAGCTTCCAGGAAATAATAATCGGCGTAATTCAGGGGCGTATCGATTTCACTCTTTCGGGGATAATTGCCTGTCGCATGTTGGAGGAGAAAGCCCCCGTTGGTACCCACCGCCGCGAGATAAGCGGGTGAAGCGAGACTGCGGAGCTGGGTTTCGGCCAGCGCGGCGTAGGAGCCGGCGGCCTGCTTACTCGCGGTTAACCCGGCGAGTTCAAAAAATGCTGAGCTCATGATGGCTCCAGCGGAGGCATCGCGAATCGGTTCCGGTTCACGCGGGGCGTCAAAGTCCCAGTAAGGAATTTTATCCGCCGGTAGGCGGGGATGATTCATAATGAAAGCCGCAATTTTCTCGGCCTGAGTCAGGTAGCGCGCTTCGCGGGTTTCGCGATAGAGCATGGTGTAACCATAGAGCGCCCAAGCTTGCCCGCGGGCCCAGCTCGAGTCGTGGCTGAGGCCTTGATGAGTGATTCGGCGAATGATTTTTCCGGTGACCGGATCATAGTCGACCACATGCACGGAGCTGCCGTCGGGGCGGAAATGATTTTTTAAGGTAGTATCGGCATGAGCGAGGGCGATGGTCTGGGCGGCGGGATCACCACCATGACGAGCAGCCCACAGCAGCAATTCTAGGTTCATCAGGTTATCGATGATCACCGGAAAAGTGAAGGCGGTTGCCGGGCGATCCCAAGATTTGAGTGATGCGATTTTGGCGTTATACCGGGAGCTCAGCGCGACGGCGCCGTTTAGAATCACGGGCAAGTAGGCGAGATTTTTAGTCAAACGATAACCTTGGCCGTAGCTCGACATGAGGATGAAGCCGATATCATGAGAACCTTGGTAAGATTGAATTTGCTCGAGTTGCGCGGTGAAGCGCGCGGCGACGTCCCGCCATTTGACCTCGCCCGTGGCTTCGTACAAATACCAGAGCGACCCCGGAAAAAAGCCACTCGTCCAATCTTTGCGGGCGACGGTAACGAATTGATTATTTTCGAACGTACGCGGGAATTTATCTTCAAATGACTGGTGGTCGAGCATCCACTGGTACTGTTGCGCAGCCGTCGCCAAGGTCTGCTGAATTACCTTGGCCAGCGGGGTGGGTGCGCTCTCAGCGGTTAGCGTCGAGGCTTGCGCCAAAACCAAGCTGAGCGTCAACGCCGAGCCTATTTTAATGAGGGAAAATGAACGATGGTTAATCATGGGGAAAAAGGAAGCGGGGCATTATTCAGCAACCGCCAACGAGCACTGGCGGGGGAGTTTGCGGCAAATTTAACGTAATACGGGCGCACCTCCGAGTCGGGGTGCTGGCGCAGATGAGCATGGAGCAAAGGAATTAAGCGTGTTCGATCAGCCGCAACCACGTCGGATTTTGCCCACGGTTTAGCCGGGTCAACATAGGGCGCGAGATAGGTCAGCGCCGCGCGCAAACTGCGGCCATCGGTGGTGGTGTAATGGTGCCAGTCAATAGCCACGTGACGGGCCAGCTGGGCGCAGCTGAAGAGGGCTTCTAAGTTGAAGCATGAATAATTGAGCGAATTGGTGCGGGCGAGTTCGAGGGGTTGCGCGCCATCAGGGAGAATTTGGTGAGCGAGGTGGCGAGTGAGTCCGGCCGTTAAAATTTTCTTGGCCTCAGCAGGCTGCTGCAAAACCAGAGCGAGATGGGCGGCCTGCGCATCATACCAAGTCCCGTGGTTATTGCGTTCGCCTTGTTCATCCAATCCGTGGGGGCTGGTGGTGAGCCACGTATAAAAAGCAGTTGTCCACGCGATCAAGGCGGCACGATCGGCCGCCGTCCAAGCGGGTGATCCGTCCAGTAAAGCCAAAGCGTCGTGGATGGTTGTGAGGTGCCGCGATTCGATAATTCCAATCCCGCGGCCATCATTTATCCCCGGAATGGCCTGAGCGTGTTGCAGATTCGGATTCATGCGGGTGGCTGGGTCGAGAAACCACACGCGCGCCAATTGGGCCGCTTTTTGTGCGTAGCGTTCATCCGTAGTAAACCAGTAGGCTAGCCCTAGGGTTTGGATCGCATCGCCCACTTGGCCGAAGGCGGTGTCATCGGTGTTTTTTTTGCTCGTGGGATTGACGTCCCCGTCGCGCCGGATGTACGGCAAGCCATTCGGTTTGCTGGGGTCGGGCCACCAGTAGGGGCCAAAGCTAAAATAATCGTGTTGGTCCCCGCTGGCGGGGAGCAGGCTTTTATCCATCACCGAGGGCGGGCGAAGTTTCAAAGCCCGCTCAGCCTCCGCGGTTAGCTTAGTTAAAGCCGGCTGTAGAGTGGATGCTCCGCCGGCTAGACTCGCCCGGGCCTCAAGGAGAGAGAGGGCATCCCATGAGTAGACGCGCGGCGCGCGGGCACGGCTAAGTTCGCTGGCTGCGTCTGACGGCGCGGCCGCGACGAGTGAGCAGACTAATAATCCGCCGGTGAGGAGGAAGCGGCAGGCCCGGGTGATAAACATGGGAGCTTACGAATTTGTTTTCGCGCTAGGCTGCACAATCGGCTGGGCGCCTTGCCAGCCCCGGCGCCATTGGGCTATGAGTCGTTCGACGAGCTCGGTGTGCGCGGGATCTTTAGCGATGCTCGTATTTTCCATCGGGTCATTTTGGTGATCGTAAAGCTCGATGGCATCGATTTTCGAGTGGTCCTTGCGGTCGACCCAGACGGTGAGGCGATAGCGGTCGGTGCGCATGGCATACCCCATCAAGCTGTCCGGGGAATTGGTCTGGGCGCGCGAGCGGGGATACTGGCTGAAGGCCGCGGTTTTCCAGGCGCGATGGGGGTTGTCGAGGAGGGGTTTCATGCTGACACCCTCCAGATGGGCCGGCAAAGGCAGGCCCGCTAGTTCCGCTAGCGTGGGGTAGATATCAACAAATTCGACCAAGGCATTTGACTTGGCTCCGACGGCCTTCATGCCCGGCGCAGAGAGCAGCAACGGGGTGTTCGTATCGTTCTCGGAATTGCTGTGTTTGCACCAGGCATCGTGCTCGCCGAGTTTCCAACCATGGTCGCCCCAGAGGACGATGATGGTGTTCTCGCGCAGGCCGAGGCGGTCCAGCTCATCCAGCACCTTGCCGAGTTGCGCGTCCATGTAGCTGATTGCGGCGTAATAGCCGTGCTTCAACTGGCGGGCGAGGGGATCCGGGACCGAGTCAATGGGGATGCCGTTGTAGTTGCGCAATTCACCGCCCGGCAGGATAGCATATTCTGGGGCGCCCTTGGCGCGGAACTTGTTCGGGGCCAGCTCGATCTCGGCCGGATCATAGAGGTCCCAGTATTTCTTTGGCGCAACGAACGGCAGGTGGGGTTTGATGAAACCTACGGCGAGGAAGAACGGCTCCTTTTTCTGGCTCATCTCGCGCAGGGTCGCGACGGCGAGATCGGCGACCTTGCCGTCTTGGAAGGTGTCATCCGGCACATCGGCGGCCTCGAAGGCAGGTCCGCGGGAATTGAGGCCCGTCGAGGGCGGGCCGTCGGCGGACTTCTCCGCGGGCGGCATCTTCTTGCCCTTGCCTTTGCCTTTCCCCGCGGACTTTCCGGCATCGTCCGGCTCGATTTCATACTGCCGCTGGTCGAGCTTGACGTTTTCGGGGAGGGCGTAGCGCACGGCCTTGGGCGTGGTTAACGGGACCGACCAAGTGGCATCGTCAGCCAGATTGCCGTGGTAGATTTTGCCCATGCCTTGGACAAAGTAGCCGTGGTTCTTGAAATGCTGGCCCAGCGTGACGACGTTGGGCAGGGCGGCCCGGAAATGCGTAAGGAGGTCCCAGACCTGCGTGGTGTCGGGTCGCGTGCCCGTCATCAGGCTGGAGCGGGTGGGTGAGCAGACGGCCTGCTGGCAGTAGGCGCGGTTAAACGTCATGCCGGCTTGGGCGATGCGATCGAGGTTGGGGCTCTTGATGTAGCTTGCCCCGTAGGCCCCGAATTCGGGGCGCAGGTCATCGACGGCGATGAAGAGGACGTTGGGCCGCTTGGCGGCGGGCTCGGCTGCTGGGCAAATTACCGCGACCAAAAGGCAGGGAAGAAGGGAGAGGATTTTTTTCATAAAGCTGGAATTATGGATGATGATGCGTGCGGGTGGCCGTAGGGCCGGGTGGATGCTCAGTCCTCTTTTTTGTTGGACTCGCGCTTTTTCACGTTGCTGGCATGACGGCCGGAGGGGTCCCCCGTGTCCACGATGCCACCGGCGGGATTAAGCTGGGTGAGCGCGGCCTGGAGGCGGGTGCGCGAGGCGATCGCGGCGGGATCCTTCGTATCGGTGGGCACCAGTTTCTCGGTGAAGGGCGCGTCACTCATGTCGTAAAGCTCGCCGGACTGGTTCAGCTTCCAGCCAGTTTCGCGAACGTACCAATTTCGGGCCAGTTGGTTAAAAGCCCAGGAACGGGGCTGGCTTTTTTGGCCGCGCCACTGCGGGGCGAGGCTGTGGCCGTCGATGATGGTTTTTTCGGGCAGTTTGGCTCCGGCCAGTTCGGCGAAAGTCGGAAAGAAGTCGCTCGAATCGACCATGTCGCGAGAGACCGAACCGGCCGGAATCACCCCTGGCCAACTAACGATCGTCGGCTCGAGTCCGCCGCCTTCCAGCATCGAGCCCTTGGCTCCGGCGAGACGCCGGCCACCAATGGTCGCTCGATCGGCGCGGCC